>CAYMGE010000046.1:0-48359 GCA_964389925.1 uncultured Ardenticatenaceae bacterium
ATGAAGCAGGTACTTATCGCGTGTTGCACACTTTTGCACACGTTTAAGGTAGCAGAACAACCACACATCCGGTCAGAAATTGGATCACTGCTTTCAGGCGTTTGCTTAATATGGGCTGCATCTAACAAGTTTAGCTCATCGTCAGACACAGACATGACGCTTGACCACTATTGTGACAACGAAATTGTGCGGGAATCGGTTGTCAATCAACTTTGTTGTTCATACAATCGACGCATGACACAACAAATTCACATTCGCAGAGCGACTGAGCAAGATGCCGCCACTCTGGCGGACATCTATCTCGCCGCACGCAAACAATATCTACCCTTTGCACCGCTTGCTCATACCGACGATGAAGTGCGTGGCTGGGTCGCAAACGTCGTTGCCTCCAAACTACACACGACGATTGCGGAGATAGCTGGCGAGATTGTTGGTTTCTGTACAACGATAGTGCGCGAGCAGGCTTGGATCGACCATCTTTATCTCGCGCCCGAATGGATGGGGCAGGGGCTTGGCTCGGTATTGCTGGAGGAGGCATTGGGGCGGTTGACTCGGCCGATTTGCCTCTACACCTTCCAAGAAAACAAAATCGCTCGCCGTTTCTACGAGAAACATGGTTTTGTGGCGATTGAGTTTGGGGATGGATCGGGGAATGAGGAAGGTGCGCCAGACGTACTTTATCAGTTGCCGGCCTCTAGCACAAATTGAAATGCTGCCATAAATTTTGCCAGCACGATCTCCCAAGCATACGCCTCTTTGACAAATTGCTGTCCGTTGTTGCCCAACGCGGTGCGTTCGGCTGGATGATCGAGTAAATAGGTGAGGGTGGCGTTGAACTCGGCCGATCCCCCATACCACAATCCCCCATTGCTGCGCCGCGACTGATCTTTCAGGACACTACAACGCGAGTTGACCAGCGTGGGCGTTCCCATCAGCCATGCCTCCAGCAGCACAATCGACAAACTTTCAAACAACGAAGGGTTGACCAACGCCGTGGCGGCGCGTAGACCATCGAACTTGTCCTGTTCAGATATAAAGCCAATCGGCCGAATTCGCACATGATCGGGAAGTTCAATCTGTGACTTTCCTGCCAACACGAGTGTTAGGTCGCGCCCCGTCGCCGCTTGATAGGCGAGAAAATCCGCGATCAAGGCAGGGACATTTTTAGCGGGGTCGATGCGGCCGACATAAAAAAGAAACTCACCTTGGATGTCAAATTTTCGGCGAAAGCGGTTGGGGTCGGTTTGCGCGGGAGCGTTAATGCCGATACCGGCAACGAGGTTGGGGACTTGCCGATTGTCGAGCCGCGCGTGAACGTAGCGGCGTTCTTGTTCAGTTAGGTAGATGATGAAGGGTGGGGTTGTGAATAGCGGCCGAAATAACCCCATCGCCAATGTCGGCTCCTCGTGCGCGGCCGGCACCAAAATCGCCTTCTTTGCAACGAGCGGCAGCCCGAAGTAGGTTGTTGCGTAGATGTAGGTAAAGAAAACAAACAGATCAAGCTCGTCACGCTGTCGCTCGATTGCGGCAAGCAGTGCAGTTGAATAGGGGCCTTGCGCCCGCATCCACGTCTCTTCATCTGCCAGCGTCGCCGCGTGCAGCAGCACCTTGCGCGTCTGTTTTTGGGAACGTTTCCAGTTACGCGGTTTGTCCACGCCATAGCGTTGAACGCGCACGCCGTTGATAATCGTCTCACCGTCAGGGTAGTGGTCAGCCCATGTGTAGAAGTCGATGGCGCGAGTCGTCAGCACTGTCACGTCCGCGTATGGCAGCAGTCGTTCAGCCATCCAGCGGGCATACAACTCTGCGCCACCGTTGACTTCTGTGCCATACCGCTGAACGACAAAGGCGACCTTGAGTTTCATAAAAAATTCGCGGAGCGCAACGTATTGAGAAATAGTGTTCGCACGTTTTTCGCCGTAAATTTTTCGACCCGCACCAACTGTCGCGCCGCAATTCCTTCGCGTAGTGATTTGTCAGACAGAAGCAGATCGACTAGCTCGGCTAACTCAGGATAACGTTTCTCGCTAAACTGTATCCCAGCGTCTCCGAGCGTGTCGCTCACGCCGGGTTCCGCAAAGGCCAAAATGGGCAATCCTGCCAACATGCTTTCGATCAGGGGTTTGCCAAACCCCTCATGCTCGCTCATTGAAATGTAGAGCTTACTGTAACGCAGATAGGTCTGTAAATCTTGGTTGCTGACTTTGCCCGTTTGGGTGACGCTATCGTGTAGATTAAGCTCATGGGTGAGTGTCTCTGTCCAGCGAGCATAGCCGACTGTCCAAGGGTCGCCGACGAGATAGAGGTGGGCAGCGGGGCGGACACGCCGCAGATGGTAGAACAGCTTGACGAGATCGGCTTGGCGTTTGTTGGGGGCAAATCGACCGATAAACAAAACCGCGTCCTGTCTCTTCAATTTCTCCGCCAACAGATGATTGATTTCAATATCCGGTGTTTTCTCAACATGGATTGGCAACACAACCGGCGCAACAAAGCCAAGCTCACGCAATTCGGCCGCATTGACCGCTGAATCGGCAAACGCCAAACGCACATGTGGCCGCAACGCCGCCAACTGCTTGCGCCCCTTGACCATCCTCATCTCCCAAACGGGGTCGATCCCTTTGAAAAAATGGGCGGGCGTGACGTTGTGATAGACCAATATGAGCGGCTGGGCGCGTTGAATGAGGGCTGCACCGACCTCCGAGTCGATGCTGTGATGATAGATGACGGGTCGCTTTGCGCCGCGAAATTGAGCGAAGGGGCGCACATCGTTGGCGGCCGATGGATGGATGTAGCGGGCAAGCAGGTCGGACTGCACGCCATTGGCGCGTAACCAATCACGCTGGGCTAGGGCTTGATCGGTAATCGCATCACCACGTGTTGTACCTTCGAGCAGGATGTCAAGCTGCATCGCGCCCCCGTAGCTCTTCACGCAGGCGTGTAATCTCTTGCTCTTGTTGGACAGTCAGGCGCGTCAGCTCATTGACGATATTGAGCATCAAGGTTTCGCGCTGGGCTTGATCGCGCACGAGGCGATTGACGTAAAAGAGAACGAGTTCATGTAGGTTGCGGCGCAGGGTGCGCCAGAGTCGGCCGATAATCGGTATCCCCGTCGCTGGCGACTCCGCCAACAAAATATCCGTCTCAACAGGCTCGCGCTCCTGTAACGCCTTCAACTGCTGATAAAGCTGTGGCGCGATCTGCTTGGTCGCCGGCGGCAAGTGCAGGCCATCATTACTCATCTTGGGAAAGGCAGGGGTAAGTGCGCCAAACTGAGCGTTGCGCCGCTGCGTGCGCTTGTCTATTTCGGCCGCAAGCGTGTTGTTGTCCCAGTGAGAATCGGCGATCTTTAGCCAACTACTCATGGGCGATTTGTTCAGGCTTTAACGTCGTCATTGCCCCATTCTAACACAGAGCAGTTGGGTACCAAATGTCATCTGCGCTATCTCCACAATTTCCATATTGCATTAAGTTAACATATATCTTATACTATCGAGCGTGCAGTCATCTGAAACAGAATGTGTATTTCTAGGTTATCAGACAGTAAAATTCTACGCTTGCCTGATCTAACCTTTTTTTGCAGTAGCGCGATTTTTATAAACGTAGTCTGACAAACAGGAGAACAACATGAAGCACATTTTGAAGTGGATCGGAATTATTTTAGGCAGTTTGATAGGATTGATTTTGATTGTGGGCATTGGGATGTTTATGGTCGGCCGCAATCGCCTCAACAATGCGCCCGAAGTGGCTGTTGTGAGTGTTTCGTCGGCCGATGGTGACCCTGAACACGGTCAACACATCGCCCATGCGGTCTCTGCCTGCGTGGGTTGCCATGGCGAAAATTTTGAGGGCAAGCCTTTTATCGATGAAGCCCCAATAGGCTATGTCCCTGCGCCAAATCTGACTGCCACAGGTCTCGGCGCAGACTATAGCGACGAAGATTGGGCACGCGCCATTCGACATGGGGTTGGCAGCGATGGGCGTACGTTGGTTGCAATGCCCTCCTCTCAATATGCTCACATGAGTGACAGTGACTTAGCTGATTTAATTGCCTATTTCAAAACGGTTCCGGATGTTGAAAATGCAGTCACAGAACGCAGTTTTATGGTTGGCGGCAACGTCATTTTTGGCAATTTAGCGTGGAGCAGTTGGCCTGTGAATGCGGTTGACCATGAAAATGTAGGGAATGATGCGACAGTAGGCGTTTCAAGTGAGTATGGCGAATACCTCTCGCACATGGGCGCATGTCGTGACTGCCATGGTGCAGACTTGCTCGGCGCGGATGCCCCAGATGCACCGCAAGGCCCTACGTTGGAGCCTATTGGTAGCTGGAGCCAAGATGATTTCATCACAGCGATTCGTACAGGCATCACGCCTTCTGGCTCAGAAATGTCGGCCGAAATGCCATGGCGTGAGTATAGCGGTCAAACGGATGATGAACTGGTTGCGTTGTGGATGTACTTGGGCGAATTAGGGGAGTAATCAAGTCATCGTGGCGTAAATGGCATTGTCATTCCCGCAAAGGCGGGAATCCAGTCTTGTTTGTGAAGAATGGCTATCTGCCTTCGTAAATATGACAAGACTTAATTTAGATGTATTAGCTGTAGCAGCTAATAAAGGTTCGTAGCCGAGAACAGACCTCGGCTACAATGTACCAAAACGTTTGTTACGCTTCCTCTTTACTTTTGAAGTAGCGCGAGATACCCATGCTGATAGCAAAGATGACGGCCGAGATAGCCAACACACGCCAGTCAAAGCTGGGGGCTTTGCCGTCGATAACTTCATTGATGTCGAGAGAAACACCAGCCAATGTAAAAGAGATGGTTCCCGCAATTGAGCCAAGCGCAGTTGCCAACAGAAATGCCTTCCAGTCAATTTTCAAGAAACCACACAAATAATTGACGACATTGTAGGGCAGAAAGATAAAGCGCATGGTCAGAACGGTCTCAAAGCTATTCTCTTGCAGGCGTGTTTTCCATTTTTCGACGAATCCCTGTTCACCGGGTTTTTTCTCTTCCGTCGCATCAGCGATCAGGTTGCCACCAAAAAATCGGCCGACCGTATAAGCAACCATCGCGGCCGAGTTCGCCCCAATAATCACCCACAAAATCCCCCAATACCCAAACAGCGCGCCCCCTGCAATGGTCAAAATCGACGCGGGGAAAAAGATGATTGGATGAAAGGCGTAAAGTAAAATGTAGATGATGGGACCGAGAATCGGCTGGGTTAAGATGCCCGTGATCTGTCTGAACGAGTCACCTACTGAAAGATCATTGACCTGTAGATAGACGATGTAAGCAATGCCAATTGCTGCCCAAAATGCGGCGGCGATCAGTTTCTGACCATGTTTTTGCAAAAAAGTTTGGTTTTTAGAGGCGGGTATTGATGTGTCCATTTGTGTGATTCCTTTTACGTTCAGGGAGTAAGACGGTGTATGGGATGACAATGTTACGTGCCGCAAGGGTTTTGTAATATCTCCAACAATCGTCGTTATTCTAACATCAATACAGCGGAGTCATGGAAGAGGCAGAGTGAGGGTGAACGTGCTGCCGATGTTTTCGGCCGATTCTGCCACCAACGTTCCCCCATGTCCTTCCGCAATCGCTTTTGCAATCGCTAGCCCCAACCCAGTCCCAACCGCCTTGTTACGGTGTTTATCAACACGTCGATAGCGGTCAAAAATAAATGGCAAATCATCTTCAGGGATGCCGTATCCTGTGTCCTGTACCGCGATGCAAACGTCATCATCTGTCTGCTTGACTTCCACAGTGATGCGACCCCCTACGTTTGTATATTTAACCGCATTAGACACAAGATTTGTCAAGATGCGCTCGATTTGTAAGCGATCCGCATTTATCTGAATCGGTTGGTTTGCCAGATCATTGGTCAGCGCAATTTGTTTTTGCTCTGCTTGCGGTTGCAAAATCTCTACCACATACTCCGTCAAATCTACTACGTCAAATAGAGAGCGGTCGATAGATAGCGAATCTCCACTCTGTAATTTTTCTAAGTCGACGATATTGTTGACGAGATCGGTCAACGTTGCATGGGCGCGAAGGATATTTTCAATCGTGTGTGGCTTGGTCAGAATCAGGTCGGGTTTGCGTCGCATCATCTCAGCGTACATGCCGATTGAGGTCAGAGGCGACTTCATATCGTGTGTCAAAAGGGCGAGAAACGCATCCTTTTCGCTGTTGAGTTGGGCAAGCTCTTGTGTCCGCTCCGCAATGATTGACTCCATGTTTGCCATTTGTGCTCTCGTTTGAGAAACATAAACATGAAACGCATAGGCACTCAATGCGATGGGCAGAAAAAAGACGATGATGCCGAGCCAGTCAAAGTTGACCGTTGCTAAAACAAGCACACCGCCCGCAATGCTGCCAATACCAATGTTGATGACCGTTGCCCAACGATTATCGCGCCACATTTGGACAGCCCCAAACGTTTTGCCATGTTGTAGCTTCAGAATGATGATGACAAGCCACCAGTTGAGTTGATCGTAAATGATCACTGTTATTAGCCAAACTGGTAGAGTAATGTATGCGTTGTGGCTGTCTGTTTGCCCTGCAAGAGTGACAAAGAATTGACCTGCCATGAAGCTAGCAATAGCGGTCATGCCGTTATTGAAGGTCAGTTGTGGTAGCTTTTTCTTCCAAGTTGTTTCATCAAAGGGCTTGATGAGCCAAATAAAGGTGACGCTTACAACGTCGAGAATAATGGCTGCATAAGGGCCATAAAGTGGAATGACGGCGAGATTGATAGCGGTCGCAACGGAAAAAGTCACGCCTGCTTTTTTCGATACTGGCAATGATTGGGCAGAAAACTGGACACAAATGATGAGGGCGAGCAAGAGAAGGAAATTGTGTATCGGCCGAAATGACCCAACCTGCCAAACAGACAAACCGATTAGCCCCATCCCCACAGCGCTCACAATGTATAGATAGATTGTGTAAAGGGGGGGGAATATCGTCGTTTCTCTGCTTAATTTACCTTCTAACATCCGTCTAAAACTTTCACCCCCGACCCCCTATCTTGCGGAGAGGGTCTGGGGGTGAAAATTTTTAAGTATAAAGTGTTGGGAAAACGTCAGGCGTTGCTACTCTAAGATAAGCGATGTCGAGGCAGTGCCTAATGCAGGGTCTAACGCTGTGCCAGACCAGAGGTAGCTACCGCCAGACCAGAGGTAGCTGCCGCCAGACCAGAGGTAGCTGCCACCAGACCAGAGATAGCTGCCACCAGACCAGAGATAACTGCCACCAGACCAAAGGTAGCTACCGCCAGACCAAAGGTAGCTGCCGCCAGACCAGAGATAGCTGCCGTTTGTTTCGGCGTAAAGCCCATCCCAAGCTAAGTTTTCGTTGTTATTTTCGTCCAGAATGATGAAGTCACCCTGTGCGTTGACTTGAACCGGGCCGATAAAGTGGGCGGTGTCGTTGAGATCGGCCGCAATATCCAACCCGCCATTGGCACAGCCACTCGCCGTGCTGTTGACCGCATCATACGCATTGACCACGCCAGCTCCCTGTTGGAAGATGCTGAAGGCGAGGTTGCCCTGATCGTCAAGGGCAGTCCGTGCGGTGTCAATCAGGCGACATTTCACGTCGTCGGGTGACAGCGTTGGGTCTGCCTCAAGCATGAGGGCGACAATGCCGCTTGTGACAGCGGTCGCCATCGAGGTGCCAGACAGACTAAAGAAGTTGTTGGCAAGCGCAAACTGTGGATAGGCTTGAGCCAGCGTGCTGCTGGGGCCGACTAAGCCCAAAACGTGTGCGCCGGGTGCGACAATCTCCGGTTTCACAAAGCCGTCATACGTTGGCCCCGCAGATGAGAAGGGCGGAATGTAGTCATCGCTGGTGTCAAAGGGTGTGTAATTGTCCGTAATCGCGCCAACAGTAATGACATAGGGGACGTTGCCCGGCACGCCAATCGAGAGCGGGTTCGGCCCCGTGTTGCCCGCTCCTGTCACAACGACGATGCCAGCGTCCCATGCCCGCATAACGGCTTGGGCAACGGGGTCTTCCCAATAGTGAGACTGTGGCGTGCTGTAGAAGGAGAGGTTGAGTACGCGAATGTTGAGCGAATCTTTGTATTCAATCACCTTGTCAATAGCGCGGATGACATCGGCATAGCTGGCGGCTCCATCGGCCGAGAACGCCTTCACCAGCATCAAGTTAACATCGGGCGCAATACCCAAGAATTCACCGGTCGCATTTTGGGCCGAGTTGGCAATAATGCTCGTGATGTGTGCGCCATGACCACTATCATCATCGCTGATAACGCTCGCTTCATCATTGACCAATGCCCCTGCATCTGCAACTGCATCATATTGTGCCAAGACACGCAGCAAACCATTGCCGCCCATGTTCAGGGCAGATGTGGCGAGAAAGCCCGTGTCGATGATGGCAACAGTCACACCTTCACCTGTAATACCCGCTTCATGCAGCATGTTCGCTTCAACAACCGTTGAAACAGGTGTTTCAAATGGGTCGCTATCGTCCACTGTTTGCTGGTCTGTCACATATTCGATCTCCACAAAGTCGATGCTGAGTTTATTTGCATGCACCGTTTGCTGAGAGGTCGCAAAGCGCAGCATCACCTCATTGCCGACAAAAGCGGCGAGATCGTAGCTTGATGTTGTGAAATCGGCCGTATCATCCACAAAGCGGTCGAGTTCTACCCACGTCGCGCCGTAGTCAGTCGAAACATCTAGCGTGACGTATACTTCGCTGGGATCGCTGTCTGATGTGTCGCTTCCGTCAATATAGCTGGGATATTGGACGGTGAGCTTTTGATAGGAGAGGGTAAGGGTGGCGGCCGATGCGTCGCTCAAGTCAGCCATGCGCCGTGCGCGATTATCTGACCCACTGATCCACAGTTTCCCATCCCAGACGACGACATCACCAAAATACGCCGAGCCGAAATCGTTTTCCTCAATCCACTCACTGCTCCATGCGCCCGTTCCGTTGTTACCATTAAATGTTTGCTTGTCAAACAGGTCAGCTAACACAACCGTTTCGGTGCTGCTGCCATCGTCAATCCGATAGCGAATTTGGAAGTTGTCCACTTTGAACGTGTCATTTTCACCAAGCTGCTTTGAGGTGCGAAAGCGGATGCGCGTTGAATTGCTGACGTATTGTGAGATGTCATAGCTGGCATGATCTTCGCCCCACCCCTCGTCTCGATTGGCAAAGCGGTCTAGCTCTATCCAGTCACCATCATACTTAACCTCAATGACGACATAATCGTCGTCATCATCAAAGCTATAGCGATCATAATCAAATGAAAGTGTCACATCAATGGCGTTTTCCAAGTTGGCATGACGACGAAGACGCACGTTTTCGCCCTTAAGGAAGGCCGCGCCCCACCAAATCACAACGTTGCCACTGCTGGGGCTATTATCATCTTTTCCTTCTATCCAGTCCGAATGGAAATCATCTGTGCCGTCGTTGTTGTTGTACGCCACAGTAGAAAAGTTGTCGCGCTGTGTGTGAATGGCGAGGTTTGTATAAGCCGTTTCGTTTGTGTGTAATGCTTGCACACGCGGATCGGCCGCCAACGCGATTGCCTGTCCCTCCGTTAACTGCGCCGCGACCGCGTTGATCACGTCAAGCTCATGTGTGATCGTTGCGCCGACGGCGCGCGTGGCGGCTTGAACAGAATCGGCCGAGTCACCCACGACAATCATTGACTGTTGTACTGTCTCTTTTTGTGCAAAGGTTTTAGGGGCTGCTGACAATGTGATGCTAAGTAACACTATTGCCAAACCAAGAACGAGTTTGAGTTTATGACGAACCATTACGTCTCCTACCGATACTAAATGTTCAGTTGTCCCACCGATCTTGCTGGTTTCAAATACAACAATAGAAAATCTATCTAACACTCAAACTTACGAGGCAACGAAGTAGGACTAAAGTACCACGACCTAACTCCTATGAGTGTATGTCAAATCCCTTCATCTATGAGCGCGTCTTGCTCGGTTTGAGCCATAACAAAAAGCCCGCCTTAGCGAGCCTTAGATGATATATAAAAATGGTGACGAAATGCTCGTCCTATTTCAAGAAGACAGGCAAATTCCCCAACGCGACAACTTCTGACCAATCTTTGTCCCCTTCTGTAAAGACCGCCGCGACCTGACTGACCTTCCCTCCCGCTTTGTTAACGACAGCTTTCATTGCCTCCAACGTGCTGCCTGTGCTAACGACATCATCGACCAACACGACATAGTTGCCATCGACAAGCAGTTTATCCTTTTCGTCGAGATGTAGTGTCTGCTCGGCCCCCGTCGTGATTGAATGGGTGGTTGCTTTCACACAGTCGCCCATGTAGCTTTTGTAGGTTTTCCGCAGGACGACATACGGCAGCCCCATCAGCGCACTCAACTCATAGGCTAGTGGAATCGACTTTGCCTCGGCCGTCACAATCACGTCAACGGGTGTTGCTTCTAGCTTTTCAGCTAGGGCGGCCGAAGCCCCTTTCACAACGCGGGTATCTCCCAACATGTTAAAGATGGCAATTGTTACACCGGGCGCAACTTCAAAAAGCGGCAGGTCGCGCTTAATGCCGGCAATTTCGACAGGGTACGTTTTGCGTTCAGTCATTGTTTATTCCTTTTCTCAGTCGCGCTGCTTTGAGCGTATTAACTAACAGCATTGCAATCGTCATCGGCCCAACGCCGCCGGGCACAGGAGTGATATGGGCGGCGACTTTCTCGGCCGATTCAAAATTGACATCGCCAACCAGCCGATAGCCACGTTTGGTTGTCTCATCCGCAACCTCAGAGATTGCCACGTCGATGACGATGCAGCCCATCTTGAGCATGTCACCCGTGATGAGATTGGGCTGACCAACGGCTGTAATAACGATGTCCGCGCTGCGCGTGTGGTTGGCGAGATTGCGCGTATGGCTGTGGCACAGCGTCACGGTCGCGTTTGCGTTTGCGAGCAGTAGTGCCGTTGGGGTTCCGACGAGGTTGGATCGGCCGAGCATCACCACATGTTTCCCTGTCAACTCAACGCCCGTCTCTGCTAATAAACGCATAATGCCCAGCGGGGTGGCTGGCGTGAAACGCGGTTCTCGTCCACGCATTGCCAACGCGCCAACATTCTGGACGTTGAATCCATCGACATCTTTTTCGATTGCCACAAGGTCGATGATGCGCTGTTCGTTGAGATGGTCGGGGAGGGGCAGTTGGACAAGGATCCCGTCGATGCTATCGTCTTCGTTAAGTGTTTGGATGAGGGATTCGAGGTCAGATTGGGTTGTGTCGGCCGAGAGCTGATGTCCCACCGAGCGCATCCCCGCTTTTTTACAGGCCCGATGCTTCGAGCGCACATAATATGCCGACCCCGCGTCATCCCCCACCAACACGGTTGCTAACGTTGGGACATACCGTGTCTGCTCTGTGAATGTGGATACCGAAATTGCCACATCAGCGCGAATTTGTGTGGCAATTGCCTTGCCGTCAATAAGTTGTGCCATATAGCTGTTGAACAGATCAAAGTCTGCTCATAACAAACAGGGCAAAGCCCGTGCAACTTTAGTGGGGCAAAATCTTTGTATTTAGAACCTTTTCGTGGTCAAGCCAAACCGCTACACCACAGGCAATTGATAGAATCGTAAAGAAGATGTAGACATTGCCATAGTCAGACATCGTTGTGCCTAAGATATACCAGACAGATAGATAGCAACCAATGATGCCAGCGGCTAATGAAATGACAGTCAAAATGATACGGCGTATGGTAATTGTGCCAAATTCACTCATGTAAAAAACCTCCGTGCTGTTAAGCGGGTACTTTTTCTAACATGGCGCGGACATGGGTAGTCAGTTCATCGGCCGAGATTGGTTTTGTCAAATACTGTGATGCACCGGCTGCAAATCCCTGTTGAATACTGGCGTAATCAGTCTTCGCACTCAACATGATGATTGGCAAACCAAACATATCAACATTAGAACGCACTTCGCGGCAAACCGCAAGACCGTCCAAACCGGGCATCATCACGTCTAAAATCAGCAGATCAGGTCGTCTTCCCGCTAATTTGTTTAGCGCATCCAAACCGTCCTCAGCTTCAAAAACGTTAAAGTTTGCCCGCACCAACATCAAACGCAAAAGATTGCGTGACATTGGTTCATCGTCAACAACCAAAATCGACTGAGTCATCATAATACCTGTACATCATGAACGATAGCGTTGCTACCTTCACATACGACCGCAGCCAGCCACTAATTGTAAAGCATTCTTAGTGGGAGGCAATTTGTTTAATGGCAATACAAACAAAAATAGTAATCGGTAGGTTGGTATTTGGTTGTGGTTGACCAAATACTGCGTTTTACAAACAACTAGGCAACGATCCCGCGAACGGAAGCGTGAGATCCATGCGCTCACATGCCACAAACGTGTTGGGGAAAATTTTGCGTGCTTGCGCCAGCGCAAACCTAAGATCGGAGTCAGATGCGTCGGGGTCGTGGTGGAAAAGCGCGAGTGCTTTCACATTTGCTTCGGCCGCGACAAGGGCTGCATCGGCCCAACTGCTGTGTCCATACGTTGGATAAAGTGCCTTTTGCTCTGGCGAATACTGTGCATCATGCACTAGTAGATCGGCATCCTGTGCGAGGCGTAAAACATTCTCATTGAGCGTGTCGCCGCGATGGGTGGTGTCCGTGCAGTAGGTAAAGACAGTGTTGCGATTCTGGATACGATAGCCGAGACAGCCGCCGGGATGATCGAGTTCATGCGCCAAAACCGTGGTATCGTCCCCGATCACCATCATCTCGCTGTCGTTGATCTCTTTGACGATGATATCCGCTTCGAGCGCACGATAGCCAAAGGGAAGATAGGGCTGAATGACTTGACCCGCGAGGACGGTTTCTAGTTTTCGGCCGATTCTCTTCTGCCCAATCACCACAAAGCGATTGTTCCGCACAAAGGCCGGCACAAAAAAGGGAAACCCCTGAATGTGATCCCAATGAGTATGTGTAAATAATAGCGTCCCCATAATGCGATGTGGATGCTCTTTCATCAGTCGTTTGCCAAGTCGTCGAATCCCTGTGCCAGCGTCCAGAATGATGACCTGCTGATCGGAGGTAAAAATGTCAATACAGGCAGTATTGCCACCGACACGCACGGTGTCTGCTCCCGGACTCGGTATTGTGCCACGCACACCCCAAAATCTAACACGCACAGTGATTGCTCCTTGAACCTACAACTAAAAGTAACCACTCCTACTGAAATAGGTAGGAGAGCCTTCTTCAAACACGTTATTTAAGGACGAGTATAGAAATCAGGGCTTACGTCTATGCTTAAGCCGTCGCCTATTAGTACTGACGAACTACTGCGTACATCATTATGGCATTGTTATTTCGCCTTCGCAGGTATGACAAGAGCTGTTTTATGATGTGGGGGTGTGATAACGTAAATTTTTAGGTCATGCTGGAAAAACCATTTATGCCTCGTTGATATAAATAACGTGCATCGGCACGTACACATCCGAAGTAGCAGCGACAACAAGGAGACATTCAGATGTTTTTAAGCATACAGAGACAAAAGTTTTGGTTTGCAGGCACACTAATAATATTGCTGGGGCTATGGTTTGCCCCGCGTGCGACAGCCTCAAACGCTACCTTTTCCACTGTTCCTCCATCTACCTATCATGGTGGCTGTGTTCGTTTTGAAAGCTTAAGAGCGGGAACGACATACAATGTCGGCGACGATTTTGTTGACGGCGGCGCGAAAGTGACCGTCTTTCCATTTAGAGATTCGGCCGGCACCGCCATCAATGGCACAACGACCGTCGCAACCAGCGGCTTTGCGGCCGGCGATGCTCAGGATATGACGGTTAGCAACGTAAATTTAGACTTTGATTTCGGCCGAACGGTCGCAGGCATCACGTTGCTCTATGGCTATGGTGCAGGCGACATCAATCTGCGCGTCAACGGTGTCACCCCTGTGGTCACGCCTGATGTAAACAGCCTGAATGGAATGGTCATCGGCGGTGCAACTGTCGAAGTATTTGTCACAAGTGGTGGTGCTGGCAACGAAAAAGGGATTATCAAGATTAGTGGCGCACCGATCACGCAGTTTAGCATCGGTGGTCAACAGTTTGCGATTGACACGGTTTGCCCCTTCCAAGAGTGCGTTCACTTTGACAATCTTACCCCTGCAACCCAATATCAGGATGGCGACACCTTTAATAGCGCGGGTGTTGACATCAAGGTTGTCCCGTTCCGTGCGGCCGATGGCACGACGACGGCAAACTACGCTGAGGTCGATTTCCCCGCTGTGCGAACGGCTGGCTTCCTCAACGAGATGGAACTCAACAACGTCAACCTGCTCTTTGATCTCGATGGACGCTTTGAGAAAGGCCTCGCCTTTCAGTTTGGTGAATATGGTGGCAACATCAACATCATGGTCAATGGCGATTTTCGCAATGTAGAAAATTTTGCCGACATCGATGGCGCAACGATTGGTGGCGCACACATCAAGGTGTTTAGAGGGTTTGGTCAGGATCGCGGCCGAGTCATGATTTATGGCGAAGTGCGTGAGTTTATGGTCGGCGGTCAGGAGCTATGGGTTGACAACGTTTGCCCACTTGACTGCTGTGTCGAGTACGAAAGTTTGCCGCTCGACGCATCCTACAGCGTTGGAGACACCTTCTTTGACCAAATTGCTAACCACACGGTACGTCCATTTGTCTGGTCTGATGGAACCGTTTTTAGCGGTGGCAGCGTCAACGTCGTCGATGGTGGACAAGCAGGACATTTAGGACAAGAACTCAACATCAACAACGCCAACGTCGAATTTGATTTTGGCAGCCCCGTCAAAAATCTAAGCCTCCGTTTTGGTGAGTACGGTGGCAATCTAAACATCCGCATCAATGGCGACTTTGCCAACTTCAACCTGATGAAGGACATTGACGGCGCGACAATTGGCGGTGTGCAGGTGACGGTGTTTGGTGGCTCTGGCAATGATCGCGGCGTGCTGATTTTAGAAGGCACCATCAACGACTTTGCCATTGGTGGACAAGAGTTCTTCATCGACCATGTTTGCATTGGGGAACTGTTGCCACCTCTGCCACCACCGACGGATGATTGCATTCGCTTTGATGACCTCAACAGAGGCGATAAGTACTCTGTGAGCGATACCTTTATCTCGAACGGACAACAGTTTGAATTGCGTCCTTTCCAATCGGCCGATGGCGCAATGAACAATAACGGCGTTGCCGAAGTCGATCCGTCTGGCTTCTTCAGTGGCAATGAGTTGGAGCTAAACAATATCACGCTCTTTGCAAAACTTGACTGGGAGAAAGGCCTCTCGCTCGATTTTGCAGACTTGGGCGGCAACGTCAATCTAGCGGTCAATGGCGACTTGCGAAATGTGGGGCATTTGAGAGATTTGCATGGCACGATGGTTGGTGGTGTGAGGGTGATTGTGCGAATGGACTCGGCCGATACCGGCAAGCTCTTCCTGCTTGGTCAAGTTGACACGCTGCGAATTGGTGGACAAGAGTTCTGGATCGACAACATCTGCCCACTCGACTGTTGCATCGACTATGAAATGCTCGCGCTTGGCAAAACGTTCGTTGTTGGCGACACCTTTATGGACAGTGGGCACTGGCACACCGTTCGCCCCTTCCAATGGAGCGATGGAAAATGGACAAACAGCGGCCGAGTGCAGGTGACCGGCAACAATCAAGCGGGACACGTCGGGCAAGAGTTGACCATCAACAATGCAAACGTCCAGCTTCATCTCCCTAACCCTGTTGAAGACATTACCCTACACTTCGGCGAATATGGAGGCAATCTAAACATCCGCATCAACGGCGACTTCCGCAACTTCGATGACATGCAAGACATCAACGGAGCCGTCATCGGGGGTGTGAGCGTCACTGTGACGGGCGGCAATGGCAATGACAAGGGAACGCTGACCTTAAAAGGGACGATTCATGAGTTTATGATCGGTGGTCAGGAGTTCCACATCGACCACATTTGCATCGGCAAAGAGCTGACACCCCGTCAACCTTGCGTCCATTTCAACGACCTAACGCTCGGCACAAACTATGTTGTAGGCGACACATTTAGCTCAGTCGGTGTCCCAATTGTGGCAAGAGAGTTTGTCTGGAGTGATGGCACCATGTTTGGTGGTGGGTCTAGCCAAGTGCAGCTCGCGGCGATTTCAGGCGGCGATGGGCATGAGATGGCTGTCAACAACATCAATCTCAGATTCAACTTGCCAAACCGCTTCAACTACGGGCTAAAAATGCAGTTTGGTGAATACGGTGGCAACATCAACGTCGAGGTCAACGGAGATTTCCGCAATATCGATAATTTCTCTGACCTACACGGCATGAATGTCGGTGGCACGTATGTCCATGTCGTCAACGGGCTTGGCAACGACATGGGGCAGCTACACCTCTTTGGCGATGTCAATACATTTACAGTCGGTGGTCAAGAGCTATGGATTGACAACGTTTGCCCCCGTCGGCCGGGAACGAGCTTTGAGCAACAGGAAGAAAAAGAGTACGCGCCGGGCCAATCATTTGAGGGGCTGGATTGGCGCATTGAGATTGAGGATAGCGGTCGCGCAGCGGGGTTGGCACAAATCGGCCGATTCCCTCAAGCAGGCCATCAGGGACTCGCCCTCCGCCTGCAAGAGGTCGGCGCACGGATGACGCTTGGTTACACAGGCTGCCTCACCTGTCCACGTTCGGCAAACCTTGCCCCAGTTGAAACGGTCATTCTCGCCGCAACAGTGCGCGTTGGTCAAGCTGAACCCGGCATGTATCTGACAATCAATGGCGAAATGAAAGAGGTCGAGTCGATGGCTGAGTTGGATGGCCAGCAAATCGGCGGTGTCGATGTGAGCATGGCGACAGATGGCAGTGGCAAAGGTGTCTTGACGATGACCCCCACAAATGCACGCGCCGCTCAACCATTTGAATTTGCACTCGGCGGCACAGATGTCTATATGGATGAGGTTGAGTACGACACAACCGAGACAGTTGTTGTGCCAACCGCCGTTGCGTTGCGCGACATCAGCACACACTCGGCAACTAGCTTTGTTGTCTTGTTTGCCGCGCTTCTCCTTTTGAGTGGTACATCTGCCCATATCGTTCGACACAGGTAACCACTGTTAAAGGTAGGGGATAGGCAAACGGCGTATACGTGTACGCCGATGAAGAGACGATGCTGTTTACCTATCCCCCACGCTATCAACTATTTCCATATTTGGAATTGTTGATTTAGTCGCAGAACGCATGAAGGTAGGTATACTTATAGCGTATGGATGAAGTTGCGCTGATTACAGATGCACAACGGGGAAATGTACAGGCGTTTAATACGCTTGTTTTGCATTATCAGGACACCGTTTATGGCTATGCGCTGCGGATGATGGGTGATCCCGCATCGGCCGATGATGCCACCCAGAAAGCCTTTATTTCCGCCTACAAAGCGATTCGTCGCTTTAAGCATGGCAACTTTAAGGGCTGGCTACTGCGAATTGTCAACAATAAATGCCTCGACCTGATTCGCAAACAGAAACGCCATCCCGAACCCTCCATCGACGCGATTACAGAAGAGATCGAGTCCCCCAAATTTTTAGAAGACGACAGCCAATCGCCGGAAGACCGTATCGCAGAGAGCGAGATGATGACGGCTATCCAGCATTGTATAGACGGCTTGCCAGATGGTCAGCGTTCGGCCGTTATTCTCTGCGATGTAGAAGGACATGAATATAACGACATCGCCGAAATTTTAGACATCTCACTCGGCACCGTTAAATCACGTCTCAATCGAGCGCGGCGTAAGCTACAGGACTGCTTAATGGGATTCAGGGAACTTTTGCCGCAGAAATATCGTTAGGAGCATAGTGGCTAGTCGATAGTAACTAGTCACAACCGAAAATGACCACTAGCAAGTAGCATTAAAACATGTTTGACTGGATTCGGGAACGGCTGAAAGATGCCGACACTAAACGAGAGGAGCGCGTGACGGCGTATGTGGATGGTCGATTATCGGCCGAGCAACGCCGCCAGTTCGAGGCGCAACTAGCACAGGACGAGACGCTGCGTGCTGAGGTGACCGCGTTGCAAGCGGTCAAACAGCAGCTAACCGCGCTTCCAACGGTGCGTGCGCCGCGTAACTATACGCTCGACCCCGCTCTGTACGGTGCGCCCGATTCTGCATTTGGCGCACAGATTTATCCAGCCGTGCGCTTTGCCACAGCAATGGCTGCATTGGTGTTCATTTTCATGGTGACGCTGACGTTGTTACCCGATAATCAGGCCGCACAAGAAACAGCGATGTCAGAGCCAGTTGCTGTCGAGATTGTGCGCGAGGCCCCGCAAGATGCTGCGGCGTATGAGGCAGAGCCAGCTTCTGATGATGCGGAATTTGACAGCAGCATGTCGGGCGAGGCAGAAGAGGCTGTCATGGCTGAATCGATAGAGACGGATGCCGCTTCAGACATGGCGGCCGAAAGCGTCATGATGGATGAAGCGGGTGAAGTGGCAGAAGACTCAAATGCTACTAACATAGCGACTAACGATAATGCAAGCTCGCGGACTTTGATGCCAACCATAGCTGCCTTTGAAGAGGCCGCGCCTGTCCCGCCAGAAATCATGTTGCCAACAGAGGAGGTACGTTTATCATCAACCGTAACTGCATCGGCCGGCACAATGGCAAATACACAAACAGAGCAGATCGAAGAGGGGGAGATAGGGGAAACGGTCGTTTCGGCCGATAACGCAACACAAAGTTGGCTTATTCTATCGGCAACGCTATTCGTTGTTTTGCTTGTGCTGTTGATTTGGCTGCGCCGCACGGCATTGTGAGCGAGCTTTTTTAGAAATCGGCCGATGCCTCTTTCGCCAGCTTCACGGCAACATCCATCCCTTCCAGCTTGGCATTCTTTGCATTAACCCAGCGCACACGCCGTTCGTCCATCAGCCCTTCCAACGTTTGCCAGAGGTCTTTATTTGAGACAGTCCCCCCATCTTTCTTTTGCCAATTGCGCCGCCGCCACCCGATGATCCACTGGGTCGCCCCCTGAAAAAGATAATCCGAGATAGTGAATAGCTGCACCGATGTATTGGGAGGAATGAGTGACAAAGCCTCTATCGCCGCCAAAACTTCCATCCGATTATTGGTCGTCTTAGACACATTTCCGCTATACTGTCGTGTTTCACCCTCGAACTCTAGCACAAGACCCCAGCCCCCCACATTGGTCTTGCCGCGATACGATGCCCGCATGTAAATACGAGGAATGCTGTTGTCTAGCTCTAACTTCGGTGTGATTTCAAGCCGTGCTTTCGTGGCAAGCTGATCGACGCGCTCGTTCATTGGATCGCCTGAATGCCCCTTTACCCACTGCCAATCAATTTTATGCTGTTTTGAGAGTGGCCACAGTGCTTGCCACAGATCGGCGTTTGGAAGAGGTGTTCCATCGCTGCGCTTCCAGCCTCGCTCCACCCACCCATCGATCCAACTGGTAATTCCACGTCGCACATATTCCGAATCGACATGGAAAGTTACTTTGCTTTCGCGCTTTAACGCCTTCAATGCTTCGATTGCGGCCGTTAACTCCATGCGATTGTTGGTCGTCTTAGGATGATTGCCTGTAAGGACTTTTTCGTGTTTGCCAGCTTGAAGAATGGCCGCCCACCCCCCAATGCCCGGATTGGGGTCGGCTCCACCGTCACTATAAATCGTTACTTTCATGAATAGTTGAGTCAGAAACGAAGTTCCCAATCAATGGGAACTCCGTAAGCTGTTGAATGCAAAGTTAACCGGAAGAATGGGTTCTCGCCAGACTACCTAGGGTATCTCGCTGCCGTCTCAATGGTGAGGCAAGCGGGACAGGAGCCATCTGGTCGAATCAACGCATACGCTGCCTGTGGGTCACCTGCTGGGTCATAATAGGTGAAATCGACGTTGAAGACGATGAACATGTGAACATATCCACTGTTGCGTGCGCGTGCGACGGCTTCTGCCAGCCAGTTGGCGTGTTCTCGCAATGACGTGCCGTCTGCCCACCAGAAGTTGGGTGGCAGTGAACCGCCAAAATCTTCGCCTGAGACGTAGCCTATTTCGGTGATACAGATGGGGATGGCTCGGCCGAAAGCATTAAAGTACACGTCAATCGTCGGCTGATAGTACCAGCTATAGTGACCATCGCCACTATCGGCCGGATGTCCGGTCGTCGCATTTGGTGAGGTCGCACCTGCATTGTAATGTACACCGATACAGTCCATATACTGACCCGCACCTAGGCGTGCAAGCTCTTCCATGTATGGCTTGTCATCACAGCCGTTGGCAGCACAACCCCCACCAAAGAAGCCTGTTGGCGCAGGCGCACCGCTGATGACCTTGATGCTTGAGTTTGCATTCTTGATCGCCGTATAACCCGGCTTCAACATGCGGTCGAGATACTGTTGTGGACTAATCGAGCCAGCCGGCCATTCAAAGTCGATGTTCATCTCATTCCAAACCTCAATCGCATCCGGTGGGTCTGGCAAGGCGGCGACGCTTCCCAAAAAGTCAACATACGCGTCAAAGTCAATTGATGTCGGATAGACGTTTGCGCCCGGCATACTCAAAAGAACCTGCATACCTTGATTGTGCGCTGCGCTAATACGTCCAGCGACAACGTCACCACTCTCACCCGGTGTCCATTTGTGCTGGAATTTCACCCACGTCATGCCTGTATCTTGCATCAAGCCCGGATTTGCAAAGGTGTGCGTTTGGCCACCGAGATGGAAACCGCCCAGCGGATCTGGAGGGGGAGGCTCATTGGTTGCCGTTGGTTGTGGGGGTTGAGTCGCGGTTGCCGTTGGCTGCGGTTGGGATGTTGCAGTTGGTTGTGGTTGGGACGTTTGAGTTGGGATCGCTGTCGGTGGCGGAGATGTTTGAGTTGGGATCGCAGTTGGGGGCGGTTGAGTCGGTGTGGGCTGTGGCTCGCCACCTGTTCCCGGAATGGTCAACACCTGCCCGACATAGATATAGTTAGGATTAGCAATCCCATTTGCCTGCGCCAGCGCGGATAACGAGACGTTAAATCGTTGTGCAATGCTGACCAGCGTATCCCCGTACTGCACAACATAGGTCGTCGGATTTCCCGTTGATGGTGTTGGTGTTGGCTGCGGTGGCTGTGAGGTTGGTTGTATTGTCGCCGGCTGTGTTGGTTGCGGTGTCGGATTACTACCACCACCCGGAATAGTTAGCACCTGTCCCACGTAAATATAGTTGGGGTTAGCAATCCCATTTGCCTGTGCCAGTGCGTTGAGGGTCACACCAAAGCGTGCAGCAATTCGTGAAAGTGTATCACCTGCCTGCACCACATACGTCTCTGGGTTGCCACCATCTGACGGTGTGGGTGTAGGCGGTTGCGTTGTGGGAGGTGGATTATTGCCATCGGGGATGGTCAACTGTTGCCCAACATAAATATAGTTGGGATTGACGATATTGTTTGCCTGTGCGATTGCTTGCACAGATGTGTCAAAGCGTCGAGCGATTTTGTTGAGAGTGTCACCAGATTGAACGGTGTAGATCGTGTCGGCGAGCGCGGTGGCGGCAAAAATCAACATGAAAATGCCAACTAACGACGCGCTCAATAGCCAGTGCTTACGCTGCATAATAATTCTCCTGTGGGGACTTCTACAAAGTTGATCACATTATAGCATGGCGTAACATGATCAGATGAGTGTGAACTGACACCACTGTTTTGTTCTCAAGAGTAAGAAGGTAATGTACACACAATTTTACTCAAACTCAAGTGTTAGCGTGCCATCCCGTTGAATAGTTATCGGGTGATCGTTGCGGAGGTGTGAGAATTGTTCTTCATTTAGACTAATGAGAGGGACAGGTGTTCCATACATTTCATCGGCGACAATCGAGGCGAGGGCGAAAAAGGAGTCGGGAGCAGTTGTAATAATGGCTGCGGGGGCGGTTTTGGCCTTGATCGCTTCGAGCAGAACTGCCGTTGTTGAGCTTGACCCACGTGTAAAGGGCAAGGCGAGAATACGCCCCGCAGCACATTTCCCCACGAGAGGATGGCGTTGGTCGATGATGTTGCCCGTGTGGTAGTCGTAGCCACCCCAAAAGGACAGCGGCTCGGCCGAAACCAATAATTTCCCCGCCACCTCACCCGCCTCAATCACTTGTCCTTTTAGTTCCATAAGGTTTCATCCCGCATAATTTTGCCTGCAACGGCCGAGTTTACACAATCCTCCAGACTGCCAAACGTGATCTCTGTCTGCAACAAACCCGGCGCATAATAGGCATATTTGCCCGAATTAGTCATCAATCGCTTGATGTTCGGCGGCAACATTGGGGAGACCAAGATACACGTGTCAAGCGTGATTTGCGCTCCAAACGCCTTGAGTGGCTCCAATAGTCCTGCTCGATGTGCTAATGCCGCCATTGCACGACTTGACGTAACCAGAAACTTAACGTCGGGATGCTTCTTCTTGCCCGCAACGAGCGGAGCCAGCGTCTTAAATTCAGCCAACGAAAAGTGTGGGCTGCCCAAAATGACCATATCTAGCTCATTACCACTTGCCTTTGTCAGCAATCGCCACGCATCGCGCACCATCTTTTGCGTCACCTGGATCGTTGGCACATCTTTGCGCCCTTGAGTCGCAGCCCCAAGCGTCGGTGCTTCAGGGGTCACGCCGACGATGTGAAATAGAGCGACTGCGCCTGTGCTGGCACTTGCAGCCCCCAACGCTTTTAGGTCATCTTCTGTCGGCGTGCCAACAAAGTTGTTGACGATGGGGATTTTATTGCCAGCTAGCTGACCGAGTAGGGTTCCGAGAACGGGATAGAAGGTGGATTGGGTTTGAATATCGGCCGAAACCCCCGCTAAATCCAAAATTAACTGCCCCGCCCGATTTTCCGTCAGATGTAAACTCGCCTCTGGCACACGTCCTGTAATCGCCGCGCAGATGTCCATTAAGTCGGGATAACGCGCTGTGCGTGCGCCCAAAACGGAGTTGGCAAAGACAATCGCGCTCGATTCGCCCCAAGCGATTTGCTGCCCAAATTTGGGGGTCAACTCGACTTGATAGGGCGCGCATGTCCACGTCGGCCGACAGCCCATCGACTCATACGCGACCATCTGCCGCCGCGCTGCACTCGCCCACTCAGGCGGAACCGCCCACTCCTGCCAATGATGTTCGTCCACCGCGCTGACGTTGAGCGTCGTTGGCACGCTGACTTGTGCGCCAAGCTCTGCCAGTCGCTCCGCAAACTCTAAGCCGGCCGCGCCAAAGTAGACGGAGCTATCAATGTGCGCGGCTGTAATTTCAAGCAACCGCGACACGCCATAAAATCGCGCCATCCGCACAATGACAGACATTGCCAGTTTTTTAGCCGCGCCGTGTTTGCCATTTAGCATTGCCTGTTCTTCGGGTGTTAACTGTAATTGAGCAGAATACATTATTTTTCAGAGAGCCACTGGGCGATACGTTGCTTCGTTTTTTTCGCGTGTGTTGGATTTTCGCCGTCTGTGCCGATAGCGATGACGCTACTCTTTTGTCGTATCATTGCCATTGAGTAAAAATCCCCTTCATTAGGCGCGTCTGCGACCGAATGCAGAATGCCGAGTGCGTGAGCTTCGGCCGAAACCGCCGCATTCACCTCGCGCACATTCGTCGCCACAAATGCCAATTTTGCCCCAACCAAATCCCCTTTTTGAAAATCACGCGCTATCCAATTGATCGTGCCATTTTCGACTAAACATTGTAAATCGGCCGAAATTTCCCCCGCTACCACCGTCACAGCTGCCCCAACATCGACCAACCCCTTCACCTTGCGTGCCCCCACTGTCCCACCGCCCACAACGACACATTTCGCGCCAGCGAGATGTGGCAGGGCGATAGGATAGGTTTTGGGGATTTTAGATTTTGGATTTTGGATTTTGGATTTTGGATTGTTCTGTTCACTGACATATCCGCGTGGAGTTGCCATTTTACTCGCTAAGGTATAGCTTTGACTATTGCCGATGAGAACGAGCGTGAACATGTCAACATCGGCCGGGTCAACGTCGGCGAGCGTGGTGAGTGTGACGCGCTCATCGGGGCGTGTCATGTTGCGGGCGATGATGACGGGGGTGGCGGGCGGCCGAAATTCTCGCAAAATCTCCAGTGCAACCCCCAACTGCCAATGCCGCTTTTGACTGCGCGGATTGTAGAATCCAACCACAAAATCACCCCATGCGGCCGCCTTGACGCGCCGCAAAATCATCTCCCACGGAGTCAGTAAATCGCTGAGGCTGATCGTACAAAAATCGTGACCAAGCGGCGCACCGACACGCGCCGCTGTTGCCTGAATTGCCGAGATGCCGGGATAGACAGTGACGGTTGGGTGTGTGCCATCCCAGTTACGCTTTCGCAACACGTCAAAGACAGGCGAGGCCATCGCGTACACACCGATGTCGCCGCTGCTGACCAGCGCGACCCGTTTTCCACTGGCGGCAAGGTCAATTGCCTGCGTCGCGCGGTCGATTTCACGACCGAGTTTACTTTCGATGAGCTGTTGGTCGTCGCTCAGAAAAGGCTTGAGTTGGTCGAGATAGAGGGTGTAGCCGATTATAATTTCGGCCGATTCCACCACATTCTTGACAATGGGCAGTAAATAGTTCAAGTCGCCGGGTCCGACGCTGACGAGAGAAAGTTCACTCATAGATTTATATGTATGCGGAGACAAAGTCCGCTCAACTGCTTTTGCGTACAAATTCGCGCATGTCTTCTGCCAACTGCACAAGCGATGGCTTATGTACGTACATCATGTGGCCTGCTTCATAGTAGGTCAGGTCGATATTGTCGGTTAGAGAGGCATCGAGTTGTAGATGATTGACCGTGTATTCAGTGGCGAAGTAGGGAGTGGCTAAATCATAGTAGCCATTAGCAAAGAGAACGCGCAAATAGGGATTTCGACTCATTGCGCCGCGCAACGTTTCCGCGACATTGACGTATTGATTGCCATATTTTTTGCCATAATCCCATGGTTGAACTTTGCCAGTTAAAATCTCATAGGGCAAATCACTCTCAAAGCCTAATACGCGCCGCACATAGTCGTTGAGAACGGCGGTATAGGGACCTTGAATGTTGGTATAGCTGGGGTCATATTCATAGACTGAGCCGGCTGCATCGCGGTCGATGCCGGTGAAGCGTGAGTCTAATCGGCCGACAGTCACCCGCTCATCGCGCCGCAACTCTTTGATGTAGCGATGCAGTTCGATGCGGAGGTTGTTGCGCTGCACGAAGTCAGGCGTGACCCCAATGTATCGTGCGAGGACATCGGCGATCTCTTTTTCGCGCACCGTGCCGAGCTTGCTGCCCAGCATCATCGCTGTGGCATACTCCCCTTCCGCAAATGTCTCGACCTGTGCTAAAAGCTCAGTCAAGGCCAATGCCTGCAAATCAGCGTCTAGCTTCCGATGATACCAAGCAGTCGCAGCATAAACAGGCAAATACAAAATATAAGGCATATCGTTGCCAATATGGAAAAAGCCTGACTGGAAGTTCAGTATGGCTGAAATCATCAACAGTCCGTTGAGATACATACCGAACTCATTTTGTAGATAGCCGCTCAACGCGGCTGTGCGCGTCGTGCCATAGCTCTCGCCACAGATAAATTTTGCCGACGACCAGCGATTGTTGCGCGTCGTCCACAGACGGATGAATTCGGCAATTGACTGAATGTCCTTCTCAAATTCATGAAACTGACTGGCCTTTTCGCCCGGCACAGCGCGGCTAAACCCTGTACTAACTGGATCAATAAACACGACATCACTCACATCGAGTAGCGAAAATTCGTTGTTGACGAGCTGATAGGGCGGCCGAGTCATGTTGCCGACATCATCAAACAAGACGCGCTGTGGCCCGATCAACCCCATGTGTAGCCAGACTGAGGATGACCCCGGCCCTCCATTAAAGGCAAAAGTGACCGGCCGATCCTGTGGCTCTGCCGCATTCTTCGTGTAGGCAACATAAAAAATTGCAGCCTTTGGCTTGTGACCCTCCTTTTCATCCTCTTCGCGCAACAGCATCGTCCCCGTCGTAGCCGTGTAATGAATCTCCTTCCTGTCGATCTCTACACTGTTTTGCGTGACGACAACCTGTTCTTCAGGTATTTGGGCGGTCTCTTTTTCATTTTTCTGCTCATCCGACATAATTGTTTCTCCAAGGCTGGCGACAGTCAATAACGCTACGCTGGCGACCCATACAAATACCAAAACGTTTCGTGCGGATAGGCCGGCTGCCACGCCTCATGCCACACAAACGCACCATCCAGCCAGCGCATCTGCAACAACACGTCTAACTTAAGCACGCGCTCCTGTGTGTATTCAGGTGGTGAATAGGGGGGGAGGTTTAACTGCTGCAAAATGACATCGATCATGACACGTGGCTCAACGGCCGATTTGTAATAGCTAAAAACACTTTTGTCCTGCTGTAGATCGCGCAAATACTCTTTCCACTGTCTCAAGCGTGCGCTAAGTTCACGGTAGCACTTCTTCTCAAAACGAACGATATTATTGTCAAGGGCTGCCTGAAAGTTGGCAATCGCAACGTCCAAACGATACTGTTCGGGTAGATGAAGTAAATGTTTTAACAATAGCAAACGGTGCTGCCTTAGTAAAATACCGCCAAACGTCATTTCGGGGATATTCGGGCCGGTTGGGTAAAAAAGTGCCTCGCTGCTGAGATAGGTTGGTGTTAACTCTGCAAAGCGTTCGAGGATATTGAGGTCGTTGTCTAAACTTTTTGAGGTGCCCATGTGCCTTCCTTTTGGCTATTACAATTGTTCGGTTAGTATACAGGGATTGACACACATTATGTAGAGTAGATACTCGTCTGCTTAGGCAAATATGCACGCAAAGCAACTCGCCGTTCTCGCCCAATCTTATAATATCACCCTCGATATTCGACAGGTCATACAGTTTGACCGCTACCTGACCCTGCTGACAGCCTGGAATAGCCACACCAACCTGACGCGCATTGTAGAGCCGGAAGACGTAATCGTGCGTCACTTCTTGGATTCGCTAACCTGTGCGCTTGTCATGGGAAACCTGAATCGGCAGCGCGTGATCGACGTGGGAACGGGGGCAGGATTTCCGGGTGTGCCACTCAAAATTTTGTTCCCCGCGATGAATTTGACATTGGCGGATAGCGTTGGTAAGAAAACAGATTTTTTGCGGGTGTTGGTGGAAGACTTAGGTTTAGGACCTGTGAAGATTGTGACGGAGCGGGCTGAAGCGTTGGGGCAGCACATAGACTATCGTGAGCAGTTCGATTGGGCAATCGGCCGAGCCGTCGCCCACACGCGCATTTTGGCAGAATATCTGTTGCCATTGGTCAAAGTTGGGGGCAGGATGTTGGCAATGAAGGGAAGTTGGGGGGAGGTGGAATCGGCCGAGTCCCATCACGCCATCACAACACTTGGCGGCGCCTTGCCCACCATCACGCCCATCCATCTTCCCAATCGCCCTGATCCACACACGCTCGTCACCATCACCAAACAATCCCCCACGCCGGCAAAATACCCGCGTCGCCCCGGAATGCCGACAAAGCGGCCGCTGTGATCGTGGAAATATAGAAACGAAAAAGGCGATTCACAAAGAACCGCCCCTTCCAAAAAGTGTTATCTCAACTTAGTCTATGGATGACGAATAATCATCTCTACTTTGCCCTGAATTTGTACTTTTTCAGGGGCAACGTAGATGGCTTCGTAATTTGGATTGGCTGGCTCAAGACGCACACTGTCTGCTTCGCGGTGAAAGTATTTCAACGTTGTGATGTCTTCACCACCAGAAATCCATGCTGCGACCATATCCCCGTCGTTGGCGGTTGATTGATGACGTAGGATAACAATGTCCCCCTCATTGACCATCGCATCGATCATCGAATCACCTTTCACGCGCAGGGCATAAAGATTTTCAGTATTGTTTTTGAACATGACTGCGCCGATTTCCACCATGTCCTCACCATTGCCTTCAAATGACTCGATTGGTTCACCTGCAACGATCGCCCCTAAGAATGGAACGTGTAGTGAGCCATTGACAACCTTCGAGGTGCTGCTAAACCCTAAAAACTTGCGCGATTTATCAGTCAAACGTAAACCGCGTGACACCTCTGATTCGCGCTCGATCATTCCTTTTTCGACTAAACGGGTGAGATTATAGTTAACAACAGAGGTTGAGGATATTTTGACATTTCGGCCGATTTCCCGAATAGTCGGTGGGCGAGTGTTCTCAGCAATGTAATCGGCAATATACCGCAAAATGCTTTTTTGACGTTCGGACATATCTTTCTTAGCCATTTTCAAGCTCCATCCACCTTCTCAGTGGGATAATTGATCGAGACACACTTATGTCTACCAGTATAGACGAACGGTTGTTCGTCGTCAAGAACAAAATTTCCGAACGCCTAAGCGGAACGAATGAGCCTACCGAGCCACAAAACATGCTTGAGCGATGGCAATCTATTCCTGAATACACTCTGTGAGGCTAATTGACATTTCAGCACAGATGTTTTATCCTTTCGAGAGCTACACGAAAATATAGAGAGTGCCAATGAGCGACAAACAACCAAACTTAATCCCAGAAGAACTCCTTCCCGCTGATTCACGGCGGGTCACAACCGAAACGCCCTTGCAAGCGGCAATTGGTGCATTTCAACATCACATGGAAGAGGAAGGCTTTTCCATTCATACGCAAAAGGCGTTCGCCAGTGATTTACGCTTGCTAGGAAAGTACGTCGGCATTGGACAGCCAGTTGGCGCGATTGGCACAGACGATCTGAACGATTTTCTCAAATGGATGGCGTATGAGCGTGGCGTTTCTTGCAGCGCAAAGACGTATGCACGGCGCGTGACGACGCTCAAAGTGTTTTTTGGGTGGCTCAACAAAGCAGATGTGTTGGTCGTTGATCCGGCAACACCGGTCGCGCAGCGCAGTGTAGCAAGCCCATTACCTACCGTGCCAGTGGAAGAAGATATTGAGAAAGCGCTCGCCGTGACCGAGGCGATCTACACGCACGAGGAGAGTAGCAAGCAAGATAGTCGTCCCCATCTATTGTTGACACTGATATTGAAGACAGGGATTAAGAAGGGGGAGGCAATGGGAATTGTGCCAAACCATATTGAGCGTGATGATGAACCCTATCTGTTTGTGCGCTACAAAAACCCCAAGATGCGTTATAAAGAGCGAAAAATTGCGCTTGACCCTGAATGGCTACAGGTCTTGGATGATTATCTTGAAGAATATGAGCCGACAAATACGCTATTTACCTGCACCGCACGTAATCTGGAGTATGTTTTGCGCGATGTGGCGGAAGAGGCTGGACTAGAGGGGGGTGCGCTCTCATTTGAGAATTTGCGCTGGATTTCGGCATTGCGTGACTACAACGCTGGTATAGATGATGACTTGATTCGACAGCGCATGGGGCTATCAAAAGTGACATGGCGCGAAACGCTCAATAAACTCGGCCGATTGACAGAAAAGCAGAAAGTGGTCGAGTCACACCCACAATAAACATGGCGAACTGGATTGTTGATCAACATTCACTAGGGATTTTAAGAACCTGACCGATTTTTAAGTTGTCTGGATCGCTAAGTTGATTGTAAGCAGCCAACTCTTGCCATGTGAGGCAATAGAGGTTTGCGATTGTTCCCAGCGTTTCGCCGCTCGCTACGCTATGTTCAAGACCCTGTGGGGCAATTGTAGCGGCCGGTGGCAAGGTTGCCTGTAGTTCAATGGAAGGGATTGGCGTTGCTATCAAAATGAATTCTTGTTGATCGCTGGGAGCTTGCAGAACGTCCGTGTCAGAGGAGCCATTGTCCGATGATACCTGTGCCGATACGATAATAAATACCACAACCACGCCAATGCTGGCGAGCGCAACTGTTACGAACCATTGTTGAACTGTCTTCATTGTTTGATTATGGAACCTTATGCGGCCGATAATATCCAACCTAAAATTTACTGCCAACTGCGTGTCAGCCAACTCTTCGCATCATAGCATAATTTGTTCATATTGTAAGTTGCGTCTTAGGGGTTAATCTATCGCTCTAAGAAGTTTTAAGGATAATTAAGAGACAATCGGCCGACTTCTCCATCACTGAGCCTGATAAAATCATTGTATACTATTCCAAACATTCAAATGGAGAACACAATGAATCCACTACACATTGGCTTGCTCGGCGGTGGCTCATGGGGAACGACAGTCGCCTCACTGACTGCACGTAATGCCCCCACAAAAATTTGGGCGCGAAATGCCGCAACAGTTGACGAAATCAACACACAACACACCAATACAAAATATCTACCAAACGCCAAACTGCATGAAAATCTCGTCGCAACCCATTCGATTGAGGAAGCGGTTGCAGATGCCGATGTGATCGTTATGGGGATTCCCGCGCAGAGCTTTCGCGGCATCCTTGAACAGGCTCGGCCGTCTATCCGACCGTGGATCCCCATCGTTAGCCTTGCCAAGGGGCTAGAGCGCGGCTCACAGATGCGAATGACGCAAATTATCGAAGAGGTGATGCCCGGTCATCCTGCGGGCGTGCTAACAGGTCCAAATTTGGCACGCGAGATTATGGCAGGGCAAGCGGCCGCTAGCGTTATTGCAATGGTTGACGACACAATCGCCAGAGCATTGCAGGAGGTCTTTAGCACAGGGCTATTTCGCGTGTACACCAACGATGACGTGGTAGGGTGCGAGCTGGGAGGCGCGTTGAAGAACGTAATAGCCATCGCCGCCGGAATGGGCGACGGCACAGGCGCGGGCGACAATACTCGTTCTGCTATCATTACGCGCGGTTTGGCAGAGTTGACGCGCTTGGGGGTAGCGATGGGCGGCCGACCAGAGACATTTGCTGGCTTAACAGGAATGGGTGATCTAGTTGCAACTTGCACCAGTAAGTTAAGCCGCAACCGCACCGTCGGTTTCCAGATTGGGCAGGGGCGTTCGCTAGACGAAGTGATCGCTGAAATGTCGATGGTCGCGGAGGGGGTCAAGTCAGTCGCCGTCGTGATGGAACTGGCGGAAAAATATGGGGTTTCAATGCCAATCACGCATGAGGTATATAAAGTCGTTCACGAGAACAATACGGCAATCGACGCATTTAGAGGGTTGCTGCGCCATGAGTCACGCTCGGAGGCGGAGCCGGGCTAGAAACATCAAACATGAGCGATTAGAAGCGCAACGAAGCCGCCAATGATAGACGCAAGCAGATTGACAACATCATTTGTCATCCATGACCAGCCGCGCAATGGTTGCATAACTCTGCCGTTCTTTACCGGTTTCTCAGTCTCTTTTTGCTTGAGGTCATCCCAGTAGATTTGCTGAACGGTCGCGCCGAGCAGGCTATCAAACAGACTGCCCGTTAATCCGCCAATGCTAGCCATCAACAACAGCCGCCAAACATCTTCGCGCAGCCACAAGGCCGCGATGAGGCCGATTAGCAACCCGCCACAAAAGGTTGCGGTTGTTCCAATGAGCGAAATCCCGCCGGATGTACCAGCCTCAACGGTGCGACCTGTGGTGATAAGGCGTGGCAGTCGTTTGCTCAACGTGCCGAGTTCGGTCGCCCATGTATCAGCATTGACGGTGGCGATTGTGCCGAGATAGAGCGGAAACCATGCCGCATGAGGAAAGAGGATGTTAAGCAGTGCGATTAGTGCGCCGATGCCGCCATTTGCAAACACCTGACCATGATCGCGCCGGTTGGTCTTGTCGAATTTCTCGGCCGAAATCCCCCGCTTCTCTCTATCCTTAAATTTCGACAGCAGACTCGAACTGACAAAAAATGCCCCCAACAAGACCCCCCACAGCCAGCCACCCAAGCCCAATATCATTGTCCCAATTACAACAGCCGCCGCCGCTCCCGATGGGGTCAGCCACTTACGCCAGATGGCAAGCAGAACGACGAAAAGAGAAGAGAGCAGAGCAGTCAAAAGCTGTATAACCATAGAAGATGTATCGAAATCATAATCTATCTCTGAGCATCTGACGACACAGAAATGAGACATGGTAAAATTGCCTATATCCAAGCCGCTCTCACTTGGTTAAACTATACAAATATCTCGATTAAAGCATAAACAAAAGAACTAGTATAAACTTAACGGTTCACCAGTGAAGGCATGAAAATGACAGAATGTACTCTTCCTTCATCCTTCTTTTCACAGGAGACAACATGCGCGAAGCGCACCACGAAGAAATGAAAATGACAGGATGACCGTCTTCTTTCATCCTTCATCCTTCATCCTTCATCCTTATTTACAGAGGAGCAAGTCACATGACCAGAGAAAATCTCAACCCATTCGAGATTGCCCAGCACCAGCTAGATGAAGCGGCCGAACATCTCCAACTTGCACCCGCGATGCATTCTTTTTTGCGTGACCCAATGCGCGAGTTTCATTTTTTGATTCCCGTCCGCATGGATGACGGCTCAACACGCATCTTCAAAGGGTTCCGCGTGCAGTATAATGATGCCCGTGGGCCTGCAAAGGGAGGGATTCGCTTCCATCCCGATGAAACAATCGACACCGTTCGCGCCCTCGCTGCATGGATGACGTGGAAAACGGCGGTCGCGGACATCCCGCTTGGCGGTGGTAAAGGGGGTGTCATTTGTAACCCACGTGAACTGTCCCAAACCGAATTAGAACGCCTCTCACGTGGCTACATGCGCCGTATTGCTCGCTTTATTGGCGGGACGCACGATGTGCCGGCCCCTGATGTGTACACCAACCCGCAGATTATGGCGTGGATGCTGGATGAATATGAAACGATCAAAGGGACACATGAACCGGGTGTCATCACCGGCAAGCCGTTGCCGCTGGGCGGCTCGGCCGGTCGCACCGCCGCCACCGCCATGGGTGGTATCATCGCCATCCGCGAAGCAGCAAAAAAATTAAACATGAAACTGGAGGGCGCGACGTGTGCCATACAGGGGTTTGGCAATGTCGGCTCCTATGCTGTCAAGCTGGCAACCGAGATTCTAGGCATGAAAGTCGTCGCCGTCAGTGATGAGTTTGGCGGAACCTATAGCGAAGATGGACTAACCTATGATGATTTGAGCCGCCATTTGCGTCGTGCGGGACAAGTGGCTGGCATGAGCGGCACAGAGGATATCACCAATGCAGCTTTGTTGACACTTGAGGTTGATGTGCTGATTCCCGCCGCGATTGAAAACCAGTTGACGGGGCGTAATGCGGCCGATGTCAAAGCCAAAATTATTGCAGAGTTGGCAAACGGCCCCACCACGCCCGACGCAGACGATATTCTCAACACAAACGGCATCTTTATCATCCCCGACTTTCTCTGTAACGCGGGCGGTGTGATCGTCTCTTATTTCGAGATGGTGCAGAATTCCTACCAGCTTTATTGGGACGAAGAAGATGTCAATCGTCAGCTTGACCGCAAGATGAGCCAAGCGTTTGCAGGTGTCTACAAGATGTCACAAAGACAGGGGGTAGATATGCGCGTGGCAGCCTATCTCGTTGCCGTGCAGCGGGTTGCAGAGGCGGTACAGTTGCGCGGTTGGGTTGCCTAGCATAATGAAAAAACGATACATCTTGCCTCTCCTCCTTCTTGCCGTGCTGTATGTGGGCATTGGCTGGTATTTTGCGACTATGGTCATTGCGTCGCCGACACGTTCGGCTCGGCCGATCACCGACTATCTCGAGGAGGATATACCCGATCTGACGATTGCAGCTATTGAACAGGCTCAAATCGAAGGGGCTGACGCGACCATCGCCACCACTTTTTTTGACAATGAACTTGCCGGTGAGTGTGCGGTCGTCTTTTTACATGGGTACACCGGTCATCGTTACTCACAGCTAGAATATGTTCCGATGTTTTGGGAGCGTGGCTGCGATGTTGCCATGTATGATGCACGCGGACATAACGAAAGTGACGAGGCATTCCACACGTTTGGCTTCTATGAAAAGCAAGACGCGGTGGCGGTTGTTGATTGGGTCATCGAGCGAACGGGCTTAGATGCGTCACAAATCGGCCTGATGGGGTCGTCTTATGGCGCGGCGACCAGCTTGCAGACACTCGACCTGCGCGATGATTTAGCCTTTATCATTGCGGATTCAGCTTATCAGGACATGGAAACCATTGTGACCCATCAAGGGCAGGCGCAGTTTGGCGCGATTGTGAATCCATTTGTGCCAGTCGCCATTGCAATTGCAGAGGCACGCGCCGATATTGAGTTTGATGCTGTCTCGCCACAAAATGCGGTTGTTGACAAAACAACGCCTATTTTACTGCTGCATATCCGCGAAGATGGCTTCACGCCTGCCACACATTCTGAAGCGATCTATCAAGCCAGCAATCAAGTGATGACAGAATTTCATTTGACTGATTGGGCTGAACGTCACGGAACGCCCTTTCATGGCAATCCAGACGAGTATACTGCGCTCATTGCACAATTCTTGGAAAATAAGGTGCCGGACTTCGGATTGGCTACGCCATGAGTCGATACGGTGGTGGTGATCGGCCGATTCCCGCGTAAAAACTTAACGCAATCCTCACGCCTTCCCACCGCCAACTAACCTTCGCCTCACTAAGTTTGTATCACCCACCCCCTCCGTTATAATCTGTCCAATTCAAACAGATACTAATAAGCAACGACAGTGCGCTTAAGCGCACGCTCTAACATAGCCTGTGGTTGAAACTACAGAAGAGGAAAAGGCCAATGCCAACAGCATTGATAACAGGAATCACGGGGCAAGACGGCTCCTATTTAGCAGAATTTCTACTCGAAAAAGGATACGATGTCATCGGCATGGTACGTCGTACAAGCACGATCAATTTCCATCGTACAGAACATATTCAGGACAAAATCAAGATCGTGCAAGGTGATTTGCTCGATCAATTTTCACTTGTGCATATTTTGGAGGAGCATCGGCCGACGGAAGTCTATAATTTGGCTGCACAATCTTTTGTGCCGACCTCATGGGATCAACCAGTCTTCACGGCTGAGGCGACCGCATTGGGTGTTACGCGCATGTTGGACGCGATCCGCATCATAGACCCAAAAATTCGTTTTTATCAAGCTAGCAGTAGCGAGATGTTCGGTAAGGTACAGGCTGTCCCGCAAAAGGAAGATACGCCGTTCTACCCGCGCAGCCCCTACGGCGTTGCCAAGGTGTATGGTCACTGGATCACGATAAATTACCGTGAAAGTTATGACATGCACGCCACGTCGGGTATCTTGTTTAACCATGAATCGCCTCGTCGCGGTTTAGAATTTGTCACGCGCAAAATCACCTATTATGTTGCCAAGATCAAGCTCGGACTTACCGACACATTGCCGTTGGGCAATCTCGATGCACGACGCGACTGGGGATTTGCGGGTGATTATGTCAAAGCGATGTGGCTGATGTTGCAGCAAGACAAGCCGGAAGATTTTGTCATTGCAACAGGTGAAACGTGGTCGGTCGAGCAGTTCGTTGATGCAGCATTTAGCTATGTTGATCTCGACTGGCGAGAGTATGTGACACAAGACCCACGCTTTATGCGTCCGGCCGAAGTTGATCTGCTTGTTGGCGATCCCGGCAAAGCAAAACGAGCGCTTGGTTGGGAGCCAGAGGTTTCATTCAAAGAGCTTGTCGAAATGATGGTCGATGCAGACATTAAGCTGATAAAAAGTGGCAAAACACCTATGTGATGTGAGTTGCAACCGACAACTTACAACTTCTCCCTTATGACAAATAAGATCAAATTTGGAACAGATGGATGGCGGGCGCGAATTGCAGAGGGCTACACCTTCGACAACGTGCGTCGCACAACGCAAGGTTTTGCGGAATTTCTGAAGCAGCAAGGGCTAGCTGATAAGGGCATTGTTGTTGGGCATGATAAACGCTTTCAGGCCAACGGCTTTGCAGCGACGGCGGCGAGTGTATTGGCGGCAAACGGGATTAACGTTTGGCTGACGGATGGAGCGACACCGACACCCGCGATCAGTTTTTCGGCCGAAAATCTCAACACCGGCGGCGCAATCAACATCACCGCCAGTCACAACCCACCTGAAGATTGTGGCTTCAAAGTGCGCGACCCCAACGGCGGCGCAATTCCCCCGCATGATCTCAAGAAGATCGAAGCATTAATCCCCGATTCTGTCACAGACGTGGCGACGATGAAATTAGATGATGCGATGAGCGATGGCTTAGTCAAGAAATTTGACCCGAACCCCGCCTACATCGAACGACTCAAAAGCCTCGTCGATTTCGCACCAATCAAAGCGGCTGGTTACAACGTGCTGGTCGATTGTATGTGGGGTAACGGCGCGGGTTGGTTCCCAAACTTAATCGGCGACGGTGCGACAAAAATCACCGAAGTCCACAATGAGCGCAACCCGATTTTCCCCTTCATGAGTCGCCCAGAACCGATTCCGCCCAACGTCGATCATGGTCTCTCATTTGTGCAAAAGATCGGGGCGGATGTCGCTATCATCAACGATGGCGACGCAGACCGCGTCGGTTTTGGGGACGAAAATGGCAAATTTATCGACCAACTGCGCGTTTATGGCTTGCTAGGCTACTACTTCCTAGAAGTACGCGGAGATCGTGGCCCAATTGTCAAGACAATCTCCACGACAAAAATGCTCAATAAGCTGGCGAGACGTTACGATGTGCCAGTCTACGAAACGGGCGTTGGCTTCAAATATATTGCGCCAAAAATGGTCGAAGTCGATGCATTAATTGGCGGTGAAGAGAGCGGCGGTTATGCGTTTCGTGGGCATGTCCCAGAGCGGGACGGCATTTTAGCAGGTCTTTATCTGCTCGATTTGATGGTTAAGACGGGCAAAAAGCCATCACAATTGATGGACACTTTGTTTGAAATGGTTGGGTCTCATCACTATGATCGGATTGATAGTCAGTTTGATGCGGCCGATAAACCCGCCATTCTAGAACGTGTCGGCAAGGCAATGCCCAACACAATCGGCGGTCTCAAAGTGATCGACAAGGTAACAGTTGACGGCAACCAGTTCATCATGGAGGATGGCGGTTGGCTGTTGGTGCGCTTTAGCGGAACGGAGCCAATTATCCGCGTCTACTGTGAGACAACCCACGAAGATAAGGTGCAGGCAATTTTGGATGATGGGATGCGGATTGCTGGATTGAGATAAAAAGGTAGCGGCGAAAGCCATCAATTGCAAAAGTAGGGGCCGTTCAGCGAGAAAGCGATTTGGTTGCTTTCTCGTTCTCATTTTCTCACTGTGAAAAGTTTGTTTTGGTGGCGGCCGAAATCAAAATTGCACCCATCTGCATTTGCAGATAGGCGCAACAGAGAAGCAGAAGTCCTGCTTGTGTCAATTAGCGTTTCGCTTGCGAAACTTGCTTCCATGCCTCTGTATAGCTCAAACCAACCAATCTATCCCATTCAATTTGCTTCGATTGTATGTCAATCGCACTGGCGAGATCACCATCTTTTGATGTTTCGCGGTCAAGTGTCGCAAGTTCGTCGAGGAACGTCTGTAAGTGATTGAGTGTCTCTTTAGAAACAACAGCACGGTTTTTCTCACCTACGACTTGACTAATTCCATCGTCAAATTCGATTAACAAATCAGCTGCATCAGCACGCAGTTGGTGATTTGTTGCCAATAAATAGGTGATACGTCCAGTGTGTTTGTAAAACAGGTCGGTCAACTGACGACCATACTCTGAACGGCTAAACACATCATCACGCAAACGATAAAGTAGCTTGAGCGTTTCATCCCCTGTGCGCTCATCCATCTCTTCACGTGCTACGTGATGGGCAATACAAACAGGGCGAACACCTTCTTGATAAAAGGTGATGTTTTCAACTGAATATAACGGTGTCAATGTCGTTTTTGCAGACGACTGCTCAACATTACTCACCATTATGGCGAGCAAGAGCATAAGAAACAGAGAAAAACGGGCGATGTTATTTTTCATAGTAACCTAATACTACAACGAGACTTTGCCAAAATCCTACGGCTAAAGCCGAAGGCTGATACACCAAATCTCGTTGTAGTACTAAATGGAGGAATGATTACATGTACAGGAAACGTAGTGAACTATTTCCAAAGAATTATATGTACAATCTGTAATCTCCCCATGCTTTTACATGTATATTTGAACTCTGTACAGGCTCATTGCCTCATTCGCATCGTGAGTTGCTGACCCGCTTTATTTTTATTAGCTCACCATCCCTAGTAACAACTTTATAACAATTTTCACCAAGAGGAACGTAACTAACTTCTCTAGGAGAATTTGCATAGGCCATTTGTGAGGGGCTGAGTAACGATGTGGCGAGTAGCAATAGTGAAAATAGTCCAAATACTTTGCTTTTTAAGTTGTAAATTTTCATGCTGAACATTTCCTGTTGTCCCGATTTAGAAACAAGTGATTTTCTAAATACGAGATATTGTGATGAAGACGAGCGTGTGTTAGCATGAGGATTAGATTCTAAAAGGGTCGTCTACCAATGTTCGCGCATCGGGCGGACGGCTTTTTTTATTCCTCAGCGTCTTTCCTAGAAATTCATCCTCGCATATTGTATGTCTCCTCTAAAGGGCGAAACGTATCGTTTCTTTATCTACCTTAGCTGCTTAAATTTTTCTCGTTATGTGCCGTCTCAGTGACACGATGCAGAGTATAGGGGGAATGTGGTCGTTAAAACTCCTGCCTTTTAACCAAAAACTCTGGCAGAACGCTGGCTTAAATGAGTTGCACACGTGGAATGACTAAAGTGAGATGACCTTTGCAAAGAGGAAGAGAAATTGGGTCAAATGCAAGAGTTTTATAGTTGTCTATTCTGATAGACTTGTCGGCGGTTTAGAAAGAGTGTGTTCAATTGCGAACATGAGAGAAGAGCAAAAAGGCGGCCGATATTCAGCCACCCAATCACATTCTTGTCATATAAACGGATGATACTTAATCAGCTATGTAGTCGTCACACCGAAGTTTCGTTACCGTTAACGACTCAAACTTCTCTTGAATGAATAGCTTTATCGACTTTCATTGGTTTCAAGTAGCGAACGCGGGTGAAGACAGAATGACACATAATCCACACAACCATTTTCAAGGAGACACCATGAGCGTGGCTCACCATCAAATGAATGAAAATCGTAGGTCGGATTGCTAATCCGACTATCGGGTTAACAACCCGATTTACAAAGGAGTAAAAATCATGCAGTACAAACAGTTTATTCTTGGCAGTGTCTTCCTACTTATCGTATTGGGTATATGGTCGTATCCAGCAGATGTGAAAGCAAATGACTTTGATAACCTTAATCCAGCAAAGGAATTAGGCTATTGCGATCCTTCTCTCCAGCAACAATTCATTAGAGCACCGATTCCAAAGCTAAAGGACGATGTCATTTTAATAGAACCTTCTGAACCGATTAATTCCGGTGAGAATTTACGTTTCCGGTGGTGTTTCACTTTTGTTGCAAATCCATCGCTCATGTATGCTGACGAGGAGCAGGACATTGAAGTGGGTGATAGCCTTGAGGACTATGAACTAGGAACGCTAGAGGTTGTTGAATTTGTCGAGATATGGGAGGCGATTGACGGGGATGACATGAATCAACAACTGCTTAAAGTTCAGGCAAGCAAATTATCCTGTGAAACCGTCGGCCGTGTGTTGTGGGATAATAGAGATTTTATTACCTTTGGGGGTGATGGATACATTAGTTGCGATACATTAAACTTACATAAGGTGGTATGGCAATTGTCCAATGGGCATTATGATATTTGCGCTGAACGTCACCCATGTGACCTATCTGTCGAAGTGGAAAATTATATTGATTTTGTATCCCCATCGGATGACTTCCCTTTTTGGGACGGCCCACTGTTTGTGTATGAAAATCTGATTATAAGCGGGCGCAACTCTACAAACATAAACGATGCTAACACAGATACAATTGGTATTGATACAGATGTTAATCCCGAATCTCTAACAGATGTAAACGGGGATACTCATCCAAGACCGATAGAAGGGGAAAGACCAGATATCGGAGAAACACCTTATGAAGTGATATTGGAAACTCACGGGAGGGTATTAAGTACAACGATCAGTGCCGCATCTGTTCAGGAAAGAGCTTTTGTTGAAATCGAACAAGAGGAGGAAAACTTTTCCTTTCAAGTTAATCAAAACCAAGCAGTTTCCATGTCAATTGATATTTCTGACTCAGCCGATGAGGCTCTTACAGATTTTAGTCCTGAATCAACAACTATCTACATTGGCTACAATCCCAATACGGGAGAGTTTGCAACAGGCAGTATCTATAACATGGTTGCTGACCCGATGTGCTGCGGAAGGGGATCTCAATGATCGCGGTAATCATCGTAGCCTTGCTGTGAAAATCAACTTAACTCATGTCGCGTGATGGGCAGTATAAATTGTGAGTATCTATTCTGAGGGTTAAATGTCGTCTCACAATTTTTGCAACAGGTAAGGAAGTTATTTGCCATGGATCCAAGTAAGTTATTCTCGAAAATTGTCCGTGACGCGCTTAAGCATTACGACGATCCAGCTTGGCTGGGTCAGCACTCACCACTTGCCACCCCTTATTTTCTCGGTCATGTTTTGCTCGAACAGACGGAGCATTCGGAAGACGCGACGGCGTGTGGACAAGTTTTACGTAATTTGTTCATTGAGGCCGCACGGAAACTTTGGGAGGACGAGCTACCTGTCGTATCGAGAGAGCCAAAAGGCAAAAGTGAGGCAAAAAAACAGCTAAAAGATATAGTTGACGCAAAACGTCTGATGATGGGCAATAAAGGGGGGCATTACTATTTTCTATTGCTGGAACTACGTTACTTCCGCCAATACTTCCCCAAATCTGCTAGGCCGAACGACACACGCGGTATTGTAAACTTTCTTGGTCTTACCGAGGCACCTTATTACGACCACCTGAAAATGGCAGTGGAGGCATTGATTATCGAGCTGCTTAAATTGGTTCGGCCGACATTTCGATTGGAGCAGCCGCGTTTGCATCGGCCGATTTTCGGCCGAACCCCCCTCATCCAAACCATCCTGAAACAACTGAGCAAGAATCAGTCTGTCATGCTGAATGGCATGGGCGGAGCTGGGAAAACAACGGTCGGGACAGCCGTTTATAATCAATGGGATACGACCCCCGCATTCTGGTATACATTCCGTACCCCGCTCAACGATCAATACAACAGCTTACTATTTTCCCTTGCCCATTTTCTCAATCAACATGGTCAATCTGCGCTTTGGTTGCAACTGATGGTTGATGGCGGCCGATTGAAGAACCACAATCAGCTACAGGGATACCTCGCGCATGATTTGAAATTGCAGCCGCTACTTTGCTTCGATGAAGCGGATCGACTACTCACCTCAAGAGAAGAATTGCAGAATCCTGAGCATCTCGCCATTTTTGAGCTACTTGAACTGCTTGTGGAGTTGACTCCTGTGTTGTTGCTTGGTCAGCGGCCGATTATCGACACGTCGGCACAGCACACATTGTCACACCTCTCATTGCCAGAGGCTGCACAGCTTCTCGCGCAAACGACGGAGGGGCTAGATGTAGCCACCATTGCCCAATGGCATCAATTTGCTCAGGGAAATCCGCGTCTACTGCTTTTATTTGCAATGCTGCACGTAAATGGCGAGCAGATCGAAGCGGATAGCGTCAACTTAGCTGGCCCATTCCAACGTTTGTGGCGGCGTTTGTCGGCGGCCGAACGCGATGTATTGGCCTTGCTCTCTGTTTTCCGTTCACCTGCCCCGGCCGATGCTTGGCAAGATCAGCAAACACTGCACAGCTTAATCGAACGCCAGTTGGTGACCAAAGACGCACAAGATGGAATCGAACTGTTCCCGCTTTATCGCAGCTATCTCTACAAAAACGGGTTGGTGCGGGAAGAACGCGAGTACCAGCATGAGCAGGCCGCCATGATTCGGGTGCAACGTGGTGAATATACGACTGCCGCGTCGCATTACGTCAAAGCCAATGAACCCGCCAAGGCGTTAGCTGTTTGGTATCCCCATTTGGAGACGGAAATTACACGTGGATTTGGCGCATCTGCGCGGGCGATTTTTGTCGATCTCTCTGCAAAACGGCTTAAAAAGAAAGAACAAAAACAGTTGAAATTTGTGCGCGATCGGTTGGCAGATTTAGCAGGCGATCTCGATGCAATTTTGGCGACGGCCGAATCAAGACCCGACAATACAATTGAGGATGCAATTCTGGATGATTGGGAAGGGCGTACCTTGCAGCTTAGAGGTCAATCTGAGCGTGCATTGGCCTCATACAACAGTGCATTGGCAAGACTTGCCGAGATCATGAGCCAATCAACTGCGACCCATTTTCGGCGTGGGCAGACTTTTCTTGAGAGAAGGGATTTGTCAGAAGCACGTCATGAAGCACAGAGTATTTTCTACTTTTATCAGCGGTTACAGGCGATGATTGCACAAAGCAGTGCGAATTTTGCGGCGGCCGAGAAAGCGTTTTTGAGGGCATTGGAGGCGGCCAAGCATCTGCTCCCAATCCAACGAGCATCAATCCACCAACAATTGATGTACTTGTACGGTCAGAAAAATCAGATGGAACGTGTTGAACATCATGCAAAGCTGGCAATGGACGCATTCACAAAGATGGGACATCAATTTCAGCAGCGGCTCACACAAGCCCATCTAGCTGCAATATACATGCAGGCGGGACAGTACGAAGATGCAATTGACTTGGGTGAGGACGTGCTGCAATTTTTCAACAACTTGAACCATATCGGGACACCCGTTCCCGAGCTACACAATACACTTGCAGAAGCCTATTTTGAGCTGGGCGATTTGCAAAATGCGCTGGCTTACGCGCAAAAGGTTTTGCGTAGTGAAGAGCGTGAGCTATTCCCCTACGGCAGTTACACACTTGCCCGCATTCACATAAAGAATCAAAAATACGACTTTGCCCATCGTGTATTTAAGGAAGCACTACACGTTGCCAGAGAAAACGAAGACATCTTCATCCAAGCCTATCTGCTCCGCGAGCGCAGCAAACTCTATCGTTTGGAAGGCAAGAGGATCGATGGACAGAATGATAGAGATGCGGCTCTTATCTTATTTGGGCAAATGGATATTGAAGATGAAATTAATGGTTAAGGATCGAGATTTCAATTACTGTCTGCTCTGTCATTCTCGCGTAGGCGGGAATCCTTCAAACAGGACAGTTATTCAAGTCGCGTTCCTGAGCAATTTTAGCAGCCTCTTTAGCCTCTCATGCAAACGCGACATGCCCATCACGCCGACCGTCCCCCGCCCCACGCAACGTATTGTCACGACGCGCCACGCTGTGTGCGCCGCCAAAATACATCGACGGTTGCTGCCATTGATTGACGGGGAATCCCCACACCGCTAGCTGCTCGCTGGTTGTTTGCCCCAGTTCTAGCTGAATCGTGTTTTTTTCTGCATGAACGCGCGGTAGGTTGATCGCTTGTTCGAGCGGTAGCTGATGGTCGATGGTGTTGATGATCGTTTGTAGCAGTGCGCTGCGGATACGTTCGCTGCCACCGCTGCCGCTGACGAGCCGCACGCGGTCATTCTGCAAAACGATGAGTGGAGACATCATGGTGGGCATTCGCTGCCCTGCTTGCCATTTGTGCCAACCCAGCGGATTGAGATCGGCTTCACCAAGCATATTATTGGGAATAAAGCCTGTGTTGGGGAGGATGTGGCCGGCCGATTCCCCCGCTGTCGTCGTGATGCCGACGGCGAGACCGTTGCTGTCGAGGACGCTGAGGTGGCTAGTGTTGGGGTGGGAAGGTGGGAGCGACTCGGCCGAAATCGCCCGCATCTCCCCCATAGCCTGCTTTAGCTCTTCCAAATAGACGCGCATATAACCCGCGCTCAAAAATATCTGCACAAACTCATCAAATGAGCCATAGAAAACAGCCCCATCTAGCTCATGTCGCGCTTGTGCGGTCAATTGCATGGCGTTGAAGAGCAGGGCTTGTGATTCGGCCGAATTAACACCCAACGCCGCCACATCAAATTCACGCAACAATTTCAGCGTAAAGGCGATCAATACGCCGCCGACCGAACAGGGAGGCGGCAATAACACCTCGCAATCCCGGTAGGTGACGCGCAGCGCGGAGCGTTTTAGCACACGATAGCTGTCTAAATCTTCGGCCGTGACCAACCCTCCTTTTGTGGCTTGACTCTGAATGAGACTTCGGCCGATTCTGCCCGCTGAACGCATCTCATTCGCCCCCATCTCACCTAATTGCAGCAACGTCTGTGCGAGGTGCGGAATGAACAATCGATCCCCCTCTTCCACAAACAGATCGTTCTTGTAAAAGACCTCGCGCATTGAAGCTGTTGCCGTGTAAATTGGCTTGAGCAGGCGGCAGGTCGCCGCCTGAAAACGGTTCATCCTAAACCCAGTTTGCGCCAATTTGAGCGCGGGCTGCAACAATTTTTGCAGAGGCATCGTGCCGCGTTCGGCCGACATCTGGCACAAACCAAACACGTTGCCCGGAACGGCAACCGCCCCATGTCCGACATGAAAACTCTGCGTCGTACCGGGAAAATAGACGATGACCTCCGAGAAATCCGGCTTTGTTTTGCGCTCACCATCGCCTAAGCCCGGCATATTGCTGAAAAAGTCATAGACAACGCTTTTGCCACTCTGCGCGTCGTAGATGTTGGCGAGGCCGCTGCCGCCCAAATGCACAACCCCAATTTCAGCGATAAACGACACAAATGCCGCCGCCACCGCCGCATCGACCGCATTACCCCCTTCCCGCAATATCTGCGCTCCCGCTTCGGCCGTCATCTGACCACCCGCCGCAATTACACCTTTTTGCATCCGCACCTCTTTGAGTTGTCATTCCTGCGAAGGCAGGAATCCATTCTTCGCAATAGTTTACCCCATAATCACCCAAATCGTGTCAAGGTCATATTACAAAATCGTGCGGATACTTTCCGTTTTGCGCCAGACCTGTTACGCTTGCAAGATGCAACGCTGGACGCTTTTCTTCCTCCTTGTTTTACTCATTGGCTGTGACGCATCGCTCGATGTGGTGACACAATCGCTCTCAGCAAACACGATCACGCTCAGTAGTGGGCAACCGCGCACGCTTGACCCCGCCCTTACGTTTGGGGATGCCGGCAGTCAGATTGGCCTGATCTTTTCGGGGGTTGTGACGCTCGACCAAAATTTGCAGGTTCAGCCCGAACTCGCGGTTGGGTGGGATGTGAGTGATGATGGAACGCAGTACACGTTTTTTCTACATCCTGAAGCGCGGTTTCACGATGGGCGCGACTTGACGGCGGCCGATGTCAAATTTTCATGGGAACGTGCGCTCGACCCCGCGACTGGCTCCGACACGGCCGCAACTTATCTCGGCGACATCATCGACATTGAGGCACTAGACACAAAAGTGCTGCGTGTCACAATCGATGCACCCAAACCCTACTTTCTCGCCAAATTGACCTATCCCGTCGCCTTCGTCGTCGATCAACAGCAGGTCAGCAACCCAGCATGGGAGCGCACGCCAAACGGGACAGGGCCTTTCAAGCTCGATATATGGCGCGACGATCAGCTGATTTTGTTGAGCAAAAACGAAGATTACTATGGTGAGCAGGGTAACGTCGTGCAGGTTCGTTACGAGATGGATGGTGGATTGTCGTTTGCGCGTTATGAGCTAGACGAGATCGATGTCGTCGGGATTGGGGGCAGCACGTTGGAGCGTGCGCGTGATCCGAATGAGGATTTTTCGGCCGATCTCCGCACTATCCCCTCCCTCTGCACCACCTTTATCGGCATCAACAATACGCTACCTCCATTTGACGACGTGCGTGTGCGTCAAGCCTTCAACTACGCTCTCGACAAAGAGCGCATCATCGAAGGACTTCTCCGCGATAACGCCTTGCCCTCAAACGGTGTGTTGCCACCCGGAATGCCGGGCTTTACCGTGCGTGATGTCTACCCCTTCAACCCTGACCTTGCACGCCAGCTACTCGCGGACAGTGGCTACGACACCGACCAGCCGCTCACGTTTACCTCATCAGGCTATAGTGACGTGGGTGGGCTGCCAACGGCCGCTATCTCGATGTGGGAAGAGGTGTTGGGCGTTCAAATTGAGGCAGAACTGATCGAACCCTATCAATATGCGCCGCGTCTCTACGCTGGTGAGATGGGACATTTCTTTAACTATGGCTGGTGCGCCGATTACGTCGATCCACAAAACTTTCTCGACATCCTCTTTCACAGCACCTCATTGCAGAATTGGGGACGCTTTGCCAACCCAACCATCGACGCACAACTTGAAGCCGCACGCATTGAACCCGATGTGCAAACCCGTTTACAGCTATACACTGACATAGAAAATCAGATTGTCGAAGAAGCTGCCTATATCTTTGTCTCACACGGTATCGCTTCTGTTTTGGTGCAGCCGCGTGTTGAGGGCTACGTCCTCACCCCTGTTGGTATCCCACAATGGCACCGAGTAACGGTTAGAGAGTAGAGCTGTTTGGAATCCAAAAGAGCCAGAAAAGTTATGTTTACAAAAGATTTAAGTGCGCCAGACCCGATCCCTGTTGCAGGCATGAAGCGGGTGCGGCATTTGATGGAAATCGGCCGATTACACCGCTACGGCGAAGCACAAGGCGACGAACTCGACGTTCTCGAACTCGAACGCGAATACGCCGACTACATGGGGACAAAATACTGCGTCGGCCTCAATTCGTGCGGCTGTGCGCTGTTCATTGCGCTCAAAGCGGTCGGCGTGCAGCATGGTGATAAGGTGCTGGTCAATGCGTTTACGCTGGCTCCCGTCCCCGGCGCGATTGCCCACTGCGGCGCGGAACCCGTCTTAGTCGAAGTGACTGACGACTACGTGATCGACCTTGACGATTTGCGCCGTAAAGCGGAAAGTTCTGGCGCACGTTATTTGATGGTCTCGCACATGCGCGGTCACATCGTGGACATGCACGCCGTCGTTGCGATTTGTGATGAGTTTGACATCACGCTGGTCGAAGATTGCGCCCACACAATGGGGGCGAGTTGGGACGGTCAGCTGACGGGAACATTTGGCGCGGCCGGCTGTTTCAGCACGCAGACGTTCAAACACATCAACTCAGGAGAAGGGGGCTTGCTCGTCACCGATGATGAGAATATCGCTGCCAAAGCGATCCTCTATTCAGGCAGTTATATGCTCTATCATCAGCACGGCGCACGCCCCGACCCCGCCGTGTTTGAGCGTTGGAAAAGCGTGATTCCCAACTTTAGTATGCGGATGACCAACTTTGCGGCCGCCGTGCTGCGCCCACAACTCCCACTGATCGCCAAACGTGCAGCCACTTGGAACGAGCGATACGCACAGCTTGCCGAGCGGTTTGCCGAAATTCCACACATTCGCCTGCCACAGCGTCAGCCAAAAGAAGGGTATGTCGCCAGCTCAATTCAATTTACCGTTGAGGGATTGTCCGTTGAGCAGATGCTGCATTTTCAGCAGCAGTGTAAGGAAAATGGCGTGTTGCTCAAGTGGTTTGGTCACGCGCAGGCGGTTGGCTTTACAAGCGCACATCGTCACTGGGAATATATGGCAGAAGCGCAAACGCTGCCGCAATCAGATAGCGTGATGCACGGGTTGTTTGATATGCGGATTCCGTTGAGCTTGACAGATGAAGATGTGGACGTGATCGCGCAGGTTATTTGGGAAGCGATGGCGGCCGTTTGAGCCACTGCTAGAGATAATCGGCCGCCCGATACCCCGCAAACTTGTAATACTTCGGCCGAGAATCGAGCCGCAAATGCAGCCAAATTACACCCAAGCCAGCCGTGCTTAACCAAAACGGCCGAGTTGACAAACGTGCGTTGGCTTCTCGGCCGACGACCTGCCAAAATTCGCGGATTTGCGCCGTCTGCCCACTCCGCAGAAATGCCGCGAGGTGCGGGTAATCCCGCTCATTATCGCTAATCGGCGCGGGCGCAATCAGTCGCGCATCCCCGCCGAGATTGGAGAAAGCTGCCACCGTCTGCCCGCCGTGCAACCGTGCAAACTGGTTTGAAAATGATGATGCGTCGGGTTGTAGTCGCGTCAGCAGTCGCGCATTGACGAGGACGCACTCAAATGGTGCGTTGATCGTTGCACTTGTCAGGGCGGGCAGCTCCCAGTAGAAGCCCACAAATTCAGAGGCAGTTAGTGTCGCCGTCAAAAAATCGGCGAAGTCGGTCGATGTCGCACACAAATCAAACACGTTGCGAAATGTCAGCGCGTGATGCGCTTGCCAGATGGTGATCTTTGTCGTTTGTCTATTGAGCGGGATTGTTTTTGCTTGCCACATAATACGAATCTCCAAAGAGTGCATTTCATTTGGGTGTGTTTCAAATACTTTGAGGGTGTCATTCCAGCGTA
>CAYMGE010000047.1:0-48122 GCA_964389925.1 uncultured Ardenticatenaceae bacterium
CCGAAGAATGGATTCCTGCATACGCTGGAATGACACCCTCAAAGTATTTGAAACAAACCCAAATCTTATTATAAAAAAAGTGAAGTAGACACAATTGGTCGAAAGTTGCAATCTCTCTTATAGAAATGCAAATGCGATTTGTGACCTCAGAACTGCGTCGCGGTAATACGATGCTGCAAGAATTGACTTGAATTGTTTGCGTGACAATCGGCCGAAAAAAGGGACAATAGGCAAATGTTACGCAAGAAGAAACGCTCAACACCCAAAGATAATAAATTCGGCACGTTTCCCGGCGTATTCACACCCACTATTTTGACAATTCTCGGCGCGATTATGTATTTGCGCTTGGGCTGGGTGGTGGGTAATGCAGGATTAGCGGGAGCCATCGTCATCATTTTGCTGGCACACCTGATTACGATCTGCACGGGGCTAGCGGTCTCTTCTATCTCAACAAATACAAAGGTTGGCGCAGGCGGCGCATTTGCGATTATCTCACAGTCGTTGGGTTTGGAAATTGGCGGTAGCGTCGGTGTGCCGCTCTACTTTGCACAAGGGATTTCGGTTGCACTCTACGTCTTGGCCTTTCAAGAAGGGTTTGTCTCAATTTTTACAGGTATGGAAGGGCCGTGGATTCCATTTGTGACAAATGTATGGCTGGTTGCATTTGCCACATTTGCGATTGTGCTTGCCATTGCCTACATCAGCGCACAGTTCGCTGCCCGTATCCAATACTTGATTATGGCGATCATTATTTTGTCGCTTGTCTCAATTTTTCTCGCCATTTTTCCATCGTTAGGTGGGGGTGGCTTGGTCAACACGCCTCAAATCTGGGGAGAATTTAACAGTCGTGGCAGCAACTTTTGGGGGACTTTTGCGGTCTATTTTCCGGCAGTGACGGGCATTATGTCTGGTATCAGCATGTCGGGATCATTACGTGATCCGCGCCGCTCGATTCCGGTGGGAACGATGGGCGCGATTTTTGTTGGGTTGGTTGTCTATCTCGTTTTGTCGTTTTGGCTAGCGCGTATTGCATCGCCCGAAGAGCTTTTAAGCAATAACACAGTTATGGTCGATAAAGCGTTGTGGGGGTGGGCAATTTTGGCGGGGATGTTGGGCGCGACATTTTCATCCGCATTGGGATCACTGGTCGCTGCGCCACGTGTTTTGCAGGCGTTGGCGGAGAATCAACTCGTGCCGGGCAGCAAGGAGATTCGCAAATTGACAAAACAGGGCGAGCCGCGTCAGGCAACGGTTGCAACTGCTCTCATCGCATTTGTGGCCTTGATTATTGCGCTGTTGAGCGGCGGGCTAGATGCGGTGGCAGGCGTGATTACGATGTTCTTCTTGATCGCGTATGCGATGTTGAATGTTGTTGTCTTGATCGAGCAGACGTTGGATATGGTCAGTTTTCGGCCGATATTTTCCATCCCGCGCATCATCCCCTTTATCGGCATGGTTGGTTGTATCTTCGTCATGTTCCTAATCGACCCGATCTTCACCATTGTTGCCATCGTCGTCGTCTTGGGATTATACGCCTTTCTCGCCCGTCGCAACCTCGAAACAGATGTCGAAGATGTTCGCAGCGGTCTCTTTTCGTCTGTCGCGGAGTGGGCGACCATCAAATCTCAGCAGATGCCGTCTGCCCCTGAACGCAGTTGGAAGCCAACCGTCTTAGTTCCCGTCACGGAGACCCAGACTCTGACGGGCAGTTACCGTTTTCTGTTGGCAATGACTCATCCAAAGGGAGCCGTTTACCCATTGGGCATCTATCCACCCGGCAAAGAAGAACAGTTGCGCGATTTGGAATGGCTCAACGATGCGTTTCAAAAGGATGGGGTTTATGCACGGGCGACACTATTGGAGAAAGAGAACTTTTTCGATGGGGTGAGAGCGGCGACGCAAATTTTGCGGCATACGTTTTTTCGGCCGAACATTCTTTTTTTCAACCTACGTGCCGACAGCAACACCGAAATGGTGGAAGAACTGATCGGCCGAGCGACCAGCTATCGCATGGGCATCGTTCTGCTCGCCCGTCACCCTGTCATTGAGCTAGGACGCGAGCAGATCATCAACGTTTGGTTGCAGCATCGAGAGGAAGATTGGGAGACGACGGCCGAAGGCTCAAACTTACATCTGCTTGTTTTGTTGGCGATGCAGCTTGCCAAAAATTGGAATGGGCAGATCAATTTGTGTACGGCTGTGAAAGATTTGGAAACAAGCCATGCGGCACAGATGCGTTTAGAAGAACTGGTTGGCCTCGCCCGTCTTCCGCAAAAATCGACCCGCGCTCACGTCATTGCCAAGCCGTTCCGTGCTGCATTGCAACAAGCTCCCCGCGCCGATCTCAGCATCTTTGGTCTCGCTAACTCAATTGCCGAATGCCAGCAGATTATTGAATGGAGTGATGGTTCATGTGTCTTTGTCCGTGATTCTGGTGAAGAGAATACGTTTGCATGAGACGAGAGATGCCTAAGGCTCTCTGAAGAAACTGAACGCTGTCCTGTCATACCTGCCTACGCGGGAATGACAGCTTATTACACTGCTTAGATTGCAGGTTGTGCTATGGGTTTATCAGGAATTGGCAGGTGGACAGCGGCCGCGAACAGACCTAGCATGATGGCAATAATCCAGACTGGTTGGTATGTGCCGAGCGTGTCGTACAGTCGGCCGCCCAGCCAAACACCTAAAAACGCCCCAATTTGATGGCTGAAGAAGACAACCCCAAACAGTGTGGAAAGATAGCGTGAGCCAAAAATTTGGGCAACGGTGCCACTCGTCAACGGAACAGTTGCTAGCCAGAGGAATCCCATCGCGCTGGCAAAGAGCAAGGCTGAGAACTGGGTGATTGGGAAGATAAGAAAGCTGGTGATGACGATGGCTCGGCCGAGATAGATCAAACTCAGTAGATATTTCTTGCGATAATAGTCGCCTAACCAGCCAAATAGGGACGAGCCAACGATGTTAAAAACGCCCGTCAATGAGAGGGCGACACCCCCCAGCTCCGGAAAGCCACTGTCCGACAGAAAGGCTGGCAGATGAAAGCCAATAAATGAAACATGGAAGCCGCAGACAAAAAAGCCGCTAATCAACATCAGGTAGCCACGATGTTTGCGTGCGCGGTTGAGCATTTTGACGAATGGCTCCTCTTGGCTGTGTGCGGCAAAGGGGTCTTTTTTGGTGGCGTGAGCGGGCAGACCAAGCGCGAGGAAAACGATGATGAGCGCGAAAGCGGCTAGGACGATGATAGTTGGCTGCCAACCAAATCGGCCGATTAGCCACTGTGCCACCGGTGGAACGACAAACATCCCGCTTGATCCGGCCGCTGTGATAATGCCAAATGAACGACTACGCTTTTCGGGCGGAACCAATTGTGCAACCGCCCCTAACACAACCACGTAGGTCGTTGCCCCCAATGCAAGCCCAACCATGATCCCCATCGCCCCAATCAGGCCAAGCGTTGTCTGAACCTGTGACATGACGAACAGCCCAGCGGCATAGAGCAGACCGCCTCCCAACAATATCCAGCGCGACCCGTATCGATCTGCCAAAATGCCCACGAACGGCAGTCCATAGATCAAATTACTGACCGCGCCAGCCAGACTGATATTGCCGCGCCCTAATCCAAGCGATTCACTCATAGGCTGTAAAAACAGCCCGAAGCTCTGACGAATCCCCGAACTCATCATCACGGCGAGCGCGGCACAAATGATTGCAAATGTTACAGAACGGCGCATAAAATCTTCCTCGTATTTTAGGAAGTGTAGCGCAGTTAACTACATTTGTAGAGGCAAAAAGTGAATTGCGCGGCTAATTGGGATACTTGATCCACGAAATACCTTCTGGGCTTGTGTCATATTCTCGCGGGGCATGGCGTTCATTGTAGGCGATGTTGAATTTATAACCGCCTTCTACGAAGGTTGGAATGCAATCTCGGCCGACAGTCGTACACGCCTCATTCACCAGACCAAACCGATCCGTGTATCCTTCAAACCCTTCTGCCGGCATATTTAGCCGCATTCGATGCAGCTTGACGGTCGAGCCATTTTTGTTGCAGTCAAATTCAGGACAGAATAGGTGATTTGTATAGGGATCATTTGGGAAGGCATTTGCCCATGTATCCCATGTCTCAAGCGAAATGGTCAGTTGATTGAAAGGTGAGGGGACATCGTTCCACTTCCACGGCTGCTTGACTTGTTCAGGATGTCCAATCATGCCATACCAGACGGAGGCCGTTTTGTAGTTCGGATCAAAAGCTAATTCCGGGCGTGGGTGATTGCGATGGAGACGTTGACGATTGCCGCTACCATCCTGCTGAAGCGTTGGCACGACGTTGCCATTGATGCGTAAATAGCCAAAATCAAGCCAGCCACCCGTTTGCATGATGCGACAACCATGCCTAAAGTGGCACAAGCGAGCCTCTAGGCTGTACGAGTGATAGCGCGTGACTGCACCGGGCGCGGCAAAGATAGCGTGGTATTGCAGACGAAAGTCACTGATCCAGACCCCACCGTTTTGCGGTAAGTTGGTGCGAGCGATCCAGCCATACCCCTCGTGTTTCATCTTATTTTCGACCATGTTGGGGTCTTTCGGCTGTGTATAGGCTGGCTGTGCGCCAGCAAATGTCTCCCATGGGTAGGAGATGGATGTGCCGCCAAACCATGCCCCCGGCTTGCCAAACACCTTGATCAGGCGTTGGGCGTGAGTGCGCTCCTCTTTTGACATCACGTTAAACAGCACGCCCGGATTGTCCTTATGCTCGTGGTCATAATGACAGTTTCGGTCAGCATCGTAGAGGGCATGCCACTCGTTAGGGTTGTGGGAGGGGCAAGGTGGTATGCTTTCTTGTTCGTTGGCGGCCGATAGGCGCGAAGTCGCAAAAAAGATAGCTATGCAAACTAAAAACATCAGGTGAATGTGTCTACCCATTATTAGGCTCCTTTTTCTATCCCGACAGTTTGATAAATGAGTTGTAACGTCGTTTGACATTACCAATTCTTCCATCCTAGCTCTTTCATCATGTATCGTCATCCCTTATTTCTCAAATTTCATTGTCTGTTTACAGAACGCCCTCTAATTTGTAACTATTTATGTGCCTGACTTTTAACATCATATCGGGCATAATTTAACAGACGTATTGCTCAAAACAGACCATAGGCAAAGAACGCCATGATTAAATTGGAATATAAGTTGCGCGCCGCGCTTGGCGAAGCCCCGATGTGGGACGAACGTTCAAAGGTACTCTACTGGGTCGATATTCCAAATGGATTACTTTTTCGCTATGATCCCGCAAGACAACAGAATGACACATTTGAAATTGGTCAGCCAGTTGGTGCTGTCGCGTTGCGTGAGGTAGGTAGTGTTGTTTTAGCTGTGCGTGGTGGATTTGTCGCGTTTGATCCACAAGACAATTCTATAGAACGCTTGTCAACTGTGGAGAGCGATCAGCCGAACAATCGTTTCAACGATGGCAAATGCGATCCATATGGTCGATTCTGGGCTGGCACGATGTCGATGAGCCAGAAAACAGGCGCAGGAACGATTTACGCACTTGACACAAATCATAAAATAACCCCTCGTATTCCCAACATCACCATCCCAAATGGGTTCGTTTTCACCGAGAGCGATTTCTTTTATGCTGATTCACCACGGCGCACGGTTTATCGGTGTTTATTTGATGCCAAATGTGGCACCGTCAGTCCGCCACTAAGTTGTCTGCATGTGCCTGAACCAATGGGTGTCCCAGACGGGATGTGCCTTGATGCTGAGGGAATGGTTTGGGTAGCGCATCACGGGGATGGGTACATACGTCGCTGGAATTTACAGATGGGTAAACTGCTTGATGAGATCAAACTACCTGTCAGCCAAGTGACAGCGTGCTGGTTTGGCGGCGATGGGCTAAAGACCCTTTTTATTACAACCGCGTCAGAGGGACTTAGCTGGAGCGAACTGCAACGCCAGCCCCTCGCCGGCAGCCTCTTTTCTGTCCAATTGCCCGTTGGCGGCCTCCCCGCCTATCGCTTCAAAGGATAAATTCGACCTCAGCGCACTTCAATGGGCGTGTCGATATAGGTGTATGGCACAATTTGAATCCATGTGTTGCCAATTTGTAGTGGGACAGGTTCCCCAGCTTCGTCAAAAAAGGTGAACATCATCCCATTTGCATCCCGATCTTGGCGTTCCCAACCGCCGTTAATCTGTCGGCCGTCCCGAAAAACGCTAACAAATCCCCCACCCCAAATTTGAATTTCTGTCGAGAAGGCCAAGCAGCGCGTCTCGCTCTGCGTCTCACAGATGTTACGATCAACGATATGAGGCGCACGAACGATCACAATGTTGCTAGCGGTGACCTGTTCGCCGTCTAGTGCGTCCGTAATCGGACTACCGTTGACAGAACGCCGATATTTACCAATCGCCTCATCGTATTCCCACTCGACAAAATCTCCCTTGCCGTCGCCGTAGGCAATTGAAATATAGTTGGCTTCGGCCGATCGCTCAAGCGGCACGACCTCGCTAAACGTCACTTGCGAGACAAATTGAGGTGCCTGATTTTGATCTAGTTCCGCCAATTTATCCCATGCTTGCGGCAGACGATTGTAGAAGGTGTGTTCAAAAGGTTTGTTCTCGCCCGTGCGATAGTAGCCGGGATAGTCGGTGCGTAGAATGCGTGGGGCAAACTGCGTGTCGAACACTTTGTTGTAAACGCCGCGAAATTGCCCCACGCCAGAGGAGCCGCCAGAAAAACAGAGCGCACCATCATACATCAGCGGCAGCTCCAAATCGATCAAGCGAGCGGAGCGCACAGGGCCGACGGTCTCAGGTGTTTTGCCATAAAAGAGCGCAGTGAAGCGGGTGATGACCCCTTCCGTGTAATGCTCGAAGACGAGATCAGCCGAATTCAGCCCAGACTGCGGGCGCACCCATTCAGGTGGTGCGTTGGAAATTTTGCAGAGAATCGGCCGACGTTGCAGATTCTCAGGATTTTCGACCAGCTCGCCGGTGAGAGGGTTGCGATTGTTGGCGATGAAGGGGAAATCGGCCGAAAGCACTAGCGGCTCATCTACCGCAACTGCCACTGTGGCGGTTGGCGCAACCGTCGGCTCTTCTGTCGGCGGTGCGCTGGTTGGCTCAAGCGTGGCGACGACAGGCGGGATCAAGGTTGGTGTTGCTGCTTCGGTGACGACAATTGGCTCTACCGTTGGAGCGATGACAGTCGCTGTTGGCTCAATTGCCACAAATGCAGTTGGGGTTGGCTCTATGCTGCCACATGCCGCAACAATAAAAATCAACCAAAGATTTCGCAGACTTTCTCTAAAAAAGTTTGCGCGTGGGTGCGTTACTCGTTTTTTCATCTTTAGGGTTATCGGGAATGGATTCTCGTCTGTTCAACAAGAAAGCATATTCGCTGCAAAACCCTCTGCCTCAAGGAGATGGAAGTCTCTGCTCCCCCTCTAGCCGTAAGGGGTTGGGGTGAGGGTCATTCATCTGATAATTTCTGTTTTTCACGCTGAACCCGCTTCGGCTTTGGCTCTGAAAAATATGTCGGCTCATTTGCAAAGCTGCCAGCCTCTTCAACAGATGGTTCAGTGTCGTAGTTGACAGGTCGTGTATCGTCATCAAAATCGGTGTTTGGCACGGTGTCAATTTCCTCTGTCACACGCACAACGGTTGGGTGGCCTGCTCCCATCACAACGCGACCCGGCAAAGCCTTGACCTGACCGTTGCCATTTTCGCCAATTTCGGCCGTTCGATAGCGACGACGCATCACGCGCTGGGGACGCTGACTAACACCAATCACGGGCTGTTGCGATTGTGCGCCCCGCCCCGCAATTTGTGACTGTACCACGACAGGCGGTGGCAGAAGTCTTTTTCGCAGCAACTTACGATTGAGTGGCTGTCGTTCTTCTGGCTGTTCGGCCGTACACATTGGGCAGACCTTCCAGCCCAACTCAAGTAGGTTGTAACAACTAGGACACTGCTTCTTCAATTCGACGCGGCATTTTGGACAAACGACCCACTCTTCCTGCACCGTTCGTGAACAGTTATAACAGCGAGGTCGTTCCTCAATCTCCTGCAACAATGCCTCTTCTTCAAGTGAGCGTTCATAGCGTTCAGCCAGTGTTTCAGGGGGTCGCAAGATGAGATAGATAAAGATGCCGACAAATGGCAATGCACCCACCAACAGCGCGGCGAGGATTTGGGCAAACGGGTCGCGTGAGCGTAGACGCATATCACGGAAAGACCAGATCACCAAACTAAACCAAAATGCTGCCAACAGTGCGCCAAACAGCGCAAAAATAACGGTCAGAACTTGTGCAAGGGTATCAAGGGTGGGTATTGTTGTCATGTGATTATGTATCTTGGTAACCTATTATAAAAAAATCGTCTATTGGCTAGGTGACGACCAAGATACGCTAATCCTACTCAATCCCGCCGCAGTGGGCAATTGTGAGCATAAATCTGTTCACCAAAAATTACCTAAAATGACGGTTCAATCAGTTGGCAATGTAAATGTCAACAGAAGTGTGATGATGAGGGCGACAGTAAATAATGAGGGCATGGTATTATGGATAAAAGCACATCTGATGGCTATGAGTGCTTTCGTTTTTCGGCCGAACTAACTTAGTGTAAAAATGACACATTCATACATAAAAAATAGGCTTTTATGCTACGCTAGGGTCGAAATGGGATCGAATGAGTCTGATGCTCGCTAGAATTGAGCAGAAGCCATAATTTGGAAAACTCAATGAGTCATGTAAACGGTTTGCAATTGGACACACCGACACGTAAGAAGGTCACAATCCGCGCATTACAGCGCAAGAAACAGAACAACACGCCCATCACGATGATAACGGCTTATGACTATTCGGGCGCACGGATGGTTGACATGGCGGGGGCAGATATCGTGTTGGTTGGCGATTCGCTTGCTCAGGTGATGCTGGGCTATGAAGATACTATCTCGCTGACAATGGAAGAAATGCTGCATCACTGCCGCGCTGTGGCGCGTGGCGCAAAATGTGCCTTGCGCGTTGGTGATATGCCGTTTATGTCACATCAAGTCAGCCATTCTGAAGCAATTCGCAACGCGGGACGGCTGCTAAAAGAGGGGCGGATGGAGGCCATCAAACTCGAAGGGGGCGCACACGTGGCAGACACAATTCACGCCATCTCACGTGCTGGCATCCCCGTCGTTGGACATATTGGCCTGACACCTCAAACGCTCTCCCAGCTTAGTGGCTATCGCATTCAAGGCCGCACGGGGACAGACGCATATCGCCTCTATCGTGATGCGCTTGCGCTGCAAGAGGCGGGGGCAATCGCCATTATTTTTGAGCTGATGCCCACGCCCGTTGCCGAATTTATCAGCGCAAAATTGGATGTACCGACGATTGGGATTGGGGCTGGCTCAGGCTGTGATGGACAGGTATTGGTCTATCATGACATGCTCGGCCTTTTACATGAAACCGCCCCACGCTTTCTAAAACGTTTTGCTGATCTCCAACCTATCATCGTGGAGGCCCTCGCAACCTATATTGAGGAAGTTGAGGCGCGCGAATATCCGGCCGAAGAACACGTCTATCGGATCAAAGCGCAAGAGTTTGACAAATTTATGAAGCTGGTTGCAACGGACGGCGTGGTTTCTGTGTAGTTGTTGCACGATAAAAACAAGCACTGACAAAGTCAAATACCTCGTGTCATTGTTGAACAGTTTCTTTTGCTTTGAAAACTGTACCCGACTTCCAATTCTTTTACATCTTTTCGCGCATCTGTTTGGCAATGGTATTGTATAGACATGCAACGACATGAGCTTGTTTGAATGTACGTTGCAAGCTATGCCTATTTGATATAGGATCGATCTAAAAGCTGCACAACTAGCCGATAACTAGGAAGACAAGTGTCAAAAACTGCCCTCATCGCCATTGGTGGCAACTCCCTCATAACCGACAAAAATTATCCCAACGTTTCCCATCAGTGGGATGCTGTACGCCTGACGTGTAGCCATTTGGCTGACATGATTGAAGCAGGTTGGCGACTGGTCATCACGCATGGCAATGGGCCACAGGTTGGCTTTATCCTGCGCCGCAATGAACTCGCATCTGAGACAGTTCACACAACCCCACTCGATGTGATCGTGGCCGACACACAAGGCTCGATTGGCTACATGCTGCAACAGGCACTTCGCAACGAATTGCGGTCACGCAACGTAGAGGCGCGTTCTGTCGTTTCTGTTGTTACACAAGTTGTTGTCGATGCGGCCGATCCCGCGTTTGACAATCCGAATAAGCCTGTTGGCATATTTATGGAAGAGGAAGAGGCACGCGAATTTGAAAAAGATGGCTGGAAAGTCATCGAAGATTCGGGGCGAGGATGGCGGCGCGTCGTCGCCTCACCAATGCCGTTGCGCGTGTTGGAAGAAAGCGCGATCTATGATCTGATCGAGGCTGGCAATATCGTGATTGCAGCTGGTGGTGGCGGTATTCCTGTGCGGATGAAAGAAGATGGTGAGCTGCGAAACTTGCGTGGCGTGCCAGCCGTGATCGACAAAGATCGGGCGAGTTGTCTTTTGGCAAAGCAGTTGAATGTCGATCTATTTTTGATTTCAACAGGAGTTGAGCAGGTGGCGATCAACTTTGGCACAGAAGAGGAGAAGGGACTTGGAAGGATTTCGGCCGAAACCCTCACCACCTACCTCCACGAAGGTCACTTCGCCGCAGGCAGTATGAAACCTAAAGTCGAAGCCGTCCTCGATTTTGTCAACGCTACAGGCAATGCCGCCCTCATCACCAATCCTGACAACATCGCACGCGCCCTCAAAAAAGAAACCGGCACATGGATCACAATCTGAAGAGATAAAGGATAATGGTCTTTCATCCTTCATCCTTCATCCTTCATCCTTCAAACATGCAAGAAATTATTGAGCAACTAAACCAAAAAGTCGCAGATGCCGAAGATGACATCATCACATTTCTGCGCGAAATTGTCGCCATTCCAAGTATGCGGAATCAAATCGGCCCCGTTGGGGAGCGCGTTGGCGAGGAGATGAAAAAACTCGGCTATGATGAAGTCTATGTCGATAAGTATGGATCTATCGTTGGCAAAATCGGCACGGGTGACAAGATTCTCCTCTATGACAGCCATCTTGATACCGTCGATGTTGGTGATCCTGACCAATGGGAATGGGATCCATTTGAGGGCAAAATAGAGGACGGTAAGCTGTGGGCGCGTGGCGCACTGGATGAGAAAGGTAGCACGCCGGGTATGGTCTACGGCCTCGCCTTTGCGCGTGACCTTGGCTTGCTCGACGGCTTCACCTGCTACTATCTCGGCAACATTGAGGAGTGGTGCGATGGCGTAGGCTGCGCGGCGTTCCACGATTGGGAAGGCGTACATCCCGATTTTGTCGTCATTGGTGAACCAACAAACAGCAAAGTTTATCGCGGTCACAAAGGGCGCATCGAAATGGAAATCTCCTGCAAAGGCAAAAGCGCACACGCCGCCAGCAACTACATGGGCGATAACGCTGTCTACAAAATGCTGCCCGTGATTGAACGGATTTCGCGTATGGAAGAGGAGTTTGTGCCAGATGACTTTTTGGGAATCGGCCGAGTCACCGTCACCCAAGTTCGCACCTCCAGCCCTAGCACCAACGCCGTCCCCGACGAATGCACCATCTTCGTAGATCGCCGCGTCACCTTTGGCGAAACAAAAGAGTATTGGCGCAAAGCACTTGAAGACATCGTCCCAGAAGAACACAAAGACGCTTTTGAGGTTCGCAAACTAATCTACACTGACCCCAGCCACACGGGAGCCGTCTACGAATACGAGCAGTACTTCCCGTCGTGGGCGTTCGCTGAAGATCACCCATTTGTCCAAGCGGGTGTAAAAACGATGAAGGCTCTTTGGAACAGTGAAGACCCCTTTGGGCAAGGCAAATGGGACTTTTCAACCAACGGCAACTTCTGGGCGGGCAAAGAGGGAATTCCGTGCATCGGTTTCGGCCCCGGTGATGAAATTTACGCTCACATGGTTGATGAACACGTCCCACTCGCTGAAGTGGTCGAGTCAACGAAGTTTTACGCGCTGCTCCCACTCATGATCGCGCAGGGCGATATGTCAACAGACCAAGATGTGATTATGACTTGATGTAACTACATCGCGTAGCTACAATTTGTCATGCAAGAGTTTGATTGGGACGAAAATAAGCGGTTATCGAATGTACGCAAGCACGCAATTGATTTTGAAGACGCTGTTACCATTTTTGACAATGATATTGTCACAGTCGAAGACAACCGCTATGAGTACGACGAGTCACGATATATGACATTAGGCTTGTTGAACGGGCGAGTGATTGCTGTGGTTCATGTAGAGCGCGGCATGGTCACTCGCATCATATCAGCAAGAAAGGCAACGCGATATGAGCAAATCACCTACTTCGAGCAAATCGCTTACTGATTGGGAACGCCTCGACGCAATGAGCGATGCGGATATTGATCTATCTGACGCGCCAGAGATTACGCCAGAAATGTTCGCCAAGTCGGTTGTGAAACGTGGTCTAAAATCTGCCCCCAAGAAACAGTTGCTCACAATTCGCATTGACACAGATGTTTTGAACTGGTTTCGCGCACAGGGACGAGGGTATCAAACAAACATCAATGCGCTGTTGAGAGCATACATGGAAGCGCATCAAGCGTCATCATAATCTTGAATCACGGAGATGTTTCGGGATTTGCAAATCCCGAAACACAGCCTACACATTCGATGGTGGTAGAAGGTCACTGACCAACATTGTCGCCACGACATCGCCATCAATGACAATTGGCACGTTATCATTCTCAGAGTAGATTTCCCGCCGTGCATAGGTTAGGTCAAGACCCGCTATGGGGATTGTGTAAACCTCAATTTGGCGTTGTGGAAGATTAATGAGCCAATAGATAGGGATTCCAGCATGAGCGTAGATGCGCTTCTTCCATGTTTGGTCACGTTCAAGCGTTGTATCTGCAACTTCAACCAGCAGGGCAACGTCGCTTGCGGTTGGATGACGTGACCAGTACGATGCTGGGATGTTTTTGACCAATAGCCCGTCAGGGTTGGTTTGGCTGTCATTAGTTGTTAGCCAAAAGACGGATGTGGCAAAAAACGATGGGATGTCAAATTTTTGTAACTGTTCACGAAGTTGGCGACGAACATAAGCGTGTTGCGGTGTCTGGCGATGTTTTTTGATCAGAACACCTTCGAGCAGTTCGACCTGCTCATCTTCGGCAAAAATACCTGCATCAATCATTGTGTGAAAATGCTCAGGAGCGATGCGCCAAATTTCTGTAAGTAAGTCTGTCATAACAACATTGTAGCAGACGATTTTTTGGAGAATGAAATGCAAACGTATTTGAAAGGTCGGGACATGATCTCGACACAGGAATGGACAAAAGCGGAACTGGATACAGTTTTTGACGTGGCGATGGATTTGAAGCGCAAGCGGGCGATGGGGGTTCCTCACGCTTATTTGCGCGACAAAGTGCTGTCGATGCTGTTCTTTTTCACCAGCACGCGCACGCGCAACAGCTTTGAGGCAGGCATGGCGCAGTTAGGTGGACACGCGCAGTTTATCGACCACAAGACGACGCAAATCAGCCACGGCGACACGGGCAAAGAGATCGGCGAGATTTTGGGTCGCTACAATGACGGAATTGCGATTCGTCAGTGTGATTGGGGCGTTGGCAATGAGTACACGCGCAGCGTCGCGGCGGCGAGTCGTGTGCCTGTGTTGAACATGCAGTGTGACCACTTTCACCCATTCCAAATTTTGGCCGATATGCTGACGATTATGGAGGAGTTTGGCGACCCACGCGGCAAGACGATCAACGTCAGCTATGCGTATGCCAAGAGCTATCAGAAGCCGATGAGCGTGCCAATCAGCCTCATTTTGCTGATGACGCGCTACGGGATGAATGTACGCTTGACTCGGCCGCCAGAATTCAAGCTGATGCCCCAATACGTCGAACAGGCGAAAGAGAACGCCAAAAAATCACGCGGCTCGTTTGAGATTCTGGATGATTTTGATGCGGGATTCAAAGATGCGGACATCATCTATCCAAAAGCGTGGGGCTGCACGTTGACAACGCCCGATTTGGAAGAGTCAGCGAAAATTTCACAGCAATACACCGATTGGATTTGTGATGATCGGCGTATGGCAATGGCAAAAGACGAGGCGATTTACATGCACTGTTTGCCGGCCGACCGCGAGATCGAGGTTGCCAACAGCGTCATTGATGGGCCGCAGAGCCGCGTTTATGATGAGGCTGAGAACCGTTTGCATGTACAAAAAGCGGTTATGGCGTTGACGATGTGATACTAGTAGCATACTGCGCGATTGCAACTGACGTTGTTTGCTGTGATGTTTGCAATGTGCTAACATTTCTCGGTGTACCGCATTCTATTCACAAAACAGGCTGATAAGGCTTTGCGAAAAATGCCGCGCAACTGGTCACAGCGTATTCGTCAAAAGCTGGTACAAATTGCTGACGATCCATATGCTCAACACAGCAACGTGACCAAGCTACAGGGTCGGCCGGGCTATCGCATACGTGTCGGTGACTGGCGTGTGATATACCAAATCGAAGATGGTGAACTGATTGTTTTGGTTCTGAAAATCGCCACAAGAGGAGGCGTATACAGATGAATGTTCAACTAATCGAACGAGATGGAACGCCAGAATGGGCGGTCATTCCTTATAACGAGTACAAAAGGCTTGTGCGAGTTGATGAAGCGTTTGAGGACATTCGCGCTTTTGACGAGGCGAAAAGCGCAATTGCAGACGGTGAAGAGTTGGTTCCAGCCTCAGTGACCTTTGCCCTCCTAGATGGGGAAAGCCCTATTCGCGTCTGGCGAGGGCATCGTCAACTAACGCTACAAGCATTAGCGGACATGGCTAATATCAGCAAATCATACCTATCACAACTGGAATCAGGAACCCGTCGCGGCACGGCCGACGTGTTACAGCGTATCGCTCAAGCACTAGACGTTACGCTGGATGACCTCTTGCGATTTACCGAATAATGAATAATTATCAGCTACGCTGTTTGATTTGTGGTGACATTTATCAACCTGCTGAGGTGAACTATGTTTGTCCGAAGCACGGGAATGAGGGAATTTTGGATGTTGAGTATGATTATGATGTAATCGGCCGAAACATCACCAAGCAAACCCTCGCCCAAGACACCTCCCACCCAACCATTTGGCGATACAAGCCAATGTTACCCGTCGCTCCAGATGCCCCCGTCCCCCCCCTCGCCGTCGGCGGAACCCCACTCTACAAAACAGATCGCCTTGCGGCCGAACTCGGTCTAAAACACGTTTGGGTCAAGGACGACGGACGCAACCCGACTGCCAGCTTCAAAGATCGCGCCAGCGCGGTTGCCGTTGTCAAGGCGCAGGAGCAAGGCGCGGAAATCATCACGACGGCGAGTACAGGCAATGCAGCCGCTGCACTGTCGGGGATTTGCGCGAGCGTCGGGCAGAAAAACGTCATTTTTGTGCCAAAGAGTGCGCCAGAGGCGAAGATCGCCCAGCTTTTGGTGTACGGGTCAGAGGTGTTGCTGGTTGATGGGACGTATGACGATGCGTTTGAGCTCTGTCTGGAATCGGCCGAAACCTACAACTGGTATAACCGCAACACAGGTTACAACCCGTACATGACCGAAGGCAAAAAGACGGTCAGCTTTGAAATCGCCGAACAACTTAGCTGGGACGCGCCCGACGTGGTGTTTGTCAGCGTCGGCGACGGCTGCATCATCGGCGGTGTCCACAAGGGGTTCAAAGATTTACTGGCGATGGGCTGGATCGAGAAGATGCCGCGCATTATCGGCGTGCAGTCTGAGGGCAGCAACTACTTAACTGAGGCGTGGAAAAATGGCGAGGATGTCATCACCAAACCCGCCATTTCTGCAAATACCGTCGCCGACAGCATCAGCGCAGGACTCCCCCGCGACCGCATCAAGGCACTGCGTGCCGTGACTGAAACAGACGGCGCATACATCGCCGTTTCCGACGAAGAAATTCTTGCCGCGATTCCCGCGCTGGCTCAGAAAACCGGTGTGTTTGGCGAACCCGCTGGGGCGACAGCGTATGCTGGCTTGGTTGAAGCGGTCAATCGTGGTCTTGTTCAGGCGGATGAACGCATTGTCGTGATTAACACGGGTAATGGCCTCAAAGACATTCGCGGGGCAATGGCGAGTTTAACGCGCAAGCCGACGGTGGTTCGGCCGAATATCGAAGATGTAAACGCAATTTTTAAGAAATGAAACGTAGTGCGTAGTGCGTGATTCGTAAACGCACCACGCACTACGCACCACGCACTATGATCGATCTACAAACCCGTGACGAGGCAACCCTAGACCGCGCCACCCAACGCGCCCGCGAGCGCAACATTATTATTCCTACCTTCGCGCAAATGCGCGATCCCAATTTGATTCCCGACAACATCAAAGACGAACTGCGCGACATCGGCCTCTGGGACTTGAACCCGCGCAACCTGTTTCGCATCAACTGGCACAATGAGCCAACCGAATCGGGCGGCGGGTATGGCGGGGTCAATCACATCGTCTTACCACCAGAGCTAACAGGCGTAGATGCGAAAATCATCGTCATTCTCGGTCACTGGTTCCCGACGGGCGCACACAAGGTCGGCGCGGCGTTTGGCTGCTTGGCTCCCACGTTGGTGACAGGGCAATTCGACCCGACACGCACCAAAGCGGTTTGGCCTTCGACGGGCAACTACTGTCGTGGTGGCGCGTATGACTCTAATCTTTTAGCGTGTGAGTCGATTGCAATTTTGCCAGAGGGGATGAGCCAAGAACGGTTTGACTGGCTTTCCAAAGTAGCGGGTGAGACGATCAAAACGCCCGGCTCAGAAAGCAACGTCAAGGAAATTTTCGACAAATGTTGGGAGTTGAGCGAGTCAGGTCAAGATTTGATGATCTTTAACCAGTTCGACCAGCTTGGCAACTACCTTTGGCATCACGAAATTACGGGGCGTGCGATGCAAGAAGCGGTCGAGGCGGTCATGGAAAGCGGAGACCGCTATCGCGGCATGTGCGTCACAACGGGTTCGGCCGGCACCATCGCGGCTGGCGACTACCTCAAAAAGCAGTACCCAACGAGCAAAATCGTGGCGAGTGAGGCGTTGCAATGTCCAACGCTGCTCAATAACGGCTTTGGCTCACACCGCATTGAAGGAATTGGCGACAAGCACATCCCGTGGGTTCACAACGTCAAAAACACCGACATGGTGATGGCGATTGACGACAATGCGACGATGGCGTTGATCCGTCTCTTTAATGAAGAGAGTGGACAGGATTACTTGGAGAAGGTGGGGGTTTCGGCCGATCTCATCACCAATCTACACATGCTCGGCATCAGCGGCATCGCCAACATGCTCTCCTGCATCAAATTCGCCAAATACTATGAGTTGACCAGCAGCGATGTCGTCGTCACCGTCGCCACCGACTCGATGGCTCTTTACGCCAGCCGTCTGCGCGAGTTGGAAGAAGCAGAAGGTGCGTTTGGCGAAATCGACGCGGCGATTGCACATCAACGCTACCTGCTCGGCGAAAACATCGCCAACGTCCAAGAACTTGGCTACTACGACCGTCAACGTATCCACAACTTGAAATACTACACATGGGTTGAGCAGCAGGGCAAAACCTACGAGGAGATTCAGGCGCAGTGGTATGACGATGATTATTGGGAAGGGATTCCTGCGAAGGCGGCTGAACTGGATAAGTTGATTGAAGAATTTAACGAACGAACTGGGCTTTAGTATTGCGTAGTGCGTAGTGCGTAGAATCTATGTCACGCACCACGCACCACGCACCACGAAACATGAAAATAGCAATTATTGGTGGAACAGGACCCGAAGGCAGCGGCTTGGGCGTGCGTTGGGCAGCGAAGGGGCATGAAGTCATTATTGGCTCACGCAAGGCATTGCGAGGTGAAGAGGTGGCGGCCGAACTGCTGACGCTTTACCCCGAACGCAACCTACAAATCAGTGGCACGGGGAACAATGCGGCGGTTGCAGATTGTGATGTCGCCATCTTGTCCGTTCCCTATTGGGCGCAGGAATCGACGCTGGAATCGCTGCGTGACGAGTTGGCAGGTAAGCTGTTGATAACGGTTGTTGCGCCGACGGGTGAGAAAAAGACACGTGTGTTAAAGTTAGAGAGTGGTTTATCGGCCGCAGAAGAAGCCCAGCAACAGCTAGGCGAGGCGACCCGCGTCGTAGCCGCCTTTCAAAATATCGGCGCACACCATCTGAAAGATTTAGACCATCAGCTCGACTGCGACGTGTTGGTTTGCGGTCAAAAAGCGGTTGATAAAGATGTGGCGATGCAGCTTATTGAAGACGCGGGATTGCGCGGCGTGAATGCTGGCGGTCTCATGAATGCCAGCGTCGTTGAGGGCTTAACCTCCATTCTGATCTTCATCAACATCAAAAACAAGGTGAAGGACGCAGGGATTCGGATTACGGGGATTTGAGATATTCCATTTTTTCAAAAAATGGAATATCTAGGAACAGGAGAATGGGAAGAGGAAACCAACTACTAGACCGAACCATCACAGCCCTTCTGCCGCTGGCAGCGGTCTTGGTCGCATTTGTGATCGGGGCGTTTGTCTTGCTGCTGCAAGGGGTCAACCCGCTTGAGGCGTATCAGGCGATGTTTGTCGGCGCGTTTGGCAGCAAAAATGGGCTGGCTGATACGCTTGTGAAGGCGATTCCACTGATGCTTGTCGGGCTGGGGATTGCGATTGCGTTTCGCGGTGGGGTCATCAACATTGGCGCGGAAGGGCAGCTCATTGTCGGTGCGCTGTTCACGGCTTTTATCGGCATTGCAATTGGGGAGCAGATTCCGGGTGCGTTGGGCATTCTAATTGGCCTGATTGGTGGCACAGTTGTGGGTGGTATTTGGGGCGCGATTCCGGGTGCGCTCAAGGCGTATCTAGGGGTCAACGAAATTCTCAGCACGGTGATGCTCAATCAGATTGCCATTCAGATTGGTTACTATTTGCTGCGGGGGCCGATGCTTGATCCGAAGGAAATCGAGGCGGGGACAAACATTCCACAGTCGGCGCGTTTGCCGCGCGAAGTGGATATGCCGCGTTTTAAGGATATTGCAGAGGGGATTGGGGTTGAGAGATCGGCCGAAGACCTCGGCTTAACTGGCTATCTTGGCGAACTCTACGCCGTCCTCGTTGAACCCTCCCGTCTCCACACAGGCTTTTTCGTTGCTGTTTTCATGGCAATTGTCATCTACTTATTTCTCTGGCGCACAACAATCGGCTATCGCATTCGTGCCGTTGGTCTCAACACTGCTGCTTCGCGCTATGCAGGGATGAAGGTCAAAAGTACGATTGTCCTGTCGATGACGTTGAGTGGCGCGATGGCTGGATTGGCTGGCGCGGTCGAAATTTTAGGCTTGCATCATCGCATGTTTGAGCCAGTCGCTGTCTCGGCAGGATACGGATTTTCAGGCATTGTCGCCGCGCTGTTTGGCAAACTGCACCCGCTCGGCATCATTCCCTCTTCTATCTTATTTGGCGGTCTGCTCGTCGGTGGCGACAAAATGCAACGTGCAACACAGGTTCCGCAGGTACTTGTGCAAGCGATTCTCGGCCTCGTCGTGCTGCTCGTCATTACAACGGACTACTTCGCACGCAAACGCGCAGATCGACGTGTTTCTATTCCTGATGTTGAGCCTGTCGAAGAAAATGCGGAGGTAGCAAACACATGAACGAAGACCTAACCACAATGGCGATCATTCTGGGGATGATCCACTCAGGCATTCGCTTGGCAACCCCCTACATTTATGCCGCGATTGGCGAAACGATTTCACAACGCTCTGGCGTTCTCAACTTGGGTGTCGATGGTATCATGCTAATGGGGGCATTTTTTGGGTTTTACGCTGTTTTTGAGACAGGTAGCCCGATTTTAGGCTTGCTTGCTGCCGCCGCAATTGGTGCGCTAATGGGCTTGATTCTCTGCGTTGTCAGCATCACCTATCAGGCACAGCAGGGGATCAGCGGCATTGGCCTATACATGTTTGGGGTGGGCATGTCGAGTTTGCTGTTCAAGACGCTGATTGGCTCGGTCGAGGGGGTTGATGGCTTCTCTACAATTGATGGCTGCATAGGCACGTTTTGCATGGTCGATGTTCCCGTCATCGGTGACATCTTTTTCGGTTATAGCATTATGACGTATGGCGCGTATTTGCTTGTGCCTGTGGCGTGGTACGTGTTGAACAAGACGACGTGGGGGTTGAAAGTGCGGGCGGTTGGGCAAAATCCGGAGGCGGCCGATTCAGTCGGAGTCAATGTCAATCGCACACGTTATGCGGCCGTTACAATTGGCGGCGTTCTCGCGGGCATTGCGGGAGCCTCGCTTTCAATTTCACTACTCAACATTTTTCAGGAAAATATGACAAACGGTATCGGCTTTATCGCCGTCGCACTTGTCTACTTTGGCAGTTGGCGACCCGTTGGGGTGCTATTTGGGGCACTGCTATTTAGCACGATCAATGCGCTACAATTGTGGGTGCAGGTACTAGGCCTGAACATCCCGTCCGATGTCGCCGTCATGTTGCCTTATCTACTGACGATTATCGTTTTGGCGTTGCCATTCAAACGCTCACTACAACCGAAAGCATTAACGAAGCCATATTCACGCGGCTAAAGGACAAAAGGTGAGTGCATGAAAATAAACTCATTAGCCTATCAAGATAAAACCCGAAATTGGCAGCTTGATAAAGTTGATTTTGGTTCACTCACCTTGCTCGTTGGCGCATCAGGGGTTGGAAAAACGCAAATTCTACGCGCCCTAAACCATCTAACCCAGATAGCATATGGAGCCTCTCTAAATGGTCTCAAGTGGGAAGTCTCATTTCAAGTTAGTTCTGAGGAACCTGCAATTACATGGTCAGGAGAATTTGAAGATTTAGGATATGAAGAAGAAGAGATCGTTTTTGGCAACATAATTGAAGACGATAACAATAACGTAATAAAGCCGAAAATTATTTCGGAGTGCATTTGTCAAGGTGTGAAAACAATCGTCAAGCGTGATGATAAAGATATATATTTTGAGGGAAACAAGACAGTTCGATTGGCACAAAATAAAAGCGTGTTGGCGTTGATTGAGGAATTTCCATTACATGAGATTAAACGAGCTTGGGCGCGGGTTGAAGTTAACGACTTTACAGATGCTCGACGGAAAATTACTCAGCGTGATGCAGAAATTGACGTTAACGATTATCCTGATCTATGGTCGATTCGAGAAAGTGATGAGACTGTCCGTACCAAGTTGTACGTATGCTCACAGGTAGTTCCACATGTTTACACAGAGATCATAAATAATTTTAGAGATGTCTTTCCATTTGTAGAGGATGTCAGAGTGCAACCTTTAGACAGAGGGAGAATCCCAAATGCTCTACGAGATATTCCATTCATCCAAATAAAGGAAAAAGATGTTCCACAATGGATAGAGGAAAGCACTATCTCATCAGGAATGTACAGGACTTTATTGCAAATTAGTGAGCTTTATCTTTGCAGTGATGGAACCGTATTTCTAATTGATGAATTTGAAAATAGTTTGGGTATCAATTGCATTGACGATTTGACCTCTGCATTGATGTCTCATGGACGCGAAATACAGTTTATCATTACCAGCCATCATCCCTATATTATTAACAATATCAGCTATAAGAACTGGAAAATTATCACTCGAAAAGGTGGGCAAGTGACAGCAAAAGATGCTTCAGATTACAATTTGGGTAAATCTAAGCATCAAGCATTTATTCAACTCATTAACTTGGATGTGTACAGTGAGGGAGTTGAGGCGTGAACTTGTATTTTTTAGTGGAAGGTGTCACTGAGCGTAAAGTTTATCCAGCTTGGCTAAAAGTGCTACTTCCATCACATCAACGTGTAAATGTTGCCTCGGAAGCTGTATCTAAAAACTATTATCTAATAAGTGGTGGTGGATTTCCCCATTTGCTTGATAGAACACTTGCTGATTCTGTTGATGAAATTGAAGCATCTGGAAAATACAACTACTTGGTAGTTGTTTTGGACTCAGATGAAAATAGTGTCATCGAAACCAAAAATGAAGTGACCGAATATATTGAACCATACACAAGCAAACTTGGTAACTGCGTGGTGAAGGTGATTGTACAAAATTGCTGTATTGAGAGTTGGTTACTAGGCAATCGCAGAATCTTTTCGCGTCAGCCGCAAAGCGAAGAGTTGCGAAGATGTGTCGCATGCTTTGATGTGTTCAATGATGATCCAGAGCAAATGGACAAACCTGCGAACTATAATAGCCCAAAAGTGGCTTATCATTTGAGATACTTGAAGGCGGTCTTTAGAGAACGCCAAACATCTTACACAAAGACAAGACCAAAAGACGCAACTAAGAAATACTATCTTAATGCGCTGTTAGAACGCTGCGAACAACGACCCACGCATCTTTACTCTCTTCAAGATTTTGTAGGATTTTGCCTGTCGTTATCGTAAATGACTAACGTGAAATTTAATAATGGAGAAGAAAAAATGAAAATACAGAAATGGCTAACCTTTGTTTTAGTGATGTTACTAGGGCTGTTTGTGGTCGCTTGTAGCACGCCAGAGCCAGTTGATGAGGAGCCTGTTGCCGAAACAGATGATTCTCAGGAAGAAGCACCAGAAGTTGAGGAAGAACCAGAAGTTGAGTCGGAAGCTGGGGATGCAGTGGATGATGTCTCGGCCGAAGCCGACGTAGCCGACGTAGCAGGTTTCCGCGTTGCCATCGTCATGCCAAGCACAATTACCGACTTGGCATGGAGCCAGTCACTTTACGACGCGCTTGTGCGTCTCCAAGAGCAGGCAGGCGGCGAGGATAACTTTGAAATCGCCTACTCAGAGAGCATGTTTAACGTGACAGATGCGGCCTCTGCTATCCGCGACTATGCTGAAGATAGCTATGATCTCGTCTTGGCACACGGGACGCAATATGGAACATCGCTGTTTGAGATTGCCCCTGACTATCCAGACACCAGCTTTGCATGGGGAACGGCGACCGATACAGGCCAAGAAGATGGACTTGACAACGTCTTTGCTTATGAGGCACGTGCTGAGGAAGGAGGCTTTGCAGCGGGCGTGTTGGCTGGCAATCTCACCGAGTCAGGCGTGATTGGCGTGGTTGGTCCAGTAGAGGCTGGCGATGCAAAGTTGTACATTGATGGCTTTGTGGCAGGCGTTGGATTTGCCAATCCAGAGGCCGATGTCAATGTTTCTTACACTGGCTCGTTTGGTGACACGGCACTAGCGGCCGAAGCAGCCAATACACACATCTCGGCTGGCGCAGACGTGTTGACAGGCTCGGCACAGCAGGTCGTCGGTGCAATTGGTGTCGCGGCCGAAGCGGGTATTCCATGGATTGGCACACAGGCCGATCAAAGCTCTATCGCGCCTGATACCGTGATTGCAACTCAGCTTTATGTCTGGGATGGTGTGTTGAGCGACATGATTAACAAGCATGAAGCTGGCACGATGGGCGGCACGGCTTATGCGTTGACGTTGAGCAATGGTGGTTTGGTGATGGACTATGCTGGTGGGCTTGCGGCCGAGCCAGTCAAAGCCGCCCAAGATGCAGCGTCACAAATCGCGGCTGGCAATCTTGATCCAATGAATGCCCCCGCGATGGATGATGGGGCAATGGAAGAAGATGGTGGTGAGATGATGGACGAAGACGGCGAATCGTTGGCTGGCATTGACGGGATGCGCGTTGCTGTTGTTATGCCTAGCACGACGACAGACCTTGCATGGAGCCAAGCAGTTTACGATTCATTGTTGCGCTTGCAGGCGGAAGCTGGTGGCGACAATGTATTTGAAATTGCGTTCTCTGAAAGCATGTTCAACGTAACGGACGCGGCATCAGCCATCCGCGATTATGCGGAAGATGACTACGATCTCGTCATCGCACACGGCACACAGTACGGCACGTCACTGTTCGAGATTGCACCAGACTACCCTGAAACGAGCTTTGCTTACGGCACGGCGACTGACACAGGTGAGGCAGACGGCATCGACAACATTTTTGCTTATGAAGCACGCGCCGAAGAAGGTGGCTACGTTGCGGGTGTTCTCGCGGCTGCGCTGTCTGAATCAGGCGTGATTGGCGTTGTCGGCCCCGTCGAGGCCGGTGATGCGAAGCTGTATATTGATGGATTTGTGGCTGGCGTTGCTTCTGCAAACCCAGATGCACAAGTCAATGTTTCATACACGGGTTCGTTTGGTGATACGGCATTGGCGGCCGAGGCAGCCAACACGCACATTTCAGCGGGTGCAGACGTGTTAACGGGTTCAGCACAGCAGGTGGTCGGCGCAATCGGTGTTGCTAGCGAGCAGGGCATTCCGTGGATCGGCACGCAGGCAGATCAAAGTCCAATCGACGCGGACATTGTAGCTGCCTCCCAAATCTATGATTGGGACGATGTGTTGCGCGACATGATTATGAAGCACCTTGCTGGCGAATACGGCGGGACGGCTTATGCACTGACGCTCGAAAACGGTGGCCTGTACATGCAGTATCAAGATGGGCTGGACGGCGCGGCCGTTGACGCGGCGGAAGAGACGGCCGATGAAATTCGGTCGGGTGGATTGGATGTGATGTCGGAACTTGAGTAAGAAGTAGTGCGTAATGCGTGGTGTGTGACGTACGCACTACGCACCACGTACCATGTGCCACATAAATGAGCGAAGAAAAACAACGAAAACTCCTACCCTCTGGCCTTCCGCGTATTGAGAAGCTCGAAATGCGGAATATCACCAAGCGTTTTCCCGGCGTGCTGGCGAATGATCGCGTCAATTTTGATGTCAAGGCGGGTGAGATTCACGCGCTGTTGGGCGAAAACGGCGCGGGCAAAAGCACGCTGATGAAGCAGTTGTATGGACTTTACAAGCCAAATGAGGGGGAGATTTTGTTGGATGGTCGGCCGATTGAGATCAACACGCCGACCGACTCGCTCAAATATGGCATTGGCATGATCCACCAGCATTTCATGTTGGTGGATAACATGACCGTTGCCGAAAACGTCGCGCTCGGTTTGCCCTCATCGCGGGGAGTGCGGCTCGATTTGGATATTGTCTCGGCGCGTGTGCGCGAGCTGGCGGACAAATATGGGCTTGAGGTTGACCCCGACGCGCTGATCTCAGATTTGGCGGTGGGGCAGCAGCAGCGCGTTGAGATCGTCAAGGCACTCTATCGCGGCGCGGCGTTGCTCGTTCTCGATGAGCCGACCGCCGTTTTAACCCCGCAAGAGGTGGATGACATCTTTGTGATTTTGAAGCAGATGGCGGCCGATGGTCACGCGCTGATCTTCATTTCACACAAGCTGCATGAGATTTTGGCGTTGACGGATCGCGTTTCGGTTTTGCGAGATGGCAAAATGATCGGGACAGTTGAGACGAAAGATGTCGATAAGGCACAGTTGGCGAGTATGATGGTCGGCCGAGAAGTCCTGCTCGAACGCCATCGGCCGCCGAGCGAGCTAGGAGACATACGCCTTCAATTTGAGAAAGTCAGCGCGGTCGATGACAACGGCTCGCAGATTTTGAAGGACATCAGTTTTGAAGTTCGGAGCGGTGAAATTGTCGGTGTGGCGGGTGTGTCTGGGAACGGGCAGCGACCGCTGGCACGCACCATCATTGGGCTGCGCGATGTGGAAAATGGCAAAATCACGTTGGAGGGCGTGGATGTAACGACATTACCGCCGTCGGAAATGTACAAAATCGGGCTTTCCTATATTCCAGAAGAACGCATGTACAACGGCGTGGTCAAAGATTTTAGCGTTGCCGACAACCTGATTTTGCAGGACTATATCCGTGAGCCGTTTAGCAAAAACAGCTTTTTAGATTTCAAGACCATCGCTAGACACGCCAAAGATCGCATCAAGGCATTCCGTGTGAAAACGCCTGATAAGGATACGCCCGTGAAAAGTTTGTCGGGTGGGAATATCCAGAAGGTGATTTTGGCGCGTGAGCTGGCGCGTGAGCCACGTGTATTGATTGCGGCACAGCCGACGCGCGGCGTGGATATTGGCGCAATTGAGTATATTCACAATCAGCTTTTGCTTGAACGAAGCAAAGGACTGGCGACGCTGTTGATCTCAGAGGATTTAGATGAGGTGAAGGCGTTGTCGGATCGGATTGTGGTGCTGTTTCATGGGGAGATCATGGGGATTGTGGACAATGATGAGGTGACGGTGGAGCAGTTGGGGTTGATGATGGCTGGGGAGCGGTGGGTTGAGAAGGAGACAAACTAAATGCAGCAACTTGCGCTACTCAACATTCCTAAAGCCACTTTGCCAAAAAAGCCCGTCTCTCAGATTGGCGCATTTTCGCACGATGGTGTTTGTGATGAAGAAGAGCGACAGGCGTTAGAAGAAAAATTTGCGGCAATTATCTGCGAGACAGAGCGGTTTTCGCGTAAGACGGTTAGCTTTCAGGCAAATAAAGTCGAGGCATTGCATAATTGGGTGCATTATCGGGAGGGATTTTCGGCCGAATTGGTCGAACGCCTCTTAGATGAACTGTGTGTCCAAGAAAACCAGACCGTTTTGGATCCATTCGCAGGGTCATGTACAACGTTGCTGGCAGCGATGCAACGCAACGCCAAGTCTATTGGTATTGAACTGCTACCACATTGTCATCTCGCGTGGGTGGCAAAATCTCACGTTTATGACTATGATTTAGACGAACTGTGTCTAATGAAGGAGCGACTGATGACGGAAAATCCGCCATTGGTTGCAGGAACATTTCCACATATCACGATTACAGCGTCGGCGTTTTCGGCCGAAATCGAGCAAGACATCCTCAACTACACCGCATGGGTTGACTCACAAACAGTCAGCGATGCAAGCAGAACGCTCCTGTGCGCGCTCATTATGAGCATCTTGGAAGATGTCAGCTATACGCGCAAAGATGGTCAATATCTTCGCTGGGATGGTCGAGCAGAGAAAATCATCGCACGCAATCAAAAGCGCATTTTGCAAGGTAAAAAGGCATTTCGCGGGATCGACAAAGGCACATTACCGACCGTTAAAGATGCGTTGGTTGGCAAGTTGGGCAGCGTCATTCGTGACATTGAACAGCTACAGCGTGAGGATATGCCGACCCAACGCGACCAAACGCTCATTCGTGGCAATACGCTGTTTGTCTTACCAGCGTTAGAAGCCAATTCAGTTGATGCGGTAATCACATCGCCCCCTTACGCAAATCGCTATGATTATACGCGCACCTATGCGCTTGAGTTGGCTTATTTGCAAATCAACGATGAGATTTTCGGATTACGGCAAGGGCTTTTGTCCTGCACGGTTGAAAATAAGTCGAAACGAGACCAGCTTGCCAAGCACTACGATAAACTGGGGGCAAGCGAACGGTATCGGAATGTGATTCAGCTTGTTGAAGATTGTGCCGTTCTCAACGAAGTCAATCAGGCGTTGCGAGTACGTCTTGAGCGAGGCGAAATCAACAATAAAGGCGTTCTGCGAATGGTCAAACAGTATTTTGTTGAGCTTACATTTGTCTTTGCAGAACTGTTCCGAGTTTGTGTCGCAGGGGGACAGATCGTATTTGTCAATGACAATGTGCGCTATGCAGGTGAGGTGATTCCTGTTGACACCATTAGCACACATCTCGCGCAGGCAATTGGCTTTGAACCAAAAGTGATCTATGTGATCCCGCAACGAAAAGGGAATAGTAGTCAGCAGATGAAGCGATTCGGCCGACGCGAACTACGCAAAAGCATCACTGTTTGGCAAAAACCGACAGATTAATTTGCAGATGCCTTACCAAAATCACATTAGGGTAGCTAATGACCTTGTAACATCGTATGCTCAAACACGAGCGGGTTTTTTGCGGATTGCGCTGGAAAATAACAATGCAGCAACACCCTACGTTGTTGAGGCAAAAGCGTTAAAAATTACGGCAACAGAAGCAGGTTCGCCGAGACAGTTGGCAACTGTCACAACAATACGAGGCGCATTGCTAACAGCGGCGGGATTGTCCGACAAAGCGTTAGGTCATTTGACAGAAGAGGATAAGCAAAAAGCGATTGCCAATTTGATCGAACAATTCTTGGAGCCAGCGGGTGAGTCATTTGCTGACGAACTGGTTTTCCGTTTTTTATTGACTCGCGGTGACTCGCTTGGTGGCAAAATGCGAAACTTGGCGGGAAAAATTGCGGAGCGGACAATCACACGAGCAATTGTAGCAACCCTAGCCATTCAAAATAAGTCCTTTTCATGGTTGGATGCACGCACCAGAGGCTGGTTTGTAGGTGAGCGAGATGATCCTCACATTGAACAACATGCGCGAGGTTTGTATTGGCAAGTGGATGAGATGGATCGCACGTTATTATTCAATTTGACGTTGCCAGTGATTCGGAAAAACGTTGATCTCTGCTTGTTAAACGCGGCTCCAACCGAGATTACTCGCGGCCGAACGCGAGCATCTCGCCACCGCGAATTAGAACACTACATTGCACTTGGTGAATTAAAAGGCGGCATCGATCCAGCAGGAGCCGATGAACATTGGAAGACAGCCCGCGCTGCCCTATCAAGAGTACGGACTGGTTTCCAAAACGAAAATAGGACACCCGCCCTGTTCTTTATCGGCGCGGCAATTGAGAATGCAATGGCAGTGGAAATTTATGAACAACTACAACGTGGTGATTTGAGCAATGCCGCAAACATGACCAACGAAGCCCAGCTTTTTAGTTTGGTTAATTGGCTTGTTGGACTATAGAAAGACAGTCACGCCAGACAAAACGGACTCAAACACGATTAGCGCACTGGCGAGTGTGAAGCGAATCCCCACGCTTCCACCACTGCTAATCAACGAGTGGGGAAATCAATGGAGCAGACCATGAAATTTCTACTCAATGGAAAAGAAACAGAGTACAACGGTGATCCCGACAAAGATTTGATGACCTTCCTACGGGAGGATCAGGGGATCATTTCGCCGAAAAACGGTTGTGCGCCACAGGCAGCGTGCGGCTGCTGCGTGGTGCAGATGGGTGATAAGGGTGTTTTGTCGTGCGTCACGAAGATGAGCAAGGTTGCGAGTCAGGAAGTGACGACGACGGAAGGGCTTGGAGAATATCGTCAAGAGGTGTTTGCAAACTCATTCGTGGCGTGTGGGGGGGTGCAGTGCGGATTTTGTATTCCGGGTATTGTGATGCAGGCGAATGCGCTGATTGGCAAGAAGCCAAATCCAAGCCGTGTTGAGATTGAGAAGGCGTTACAGCCTAATTTGTGTCGCTGTACAGGGTACAAGAAAATTGTTGACTCGATTGAGATGGCGGCCGATGCGATCCGCAATGAGGAAGAGGTCAAACTGCCATCGGGGAATGGGCGTGTTGGCACGCGGTTGCCCAAATATGAGGCAGCGAAATTGGTATTGGGACAGCATGAATATACGGATGACATTCGCATTGAGGGGATGAAGCACGGGGCGATTAAGTTTAGCGATCACCCACGCGCTAAAGTCATTCGGATCAATACAGAGTTGGCAGAGGCCGTTCCGGGTGTACTGCGCGTTTTGACCGCCAAAGATTTTCCCGGTGATCGCTTGGTAGGGCTGATTAAGCAGGATTGGCCGCAAATGATCGCGGAAGGTGAAGTGACAAAGTTTGTCGGTAGCGCGTTGGCATTGGTGGTTGCAGAGACAGACGAAATTGCACGGCAGGGAGTTGAAGAACTCGTCGTTGACTATGAGGTGTTGGAGCCAATCACAGACATGCACGAGGCGATGAAAGCGAGCAGCCCAACAGTGCATGGGGACACAAATGTGCTGTCGCAGAGCATCACCAATCGTGGCAATTGGCAACAGGCGAAAGCGGATTCAGCGTTTACAGCACACGGCATTTTCAACACGCAGATGATTGAACAGGGGTTTATGGAGCCTGAATCGGCCGTTGCCTACCCAGAAGGAGACGGAATCGTTCTGCTCTCGCAAGGACAGGGCATCTACGAAGATCGCAAGCAAATCTGCAAACTCCTCGACCTGCCAGAAGACAAAGTGCGTGTCATCATGGTTCCCAACGGCGGCGGCTTTGGCGGCAAGGAAGATTTGTCGGTGCAAGGTCATGCGGGATTGGCGGCGTACTTGATGCAGATGCCCGTCAAAGTGCGACTAACACGCCATGAGTCGATTGCCTTTCACCCGAAACGCCATCCGATCTGGATGGAATATGATATAGGCTGTGATGAAAATGGGATGCTCACCTACTGTAAAGTCGAGTTTGTCGGCGATACGGGCGCACATGCGTCGGTGGGTATGAAGGTGTTGGAACGTTCGGCCGGTCATGCGACAGGTGCGTACAACTTCCCAGTGACTGATGTTGTCTCAACCGCCGTTTACACGAACAACTTACCATGCGGTGCAATGCGCGGGTTTGGGGTCAATCAGGCGGCGTTTGGACTGGAGAGCTTGATCGACGATTTGTGTGAACAAGGCGGGTTTGACCGCTGGCAGTTGCGCTATGACAACGCGCTGCAAGATGGTCACATGACGGCGACGGGGCAGGTGATTGAAGGCGGGGCTGGCGTGCGCGAAACGCTTTTGGCGGTCAAGGATCAGTTTGAAGAGGCCGAGTTTGCTGGAATCGCGTGTGGCATTAAGAACACAGGGATCGGCAACGGGATGCCCGATGCGTCGAGTGCGCGGGTGACGGTGGTTGCGCCTGACAAAATCCTGATCGATCAAGGCTGGACGGAAATGGGGCAGGGAGTCAACACGATTGCCATACAGGTCGTCTGCAACGAGACGGGTTTGCCGCCCGAAATGATGGAGGTTCGTATCGACACAAAGGCGGAGACATTGGCGGGAATGACGACTGCCTCACGTGCAACGTCTCTTGTTGGCAATGCTTTGATCGACGCTTGTAAAGGGCTAAAAGCGGACTTGGAAAATCACTCGCTGGAAGAGTTAGTCGGTAAGAGTTATGAGGGTAAATTTGTTGTGGATTGGACGACGAAACCGGGCGCGATGGTCGAGAAAGTCTACACCCATTACTCATACAGCTATGCGACACAGCTTGTTATCTTGGATGAGGACAAGGGAACGGTCAAGAAGATTGTCGCAGCGCATGATGCGGGGAAGATTTTCAACCCAACGCTGTTTGAAGGGCAGTTGGAAGGGTCGATTCACATGGGTCTCGGTTATGCGATTAGCGAGGGGATGTTTATGAAGGACGGTCGGCCGACCTCCACCATGCTCCGCAAAATGGGGATTCTACGCGCCAAAGAGATGCCAGAGATGGAGATTATCGGCGTTGAGGTTCCCGATCCGTATGGGCCGTATGGGGCGAAAGGGGTTGGCGAGATTGGACTCGTGCCGACGGCAGGTGCAGTCGCCAATGCGCTGTATCAGTTTGACGGGAATCGGCGGCATGAGTTGCCAATGCGGATTCCGAAACGGGGGTTGAAGAAAAAGGTGAATGGCAACGCGTCATAAAGAAATGGGGAGAGGCTATACTATGCTGGGTCTTCGGGATTTGAAGTGGAAAAGGTGTGGTACGCGACGACCTCTAGGCACGCACCACGATGCGAAAACCACACGAATTCCTAAAGAGCCACTATGCTCTCCCCAATTTTAAGGGACAATTACGACTGTTTGTAGTGAAATTTGCAACTCAAAACGATGACCTGTTCATCTGTTACTTGATAAACCAAGCGATGTTTCTGATTGATACGGCGAGACCATGACCCTGACAGTTGATGCTTCAATGGTTCTGGCTTGCCTGTTCCCTCGAACGGGTTGCGTTGCGTCTCATTGATAAGACGCGCAATTTTCTTAAAGAGCTTCTTGTCATGTTGTTGCCATTGGACAAAATCATCAAAGGCATCAGGGAAGAACACAACCTGTCTCATTGATAATCTTCCAAGTTAACATGAATCAGTTCTTTCCCATCCTTGACATGCTGGATGGCCTTCATAAGATGTGCATGGTTAGCTGGTGAAGACATCAAGTATTCGGTCTCATCAATTTCACCTGTGCCAGTTGTCGATAAGCTCGGCATATTGGCTTCATCATCAGTGACGGTGATTTTAATCCAGCGACCTTGAAAGAGATTGCGAATAGCAACCACAAAATTTTCATCTAGTTCTTCTGCGTAAAGTTCAAGCGTATTTTGCATGAAAAAAGTATAGCATCAACGAGAAAGAAATGATCATCCACAACGTCACAATTTTTACAAACGATGAAAACAACACTGTCCTGCACGGCCAGGCGGTGAAGATTGAGGGAACGCGGATCGCTGAGATTGGATCGGCCGAAACCCTCCAACAAAAATACCCCAACGCCAAACAGATCGACGGCGAAGGCCGCCTCCTCATGCCGGGCTTCACCAACACACACATGCACTTCTATGGCATGTACGCACGCGGCATGTCGCTCAACGCAACGCCGCATAACTTCCATGAGATTTTGGTTCATCTCTGGTGGGCGTTGGACAAGGTGCTGGACGATGAGGCGGTTTATTACAGCGCATTGATCCCTGCTATTTCGGCCGTCCGCTACGGCGTAACCAGCATCATCGACCACCACGCCAGCCCGAATGCGTGCGCGGGCAGCCTCGACCAAATCGAAAAAGCATTGCGCGAAGTTGGCGTGCGTGGATTGCTTTGCTACGAAACGTCTGACCGTGATGGCAAGGCGATTCGAGATGCGGGGCTGGCGGAGAACGAACGCTATATCCGCAAGTGTATCGCTGCAAAAGAAGCCGATCCCGACCACCTCTTCGACGGCATGATGGGACTGCACGCCTCGTTTACCGTTGACGACGAGACGCTTGAGAAAGCGGTTGCGATTGCGAACTATTTGGATCGTGGCTGCCATATTCACATGCTTGAGGATTATGTCGATGAGACGGCGACGCAGGAGAAATACGCGCGATCTGTTGTCGAGCGATTGGCGCATTTTGGTGTGCTGAATGACAAGAGTATTGCGGCGCATGGGATTTTCTTGGACGAGGCGGGGCGCAAGCTGTTGGCGGATAGTGATACGATTGTCGTGCATCAAGCGCAGTCAAACATGAACAACGCCGTCGGCCGAGCCGACATTTTCGCCCTGTTAGAAAGCGGCGTGACGGTTGGGATTGGGACAGATGGGATGTCGGCCGATCTGCGCCGTGAAGTGATGACGGGCTATCTGATGCACAAGCATCACACCAGCGATAATAATCTTGGCTGGGTCGAATACGAGCAGATGGCGATGAAAAACAACCCCGCCATCTATCAACGCTTGACGGGGCAAAAAGTCGGGCGCATCGAAGAAGGTTATCTAGCCGATTTGATCTTAGTCGATTATTACCCCCCGACACCATTCACGGGGGACAACTTCTGGGGTCACTTCCTGTTTGGGATGGTCGATGCGGATGTCAACACGACGATCATCAACGGCAAAGTTGTGATGCACGACAAGGTGATTGCGGGCATTGATGAGCGGGAGATTGCAGCGAAGTCGCGTGAAGTTGCGAAACGGGTTTGGGAAAAGTATCACGCGATGTAATGCTTCGATAGTAAGTCTCTAAAGAGTGAGCAGGTAAACTATGAAAACACAAACAGTAATCATCGGTGGTGGCATTGTTGGCGTTAGTGTCGCCTATCATCTTGCCCAAATGGGTGTCAAAGAGATTACTCTGCTCGATAAGGGCGATCTCGATCACAACCCCGGCTCCACCTCACACGCGCCCGGTGGTCTTCGTACCCTAACTGTCTCGGACTTCTTCACGCGGCTGGGCTACGCATCTCGCCAACTCTATGACAAGCTGCCACTCGCCATTGAAGGCCAAGAGCAGTTCTTTCGCACTGGCTTTATTCAGGTTGCAAATGAGAAAGACCGTTTCGACAGCTACAAGCGCATTCAAGAGATAGTTAAAAAGTGGTCATAGGTGAACAAGCGTGGTCATGTTGCCACAAGTTGTAACAAGGAAGGGTTGCACAAAAGAGTAGAGAACACGAGGCGCAAAGAAGCAGAGGGTGACAGATTGTCGCTCGATGTGGCTTGTGGTGGGAGCAACTTGACAGAGACAGGGGACGTTTTATAATCAGCAAAGACGGACAATATGTGGCAATCTACATTGAAAACCAAGATGATAGATGAAAACATAGAAGAAGTCAGAAAAAGGAAGGCGACCCCAGAAAAGTCGCCGCCGTTGGGCTACAGCGGCGTAACGCCTGTGGACACCATGTAAGACCGCTTGCGGCGACGGTGGATGAAGCAGGTACTTATCGCGTGCTGCACACGTTTGCACACGTTTAAGGTAGCAGATGGGCATGATTCACGGGATAGATGCGTTTTTGATGACACCTGCCGAAGTGGCTGCGAAGGCACCGATGATTGATCCGGACACGATCTATGGAGGCATGTTTGTGCCAAGCTCTGGAACGGTCAAGACGAGCCTGATCGCTACGTCGATGCGGCGCGTTGCAGAGCAAAATGGTGCGTTGACAAGCTATGGCAACACACTTGTGACGGATGTAGAGACCGCTGGTGGCACTGTCAAAGCAGTCTTGACCGATAATCCCGACATGCCGCGCATTGAATGCGAGCGTGTTGTGCTGTGTAGCAACATTTGGGCACCGGTGCTGTGTGAGAAATTGGGTGTGCCAATGCCGCTCTATCCCGGTGAACATCAGTACATTTTCACCAAGCCGACCTCTGTGCTTGACCCGTTCAAGCATGTTGAGAACGGAATCCCGATCATAACGATGGACGATATTTCGGTCTATTTCCGGCAACATCACGACCGTATTGGGATCGGTAGCTATCATCACGAAGCACGCTTAGTTGATCCGCACGCTATCATCCATAAAGATGCAAAAATGCCGTTTACGCCTGAAGATTTCACCGAAGCATGGTGATTGATGCAGTATCACATGCCGGAATTGGAGAAGACACAGGTTTCACACGGCTTTAATGGCATGTTTGCGTTCACGGCCGATCACTATCCCATTATGGGTGAGTCGCATATCAAAGGCTTTTGGGCAAATGTAGGGATGTGGCTCTCATTTGCGAGCGAGGCGGGGCGCGTGCTGGCACGCTGGATGGAGACGGGTGATCCGGGCATGGATGTCACCTCTGCCAACATCAACCGTTTCCATGCACATCAGCTCAATGATGAGGTGTTGCGTCGCCAGAGCAAGTACTATTACGAAATTGGATTTGACATCGTGCATCCAAATGAGGTTGCGTCGAGCGTGCGGAATTTGCGCCTGTCGCCCTATCACGAGCAGATGAAAGCGTTAGGCGCACAGTTTGTGCCATCGGCCGGCATCGAAACCGCGTGGTATTACGAATCAAACGCGCCGCTTGTTGAAAAATACGACAGCCAGATTCCGCGCCGCACTGGGTATGACGCGACGGGTTGGACACCCATTATTGGGGCAGAACATTTGACAATGCGTGAACACGTTGGACTGATGGATTGGTCGGCCGGCATCACGCCCATCGAAATTTCAGGCAAGGGCGCGTGCGACTTTCTAAATTATTTGTGTACAAATCAAATAGATGTAGAAGTCGGCCGAATTGTCTACACGCTTCTCCTTACGCCCAATGGCAAAATTAAGCGTGATGTGACCGTATTGCGATTGGCAAAAGATCGCTTTTGGCTTCTGATGGGTAAAAGTAATCTGCCGGCCGAGATTGCATGGATCAAGCAGTTCATGCCGAGCGATGGCTCCGTGCGGCTGGTTGATCTTTCTGAACAGGTGATGTCACTGGTGCTGGCAGGGCCGAATTCACGGGACGTGTTGCAGGCGACGACGCGCAGCGACGTAAGCGATGCATCTTTTCCCTTCTATACCGCCCAAAAGATTGATGTTGGCATGACGACGGCAACGGTGCTGCGAATTTCCTACGCAGGCGAGTTGGGCTATGAAATCTATGCGCCCACTAGCTTTGGTTCTCGTCTTTGGGACACCTTATTTGAGGCAGGTCAATCACATGGCCTTGCACCAGTCGGGCTGGCTGCTTTGTTTTCATTACGCATAGAGAAAGGGTTTCGTCTCACGGGTTCCGATATGACCGTGAAAGATATGCCTTACGAAGCAGGCATGGGTTGGCTGGTTAAAACGAAGAAGGGGAATTTTGTCGGCCGAGAAGCCACCATCACCGACAAAAAAGCGGGCATCAACAAAAAGCTCGTCACGCTGACGTTTGATGATCCCGCCGCGATCATGTACGGTTATGAACCTGTGCTGGCGGGAGATCAGGTGGTGGGGCAGGTGACATCGGCCGAATTCGGCTACTCCATCGGCAAATTTGTCGCGCTTGCCTATGTCGATGTCGCCCATTCAACAATTGGAACCAAACTGCGCGTGCGTTACACGGGCAATTTCTACGAGGGCGTTGTTTCTACAACACAGTTGATGTAGAAAATAAATCGACAAGCTCCAGAACCGAATACCCACTATCAAAGCGGAATGATCTTAGTGTCATCTAGTGCAATCGGATACTCGGTTCCCACGTGCCAGTTTTCCGCATCGGTCACTTCAAATTCGAGGTGTGTGCCATTGAGGTCAAAGTGTAGCTCCGTATAGCGACCGCGAAAGGAGCGCGTTTGTAGCCGTGCGACAAATTTTGGTGATTGCCCGCTGCTGATTGGCAAAAGGGCATCTGGTCGAATCAACACCTCACCGCTTGCGGATTGCGTTGTATTGGTCTGTAGTCGGCCGAAATCCGTCCCAAAGACCCCATTTTCCACCCAACGCCCCGTGACGACGTTTGGAAATCCCAAAAAATCTGCGACGAATCGATTGGTCGGCCGAGCATAAATCGCCTGCGGCGTATCTAACTGCTCGATTTTGCCTGAGCGCATAACCGCCATGCGATCACTCACTGCATACGCCTCAGCCTGATCGTGTGTCACATAAATTGCCGTCACGCCAACGCGCTTCAATATGTCGCGCAACTCGATCATCAGCCGTTCGCGCAACGCCCGATCAAGCGCACCCAACGGTTCATCCAGCATCAACAGCTTTGGGCTAGTCGCCAATGCCCGCGCCAATGCGACGCGCTGCTGTTGCCCACCCGATAGCTGGTCTATTCGTCGCTCGCCCAATCCTGCCAGATCGACCAAATCGAGCATTTCCTCGACACGTGACGTGATGCTCATCGTCAGGCGACTGTTTTTTAACCCATACGCCACATTCTCAAATACATTTAGATGTGGAAAGAGGGCAAAGTTTTGGAACATCATCCCAAAACCACGCTGATAAGGTGGCACATTTGTCATATCCTGCCCGTTAAATAAGATGCGGCCTGCGCCCGCTTGCTCCAACCCTGCCACCAAACGCAAGAGTGTTGTTTTCCCGCACCCTGACGGCCCTAACAGGCACAATATATCTCTCTCCCCCAGACTAAGACTCACATCATCGACCGCGAGGAGTTGCCCAAAGTGTTTTGAAATTTGTTCAACTTGTAGAATCAGTCTTCGTATCATCGCTTAAAATTCTCCCTCATCGCCCAATCGAAACCGTTCTATCGCCACAAAGCCAGCGGCGCAAACCAGCATTAAGAGGCTGCTCATTGCGACCGCCTGCCCATAGTTTAAGGCCCCGGGTTGGCCGAGAAAGCGATAGATGGCGGTGGGCATGGTGGGGGTATTCGGCCGATTCAAAAATAACGTCGCGCCAAACTCGCCCATACTGATCGTAAACGCAAAGACCGCGCCCACGATGAGCGCACGCCGAATCAGCGGCCAGTCAATTGTGCGCCAAACGCGCTGTGGATCAGCGCCTAACATCGCCGCCGCTTCGCGTAGTGAATGATCGACGTTGCGAATGGCGGGCAGAACGGCACGAATCACAAACGGAATCGCTACCAGCGTATGTGCGATAGGGATCATTGCTAGGGAATCGCGCAAATTCAGCGGCGGCTCGTCTAGGGCGATGAGATAGCCGAAGCCGAGCGTGACGGCCGATGTCGCCAACGGCAACATAAAGAGCGGATCGAGCAGCCTTTTGATTTTCACAAACCAATGGGCTTGCTTCACACTGGAATTTATGCTTCCAATCAGATAGGCGGAAATTAGCCCCAAGCCGACTGCAAGCAGCATTGAGACAAATGCGAATCCGATTGAATTGCGAACGGCCGTAATTGGCGGCACATAAAAAATAGAGCCACGCTGATTGATAAAAAGCTGTCGATAAAAAGTGGTTGTAAACCCATCCTGTCCGGTGAAAGAGCGCGTGATGAGTGCCAAGAGCGGGGCGGCTAATAGAATCACCATGACACTCAGGTTTGAGATGACGAGCAGGTAGTCGCGTGGGGTGCTAATCGGCCGAGAACGCCGCCGAACGTTACGCCCCCCTGCAATTTGTGCCTGTGTACGCGTGTAAACCCACATCAAACCAAAGGTAAACACGATTTGTAGCAGCGATAGTGCGGCCGCGACGGGCAGGTTAAACAGGTTGACCGCTTGCCGATAAATCTCGACCTCCAGCGTTGCAAAGCCGGGGCCGCCCAAGATTAAGATAACGCCAAAACTAGTGAATGTGAAAATGAACACCAAGACGGACGCGGCTGCCAATGCAGGGCGCAACAGCGGCAGCGTCACCGTCCAAAAGATGCGACGTGGATTGGCTCCCAGCATCGCGGCCGCCTCCATGACATCATCTCCGATTCCCTGCCAGTATGCGCTGATAATTCGCAGCGCAACGCTATAGTTGTAGAAAACGTGTGCCAACAAAATTAGCCAAACGGACTGCTCCAACTGAATGGGTGGCGCGTCTAAATTGAATAGGTCTACTAGCCAGATATTGAGGATGCCGCGTGAGCCAAGCAGTGTCGAAAACGCATTGGCGACGACAACGGTGGGCAGCACAAAAGGCAGCGTGCTGATGGTACGCAGGGTCTGCTTCCCGCGAAAATGATAGGTTGCAAAGATATATGCGCCGGGCAGAGCGAGCGCGAGCGTTAGCAAGGTCGAGACAATAGCTTGCCATGTCGTAAACCAGAGCGTGCGGAGATAGTAGTCGTTGCGAAACAGGCGACGCAATGCGTCGAGTTCGAGTTGACCATTTGGGGCAAAGCTCAATTTGAAGATAGAGAGGAGAGGGTAGAAATAGAAGAGGGCAAAGAAAACGATGGGAAGCAGTCCAAGAAGTAGCCGCCCTTTTTTGAAGTTAAATCTCGCCAAGCCAATGTATTCGAGGTTCCACCTTTCAAAAAGGTGGAACCTCTGAAAAGTTAGTGTGAAACAAGACAGATGAGTTGAGGCAGGTTGGCTGATACAGATGTTCCAAATGGCAGATTAGCGATAGAGGTTGGTTGGAAGTTGCCTTCGTCATTGCCTAACTCTGCCGCAAAAAACGCCGATAACTGCGCCCACGCATCACCGGCTGCCCCCTCTTCATTGTAGGTTTCATCCGTCACAAACGCATGACCGACACCGGGATAGATTGTGATCTCATGATCCAGCCCAACTTCATCCATCAGCGTATCCATTGTTCGCACATCATCGACAGGAATGCCCATATCATCAGCACCATAGATGCCTAAGATCGGAAGATTTGTTGGCAATGCTTCCAGCGTTTCTTTTTCCGTGTAAGCTGTGCCGTAAAGCGAGACGACCGCTGCTAACCCTTCGCCACGTCGTGATGCTAAGTTGATCGATTGCCGACCACCAAAGCAAAAGCCAATCGACCCTATGCGCTTGGCATCGACGTTACCGAGATTGGCAAGGTAGGTGAAGGAGGCATCCATATCGGCCGCAATCTCCCCCTCATCTGTCGTACTCACCAGCCACACCGCCCGCGGAATCCATTTTGTCGTCTTGCCACGATACGCATCGGGAGCGAGAACGACATATCCTTGCTGCGCCAACGCATCGGCGAGATGGGTGATGTCATCGTTGAGACCCCACCATTCATGAAACATGATGACAGCGGGATTGCTATCGTTGCTGTTGGGTGGCTGGGCGAGATAGGCATGTAACTCTGTACCATCCGCGCTTGTATACGTGACGTTTGTGTAATCTGTGGCAGATCGGCCGATCCAGCCATCAATGGCAATACTCGCTACAATAAAAAGCACAAGCAAAAGGATCAAGCCTGCCACACCTAGAACGAGGCGACGGAGAAAGCGGCCGATGTTCGCGCCCCCACCTTTATCTTTTGAAGAAATAACCTTTGTCATCGTTAAGCTCCCAACACGTCTAAAAGTTGACTCCACAGTTGTGCCTGAACGTGACCACGAGGTGGCACAGGCTGCCCAACGGTGACATTGCGCTCATTCAAAACTTGCTTGATGCCCCCGATGCGTGGATATGCTGCCAACACGTCGAGTAGCCGATTGATGAGGCCAAACCAGTTTTGCGCCTCTTGCAATCGAGCGTTGGCAAACGCATCGAGCATTCCGACAAATGGTTCTGGCACAGCGGCCGAAAGCCCACTAATCGCGCCGTTTGCGCCCATGGCCAACGAGCCAAGCATCACCCGCTCATTACCCGCCAAAAACAGCACGTCGTCAGGCGTTGCATCGATCAGTCGTCGGATCGCTTGCCCATCGCCACTGCTGCACTTCACGCCGGCTAGATTGGGAATCTCACCAGCCAACCGCTTCAGCAGCGCGGGTGAAATGGTGTTGTTTGCAAAATGGGGAATGTCGTAAATCAGAAATGGCAGGTCGGGGGTCGCGGCCGCAATCGTTTTGAAGTAATTGACGAGGGAATCGGTATCGACAGGGTAAAAGTAGGGGGTGACGCAAACGGTTGCATCTGCGCCGATCTCGGCCGCATGAACGGCCAGATCAAATGATTGGCGCGTTGTATTTGTGCCGATATGGAGCAGAACGGGAACACGTTTTGCCGTTGTCTTGACAACCTCTTCATGCAGCTTTTTGCGTTCAGCCACGCTCAACAGCACCCCTTCACCCGTTGTACCGCCTGCAAACAACCCACCGACGTTACGTTCAATCAGGAAATCGACAAGCGGCGCAACACGTTTGACAGCAACGCGATAGCCGCTGCTATCTATCGGGGTTGCCATTGCGGACGTGACGGTATGGTTCAAGCGGTCAAATAGTGCAGACATGGGCAGATTATAGCGTACTCCATCATGTTCGCTGTGTATCGACGAGAATCCAAGTCAAGCTGATGATGCGGAAAAGGTCGAGCAGCCGAGCGTGAGCTGCCGTTGTTTTATTCGCAAGGGACACAGTTGTTGGGGGTTGTCTATCGGCCGAAGCCACAAACTCTGAACGACAGCACCTTCCGCACCAATGCTGGGGATCGAGGCAGCACGGTCGCCAATCTCGGCGAATGGCTTTAGGCCTTCGCCTTTTTTGCCTCTTTCTGCCGCACGTGATGCACCAGTTGCCGCTTGCGAATCCGTAGTGACTCAGGCGTAACTTCGAGCAGTTCGTCACGATGCAGGTACTCGATTGCTTGGTCAAGCGACATTTTGCGTGAAGGGGGTAGCCCGTCAATAATCGCCTTTGGCACACCGCGATGCCCCGTCAGGTTCTTGGTTTTGTTGACGTTGACAACGAGTTCATCATCCCGCAAATGCTCACCAACCACTTGGCCGGCGTAAACTTCGTCCGTCGGCTCGATGAAAAAGTCACCGCGTGAAATGAGGTGGGTCAGGGCGTAAGCACTGACGGGGCCGGTGTCCATTGAGACCAACGAGCCAAGTTCGCGTTTTTCGATGGGGCCGGCAAAGGGCAGATAATCGTGAAAGATGGAATTATAAATGCCCGTGCCGCGTGTCATTGTCAGGAAGGGCTGGCGAAAACCGAGCAGGCCACGAATCGGGATGATGTACTCGGCGTGAACGGTGTTGTCGTCGGCATAGCGGATTGTTTGCATCAGACCGCGCCGTTTGCCGAGTGCCTCCGCGACTGACCCCCAATAATCTTGTGCTGCCTCGACGTAAAGGGTTGCAAATGGCTCAAGCGTCTTCCCGTTTTCGCCCTCTTTGTAGATCACTTCGGGCGTGCTGACGGCAAACTCAAACCCTTCACGGCGCATCGTTTCGATCAAAATGCCGAGATGCAGTTCGCCGCGTCCATAGACGAGAAAGGTATCGGCCGCACCCGTATCCTCAACCCGCATCGCCACATTGCTCTTCAATTCATCATACAGCCGCTTCCGCACCTGCCGTGAGGTGACATATTTGCCCTCGCGCCCCGCAAATGGGGAGTTGTTGACGCTAAACGCCATGCGGACGGTTGGCTCCTCGACAGTGATGGCGGGCAGCGCAATTGGGTTCTCTGGGTCGGCCAGCGTCTCGCCAATGTTGATCGCCTCTAGCCCAGCCAGCGCGACAATGTCGCCCGCTTTGGCCTCATCAACCTCGACGCGCTCTAAGCCGTCCATCACCGAGAGATAGCGAACTTTTTCCGTTTTCTGCTCACCGTCAACCAGCAATCGTGCAACTTGCTGACCGTTGCGGATAGTGCCGGCGAAAATTCGGCCGATTGCCGTCAACCCTTTATACTGATTGTAGTCGAGCGTCGTCACCAACAGTTGTAGTGGCGCGTCGATCTCGACATCAGGGGCTGGCACTTCATCCAAAATCACTTGGAACAACGGTTGCAAATCATCATCCAAATCTTCGCTGTAGCCAGCGCGTTGCTCCAGCCCGACCGCATAGATGACGGGAAAATCTGCCTGCTCATCCGATGCGCCCAGTTCGATAAACAGATCGAACGTTTCATTTAGCACCTCATCGGGTCGTGCATCTTTGCGATCTATCTTGTTGATGACGAGAATCACACGATGACCCATTTCGAGTGCTTTTTTCAAGACAAAGCGCGTTTGAGGCATGGGGCCTTCGGCCGCGTCCACCAATAGCAGCACACCATCCACCATATTCAACACGCGCTCAACTTCCCCCCCAAAGTCGGCATGTCCGGGTGTATCGACGATGTTGATCTTGATTGGAGTACCCTCGTTATCTTCAATCGTAATCGCCGTATTCTTAGCAAGAATCGTAATACCACGCTCGCGCTCAAGGTCGTTACTATCCATAACCCGCTCTTGAACCTGCTGGTTCTCGCGGAAAACTTCTGTCTGTTGCAGCATCCCGTCCACGAGCGTTGTTTTCCCGTGATCGACGTGAGCGATAATGGCGATATTGCGTAAATCGTTGCGAATCATAATAACTCTATCAATTGTAAGTTGCAGGGGGTTTGCCTTGCGTCTTGCTCAAAAACATGGAAAAGCCCCAACCAAGCGTTGAGGCTTCCTTGCATTCTATCAGATTGTGAAATATGTCTCAATCAGGCTTGTGTTAACAAAGCGTGTCTATTCTCGAAATAGATATTGCAGACCATCTGGCAGCGCATCCTGCCATAGCCCCCAACTATGACCTTGTGACCATTCGTTATAGTCAAATGGTATATTCGTTTCTGCGAGCAGATCACGCATGGCGCGATTTGCGGTGAGGAAGTCGCCCATTGGTTGTTCGGGGAAGATGGTGGTTTCGTAGGTTCCGATGTTTAGATAGAGCTTTTGCTCGGCCGCCAACCCCTCAGCCAGCGCCGCAATCGACTTCTCGCTCATCGAAAAAGCGGCCGACTGCGCGAAGATGCGGCCGAAAACATCACCATAATTTGCCCCCAACTCAAATGCCAACAGGCCACCCAGTGATGCGCCCCATACGCCCGTCTGAGCAGGGGACAGATCAACCGCATAATTTTCCTGTACAAATGGCACAATCTCCCGCGCCACAAATTCCATGTAGTTGGCATCCCCATTATATTCGACCGAGCGTGTGATGGGCGGAATGAAGACGGCGACGAGTGGGGGAATCTCTCTGCGGCCGATCAAGCGATCTAGCACGTCGGGCATATCGATCAACGTCAGCGCATCGCTCCCATCATGCACGTACAACGATGGATATTGCGAACCGATAAGCTGTCCTGCCGGCCGATAGACAAAAAACGTGCGCGTCTGCCCCAACACGCGACTCTCTATTGTGTGTTCGCGCAATTCGCCTTTCGCGTAGTCGAACTGCTCATGTAAGATAGCGGGTTGATGATAGGCCGGCATCGTCAAGACAGAGTACAGTCCAAAGCCGCTGACAATGCGCTGAGGGTTGCTCGGATCGAGCGTCGGGGTCCCATCGACGATGAGTTGATAGTCGATGCGTGAATCGGCCGAGACTGCCTGCTCCAAATACCAAAATTCCGTGCCACCAATGCGTGTCAGCGGAATCGGTGTGTGCCATCCTGTCGTATCACCGACCAGTTCGACCCGTGCGCCGACCCCACGATAAAACCAAACAACCGTCTCGCCATCAGTGATCGGTGCGTCAACCCGCGCCCAGTAGCGGTTGGCAATTGCAGGGCGATCTGCCAATAAAGCGACTTGAACTTCCTGCAAAAAATGTTGAAATCCCGCTGCGCTGTTTGGCTCCGGCAGTGGGGTCACAGTTGGAAAGGCAGTTGAGGTGGGCGTTGGCACTGGTGTTGGCTCCGTTGAAATAAGTGCTGTTTGACAACTGACGAGCAACAGCAACCAAAAGATTCGTTTCATCTTTACATTATAGCGTGCGTGTTTTGCGTTGGCTGTTTATACTCCTAGAAAAGCCACGAACTAGGTTTCTAGTTTGTCAATTCGGAAGCTAGGGTAAATTGCCAAAACAAACAAAAGGACTCGTCACTAGCGCACAGAGCGGATTTTTTAGCATCGAAACAGAGGATGCTGGCGTGATTGTCAGCAAAATTCCAAAGCGCGTGCGCTATAGACGACGCAAAACGCAGGAAACAGAGGAACAGGCGGTCAGCAATATCGTTGCGGTTGGCGACATCGTGACGGTGACGCTCAACGCAGATGGGACGGGAACGATTGAGGCGGTTGCGCCGCGTGAAAGTGTGCTGTCTAGGGCGCGACCTTCACCCGGCACACGCTTTGTCGAGCAAGACCGCGAGCAGGTGCTGGTTGCGAATCCCGATCAGGTCATTTTTGTGATTGCAGCGGCCGATCCCGCCCCCAACCTCCGCAAACTAGACCGCCTACTCGTCATCACAGAGATGAACGATTTGCCAACAGTTATCTGCGTCAACAAGATCGACTTGGTGGATGAAGCGGAGATGCAGGCATTGTTTGCCCCGTATCAAGCACTTGACTATCCTGTTCTATTGACGAGCGCAGAGACAGGACACGGCATAGACGCGCTCAAAGCGATCTTGGCGGGCAAGCTATCCGTTTTTTCAGGCTCGTCTGGCGTGGGCAAATCGAGCTTGCTCAATGGGGTGCAGGCGGATTTAGGGCTGGCTGTCTCGGCCGTCAGCGAGGCCACCACAAAAGGTATGCACACAACGCGCCATACCCAACTCTACAAACTAGACGACGGTGGCTATGTCGCCGACACGCCGGGCATACGCGGTGTTGCACTGTTTGATGTCGAGCCGGCCGAGCTAGATGCCTACTTTCGGGAGATCGAGCCGCTGGTTGCTAACTGTCAATTTAGCGATTGCTCACATCGGCATGAAACCGGTTGTGCTGTGCGGGAAGCGGTTGCGGCTGGGGAGATTTCGGCCGAGCGTTATGATTCTTACCTGCGCCTTTACGAAGAACATGACCAACTGCACAAAAACGCATACTAGCGCACAACCGTACCAAAAGCCTATCGCTGCTAGATACTTTAGTATGGTATCAATAGGGGAGTGTATATTTGGACTAATTCGTAATGGTATCGCAATGTCAACACTCTTTATTTGTTAGCTGCATTATGTTGGACAAATTTCATCGCCGCAATATACAGCTTGCCCAGCTCAATGAGGCAAGTCAGCAACTGACTGCAACGCTCGAATCGGGTAAAGTAATGACCCGCATGTTGCAGATTGCCACAGAGATTGTTGAGGCGCATGATGCGTCTGTGTGGACATGGGAAGACGAACGGCAAAAGGCACTGATTTGTCGTGCGACATCAAACGAAGGGTTGTTTGCTGCACTGCGCCAATTGCGGCTGAAGCGTGGTGAGGGAATTGTTGGGGCTGTCGCGGAACGTGGCAAATCTGAAATTGTGCGCGATGCACAGTCGGACATACGGTTTAATGTGTCGGCCGATCAACAAACAGGCTTTCAGACAAAAAATATCCTCTCTGTTCCGCTAATTGTGCGCGGTGATGTACTCGGCGTATTGCAAATTCTCAACAAGCCGGCCGATTTTGTCCAAGAAGATGTCACATTGGCGGAGACGCTGGCTGTTTCGGCCGCCATCGCGCTCGACAATGCACGTCTTGTCGAAGCCCTGCAACAGCAAAAAAACGAGCTTGAAATCCGCAATGCCGAACTCGATGCCTTTGCCCGCACCGTTGCCCACGATTTGAAAACACCCCTGAATTGGATTAATGGCTACATGGAGTTGCTCGTCAAAGATTGGGAGCGATTGCCAGATTATGAGCGAATTGACTATGCTAAGGCAGGTCAACATGGCGCGCAGATGATGAGCAACATCATTGATGAGCTTTTGCTGTTGGCGAGTCTGCGTGATTCAGAGGTGCAACTGGGGCGGGTCAACATGAATGCTGTCATAACCAACGTGCGCGGCCGCGTTAACCCACTGCTAGAACAACACAACGCCACGATGATTGTCACCGACAACATGCCCGATGTGCGTGGCTACAGCCCATGGATTGAAGGCGTGTGGGTCAACTACATTACCAATGCCCTCAAATATGGGGGGGTTCCTCCCTATATTCGACTCGATTATCGCCAAGAGGGAAACAACATCAAATTTTTTGTCCAAGATAATGGGAAAGGGCTGACGGCCGGTCAAAAGGCCAAACTGTTTACACCATTTTCACGTCTTGAAGGAGAGCGCGCGCGAGGACATGGGTTGGGGCTTTCGATTGTGCAACAAATTGTCAGCAGATTGGGTGGCGTAGTGGGGCTAGAAAGTGAACAGGGGCGAGGCAGCAGCTTCCATTTCACATTGCCAAAGTTGTGACATTGGCGGTTGACTTCCCTAAAAGCCAACCGCCGCTCATCCCATCTCTCTTCCCAAAAACAAAACCTACTGATTTTTAACAGAAAACCGCGAAATAAACAAAGAAAAGCGCATTATCGGTACTAATTCAATTGGCGCAACGGTATATTGAACAAGATCACGACCAAAAGCCAATCGCGACTACATAAAAAAGCACCATCATGCCAAATGAAATAATTGCCAAGACGTTGCGCGACCGCGCATAGTAGATGATGCGTGGCAATATAAACAGAAATGCCAAAATGATAAAAGCGATGAAAGCTAAGGGGAAGTTGATGAGGTTGGGGAAAAGAGTAGGGGCGACAGCCATAAAGTAGCTGGTGGCGGCCGCAAGCATTAAATTGGTCAACAACAGTGTTGGAACGGACCATTTCTGCAAATCAAGCGTCAGCTCGGCCGGCTGCAACAAAATAAATAGATAGAGCAAGCCAACAAACAAATAGATGGCGGGTGTGACCAAAAAGTAATAGCCATTCCCCATATCACCAAAGTTCACGGTGAACAGCGTGTCAAGATAGCTGGACAGATCCGCAATCGCAAACATGAACGCAGCCGCATACGGCACGGCAAACAAGCCTAACACATACCTGTTTTTTAGAAATGGGAACAGAGCGCCTCCGCGCAATTTTCGCACCAACGTAATGCCAAAGAGGAAGGCAACGTGAAACAGGGCGAATAGCCCCGCATCTTGCAGGGCTGTAAAGTCGATGGCGTTACGGCTAAAGCGCATGGTGAGCCAGCTATTGACGAGTATGAAAAAGCCAACGCCAAGCAGATCAGCAAAAATAGGTAATGCCCAAACGATAGGGCGGGCAGGTTGATGAGTTGTGGTGATGGTCATGTAACGACTCCCAATTTTGTACCCACCTCAGTTCTCACCGTTAACCAGTTTTCTCACGATGGAATAGTGGGATGGGTAAGCACACAAAGGATTATATGCAACCCTATCCACAAAATGTAATCCTGCTACCTTAAACGTGTGCAAAAGTGTGCAACACGCGATAAGTACCTGCTTCATCCACCGTCGCCGCAAGCGGTCTTATATGGTGTCCACAGGCGTTACGCCGCTGTAGCCCAACGGCGGCGACTTTTCTGGGG
>CAYMGE010000048.1:0-46563 GCA_964389925.1 uncultured Ardenticatenaceae bacterium
TCATTCTCAACGTCGGTGTCGTTGTCAAGAACGCCCGGCGAATTGATAGTTAGTGTTGTGTCTTCGGCCGTTGTATAACTCTCCCCAGTAGCAACAGGCGCATCATTGACAGGCGTAATAGTCAGGTCAACAGTGACAGTGTTGGAATCATCAGTGCCATCGTTGGCTTTGTAGGTGAAACTGTCTGCCCCATTAAAGTTGAGATTAGGCGCATAGGTGAAAGAGCCATCCGCATTGAGTGTGAGCGTGCCATCGTTGACATCGGACACCAGAACGGCCGACAAAGTGTCATTCTCAACGTCGGTGTCGTTGGCAAGAACGCCCGGCGAATTGATAGTTAGTGGTGTGTCTTCGGCCGTCGTATAACTCTCCCCAGTAGCGACAGGCGCATCATTGACAGGTGTGATAGTCAAGCTAACTGTCACCACATTGGAGTCTACTTCCCCATCATTGGCCTTGTAGGTGAAGCTATCCGCACCGTTGAAGTTGAGGTCAGGCGTGTAGGTGAAAGAGCCATTCGTGTTGAGCGTAAGCGTCCCATCGCTTGGTTGCGTGACGATGATCGCTGTCAGCGGATCGCTGTCAGCATCGGTATCATTGGCTAATACACCTGTCGCCGCATTGACCACCAACGGCGTGTCTTCATCTGTCGTGTAGCTGTCATCGACTGCAACGGGAGCAACATTGGTCAACGCGCCAAGCGTGAAGAAAAGCCCCGTAGAACCTTCGAACTCATGGCTGAACGTGACGGTGCTGCCCGTTGGTGTCTTGCAGTCAACTTCTGTTGTGCCGCCATTGGTGAAATCGCCGTCCGTGTCAATCAACAAGCAGTGTGGCTTTCCTGCAATAACCTCGGTTGTGTCAAACTCAATTGTGACGACCCCTGCGTTGCCAATCCGCCTCACGCGCCACGTGCGGTCGAGTCGGTCATTCACTGTTGATAATCCTGTGATGCTCCCAGACCCGATAAACGCGCTGTTACCAGCGTCGTTTCCCCATAGCAAGAAGGTGTTGTCAGCAGTGAACGTGTTCGCATTACTCGCGTTATCCGCTGCAATTGTGCCTAAGCCTATCGTAACCAGCGCATCGCTGTTGACTGATTTTGACTGTTTTTGGTGTAGTGTGCTGGCATCGTCTCGGCCGATGCCAGCCACGCCATTATAGTAAGTGGCGTTAGCTGCCGCATCCCAAACAATCGCGCCGGCAGAAGTCAGATAGTCGAGCGTGCTGTCAAGCGTGATTCCATACTTGAGCGCAAGATAACTGTGAACTTTTTGACGGTCGGCCGCTGACAAATCAGCCGAATAAACAATCACTTCGCTTAACTGACCGTTGGCAACCGCCCCTATACTCCCGCTGCCGCCACCTCTTTCTGCGCCAATCACAAGATCAGTTGGCGTGTTCAACGTGCGGACTTGGGTCGGCGACCCTGCTGAAGAAGCAAAGGGTAGCAGAGAACCATCAACCCGTGCTGTATGTTGTCCAACGGGCTGGTTGTTGCCACGCAACAGCTGCATGATATGTGGGTTGAGCGGGGATGCTGTCACCGTGTGATTTGAAGAGTTAAGCGACCCTGCTGCACCGTGATAGCGCAAAACCAACTCAGGCGCACCCGTCAATCGTGTTGCAAACTCACCACCAATTTGCGGGCCTGTATGCCCCATATACCAAAATGAAGCGGCGCCATTTGTTGCGTTGGCCTGATAAACGGCGAACGTTTCGATAGGGCCTGTGCCAGCAAGTGCGGCTAGCGAGGGGTTTGCGTCACGCAGGAAGTCGTTTGCTCCATCGTAGGTCAACCCAGGATTAAAGTTAAGCGCATCGGCATCGTAGATTGGTTTCGCATTGGCAGTTGTTTGTGTGACGACATGCTCATTGATTGAGCCGTCATCCCATTGAGCAACGGCACTGCCATCCACAGCCGCTGTCACTCCTGCATCGCTGAACACCGCATTATCTGCTCTGAACCACATCTCTAAGTTAGTACTCACGCCGCCGGGGGCAATGAGGTTTGTAAATTGACCTAGCGTGAAGTGATTGTTGCCTACAAAGTCATAGTTGAACGAGACGGAACCACCTGCTGCGGTTGCACACAGTTCTTCGACTGTGCCACCGTTGGTGAAGTCGCCGTCGTCATCAACGACAAGGCAATAGGTTTCGCCGTTAGTGAGGGCGGTGCTTTCAAATTCGAGTGTGGCGGAGCCTGCGTCGCCCACGCCAGAGGCTTTCCACGTTCGGCCGAAAATATCATTCACCGTCGCCAACCCCGTCAGCGTCCCAGCCCCCTGAAACGCCGTCGCCCCATCATCATTGCCCCATATCTGATAGATACCATCGGCAACCCCTGCCGAACTCATCGTCAAAATGCTGTCGGCGTTGACGCTGCGCGAACTCAACTGCGACAATCCGCTGCCGGCATCGACACCAATTCCAGCGATGTCGTTGTGGTAGGCGGCATCATTGGTTGCATTCCAAACAACAGTGCCGTCACTCCGCACATAGTCCACCCCACTGGCAAGCGTGATGCCGTACTTGACGGCGAGATACGATTCGACCTGATTGCGTGTCGCCGCGTCATGCTCATCTGCATAAATCACGATTTCGGCAACCTGCCCATCCAACCGTTGCGCGTTGCCTGTCTGATTTGCCCCAAGATAGTTAATAGCGGTCGCAAAATTTTTGTTCGTTGAGGCGTTCGCCCCCCGTGAAAACCCGTCAACAAATAGCTCACGCCCTGTAGTGGTGCTATAACCTGCGACAAGCACAAACGGTTGTTCAAGCTCAAACGAATTTGGGTCTCCGTTCAGTCCATTGTTAACAAAGCTGTGCAAAGGGCCTTTGTTGACATTAAACCCAACTGTTCCCGCACGATTGGTTGTTGAAGTATTGCCTCCCGCCCCGTAAACTGCCGTATTGGTGCTGATGGGGTCATCGGCCGCCGTCACGATATAAACGGTGTGATTCGAGTTTCCGACGGGGAAGGTGTCGTTGGGAAGCAGCATTTTGTCGGCCGAACCATCAAAGTCAACCGCAGGATTGCCGTTGAACCCAGTGGCAGGCTGACTGCGGAAAATTGGCTGTTGTGCCGCCGTGCCTTGTGTCGCGTTGCGTCCGCCGCTTGCCTGATCGTCCCATTGTGGCACGTTTGCCCCATCACCGACGCTAATGCCTGCATCCGCCTTGAGCCACAGTTGCAGGTTGGGCGCAACGCCGCCGGGAGCGGCGGCTGTAGTTGTAGATTGACCCAGCGTGAAGTAGTTGTTAGCTGCAAAGTCGTAGCTGAAGGAGACTGCTCCGCCTGCCGCAACCGCACACAGTTCTTCGACTGTGCCACCGTTGGTGAAGTCGCCGTCGTCATCAACGACAAGGCAATAGGTTTCGCCGTTAGTGAGGGCGGTGCTTTCAAATTCGAGTGTGGCGGAGCCTGCGTCGCCCACGCCAGAGGCTTTCCACGTTCGGCCGAAAATATCATTCACCGTCGCCAACCCCGTCAGCGTCCCAGCCCCCTGAAACGCCGTCGCCCCATCATCATTGCCCCATATCTGATAGATACCATCGGCAACCCCTGCCGAACTCATCGTCAAAATGCTGTCGGCGTTGACGCTGCGCGAACTCAACTGCGACAATCCGCTGCCGGCATCGACACCGATCCCTGCCACATCGTTATAGTAAGCTGCACCGTTGGTTGCGTTCCAAACGGGCGTGCCGTCGCTCCGCACATAGTCCACAGCAGCATCCAGTGTCAAACCATATTTGATGGCGAGATAACTCTCGACTTTTTGAATATCGACATCGCTCAATGTCGTGTTGTAAACGATGACCTCAGCAATTGTGCCAATCAGAGGTGCGATTGGACCCGCGCCGACCGCGCCAAGACGCATATCGTTGCTCAATTCATCAGATGGGGTGATATTGGTTCCACTGGTTTCGGTGCTGTTCACGCGGCTGCGAACGCCTGTCCCGCCCCCAACTTTCCAGACACCGCCATGTACAACCCAATCGCCCAGCGGTGCAGTCGTGTTGTGTAAGGCAACTGCATCGACGCTTGCCATACTCAAATGCGGGAATTGTACTGGTGTTGAATCCCTTGCGTAGAGGCGGCGGTTAATTCGGCCGACTGCACTATCATAAAACGTTGAGTTCAGGTCTGTGTCCATGCGGCCGACCACAAAAATCGTCTCGTCAAACAGTTCGCGGTCGTAAGAGAAGTTCAGGTTGTCGAGATAGTCAGGACTGCCATCAAATTCGATCAGCGGATTGTTGTTGATTTGCTGTGCGCCGTCTCTAAACGTCGGGCGACTATCGGCGGTTGCCTGTGTAAAATCATTGCCAGTGCCGCTTTGGTCAGCCCACGTTGCCACCGTTTGCCCGTCTGCCGCGACGGTTGTACCTGTTCTAAACGCGCCTTCGTCCGCTTTGAGCCAAAGTTGCAGGTCGGTGTCAACCCCGCCGGGTGCTGCCGCTGGCGGGGCGGAGTTACTCAACGTAAAAAACTGCCCGTCAGAAAAATCAACGCTGGCAGTCAAATTTGTGCCGTCATCGGTCAGCGTGATGGGCGTTGCGCCAGCGGAGAAGTCGCCGTCGTCATCGACAAGCAAGAGCGTCGCGCCCATGCTGTTCGGCACGGAGAATGTCACTGCGCCAACCGTGCCGTTTTCGCTGACTTGCCAAATGCGCCCTGTATGGATGTAGCTGCCAGTGGTCACATCAAAAGTCGTTGTGCCGTCGTTGTTGCCCCAAAGCAGAGCAGATGCGTCGGTTGCGAATGTGCCAGCATCCATCGTGACCAGCGCATCGCTGTTTTGGCTAATTGATTTTGGCTGATCGAGAACGCCATTATCGTCACGTGCAACCCCTGCAACATCGTTGTGATAGGTGCTGTTTATTGCGGAATCCCACCAAATGACTTCGGCCGAATTCACATAGTTACCACTTGCATCAAGCGTAATGCCGTATTTGATCGCCAAGTAGGACATCGCACGTTGAAGCTCAGCCAGTGCTAACTCGCGCTCATACAGCATAAACTCGCTTAAATAACCTGTGTAATGTAAGCCAGCCGCCGTGCCGATTTTGGCTACGCTATTGTCAAAGCTATTTTCGTCGCTGTTGGTTAGCGATGTATCGGCCGCAACCGCTCCATTAAACACCCCATCCATCTCCCCATCCTGCCCCGCATTATCATCACGCACGCCAATGAGAATTGTTTGATTTAGGGGAGGGGTCGCGCCGGGAAGATATTCGGCAGCAGCGTTTGTACTATGGATTTTTCCGCGTCGAATCCCCATGTCGGTTACCCCCCCATCCGATGCACGCAAAGAGAAAAAGAACTGATTTGTACCAGAAAATCTTGTGACAGCCAGCACTGTTTGAGCGTCGTTGCTGGCAAGTGAACCAACATCGTAATCAGCCAAGCGGCTTGCGCTCCCATTAAAATCAAAATAAGGATTAAAGTTGAACGTGGTATCGTCCGCGCCGTCGAAGAAAACGGGGCCGCCCGTCGCCACATCGCGTGCAAACTCGTGACCATTTCCCGCCGCGTCATCCCACTGGCTGACCCTTGCGCCAGCAAGCGTAACGTTCGCACCCGCTTTAACCCACAGCCCAAGCGCGGCGGCGACCCCCCCTGGCCCCGGTGGCAGTTGCGAGGCAAATGTGAAGTATTGACCCGTCGTAAAATCGACATCCGCATATAGAGTCGAGCCATCATCAGCTAATGCAATCACCGTATCGGCTGCATCAAACGTCGCATCGTTGCTGACAAGCAGTTCGCGCACAGTTGGCGCGGGGAAAGCGGTGTCGTTGGAAATGGTGATACGCACCGTCCCGACATCGCCCGTTTCCTGTACTTTCCAAACGCGCCCCATTGTCACGTCGGTTGCGGACGGGCTGGACGATAGCGGTTGGCTGAACGACGTGTCACCTTCATTGTGACCCCACAGCAGAAACTCGCCGCTGCTGATGTTGGCGGCGGTTCCCGTGACGGTGATCAATTTTGTCGCATTGACGCTGCTAGAGGCAGGTTGATCGAGCGAACTATCAGCATCTTTACCAATCCCTGCAATGTCGCTTGTGTAGCCTACGTTTGAAGCATGATCCCAGACAACATTGGCGGCACTGTCAATGTAATTGCTCACCGTGTCGAGCGTCACACCGTATTTGATAGCGAGATAAGATTTGATTTGTTGCCGCTGTTGGGGCGTGAGTGCGCCGTTGTACATCACAATTTCGGCGATTTCGCCTTCGAGGTGATGGAAGCTGCTGGCACTGTTGGTTGAGCCACCCCCAATGAGCAGCGGCTCATCGGACGGAGGTTGCGTGCCACCAACTGCCTTGCTGCCAGGGGCATGTCCATCGACAGCCACGTAGTTCGTGTTAGTACCGCTGTCATAGTAGCCGCTCATGACCTGAACTTGACTGACGGCCGATTCATCTGTTACTGCCACATCGCGGGCATTGTTTGCCCATCGCCCTTTCCAGAAGGTCATACGCTCGTTGTTGAACCCCTTCGAAAGCCCATACCCATCATGCCAAGAGTTGTTCGTAGTTTTAACCACAAAAGGCTCGTAATTGGCGGTGAGGTCAAATTTGCCAACGGCAAAGATCGCCATGTCGGCCGCAGGGTTGATGCCCGGCGCGTCGGCGATTGCCAACATCTCATCATTCGCGTCTACAAATACAAGCGATGGGTTGAAGTTGATGCTCCCGCCTGTGTTGGGCTGGTTTGTGTTGGGGGCCGCGTCTGCACTATAGCCGTTGCTGCTTTGGTCAGCCCATGCGGTGACGGTTGTGCCAGAGGTTGTGAGGCCAGCACTGGCTTTAAGCCATAACTCCAAACTGGTATCGACACCACCGGGAGCAGGTAGGGCAGTGATTGACGCTGACCCTTCCTCAATCACACGCGCCGATGCGTCAGGTTGCGCTAACTGTAAAAGAAGCAGGGCGATAAGGATAAAGACGAATTGGATTGCATTCTTTCTGTTCATGATGGAAAAGCCCATCGTAGGGGCTAGGCAGGCGAGAACGGTTTATCCCAATAACCTGCCCGTTGTCAACCGCCTGTCTCGCCCCTAAATGGGCGTTCAAAATAGGGCGAGACAGCCGATTGCTAAGTGATAGTTATCCTGAACTTGCGTGCCATTGAGCATTGCGCTCGGCTGCCTAGCCCCTACGGCTCGTTCATAATGGCTACAACGTCACTGTCACAAAGTGTTACATCGTAAATGCGTGCGTCGTCAATAGAACCATCGAACGGTGTTACGCCACTCCCGACAGCAAGACGCAAAACTTCTGTATTTATGGTGGGGGCAGTTGTGGAATCTGCGACCGTGCTACTCAAGTTGCCATCAACATAGATGTGTAGCTCCGCACCGCGCTTGACTGCCGCAATAAAGTGATAGGAGCCATCATTGATAGAGGCGGTGCTGGTCACACTGACGACAGTTGCACCATCTGAACGTGCAAATTGAACGGTTCCGTTTGACAGCAGACGCAGATCATAGGGATATGCGCCACTCGCTCTTTTGCTGATAAGTTGACTGTCTGTTGTGGCTGTTGTTTTGACCCACATGGTGAGCGCGAACTCGGCCGATGTGCCAAAAGTCAGTTCATCATAATGTGGCACGCGCATGAAGTCATCTACCCCATCGAACTGTAATGCAAACGCCCCTCTGATCGCATCATCTGACCAGACAACACCATTTTGCAATGTGCCGTGATAGAGACCCGTTGCACTATCAAAAGCCGCTTTCCCTGCCCCTGTCTCGAATTGCCAGCGCACGAGTGGTGATGGAGTAGACGCGCAGCTAGGTGTTGGCGTAAGCGTTGGGGTCGCCGATGGTGTGAAGGTGGGTGTTGGCAGCAAAGTCTGCGTCGGCAGTGGTGTCGCTGTCGGCACAGGTGTTGATGTGGGTGTATTTGTTGCTGTTGGTAGTGGTGTCGCCGTCGGCACAGGTGTTGACGTGGGTGGAATTGGTGTTGACGTGGGTGGAATTGGTGTTGATGTTGGCGGAATAGGTGTCACTGTGGGTATAGGTGTCGATGTGGGTGGCACTTGTGTTGGTGGAGGAGGGACAGGTGTCGATGTGGGCGGTACTTGTGTCGGAGGAGGGGGAACGGGTGTCGATGTGGGCGGTGCTTGTGTTGGTGGAGGAACAGGTGTTGACGTTGGTGGCGAAACGGGTGTAAATGTTGGCAGTGCTTGCGTTGGCGGAACGGTTGTATTCGTCACCACTGGAAACGGTGTATTCGTTGGAAATGGTGTGTTCGTGCGAGTCGGAAATGGTGTACGAGTCGGGAATGGTGTATTTGTGTGCGTAGGCCAAATAGTAGGTGGCGTAGGCGGCACATTTGTCGCGGTCGGAAATACCACAGGTGTATTTGTTGACACCACAGAGACCAGTGTAGGAGGAGCCGTGTTTACCGTGACAGGTTGCTGTGTCGCTGTTGGATTGACTGGTTGAGCCGTTGACACCACAGAGACCGGTGTAGGAGGAGCCGTGCTTACTGTGACAGGTTGCTGTGTCGCTGTTGGATTGACTGGTTGAGCCGTCGGATTAGCAGTTGCCTGCTGGGCTGTTGGCGGAATAGTCGTCGCTGCTACCTCCGTAACAGGTGTGGTGACATCGGTGGATTGAGCTTCCGCAGTTGTGACCGCATCCGAACTCGTGGTGGTCTGCACAGATTCGACCTCAGTCGTTGTTTGCGTATCAGACTCTGTGGTTGCAGTTATAGACTCAACTTCGGCCGTATTTTCCTGTGCAGCCGTCTCGTCATTCGGCTCTGTCTCAGCTTCGGCCGAAGAAGTGACCAACTCATCCGAATCGACCGTTGGCGCAGTCGTCGGAATCGCTGTCGCAGCGGGAGGCGGGGGTGGCACGGTCGCCACCACGGGCGGCCGAAGTGTCGCTGGTTCTTGTGTAGGTTCAAGCGTATTTGTCAAAGTACTAAGAGGCGTAATAGTGGCAGCCGCTTCTGTGGGAGAGTCTGTAGGTACAGCGGTCGTGGTCACGACTACCTCCCCACTGTCTGCAATTTCGATTGGTTCTTCACCACTGAAAAAGTCGGCCGCAGCTTGAAAATCGGCCGAGTCAATCGCGCCATCCCCCAAAAAAGGAAAGGCTTCTGCAATAGCCGGATCGTCAACACCAAGTGCAATGATTGGCTGAACAGGGTCGGGCAGATTTGCTACTTCTCGTACCTGCACCCCCAGCTGATGAATGGCAGGAAATGCTTGATTGAACACCGTTGGAAACGGGGATACCTCACCAAGTATCCCACCCATCAGAACGAAGATGAGAACCAAAATCACAAAACGTTGTTTTGTCATGATTATTCGACGCGCTTATATTCAAGAACGTTGTCAATCGTATTTGCATTGACCTGACCAAGCACAACACCTCGCGGCCGCAACTCACGTGCCATCGCCATGTGCATCGCGCTGTTTGCCGCGTCATAAACTTCATCTTGATCGTAGGTATAAAAGATGACCTTAATGAAATCAGACGATGAGCCAAATTCGGCAAAGAAGGCATCTGTTTCGACTAAGAGTCGCTTATCGCCAACCGCTTCAGGGCAAATCTCGGCCTGCACCTTGCGAGCAATCGCCCGCACTGTGGCAACATATCCATCAATATCATCCTCAAATTCGCCATAGCCTGCCGTATGCACGATCATGGTTGCTCGACGAAACGGCCGACCGCTATGATTGACCACATTGTTTTGTAAAACTTGGGAGTTTCGTAAACTGACGATATCTAAGCCCAAAGTTTCAAGCTTTGTACGAAAAAGCCCTACTGAAACAACTCGACCACGCTCCCCAACAAGCGTAACTAGATCACCAACCTTATACGTGTTACTCATCTGTAAACCGACCCCTGCAAACGCATCTTGTACCCACCCCTCGCTGGTGAAAATGAAGGCACCGCTGATAACAGTGATCAAAATTGCGACGAACTGGGCACTGTCATCAAGCGTAGAAAGCCCATAAATGAACAGCCCAATGACAACACTAACCGAAATTAAGTCGATGAGTAGCGAGATAATTGAACGTCGCTTGTCTGGCATTTTCTCGATCACGCCATTCCAGACACGTGTTCGCAACGTCATCAGCAACACAGCCGCTAGGACTGCGCCAAGAATATATGTACTAGATATCAAATTCACTTTCTATCTCCCGATCAACTGCATCTTTCCGTCGGATACTGCATTATGCAAATATGCGACAATTGCTATTTTATGTAACAATTGCACCAATGGCGGCTAAACCAACTATTTTTAGACAGAAAACGCCTTTTTGCTACTTTACCCTAGATTATGGAGCGCAACGAATTCCGTTGCAGTTGATTTATGGATCACTATAGGTTGACTTTTCTACAATCAAGCGTTGGAGGTTGCCAAATTCAGCTATTGCTGGCTAAAAAGCATCTGAAAGGAACAATATAACTTGACCACACAGAAGCATAAAACGCGAGACAATCTACTTATCACGTTGTTGGGGACAACCACTATTTCCCGAAAGGGGCAACAGCTAACGCAAATGCTTTCAGGAAAAGCTGTCGCGCTGCTGGCTTACTTAATGTTGACACGTGGTGTCCATTCGCGGGCATTTTTAGCCTTGCTCCTCTGGTCGGATCAGCCAGAGACACAGGCAAAAAAAAACCTCCGCAATGTCTTGCCCGATTTACGCACCCATCTATCTGACTACATTACTATCACACGCCAATCAGTCGAATTTAATGTCGAGCAGCTTTATGAATCAGATGCGGAGCAGTTTGAGCGTGTTGTTGATGGCGATTTGGCACAGATTGCGCTGCCAGCGTTGGCAGATGCCCTTAAGCTATATAACGGTGAGTTTATGGAGGGGTTTCATGTCCGCAACGCACGTTTATACGAATCGTGGTTGCGACAGCAGCGAGCCTATTTTTATCGGCTCGCGGTTGGTGGGTGGGAGGCATTGGCACGCCGCTATGTCGAAAGCGAAAAATTTGAGGAGGCGGAAGCGGCCGCAAAGCAACTGTTGACTATAGAACTGTTTAATGAGACGGGGCATCAAATGCTGATGCACGCATTGCATGGTCAAAATCGGCAGAAAGAACTCGTCGCTCAATACACGCGCTGTGTGCAGATATTGCAAGAAGAGTTGGGCGTACAGCCATCGGCCGAGACCACAGTTCTTTACAACAAGTTAAAAGCGACACCACCCCGCATACCCCAAACATCTGCGCCGACACCCCAACCCATAACATCTACTCCGACGCTCATCAAGCGCGACATAGAGTTGAATCAGCTAGATGAGCGTTTCGCACAAGCGCAAAACGCTGAGGCTCAACTTGTTTTGGTCAGAGGGGATCGTGGGAGCGGCAAAACGGCTTTGCTGGAGAACTTTGCTCAACGTGTCAGCGACAAGGCTGTGCGCGTTCTCACCACAAGTGGTAGCAACATTACGCCTACAGATGAGCTGTATCGTATCTTTCGCAATTTGCTGCGGCCTCTGGCGGGTCGGTGGCCACAAACGGATAGTGCTGTAAGCGATCATGTTCTTCGCAAAATAAAGGCCGTCGGCCGCAAACAACCACTAGTACTTATCTTTGACGATTTACATTGGGCAGACAGTGCTTCGTGGACACTGTTTTATGAGCTTGTTCAACAGTTGCGGCATGAATGCGTGCTGATTGTGGCATCATATCGCGTGACGTGGCGACGAAATACGCATTGGGACAATGTGCTGACTGAGCTGCTTTACCAATCAAACTGCACCATTATTGACTTGGACAAAGCGCGGCGGCGGCACGGGGAGGAATTTATCAATGACCTATTGGACAAGCGACCAAATCAACTGCCCAGTCATTTTAGAAAGCGTCTCTTTACGCTCACGCAAGGCCACCCACTCTTGACCACTGCATTTTTGGATGATCTGGAGGAGCGAGGTGTTATTAGTCAGTCGGACACAAATGTGGTTCAGCTTTTGAAACCGTCTATCTGGGATGATTTGCCTGAATCACTCGTAGAGCTGTTGGAAAGCTGGCTACAACCCGTGCCACCTGAATTGCGCCAACTGTTGCGAATTGCCAGTGTTGAAGGAAATGAATTTACCGCCCCCGTTGTCAAGGCGGCCTTGCCAGATCGTGAGACACATCTGCTCGCACAACAGCTTGGGATATTAGATTGGCGGTATGGCATCATTGATCCGTTGAAGCCGCTGCAAATCGGCCGAAAAACCCACGCCCGCTACAGTTTCCGTTACCCAATTATGCGTCAGTATCTTTACGAGCGTAGGCTTACGCCGTTAGAGCGGTCGTCGCTGCCAGAGGTACTGGGGCTGGCACTAAATGAGCTTTTTTCGGTTTGAGTTGCCAGTCAACGAGCCGATTGAGCAGAACAGCGACTCCCTGTACGGCAATCGCGGCAGGCATTCCCCACTGTAGAAAGAAGACCCCTCCAATCGTGACAATCATTGGCGCAGTTGTACAAACTTGCCTAAGAACACGCTGCTTGGCGTAGTTGTCCATTGAAACAAAAAGCATTCCAAAAGAGGTTTCATCGAGCGTAATGTCAGAACAGCCGCCTTCTGTCGATAAGGTGACCGCCACATCTGCCAGCCCAACTGCGCTGGGAACTTCTCGGCTGATAAAACAAGCCGCCATCTGCTCTTGGCAAAAATCAACTTTCTGCTGCCAACCCATGTTGGCATGTCCTTCTGCCAAGTCAAATTCGACAAGTAGTGCCTCCGTCTCAGCCATATTGCTGTCGCAGAGCAGTGTGATCGGCTGATCTATTTGACGCAAGGCTGCCAGCAGTTGACGCGCTTCAGGAATAGGTGTTTTTTCTACTTCCAATGCACCGATAACCTGCCGATTGACGACTACATAAAGGTAGTCGTCAGCCTCGCCCTGCACTGTTAGATTACTCAAGCGCAACTGGTGCAATGTGAGAAGCTGCACGTCTGCTCCTCTTGCACCACTTGGCAAATTAGGATATTTGACCTGTAGCTGTCGTCGTAGCCCAGAAGGAGCCACCGATAGTGCATACCACACAACATCTTCAGCCAAACGATGATGAAATGGATACACATTCTTCAGCGTCACCGTGACTAAACAGCTTTGGTCAAGCAGAATTGCCTCAACTTTGGGCAGCTTGCAAGCGGCGAGCCAATCATGTACTTTGATGTCATGTTGACGCAGGTATTGTTGCGTCGCGTGACGCGGACGATTGCGGGCAATCGTCGCATAAAGCGTTGCGGCCGCTCCAGAAAGACCTGCGACGGGAACGGCGAGTGTCCCCAATGCGATAGACATGAGCGAACTACCCTCTGTCGCCCTATCACTTGAGCGTCCGGCTGCCAACATCATCACACTTGCTGCACTCAGCGTTAGGTGATTGCTTGCCATCAGCGCGGTCACAAGGGATGCTTCTATCGCAGCATCGCCAATCTGCTGCTTTGCCTGCCAATCATGTATCACTTTGGCATAGGCTGGCAATGTGGCAAGGACAACGGATGGAACAGCGAGGAGATATAACGGTGATAGGAAAAACCCCGCCGTTGTAAGTCCAACCGCGGTTGTTGAAAGAGCTAGGTTATTTTCAGTCGAAAATTCCGTCACCCGCAGTGCGACTGGCTCAATAGCATTGCGCCACCATTTGGACAGGGTGGTGCTGAGACTGTGGGATGTACGACTTGGAGTTAGCATGATTACGGCTTGTTAGTTCTTCTTTGTGTAGTTGATTTACTCAGCCAATATAGGGCGTGTTACGTCTTCCTGAGCAAATGTCAAAGAGGCTCCCTTTTATTGTTTTGCTAGTTCAGAGGCTTGTTTGATCCATGCCTCAACATCTGGCTTTGGCGAATTATCTGACGGCGCAACGAGGTTGAGGAGGTTTTCGGCCGATGCATTCGCCAAATCTGAATAGGTATAAATGCCAGCCCCATTTAGCCTTTCAACATAAATGGGACCAATTCCCCAAATCTTTTCCAGCGCATCTGTATGCACCGAACTTTCATCGAGATTGGCATTTGGTATAGGCGTATCCTTTTCTGTGACTGGCACAATCTGCCCAACAGCAAGATTGTGCAATGCACCCTGACGTTGCCCCTTAAAAAAATTGCGCCGACGCGCACGCTGTTTGCGCTTTTTGGCATACGAGTAAGTTCCTGACACGGCAGCTACGACAACAGCAGTTTCAATAATTCCAATTGGCATAACTATTCTCCTATGCAATTGCTGGGGTGGTTTGCTTGCCAAACGACCACCAGCTACTTTTTTGCTTTGCTAACATCTCTGGTTTATCCTCTGCGAGAATCACAACGCCGACTGCGTGTTCGACTGCGTTTGGATCGCTTTGATAGGCAGTTTGTAGGGCGTTGGTGACATATTGCCAGCGTCTTCTATTACTGTCGAGCATTACATCGGCCGATGCAGGCGGAACGACCCCTCTCTCGACGAGCAGGGTATAGATGACGCGCGTATCATCACGGTATGTGCGTGCAGAGGGGTCTTTTAGCCAATGAAGTGTTGTCTTGTAGAGTAATAGCGTCGGCTGGATGATGCTTGCATGATGAAACGCCTGCAAGTTATGTAGCACAACATTTTCCAATGCTGATCTGAGAACGGCATTTGTAATTTGCTCTTCTGTCACCCACTCAAGTTTGAATTCTGCGTCCTCGCAAAAGCTAGCCATTTCGTTGGCAACATTTGCTTGCCCTTTTTCATCAAGGTTTGCCAACCATATACCCGCTTCGCCCGCATCTTGCTTGGCAACCCACGCACAAAAGGCGGCAGGTAGCTCTTTGGATTTCAACTTGTTTAGTTGTGGTGTGTTGTCACTCATATTATTTCTCCTTGACAAGTTATTGTCCCCCAACGCATGTCTTGCGTTGAGTTGTGTCTGTTACAACATTTGAGAGTTAATCCTCAAAACATCACGTCTTTCACGGCCGCCTTGACGGCTGTGCGGTTGGATTGCGCCGCTTGGCGAATCACTTCTTCGATGTATCGAATGCGTTTGCTGCGATTCTCAAATAGGATGTTGATATCTGCGGCTGGGATTGCACCATTTATGCTGAGGTGACGATAGATGGCTTCTGCTTTCGGCCGATTTTTTCGCGTCTGCATGTTGTTCAAAAACTGAACCATCGTTGTGTAGAGTCGCATGTCATCCTGAAAAATAGAGGCCAGATAAAACGACTGCACATATTTGAACACCGTCTGGTTGACATGATCGTACAGCGAAGGATCATCAATTTGACCGTCCAACATCCAGAGCAAGTCAAATCCCATATCTTTCGTATACAGATCGACATCTCTGACCAATATATTGAGGTCTTTTGTCGACAATCCGCGCATCCATATGCCAACCCCGTGCCTGTCTGTTTCATCCGCCCATGCGAGCATCATGGTGGCAAGCTGTTTGCGCTTTTTGTCGCGGCGTTTGCTCAAGCTCGGAACGGGTGTACGCTCTAGCCGCGAACGTCGCCGCACCTGTATCGTTGTATATGTGCCAACGATGATGATTAAAGTCAATAATAAAATTAAAAGTGGTGGCATAGTTACACCTTCTTTCGGCCGAATCGCCGCAAGCCAGCTCGTTGTCTACGTGGTCTAAGTGTGGATGGTAAACCGCCTGACCGTCCCATTTCTGCCAGTGTGGTCACAAGGCCATCTGCCGTGGATGGGCTATCAGGCGGGAGCAGTTGCCAAACACGCCACCTGCGGTCATCATCTATTGCAATTGGTTCGTGCAACAAGAATCGATACTTATCTTGGATGATTTCATACACTTCATGCGAGACGAGAATCATGCCGGGCTGTGCCGCTGCTTCCATCTTGTCGGCGATCTCAACAGTAAGCCCCCACAGGTCAAAGCGGAACCTGTTTTCATCAAGCAGCGCGGCTAACACCGTTCCTGTATGAATCCCCATTTGCAAAATTAGATTTACGCCATGTTCTTGATTAAAAGTCTCGACAAGCTGCCTACAGGCCAGCGCATAACGCACAATTCGCTCAACGTGGTCATCCCCGTCATTATTGAGTCCACAGACGGCGACATAGTGATTGCTAATCGTCGGTTGGCGTTCGACTCCGTGTTCTATCGCAGTATATTCCAAACGCTCTGACAGCATATTAAGACTTTCCGCTGCCTGTTTGCGACTTGGGAAATGCAAGATCATAGCGTGGATATTGTACAAATGAGCAAACATCAAGCTGACATTTGTGACCTCCTCCGCGATGTCACCTTCGCCATCCTTGACCCGTTTTGCAATAGGGGCCGGCAAAATACTAAGCAGGAGTCGCTCATTTTCCTTCACCGTTGACTGCATCGTTTCGCGCTGTTCGCGCAAGCTGATCGCCATCTGATTAAAGGCGTTTGCGAGCTGCCCCACCTCATCTTTTGAAGCGACGGGAATTGCTTCGATAGCAAGATTACCTGCACTAATTTCCCGCGTTGCTCGTGTCAACTTCCGAATTGAGTGTGTATATTGATTGGCGATCAAAAGGCTCAACAAGAGCAGCAAGGCGGCTAAACAACCTGCTGCAAGCAGGAAGAAGGATTGTTGCTGGATGATCGGGGCGTTGATTTCAGCAACGGCGATTTCAGCAATGACAACCCAATCAAGCCCCTCCACCATGAGCGGCGCGTAGGCACTGAGGACGGGCGTACCGCTGTAATCTTCGATAACGTGGATACCTGATTGACCAGCAAGGGCATTTTCGGCCGATGTGGTATTAATCTCCTGTTGCAAAATGGATGTCCCTAAGTTGTTGACATTATCGCGCACTGCTTGGTCAACTCCTGCTGTCGCCAATGCAGATATGTAGGCTGCCTTATCTTCGACCAACAGTCGTGACATTGACCGCATCCGTCGATCTCCACCCACTAAATACGTTTCACCGCTGTCGCCAAGCCCATGCTCTTGCCACTGTCCGCGACTGGTCATGATATTGTTTAGCTCATCAACTGGCACTTGGATGGCTAATACGCCAAGTAACACATCGTCTTGAAAGATCGGGATGGCAAAGAAGGAAGCTGGTTCCTGATAGGATGGATCATAGGGTTGGAAATCAACAACCTGTATTTGTCCTTGCTCTGGATTTTGCAAAACTTTGTCCACTGCTTCAGCCAAACCACTAGTTGCATAGGCCCCCGTTGACAAATTCGTTGCGAAATCAACCTCTTTATAGACGCTATAGACGATATTGCGCTCAACTGGCTCAACCAAAAAGAGGTCATAGTAACCAAACAGTGTGACAAATGTCCGAAAAAACGGATGATACTGTCGGTGTGCATCACTATACCCGCTGCCGTCATTCGCATAGTCGAGGAAATGTTTGTTGCCAAGCAGATTATCATTAGACGCGATGTATTGGTTTTGCAGATAGACTCCCACAGACGTATCTGGCATATACTGACTTGGCTCTAATTGCTGGCGTAAGTTTGTTTCTAAACTTGGCAGAAAATCAGTTTTATAGAATTGCTCCACCGCATTTTCTACCTCTTCTGACACAACAATTTCATCTAGCTCTTGAAATGCCAGACGAAGTTCACTCATGGCAACTGCCAACGTCTTGTCCTGTGATAAGAGAAATAGTTCTGCGCGTAGTGAGTCAAAATAGGACTCGACTTCATCCACTCGATCTTCGCGCACGCTGACAAGTTGATCAAAAGCCTGATCGCGTAAAATTGACTGGGTGCTAAACCACGCGATGATGCTGACAGCAATCACAGATGCGAATCCGACGCAAATGAGCAATATCGTTAGTTTTGTTCGCATTCGCATATTTCTAATGAACTGCACAATTTACTCCTAAAAAGACGTTTATCGTTGATAACGTTCGCCCCATAAGCGGTTGAGACGATTGCGATTAGCCGCAACCCATAGAAAATCTTTATCCATTAACTGCTCAAGTGGCTCTTCTGGAAAGCCACGCGGTGGGCGTAGATAGCTGACGGGGACGGCCGTGACTGCGTAATGTTGCCCATAATGGTGCATCGCCTCATCGCTGATAATGAAGTCCATCAACACTTTTGCGTTCTGTTTAATCGGAACTCGTCGTATCAGCGCAGATGCTTCCATATCCCAGCCTGACCCTTCCTCTGGAAAAACAACGGCAATGGCATCGTTGCTTGCACGCTGCTGAACGCCCGCCAGCCCATATGAAACGGCAATAGCAATTTCTTCTTGTGCAGTTGCTGTGCAGGCCGCCTCTGGAGATTCAGCATACTGAGCCACATTTTTATCTAGCTGGTCGAGCTTGTCCCACAGCTTGTTCTCGCCAAAAAGCTCTAGGAAAACGAGCAGCGTCATAAACCCTGTGCCGGAGGCACGTGGGTCGGGAAAGTAAATCATCCCCTCATACATTGGGTCGAGAAGGGCTTCCCATGAGAGCGGCACAGGCAGGTTGGCCTCTGCCAAAAGAGCCTCATTGACACAAAAAGCGTTCATCCAAACGTCTTGACCAACCCAAATAGGCGGATCGCTGCTTTCACGCAATTTGTCTGGCAACCTGTCTAAGCCAGACGGTGCATAGGATGTTAGAAGATCATGCCAATCGAGCTGTTGTAAAACTGTGGCGGAAAGCCCCCAGATGACATCTGCTTTTGGATCTGTTCTCTCAGCCAGAACGCGGTCTGCTAGCTCAATGGTTCCCATCACCTCATAAGTTACGGGGATGTCAGGGTGTTGTGTGCGAAAAGCAGAGACATATTCGACGACTTGATCTTCTAACATCGCACTATAGATGACGACTGGCTCTGCTTCGAGATGTTCATTAGTCAGTGAGCCGATTTGTACGAGGCGTTCTATGATGGGATCGAGCCGCTCGGCCGAGTCTAAATAAACAACCGTCGCAATGCTTGCCGTGACAAGGGTGGCGATCAGCCAAATGAGAAGGTATCTTTTACTCATCGGTCAAGCCCCGCTCAAAAACTGCAACTGGCGGTGGGGCAAACCCCGTCGGCCAGCGTGTCATAGAGTCATAGTGCGCCCCACTGAGGTTGACCGATTCTGTGGCACCAACCCCGCGAGTTGATAGAGCAGAGCCACGCAATGAGGCTCCATCTAATCGTGTCCCATTGAACAATGCCCCCTCCAATGTGGCACTGTTTAGACGAGCATTTGTAAACCGTGCGCCATTAAATAAGCCACCTCCCATCGTGGCCCCGGCTAAACTAGCGTTCGTAAAAACCGTCCCAGAAAAGTTAGCAACTAAGCGGGCATCTTCTAGCGAGGCATCATTCAACCGTGAACCCTTAACACGTGCCTGTATTAAATTTGCACCATTCAGATTAGAGCTACGCATGTCCGCACCGCTTAAATTTGCGCCTGCTTGCCGCGTGTCCTGTGTGCTCAAGTTGGCGCCCGACAAATTTGCCCCAACTAAGTTTGCCCCTGCCAAATTTGCATTGCGAAAATTAGCACCACTTAGATCGGCTCCGAAAAGGCGTGTTCCGATCAGACGCGCCCCCTCAAAAATGGTCGCCGTCAGGTTTGCTTGTGTCATGTCAAGACGTGTCAGCGTCGCATTGGACAAATCTGCGCTCGATAAGTTTGTGTTGACCAATATCGCACCGGTCAAGATGGCTCTTGACAAATTTGCTCCCGTCAGATTCGCGTTGGTCAAATCTGCATCAACCAAGCTAGCATCAGACAAATTTGCACCGGCTAAGTTTGCTCCCGTTAAATCTGCACCGCGCAGATTTGCCCCCACTAGGGCAACTTGTTGCAAATCTACGCTACGTAAATCAACGTTTGCTAAGTCACGTCGCCGTAAGTTAATGCCTGAACAGCTAGGCGGACATTCGTCCGAAACGCTAAACTCACTACGACAGCCTGCTAGAAGAAAAATCAATATCAGGGCGATCTGTTTTTTCATCGATTCTCCTCCAATAAGCGCGGCACCAACTCTTCTGCCCATGGGTAGCCCGTCAAAAACGGATCCGGAGGGATAGGCTTTTCACTCGCATAAGTTTCAATAATTTGACCATCATCACGGATTTGACCAAACCGTGCGACCTTGTATAAGTGGAATGTCTCTGGATCGATCTGCACCATTCCACTAGGTGCGTCGAGCGTTACATCGGCCGACTCAACCGCCTCTAAAACAGCATTAACCTCAAAAGAGCCGGCCGACTCAACCAACTCCTTCCAAAGATAAACGGCCGTGTAGCCCGCTTCGATAGAGGCTGACGTAACTGACTCTCGACCATACGCTTCTTTGTAAGATTCGACAAAGGCAAAATTAGTCAAAGTGTCAATTGCCTGATAGTAATTTGAAGCGACGAAATGGCCTGCTAGTTTGTCTGCCCCAATCGCTTGAATCTCTTGTTCTGCTAGATTAAAAGAAACGACGGGCAAAATAGAGGCACTTATCTGTTCTGCTTGCAAACTTTCAAAAAAAGCAGTCGCAGAACTACCAACTAGCGTGCTTAACACAACGGAGGGCTTAAGAAATTCAATTTCGCGTACAACAAACTCAAGATCAGAACTGCCAAATGGCAGCAATGCCTCACCGATGACAGCTGCTTCTGTTTGTATCAGTTCCGCCCTAATAATGCTGTTAAGTGTGCGGGGGTAGACGATGTCTGTGCCAACGAGATAAAAAGTCTCGTACCCTTGCTCAATTAGATATTCGACAACGGGAATTGCTTGCTGTGATGGGTCAGCACCCATATATATAACCCGTGAGGGTTCTTCCAATCCTTCGTATTGAGATGGATAGAAAAGCAAGCCGTTGTATTCTTCCAACGCAGGCAATACCGCACGGCGAGATTGACTTGTCAATGTACCAAAGATAACATTGACTTCATCCACTTCGAGCAGCTTTTCTGCTTTTTCGGAAAAAACGCTGGGATCGCTTGCGCCATCCTCTACAAATGGCAAAATTGGCGTTCCCAAAACCCCCCCGTCGTCGTTGATCTCTTCGATGGCGAGCAGCGTCGCATCTAGGATAGCCGACTCAGTGAATGACAAATCGCCGCTCACTGAGTGTAAAATCCCAACGTGAACGCCCCTGTCTAAATCGATCACATCATCTTCAACCGGAACCGGCAGTAATTCAACGTCAACAACTGTCTCGTCATTGATGATGACCCCTTCAATGCTGCTGGGGCGACGCAAGGCCGAGCGCTGTAAAGCATTGAGATTGACAATTTTTTCGTCAAGCAATAGATCGCGGTCAGTTATCTGGTTTCGACCGCGCACATAGCTAAAGTTTGCACCGCGCAAATCCGCCCCGTCAAAATCTGCGCCCATAATGATCGCGCCGACCAGAGACGCATCTTGTAGCACAACCGATGACACATTTGAACCGATCAAACTCGCCCCGCTCAAGTTTGCGCCTGTTAGATCAGCCCCCGTCAACGTTGATAGGTTAATGAACGAGCCGGCTAGATCCGCCCCACGCAGATTTGCGCCACTGAGATTTGCACCACTGAGCGTTGCGCCTGCGAGATTTGCGCCTGCGAGATTTGCGCCGCTCAGGTCGGCATCACGCATATCAGAGCCAGCCAGAAAGCTGTTAGACAGATTGGCATCAACCAGCACCGCTTCATTGAGTGTTGCGCCTTGCATTTGTGTCTGACTCAGATCGATGCCGGAAAGGTTGCTGCCCGTTAGGTTGGCTCCAAGCAGGCTCGCGTTGGTTAGATCGGCGCCAGTGAAATCACTGCTGCTTAAGTTTGCGCCAATTAGAAATGCCGAGCGGAAATTCGCATTTTTTAGATTAGCATTGTTGACTGTCGCGCCGGACAGATCGCTGTTGGCGAGGTTGGCAAAGCCAAAATCAACACGTGTCATTTGTGCTTCAACAAAGTTGACATTGCTGAAATTGCGCTCACGTAGGTCTCGGCCGACAAAATTCACGCCTGTGCAGTTTGGCAAACAGGCAATTGCACGTGTGAGTGAATAGCGAAAGCCGTAGAGTCCTGCGCCAAGCAAGGCAATGATGAGAAGCAGTCGCCAGCCAAGCTGACGCATGATGGTGCCACGCGCATCGGCAACGGCGAGCGCAAGAATCACTAAAAGCAGCAGTATGACAATGAATATGATTAACACAATCATTGCTAAGGCACCTGGACGGGGGCATCCGGTGGAAGAGTGGGAGGTATAGCGTTGGCGGGTGGCTCGTTGACAGGTTCTGTATCGGCCGATACTGCGTCATCGATCACCGTTGGCGTATTTTCATCTAGCAGGGCTGAGACCGTATCCGTAATGCTCACTTGTGGCTGCATATCAGGCAGCGGGAATAAGAATGGCGAATCGTTTGGCAACAGCATCACTTGGATACTTGGGGACAGCTTGTCAATATACGAGTATGTCAGCAATTGGTCATCGGCCGCTAGGGCATCGGCAATCAGTTTGAGACTATTTGAACGCGCTTGTGCCTCTAGCTCAATTGCATTTGCTTTTGCGGCCGCTTCAATCTCAATGGCTGCTGCATGACCTGTTGCAAGATTGATTTCTTGTTGCGCTTCATACTGTGTGCGAAGCTGCCCTTCTAAGGCGACCTGTTTTTGCTCAACCGCGGCGGCATACTGTTCGGTAAAAGAGACGTTTCGCAACAAAAATTGGTCGAGAATAATCCCCTTATCGGCAAACTCTTCTTTTAGCAGTCGATCAAGCAACGCCTCAAGATCAGCGCGTGCTGAACTGTTGACCTCCTCTACCGTAAATTGTGACACTTGTTGGCGCACGTACCCACGAATAACGGGGCGGATAAAATCCTCAATATAGCGGTCTTGCCAGTCGATATAGATGGTGACAGCCTGCTCTTGATCGATGCGAAAGATGACAGAAGTATCAAGCAGTACCTCCTGACCGTCGCTCGTTCGCGCACTGATCGAGTCGTCTCCTAACGTATCACCCTCGCCCACTCGCACAGACATCGTATAGGTTTGCCATGAGATGGGATAGAGTGCCTCATACTCCAAAAAGGGGATAAGAACGTGCAGCCCAGCGCGAATAGCCTCTGGTCGTGCGCCTCCCGGCGACATAACGGAGACAATAACCGCCGTTTGCTGTGGCATGACAAATACAATCGACATACTGAGCAGGGAAAGCGCAATCGGAATCAAAAGTGGAATGAGAACCTGAAACGTCAACAACTGCAACCCAGCGCGTACAAAGCCATGTTGTATGATGGCACGTATCGTCAGCACGATTACATAGATGATAAAAAACGCCCACGACAAGCGTGCAAGGAGGGAAAGCAAAACATCTATATTCAAAGCTGCCATAATGTTTTGTAATTATACGTGGATTGCCTGTAGGAATGAGGCGGCCGAACGTGCGCTATTTTAGCCTGCAAGTTTCAAGACAATCTGTATCCAACCATTGGCTGTCTTGTCTAGCCCGAAGAGAGACAAGCAGGTGATGGATAAATGACTTAAATCGAATACCCTTCGATTGTCAGATGATCTGTATTTGGTGTCCCTAACCCTTCAGGGTGGCTAACATTTACATGTGGCTTATCACCCAGACGTTTCAGACTGATGCCGCCACGAATTTGTGTACGCACTTTTAGTTGTGTTGATTTCTTCAAACTATTTTTTTTCATTGTATTCTCCATGACCCTTGTGATAGGCTGCAATAATTACCTGACCTGTAATCTCTCTATAATGCTAAAAATCAAACGCCTTTTTGACTGACTGCTTGGTGATTATTTCGCAACGAATCCCGTTACGGGTGAGCGATGACAAGCAGGGCGGGCGCACGGCGCAACACGCATGTCATGACGCGCCGCAAATTGATGGGGTCAAGCGCAGCAAAACTTTCGTCAAGGATGATGAGGTCAGCTTTTTGAAGCAGCGTTCGGCCGATAAACAACCGACTACGCTCCCCATGTGACAATCGCCAACCGCCTTCCCCCACCATTTGTTGTATCCCATTTGGCATTTGCTCTAGCAGTTCACCCAGCCCTAGCTCGTAACAAATTTCGGTCGCTTCTTGTAAATCGGCCGCTGTCGGCGGCCATTGACGACCCATCAACAAATTAAACGCTAGCGTTTCAGTCAAGATATGATTTTCATGAAATTGCGGCGCGACGACAACCCGTTCGCGCCAGTTAGCACTGCCCGTCATCTGTTGATCGAGGCCGTGTAGAAGAAGCAGCCCTGATTCGGGATCGCGCACACCTGCCAGCAATGTTGCCAATGTCGATTTTCCGCTGCCCGACACGCCTTCGAGCAACAGGCGGTCACCACGCATGATGGTGAGGTTGATGTTGTTGAGGAGTGGGGAGGCGTTCGGCCGATAGCGAAACGCAATATCCCGTGCCACAAGCACCGCGCCATCCGAGGGCTGCACAGCTCGATCCCCGATCATTTGTGTTTCTTGCGCTGCGGTCAGCAGGGGTTCTAAATCTTGCCACGCCTGTCGCGCATTTGCCAGACTCAACACACCCGTTGTCATTGCTAGAAGCGCGTTGCTCGCTAGCATAATGCCGCCGATGCTAATAGCCAACCCCGCAATATCTGGCGTTTGTGCCAAAAATGGCAGCGCAATACCGACCAACCCCACAATGAGCCAGCCACGACCAATCAGCGCGTTCAACACCGTTTGCCACCGATCTAGGCGGCGCGTCATTGTTTGGTAGGATGTGAGTTGTCTATCCTCTGTTTCATGCCAGTCACGACGCGGCTGCTGTGCCAAACGTGTGCGCTGCCCAACCATGCGCTCAACGAGGTCATTTGTCAATTCGCGGTAGGCGTATGACCAAATATGGTGAATCTTCGCGTAGCGATAGATCGCAAAAAAAGCGACACCTGCCCAAAGGAGCAACAACAACGCATGGAGTAAGCCACCAATGCCCAATGACAAAACGATAACTGCGCTGACTAACTGGACGAGCGCAAGCATCGCGGTCAGTCCACCACCGAGCAGCAACGCTTGAAATGATTCGGTTTTAATAATGCGTTCTAAGAATTGCCCTGAGCCGAGATGTCGCACCGTCGCTGGATGTAGGTTGAGAATCCCCGTCAATAGACGAGATCGAAAGAGCTGTCCCGTGCTGAGGCTCAACGTTGCCTGTACCCATAACCCCAAAAGCTGCACGGGAACGCCTGTCAGCAATACCAGAATCCAAAGCCCAATCATGCCGCCAGCGAAATTATTTTGCAGCGCACCGCGCCCAACGAAGTACCAGCTAACCAGCGTGATGAGCTGCTGAATGGTGGTCAAGCCAAACAGAATGACCAAAAGATGACTAATACGTGTGTGACGCAGTTGATGGCGAAGCGGTACGCGAGGAGACAGTTGCAGCAGCCAGCAACCGCCCATTTCTTTGCCGGCAAGCTGTTCAACAAGCAATGCTGTGCGTGCGGCCGATAGCTTTTCCGCCGGTAGACCCGTTTGTGTCAAAAGCTGGTCGAGACCACTATCATCAACCGCTTGATGCTGTAACTGCTCGGCAAGCTCCGCAACAAGAACACGTTTTTGCGTTCCATCAGGCAGCAGTAATTTGATCTTGCGTCGGCCGCTCCGTAACAAAAGCAAAAAACGACGCTCACCATCTAAATCAACTTGCAAAATGGCGGGAGCCGCCAAACGCAGCAACGCCTCATACTCGCCGTATTGCCAATTGACCGGTTGGATGTCGATCTCTAGGCGGGCTGCGGCTTGGGCGAGGTCATGATTTAGGGTTTGATTGAAGGGGGGGATTTCGGCCGAGACAGGCCGCAACCCCGCCTTTTGCGCCAACTGTAAAATGCCACGATTCAATTCATCCTTAGACCAACTCAACACACTTAATTCGATCACATCTGTACCAATTCTCCGACTCTCTAAGCGTTTAATTTGGCAAAAGTCTATGTGCTAATCGTCTTTCCCCTGTTGTATCAAGTGCAACGAATCACGTTGCGTTGCAGCAAAAAATGAAAAGGCGTTCCTATTTTACACTGTCGCCACTATGTCATTAGCCTTTTCCCGTTCCTTGCGGTCACTTGAAACAGATAGTTATCGTAATGCTCTGCTGGGATTATTGCTGCTCATGCCGCTCTTTTTTGCGTGGTTGGTCTGGCTTTTTATTGGAGAAATTGCGCTCCATCAGGTCAGCAATCAGCTTGTGTTTACACGAGAGGGATTGATCGCTGTCACATTTGAGGCGGGGTTACCGCCGCTGGTCGCTGGCTCGCCTGCACAACTCACTGTGATTGATGAAAGCGGTGAAACAAAACGCACATTTCCTGCCCATGTTCATCGTTTTGTCACAAACGGTGACGGTTCTACCGTTGCCCACCTGTATGTGGATGATGACCTGCCTGCTGGTTTTGTCGAAGAAGCGAGTGTGGAGGTCGAGAGCGTTTCGCCGGTTCGTTTTTTATGGGACTTAATGGATGGGGAAGAGTAGGTCGTGAACAATAACACATTCCAACCCTATTTTACTGCCAACCGATTACCGCCAATCGCCTATTGATGTTCTGGAAACGCCCTGACAAGAAAGCGCAAAAGCGACTTGTTCCTGAGACAGTTCAAACATCAGCGATGGACTGCGGCCCTGCTGCCCTAAAGTCATTGTTAGAAGGGTTCGGCATTGCTGTTAACTATGGACGGCTGCGAGAGCTTTGCCAAACGAGCGTTGATGGCACATCGATTGATGTGCTGGAAACGGTTGCCAATGAGATGGGGTTAGCGGCCGAACAAGTCATCGTGCCACCTGATCATCTGTTGCTGACAGAAACGGATGCACTACCAGCGATGGCGGTGGTGCAGTTGCCAAATGGACTAAGCCATTTTGTCGTTGTTTGGGATGCGGCCGATGGGCAAGTTCAGGTGATGGATCCACAGATCGGCCGCAGATGGTTGACAGAGGCACAATTTTCTGACCAGCTATTTGTGCATGAAATGGAGATGGACTGCACAGTGTGGCGCGAATGGGCGGGGAGTGAGGGGTTCATAGATCCATTGCGGGCGCGATTGACAGCAATTGCACCACAACAGCTTGCTTTGATTGAGACTGCGCTGCAAAGTGACGGTTGGCTCCCACTCGCAACGCTGGATGCAGCGATCCGGTTGGTGAGTCGTCTCGTCAGCGCGGATGTGGTCGCAGTCGGAGAGGAAGCAGGCTCTTTGGTCGCAACACTGGCAGTATCTGACATGGCATTGTTGCATATTCCTGATTTCTATTGGTTTGCTCGGCCGATTTCCCAATCCATCAACACCCTAACCGTGCGCGGTGCAGTCCTTCTCAGCATCGCCGGTGTAGAGGAGGTTGCGGAGAGTGCCGCACTTGAATCGCTCAATCAGCCAGAGCCAAACCCCCTACGTGCAATCTGGCAACTTCTGCGCGAAGACGGCCTGCTTGCACCCACCGTGATCGCACTGGCGGCAGCACTGGCGGCGATTGGCGTGACGTTAGAGGCCGTCGTTTTACGCGGCATTCTCGACGTTGGCGCACAGTTGACACTGCCTGCACAGCGCACGACGGCCTTGACGCTCTTTCTGAGCTTTGCGCTGCTGATGCTGATCCTTGAATTTCTGCTGACGGACTCGGTGCAGCGCATGGGTCGCCACCTCGATACCCGCTTGCGTGTCGCATTTTTATCTAAAATTCCCAAACTAGGTGATCGCTACTTTCAAAGTCGCCTTATCTCAGATATGACAATGCGAGCGCATGAGCTTGCATTGGTGCGCCAATTTCCTGCACTCGGCGTTCGCTTCTTGCGCGTTGGGTTTCAACTCATTTTGACAACGATTGGTGTTGCGATTTTAATTCCAGAAATGACGGGAATTGTTTTAGCTGTCTTGGCAGTTGCGATTGCGCCCGGTCTGCTCCTACAGCCAAAGCTGCGCGAAGAGGATTTGCGTCTGCGCTCACATGGGGGCGGTTTGAGTCGCTTTTACCTAGATGGGTTGTTGGGACTGGTTACCGTTCGAGCGCACTCGGCCGAAAAATCGCTGCAAACAGCCCACGAGACGCTGCTGACAGAATGGGTCAAGGCCGGCCGAAGCTACAACACGATTTCGCTGATTGTGCAAGGTTTACAGGCTGTCATCGGCACACTGTGCGCTATCTGGATCGTGTTGCGCTATCTCGCCCTTGGTGCTGATCCCGCTGGGCTTTTGCTGCTTTTCTATTGGGTTCTCAACCTACCGCAATTAGGTCAGCAGTTTGCACGCCTCACGCTGCAATATCCGCAGTTCCGTAATCGCGTGCTGCGAATCGTTGAGCCGCTGGGGGCAACGGAGGTCGTGTCGGCCGAATTAATAATAGAGACAGGGACAGGAGGCATGACCATCGCCATGACGGATGTTTCGGTCGCAGTCGCAGGCAGCGAAATTTTGCATAACATCGACTTGAACATTGAATCGGGCGAGCATGTTGCGGTTGTTGGTGCATCAGGGGCAGGAAAGTCAACGTTAGTTGGTCTGCTACTTGGATGGCACGAAGCGACTGCTGGTCTCATCGCAATTGATGACAAGCCGCTGACCGCTGGCAGATTAGACGCACTGCGTCAGCAAACGGCTTGGATTGACCCAAGTGTGCAGATTTGGAATCAGTTTTTGGTCGATAACTTAGTGTATGGCAATTCGGCCGATGCGCTCAACACCGCGCTGCAAGCAGTCGATCTGTACGATGTCTTGCAAAAACTGCCGGATGGGATGCAAACAAAGTTGGGAGAAGGGGGCGGCCTAGTCGCTGGCGGCGAAGGACAGCGTGTGCGAATCGGCCGAGCCATGTTGCGCCCTGATGCCCGACTTGTCATTCTCGATGAGCCGTTTCGCGGCCTAGACCGCTCGCAACGCCACCTATTACTCGAAAAAGTGCGTGCCTACTGGTCCGAGGCGACGCTGCTTTTTATTTCTCACGATGTCAGCGAAGCAGAAAATTTTGATCGTGTGCTAGTGTTAGCGGATGGTCAGTTGATCGAAGATGGTACGCCGAAACAGTTAGTCGATACGCCAACTTCTGTCTATCGTCAACTGCGCGATGCGGAGATAGACGGCAGACGTGATATTTGGGAGGATCAAGTATGGCGACGATTGCTCTTGGCGGATGGTGAGATAAGCGAAGGGGCGCAGTAAAAACTGCACGCCTACCTGATCTAAAATAATCCATACTGTAGTGCCAGATATGCAATGAGGGCTTGTACACAGTTAAACGTCGCGTGTGTAATCATGGCGGTTGTTGTGCTGTAGCGGTCGCGGATGTAGCCGAGTGCGTAGCCAACGAGAAAGATGCCAACGGTTGTCATGCTCAGGCCGTAATTCCCGTGCGTGATGGCAAAGAGGAGCGAGGTGAACATTCGGCCGAACTTCGGCTGCAACGCCCCCCGAAATACCGTTTCCTCACCCCATGCTGCTGCTACCCCCACCGTCAAAATTCCAACAATCGACTTGAAGAACGGCCCATAAAGCTCTTCAGATAAGGCATCGACGGCTGGATCACCTAATCCGGCCGCGTCGGCAATAGCGAGTAGCCCTGCCAGCAAGATGAGTAACCCTACACCTGCTCCCAACCCGATTAGAATTTCTAGCGGTGAGACCATTCGCAGTGCCAGCCGCTTGAATACCTTAGAGAATGGTCGGCGTGTCAGCCAGCCAACGCCAATTAGCCCCAAGACGAATAGGCCAAAATTCTGCCCCCATGTCGTCAAAATTAGGTCGGTTGCATCGGTTGTTTCTGACAAATTTTCGGTCAGGTTTTCGAGTCCGATACCGAGCGTGATAAACAGGTTGGGCAAAATCAGCGTGGCGAAAGAGAGTGCAACGGCATGGACAATGCTGCCCGCGTCGATGGGCAGCAGCTTGGCAATGGCACGACGCACAGGCGGTAGCAATACAATGAGACCGAACAAGGCAGGAATCCATAGCCCAAGCCCGATTAGGTTGAAGTTCATTGTGGTTGGATCGAAGGTTTGAAAGGCGGGGTTGTTGTTGAGAATCTCGGCCGAATCCGGCGAATTCAGCGCAACCCCCGCCAACTGCGCCACAACCCCTCCCATAAATAGCAAAATGTGTAGCGACCCAACCGCGATGTAGGTCAAAATCAAAAAGGGCGAGCGCGGAATCTCCTTTTGCCGATCCTGTTCAGCCTTATTTGCCAACAGCATCATGACCCAGAAGATAAAAAATATCGTTAAAATACCAACCATGGTGGCTCCTCTGAAAATAGGGATGAAGGATGAAAGTTGGACATCCTGCCGATTTCATTTCTTCATTGGTGCGCCGTCAGTTCATGTCAACCACCAAGACGATACATCTCTGCGCCTTTGCGTGGGACTTTGGTAAAACTGGTGCGAAGCTCGGAGTAACGGTCTGTGCGACGTGACCAAACGCCTGCAATTAGGTTGATTAAGTCATCGTCAGATGCACCGCTGCGAAGTGGCGTGCGAAGATCAGTTCCCCGTAGACCAAATAGACAGGTGTAGTATTCGCCAGCGGCCGAGAGCCGCGCACGGGTGCAGTTGCCACAGAATGGCTTGGTGACGCTGGTGATAAAGCCAATTTCGGCCGAGCCATCGCTGTAACGATAGCGGCGTGCAACTTCGCTAGCGTAATTGGGGGCAATCGGTTCGAGCGGGATTTCTGCGCTAAGGATGTCGAGCATCTGATTGGCCGAAACCACATCATCCATCACCCACCCGTTCAAATTTCCCACATCCATATACTCGATAAAACGCACGATGTGCGGTGTGTTACGGAAATGGCGAGCGAGATCGGCGATTGTGTAGTCGTTGACGTTTTTCTTGACGACGCAGTTAATTTTGAGTGGCGAGAAGCCGGCATCTTCGGCCGATTGAATCCCCTTCAACACTGCCGCGACTGTCGATTTATAGCCGTTCATCTGCTGAAAAACGGCCTCATCTAGCGAATCGAGGCTAATCGTCAAGCGATGCAAGCCCGCATCGCGCAACGCCGTTGCGTATTTGGGCAAATACGAGGCGTTAGTCGTCATGGCGAGGTCTTCAATATTAGGAATGGTAGCGAGACGACGTACAAGCTCGATGATATTGGGTCGTAACAATGGCTCCCCACCTGTCAAACGCAGTTTTGTCACACCGACTTGCACAAACAGTTTTGTTAAGCGCACCAGTTCATCGTCGCTCAACATCTGCGTATTGGTCAGAAATTTGTAATCTTCGCCAAAAATTTCGGCGGGCATACAGTATGGACAACGGAAGTTGCATTTGTCCATCACGGAGATGCGGAGGTCGCGGATGGGTCGGCCGAATTTATCGTAGAGCTGTGTCATCCCGTAAATTATACACAGCGGCCGAGCCTAATTGCATGGCCTCTAACTTCTTCCAGAGGCATAGGGTCACGAAGTAAGCTTAATGACACTTACCGAAGTCTAAATCCTTTGTCGCTTACGTTTTGGAAAAGCTAGCATTGTAAGCCCCAGTAGGCATAATGCGCTTGTCAACAGCAAGAGCATGAGATGATTTGTCGTCTTGATGTTCTGGATATGCACAGCCGTCGTCGAACGAAAGGCCTCAATTTTCAACTCATCGACGAATAGCGTATCACTTGAACTGTTCCCCGCCGTTCGGTCGAGGTCTTGCACACGCACATGCAGCGTCCCTTCACTGATATGTGGCAATGGGTATGAATAGGTTCGCGGTGAGCCACTGTCCGTTACGATAAACATGTTGTCAAAGGTCACCCCATCAGTTGAGTAGGCAAATTGAAAGCGATCATTGTCGCCTGCACTAGTGTGCCAGACATCGGCCGTAAACAACAGTTCAGCATCGGCCGCATCCGTAATCGCTAGCTGCCATGTATGCTCTAAACGGCTAATCTGATCGAGTTGTCGCCCAGAAGAAGCCTGCTCTTCAGTCAGCTGTTCAGATTGTCCATCATTGACCTGTGTATCGGTGTAGTCGCCAATGACGGAGCCGCTTGTCGTTTCTTCCCCTTGCGCGACGTAGAAAGATGGCAGGGTCGGCACTGGCGTGACAGTGGGTGTTGGTGAAGGCGTTGGCGTAGGGGGCGTTGTGCCACCTATGACGTAGATGGTAAACGATTGGGCAGGGTAAGTGGCGATGATCTCGTTATTGGTGATAAGCGTGTTGTCTTGAGGTTGGATATTGCTCAGATTGGCGGCACTATACTGATAGGTCTCGGCCGAGCCGCTCACCCCAGCCAATGCCAATTCAGCCTTGATGCTCTCAAACGACTTATTGACCACAATCAGCGTTAAGGCGTTGTCACTGCTACGACGGGCGGCGAAGACAGATATATCTTCAGTGTGAGAGGTTGTTGCGGCGAGGCTAATATCGCCAAATTGACTGCCGTTGCCGTCATAATTCAGATAGGCACGAAAGGCGTTGATCGTCGGCTGATTGAGCGTTGGCGCATCCCACATGACGGCGAGATCGACTGCTTCTCGGCCGAAAATGCCCAACACCTCCGCCTGTGTCACCGCCCCATTGATATGCTCCACGCCGCCAAAGTTATATTCCGTAATCGCAATTTTTGTGTCGGGATAGTTGGCATCGATCCAGCCCTTCATTCGTGGCACAAGCTGAATGGGCGTATTGATCCACGATTCATCGGTATACTGACTGTCCCAAAGCGCACGAGTCGAGCGCAAGCGTAGCTCTTGTGTCGTCTGATCGCCGGCTGGTTGCAACGTCACGCCGGGTTGTTGTGGATAGAAGTGCAGGTCGAGATAGTCGAGAATGCGCGTTCCCGTTGCCTCCTCATGTGCGGACATCTGTTGCAGATACCACTGTAAAAAGGGTGTGCCGCCGTGTGCATTGCGGTCGGGTGGATTTGTCCATTGCTGGCTGACGGCATCGACGGCCGAATAATCATACGCCGTCCAGCCCCACACACCCGGCCCCACCGTCTGGGCAGCCGGATCCGTTGCCTTAATCGTTGACGCATAGCGTAGCGTCAAATCACGAATTTCATCGTAGCTAACTGGGTCGGGATGTACATCACGGTGTGTTTCATGCCAGAGCATTGGCTCGTTGTCCAAGCTATAGAGCGTGACTGCGCCCGACCCATGTTGTGTTTCAAGATGCCTCATCCAATTTTGTACAAACGTCTCGTCAATCGCCAAGCTCGTGTCTGTTGGATCGTTGTCAACCATCGGCTGCCCATTCTGATAGCCGCTACCACAGTCAGCATACACGCCATCCCCCTGACCGTCTTGCGGGCCATATTTACCAATGCTAAAGCCACAGGTCGGCTCGCGGTCTTTGGGTGTCCAGCCGATCATCGGCACGGTTAACAGCGTCGCGCTGTTGGTGCGTAGATTTTGTTGGACAAATAAATCTGCGCCAGAACCAACGGGCAATGTATCTGAATTATTGTTGGGGACATTGGCAAAAAAGTAATCGCTGGCACGATTGCTGGAGTCATTTTGCCAATTGTAGCGTGTGACGGCGTTGCCGCCCCAGCGGTTGAGAGGGAGGGCAATGTCGGCCGATTGCGCCTCATCCGCAAAACTCATCCCGTAAATCAACGGTGAAATGGTGTGCCGTTCAGCATTAACATCAACGCTCAGATAGTGGGTCGGTTCGCCGGGCAGTGGGGTACTAGTCGGCGGGGGTGGCGATTCATCGAACAGCGTAATTTCATCGACATAGAAGGTTGCCTGCGCCGCACCGCTGCCCTCCTGAAACACAACGCCGCCGATAGACGCGGGATTACCCAGCTCGGAAATGGGAATTTCATAATACGTCCAGCTATTTGCGGTTGGTGTGATAGCGTAAGGAGTTTGCCACTCATCGTTCTCATCGAGCAGCGTCACGCGGATCGTCTGTCCCCCGAAACCACCATGTATCCAAAACCCAAACATCGAGAAAGTCTCTGTCGGCAATGGGGTATTTGTGTCGAGATAGAGGCCGACATACCCCGCTTCATAACGCACGCTCATAGAGCGGCTGCCCACCCGCACGGGGGATGAGTTGTCAAAATCAATCAGGGTATTCCAAGAGTAGTTGTTCCAACCTGCACCGAGCGCATCGTCATAGATCACGCCATTCGCACCCCGCACGACACGATTTGAAAGTAACACGAGCGCGACAAACAAGCTGCACGTCGCAAGCAACGTCGTTGAAAGAATCTTTTTTTGCATAAATCCACCAGTACAGATGCCGCAAATAGACAGCCGAAACCCGCGCTGCGCGGCAACATTTTCCGATACCCTATTTTTGCAACCTGATGGGATTTGGCTCCCCCATCCTTTTGCTTCACATGTTTTTATCTTATAAGCTGGAAAGCGTTCATTCTCTCCATTATCAGATTTTATTGTTATCAACTTTCATACTAAAGTCAAGCGTACCTTACGAGAAATCTGAAATTGGTACTGAGGTGTCATTTGGAGCAGTAGGGCAGAAATAGCATAAAGTTTATTAAGGAACGCTTGGGCAGTGTTTTGCGCTATGGAGTGGACAAGTGTTCAGATATGGTTACAATTTTTGTTGAGAAGCAGATCAGAGAGCATACGATGTATGAATCAACAATAGAGTTTGGACTTGAAGCAACCCGCTGGTTGCAAATGACCTATCCTCAACTGACGGCATTTATGCAGGTGGTGAGCGACTTCGGCCGATTTGAGTTTTATCTCCTTGTACTCCTCTTTGCCTACTGGTGTCTCAACAAGCGGCTTGGTTTACATCTCAGCTACATTCTCGTCTTGTCAGGCCTGTTCAACGGCATGCTAAAGCACTGGTGGCATCAGCCGCGCCCATTTTGGCTGGATGGGTCGCTGTCGGCCGATGGCGAGAGTGGCTACGGATTGCCCAGCGGCCACGTTCAAATTGCCACAACGGTCTCCTTCTTTCTCGCCGCATGGTTCCGTCAAGGCTGGCTCTGGATTTTTGCCGTCGTCTACACACTTCTGATGGCAATCAGTCACATTTATCTCGGCGTTCACTTTGTTCATGATGTTGTCTTGGGATTCCTAGTCGCCGTTTTGCTGTTAGGCGGATATGCTGGCTGGAGAAAAGTTGCCCATGAGCCATTCAAACAGCGCATTTTTGGTCAACGGCTACTGTTTGCAGCGGCAATGCCGCTAACGTTACTCAGCTTCCATTTTCTAATCGTCTGGCTACAGGGTGAACCAATGTGGGAGCGCGAGATGCGTGAATTGGGTGTGGCGGCGCAAATTGAATCGTATGAAGCGGTCATTCAATATGCAGCGATGTTGCTTGGGATGGGCGTTGGCTTTACCTTTGAAAAGAACCGTGTCTGCTTCAAAGCAGATGGCGCATTATGGAAACGCATTGTGCGCTATTTGTTGGGCATGACGGTCACGCTGCTCATCTGGCGCGGCGGTTCCATGTTGACTGACATTATCAACCCCAACGACTCGCTCTGGCTCAACTACCCGCTTCGCTTCATACGCTATACGCTGCTCGGTTTATGGGTGACGTACTACGCGCCATCCGTTTTTGTCTGGTTGAATCTCGCCGATCATGCCATCGAGCCAGAGTTGCCCTATCAAGTTGAAGGGACAACATTGCCCAACAATAAAAACCGCAGATTTTTTAGATAAGGCCAAGAAAGCAGCTAAATTTGAGGGGTAGCGTCGGCCGACATAAATGGCGCGATTGCACTAGCAATTTGGGAAGTTGTGATGTCAAACACAGTTAGATACAAAGAAAAAGGCTTGCATACAACTGGGACACTCCTGATCGGTGCGGGAGCCGTCCTGTTGGTGCTATTTGCGTTGATTGTCATTTGGCCTGATTTTGAGTCGGAGGTCGTCGGCCGATTAATGCCCGGTCTTGAACAGATCGACTCATTGCAATGTCCACTCGTTCTCAATGGAGCAGAGGAGGCTATTATTCAGGCCGCATTTGTCAACCCGACGGATGAGCCGCTGCGTCTACGAATTGATAGTGCCATTAGCGAAGGGAAAATCACGCGCACCCGTAACGATACGCGCGAGATATTTATTCCACCCAATGAGACAGAGAAGGTGACTTGGATGGTATCGGCCGAAGATGCCGCCCACGACAGGATCATCGTGGCGCGTTTTCACGCCTATCGCAATAGCGCGATGGTGGCACGTGCCTCAAACTGTGGCATCATGGTTTTAGACTTACCGCTGCTCAACGGCCGCCACATTGTGATTGCGCTTGTTCTTGGGGTTATATTGCTGATTGGCCTTGGGCTGTTTCTTATTCTATCGGAGAGACCCCTTACACGACGTGGAAAACGCCTCCTGTTGCAACTGTGTCTGTTTATCGTTGCGATTTCGATTCCGCTGCTTGCAGGTTTATTTGGACTCGGACTCGTCGCCCTGCCGCTGGCGGTCATTCCCGCGCTTGTCCTGATTAGCCTAATGGAACACGCGCTTCAATAATGCCTGATTTACGATGCCATCGCCAAAATCAGAGGGGAATGAACACCGCCTAAAGAGCTGATTTTGGCGAAAAAGAGGTCAAAAAATCGTTGGGGTTTCGAGCAGCAGTTTTAATGGCTCAGAGGCCTCCGTCTTCTAAGCGTGGAAAATGGTTAATCTGATCTGGTTTACGTTAATTGTGCGAATTCAGGGCGCGTGACGGCGGTGAAGCCGAGTTCCGCGAGCATCTGGGCGGCGGTGGAAAAGTTTCGGCCGATTTGCTCAATCCCATGCGAGTCAGAATTGACCATCAACCGCTCACCCCCTTCCTCACGATACCAGCGCAACATCAAGCGCAAGTCGTCGTTGTAATTCGTTTTGTCGTTGATGTGTTTACTGTTGAATTCCAATATAACGCCATGTCGAATCATCGCTTGAAACGCGCTCCGAACTGCTTGCTCGGCCGCACGCACATCATACGCAATACGAGAGTAGTGCGCCCGCATGAGAATGCGATCAAAGTGCGCCACCATATCGAGCGGAAAATTATCGACCATCACCCGCATTTCCGTGAAGTAGTCGCGCAAGACTTCGTTTGGATCGCGTCGCCTGTAGACGCGCTTATTGTGGATATTTTCATCATACAACCAGTGAATGGAGCCAATTCGGACATCAAATGGATAATTTTCGATCAAAGCCCGTGCCTTTGTCTCAAACTCATGCGGATTGCCAAGCTCGACCCCTGAAAACAGATGTAGGTCAAAATTGGCGCGACAACGGGCGATGTCGGCAAAGTAGGCTGTCGGGTTTTCAAACCCTCTCTGGCGTGGAAACCATTCCGCATGTTCGGTGAAGGCAATCGCCTCAAGCCCAAGTTCTACAGCGCGTTGGCACATCTGCTGCGGCGTATTACGCGCATCCCAACTGTAGGTTGTGTGTGTATGTAGGTCTGTTTTGATCTCTATCATTAACCTATTATGGCATACAAAGGGTGAAAACGTGTGTTGTAGGGTGAAGAATTGTCGTATTGGCGAGTTACGAGGTAACCCATACTTTCTACGCATATCTCATGTAAAAAGCGTAGCAAGGTGACCGTAAAAGCAGCATAAACGACGGACACAAACAGCGGTATAAATTTGTAGATAAAACAGGTGTGTTATAGTTCTGCATCACAAGTAAGATGAAAAACACCTGTTAACCAAATGATCCGACTGAACCAAATCAAGCTCCCACTCGACCATGATGACAGCGCATTAACGAGCGCAATTGCCAAAAAGCTCAAAACGAAGCCGCTCAACTACACGATTTTCAAACGCAGCTACGATGCACGCGACAAGGCGAACATCTTACTCGTGTATACCGTTGATGTGGCCGTCAAGCATGAGCAGCAAGTTTTGCAGCGGTTGCGGCGCGACCGGCGTGTTTCGGTCACGCCAGATATGCGCTATCAGTTTGTCGCACAGGCTCCTAGCGGACTGGCAGATCGGCCGATTGTGATCGGAACGGGGCCTTGTGGCCTATTTGCGGGCTTGACATTGGCGCAGATGGGCTTTCGGCCGATCATCCTCGAACGCGGCAAACCTGTCCGCGAGCGCACGAAAGATACGTTTGGCTTTTGGCGCAAACGCAAGCTCAATCCACAGTCGAACGTGCAGTTTGGTGAGGGCGGAGCAGGCACATTTTCGGATGGGAAGCTGTACAGTCAGATTCGTGATCGTCGCTATATCGGCCGAAAAGTCCTCACCGAATTTGTCAACGCCGGAGCCGATCCCGAAATCCTCTACGTCAGCAAGCCGCACATCGGCACGCTGCGCCTCGTTCGTATCGTCGAGAACATACGCAACCGCATTATCGAGTTGGGCGGTGAGATTCGCTTTGAAACAACAGTAGAGGACATCTTGATCGAAGATGGGCAGGCGTATGGCGTGGTTGCCAACGGCGAAACAATCCTCAGCGAACATATCATCCTTGCCATCGGTCACAGCGCACGCGACACCTTCAAAATGCTCTATGAGCGCGGTGTTTATGTCGAGGCCAAGCCGATCTCTATCGGCTTTCGCGTTGAGCATCCGCAGTCGATGATCGACGTGGCGCGATTTGGCGACAGCGCAGGACATCCAATTTTGGGCGCGGCCGATTACAAGCTCGTGCATCATGCCAACAATGGACGTTCTGTGTATAGCTTTTGCATGTGCCCCGGCGGTGTCGTCGTCGCCGCTGCATCAGAGCCAAATGGCGTTGTCACCAACGGCATGAGCTATTACAGTCGCGTCGAGCGCAATGCAAACGCCGCGCTCGTCGTCGAGCTTGACCCCGCGACAGATTACCCATCTGCTCATCCACTGGCAGGGATTGACTTGCAACGCGCTCTCGAACAACGCGCCTTTGAGCTAGGTGGTGGCACATACAGCGCACCGGCGCAATTGGTCGGCGACTTCCTAAAAGGGCAACCGTCACAAGCGTTGGAGGGGGTTGCGCCATCATTTCAGCCCGCTGTCCACCTAACCGATTTGAGCAGTTTATTGCCGCCCTATGCAACGGAGGCGATTCGAGAGGCGATTGTGGCTTTCGGCCGAAAAATCCCCAACTTTGACCGCCCTGACGCAACCCTCACCGCCGTCGAAACGCGCACCTCCTCCCCTGTCCGCATCAAGCGCGACAAATCATTCCAAAGCCTCAACACGCGCGGTCTCTTCCCCGCTGGCGAAGGGGCTGGCTATGCAGGTGGCATTTTCTCCGCTGCGGTCGATGGCATCAAAGTTGCGGAGGCAGTTGCGCTAGACATGTAAAATGGGCTTTGGTATCTTTGAAGCGGATGAGGGTTATACAATAGTCAGCCAAATAATTTGAGTGCATTTCATTTGAGCAAAAGGTGAAGGGATATGACATGTAGGGGCTAGGTAAACGGCGCATGATTTCGAGAAAAGCACAAGCTAATGTCGTTTATCTCGCCCCGTTTGAGCGATGCGCCGCAAAAGGGGCGAGACAAACGGCATGACCATCATGACTGATTTGACATGCACTCTTTTAATTCACAAAGCACGGAACCCGATACGTGAAGGCGTTTGGTCGCGGCAATCGTTATCTCAACTGTAAGTCGCCGCTGTTATGCTAGGAATTGCGTACTACGCAGTTATTATTAATGTTCGATTTTGGTTGGTATCCATGACTCAACCCTCCCCACAGGAGACAAAACAACGATTTCAGCAGGCCTTGCGTCGCGCCGAACAGCTCGATGATCGTCTGGCATCGGCCGTCGCGCACAGCGGTTTGGCGTTTGCCCACTGGCAGTTGGATACGACAGACCTCGCGCTGCTTCATGCAAAGCAGGCGGAAAGTTTGGTGTTGGAACTCGCAGCGGCCGATCCACGCCGTGACGCAGCCCAAACTGCGCCCATTCTGACGCGGGTGGCGGAGGTCTATGAGCATCTCGGCCGCATTGACAAGGCGATCACGGCCTATCGTCGCGCCCTGACCCACTTCTCGCACAGCAAACAGTCGATGAAAACGGCCGAGACGCTCGTCGATCTCGGTCAACTGCTGCTCACGCACAGCGACTATGAGCAAGCGTTGACCGCCATCTTGCAGGCGTGTCAAATCGCCCACGCTCGCAATAATCACGCGCTGCTTGCCCGCTGCTATCGTCAACTGGCGACGCTCTACTTTGAGCAAGAGGCTTACGAGCAGGCACAGCTTTACGGACAGAAAGCGGTGAAGTCAGCCCAGCGTTCCGGTCAGAACAACCTGATCGCTGACAGCTATAACGTCGTCGCCGTCCTGCAAAAATATCTGGGCGCGATTGACACAGCCAGACAGCTGCACGGCTCTGCGTTGCAACTGCGTCAACTGAGCGACGACAGGCACGGGATGGCGGATAGCTATCACAATCTGGGCATTTTGGACGAGGAGGCGGGCGACTATGCGGCCGCCTTCGCCAACTATCAAAAAGCCCTCGCGCTGCGCGTCGAGATCAATGATGAGGCGGGGGAGTTGCGGAGCTATGCCGTACTCGGCACGGTACAGCTCGCGCAACGGCAATATGAGTTGGCGGCCGATTACTTTGAACGTGCCTTGACGCTGGCGCAGGAACGCGGCGAACGGCTGATTGAGGCGGACATTTTGCAAGAACTCGCCACCGTCCATGCCGAGCGGGGCGACTACAAGCAGGCGTATGAGTTGCAGCAGCAGTATACGCAGCGGCAAAAAATGTTGTTCAACAGTGAGCGTGATGAACGGCTGGCTGCCATTCACGCCCATATCAACGCCGGACGCGAACAGCGAATTATCGAAGTGGCACGCAATCGTTCACACGAGCTTGAAACCCGCATTCAGCAACTCGAAGCGGAACGCTCGCTCGACATCATCCGTGATTTTGATTTGCAGACGCGCTCGAAGGATACAGAAAAAGAGATCGCCACATTGCGAAAGATCAACTCGCAAGTTGTCAACCTGCTGTCGCACGAGTTTCGCACGCCGCTGACCGTCATCAGCAACGCGACCTATATTTTGGAGCGGTTTGGGAAGAAGTTATCGGCCGAAAAGAAAACTGATAACTTCAATCGCATCAAAGATTCTGTGGACGCGCTCAAACATCTGCTCGATGATATTTGCTGGATCGACACGGCAACGGCGACGGACGTTGCGCCAACGCCCGCCCCGACGATGCTCTACACGATGACAGATGAGGCGGTCGCTCCCTTTAACATCTTGGAACGCGACCGCATTAAAATGACGCTGCCCGACCGCGACGTACAGCTAAACGTCGATGGCGAGATGGTGCAGCAAATCATCTTTCAGCTTGTCGCCAATGCGCTCAAGTTTTCTAGCGCAACGCTGCTCAAGAATCGGCCGATGACCCCGATCAGACTCGCCGTCCGACATGCCGACAATCAGTTGCAAATCACCGTCCAAGATAGCGGGATTGGCATTCCATCGGCCGCACGTGAACAGGTGACTGAGCTTTTTTACCGCGCACAAAATTTCCAAAATGTACGCGGGATGGGGATTGGGCTAGCGGTTGTTCAAAAATATACGACCGCGCTCAATGGCTCGCTGACGATTGAAGACAACAACCCGCACGGCACACTCATAACGGTGCAACTGCCAATCGAACCCACCCCCATCGTCGAGTCAGCCTTTATAGAAGCTGCCCGAAGACATATTCTCACATAAAGCAACCCGCACGCCTTGTCCCTCGCTGCCAAACCATCTACAATTCTCGCCGCATGGCTAATTTGTTCGACTTCTCCCGACAACAACAGGGGACATGGACTGTCACCGATTTGACCCGCTACATCCGCGAGATGTTTGAGGTCGATTTTCGGCTGCAACAGGTCGAGGTGAAGGGCGAGATTTCCAACTTCACGCGGGCGCGGTCAGGTCATTTATATTTCACGCTCAAAGATGGAAAGGCACAATTGAAGGGCGTGATGTGGCGCAGCGCGGCGCAGCGACTGAGATTTGCGCCCAGCAACGGCGATCAGATCGTCGCACGCGGAAAGGTCAGCGTCTATGATGTGGGCGGCGTGTATCAACTTTACGCCGAGACGCTTGAGCCGGCCGGTCGCGGCAATCTGGCAATTGCGTTTGAGCAGCTAAAACAACAGCTCAACGAAGAGGGGCTGTTTAACCCAAACTTCAAGCAATCGATTCCCGCGCTGCCAAAAAAAATAGGGATTGTGACATCGGCCGATGCCGCCGCCCTGCGCGACATTCTCAACGTGTTGCGCCGCCGCTATCCGCTGGTCGAAGTGCTGATTGCGCCCACGCTGGTACAGGGGGCAACCGCGCCGCCCCAAATCGTCGCCGCGCTGCAACAGCTTGACAAACATCCCGACGTTGACACGATACTGCTTTCGCGCGGGGGTGGCTCGCTGGAAGATTTGTGGGCATTCAACGATGAAGCAGTTGCCCGCACCATTTTTTCAGCACGCACGCCGATCATCTCTGGCGTGGGGCATGAGGTCGATTTTACGATTGCCGATTTTGTGGCTGATCTGCGTGCGCCTACGCCATCGGCCGCGGCCGAACTCGCCGTTCCAAACATCGCCGATTTAGAGATGAACGTGCGTGGCCTACAAACTGCGCTGCACAACATCATGCGCGACCGCCTAACACAACTGCGCCAACACGTCGGAAACATGTCGCGCATGTTGGGCAATCTGACCCCCGAAAAACAGCTACGCAACAACGAGCAGCGACTAGACGATCTGACGCGCCGTCTGGAAAGCATCATGCGCCAAACGCTGCGCGAAAAAGTAACGCGCCTGCAACTTGCCAGCGCGAATCTAGGCGCATTTGACCCACAGGCGACGCTGGCACGCGGCTATGCGATTGTGCGCGATGCGGATGGGCAGGTTGTGAAGTCGGCCGATGACCTCGATGCCGAGGCACAAGTCACCATTCAGTTCGCTCAGGGATCGGTGAAGGCAAGTGTACAAAATGCGTGATTTTCTGCGTAAGTATCTCGTCCAAAGCCGCCTGCGCTCGCTGGCGCGACCCGTTTACAATGGCGTTGTGGCAACTGAACTGGCTGGTATGCACCTCGTCGACCACTTTAAGCCAAGACCGGCGCAGCATCCACAGCTCCCTCAAGTCACGGCGATTATCAAGACGTTTGAACGACCCAAAATTTTGCAGCGACTCATCCAAAGCATTCGCTACTTCTACCCAACGCTGAAAATCATCATCGTCGATGATAGCAAAAGCCCGTCGTCGCTTTCAGGCGTGAAAATGATCGTCTTGCCCTTCGACAGCGGCGTGTCGGCCGGTAGACAAACCGCCCTAGATGCTGTGGAGACAGAGTTTTTGCTCTTGTTGGACGACGACTTTATCTTTTTTCATGCCACGCAGCTTGCCGACTCGCTACAACAGTTGATAGCGTATCCACAAGTTGATATTGTCGGTGGTGCGGTCGTCAATTTGCCGCTGTTTCAAACAAATGATTACTCGAACGTGCAACTGCTATCGGCCGATGGGCAGTCTATCCAACAAGCCGGCACATTGATAGGCGGGATGCCCGTCTACGACAAGGTTCCCAACTTTTACATCGGCCGCACAGAAAGCATTCGCAAGGTCGGCTGGACTCCTGAGCTAAAGCGCGTCGAACATGCCGACTTCTTTACGCGAGCGCAGGGTGTTCTCTTGAGTGTATTCAATGCTAAGATGCGTGTACTGCACGCAAAAACCATTTTCGACGACAAATATATGAGCTACCGTAATGATTTTGCGGCCGATTATGGCATTCTGCAAAGTCGCTACTGGAACGACCGTTAACTATGGAAGACATGACATTTGAAGAGGCGTTACGTGCGCTAGAAAGTGCCGTTGAAAAGTTGGAAGCCGGCGAGTTGACGCTCGATCAGTCGTTGGAACTGTACGAACGAGGCCAGAAATACGCCGTTTTTTGTGGCTCTCAGCTTGAGATGGCGCAGCTAAAGGTGGAGATGATCTCGGCCGATGGCAGCACGCGGGAAGTAGCGTTGTAGCAAGTGCCTGCACACAACTTTTGTATTAGTACTTAGTCGCGGTATTCATGCCACTTTAGACTTGACCAGACACGGAGCAGCAAACATTGTTCAAAAAAATACGTCAATCCTTAAATAAAACACGTCGCCAAATTGCGGCCGCCGTCGGCACAGGTGACATCACCGAAGAGACATGGGAGGATATGGAGGATACCCTCGTTCGCTCTGATCTCGGCGTTGAGACGACCATTGAGCTTGTCGATGCGGTACGTGAGCGGGCAGAGGCAGCCTCAATCCTATACGCACAAGACCTCACACCCATTTTGAAGTCAGAGATGCGAAAACGTCTGGAGAGTTCGGCCGAGTTTGCCATCGGCCAACGTCGCCAGCTTACGGTCGTGATGGTCGTTGGGGTCAATGGCTCAGGCAAAACGACCAGCATCGGCAAGATGGCACACTACTACAAGGATGATTTCAACGTGCGTCTCGCGGCGGGCGACACCTTCCGCGCTGGCGCAATCGATCAGCTAAAAATTTGGGCTGAACGCGCCGGTGTCCCGATCACGGCGAGTCAGCCGGGCAGCGATGCGGCCGCCTTGATCTACGATAGCATTCGGGCGGCGCGGGCGCGGGATGTCGATCCCGGCCGAAGAATGGCACTGCTCTTTGTCGATACGGCAGGTCGCCTACAAACGAACTTCAACCTCATGCGCGAGTTGGAAAAGGTCTACAACGTCTGTGCGACCAGCGTGCATGAAGCACCACACGAAACGCTCATCGTCATTGACGCGCCAACAGGCCAAAATGCGCTTGAGCAGGCCAAAAAATTCAAGGAATCGGTCAACTTGACGGGTGTTATCTTGACAAAGCTCGATGGGACAGGGAAGGGCGGCATGATTTTTTCGATTTACCGCGAGCTTGGCATTCCCGTGCGCTTTGTCGGAACGGGTGAGGCGATTGATGATCTCGTACCGTTCGATGCAGATGCGTTTGTCAACGGTATGTTTGACGAATGATGTTGAGTGGCCTTCGGTAACTCATGTTACGCAAATTGAAGGTAGGGGTTAGGTAAACGGCTCATGATCTCAACAAATCTCAAAGCTAATGCCGTTTATCTCACCCCCCTTTTCCATAACAATGCGTAAAAGGGGCGAGACAAACGGTATTGACATCGCACCGGTTGAAGGCCGCAAGCCGTTTGCCTAACCCCTACGACAGTATAAGGAACCCAATGGATAAAATAACAGAACAACTCACAAATTTGGAAGAGCGCGTCAACATATTGCGGAGGCGGCTTTGACGTAGATCGCAAGATCGAGCGCACGGAGGTATTACAATACGAAGCAGGTGCGCCTAACTTTTGGGATGATGCCGACAGCGCACAGAAGAAGATGCGCGAGCTGTCGGAGATTCAATCGGATATTTCGTTGTGGCAGACGTTGAGCGAACGGCTCGCTGATGCGCTAATTTTGGCTGAGATGGAAGATGAGGAGTTGGCGGCCGAGCTAGAAGCCGAGACAAGCATACTCAGCACAACGATTGACGACCTCGAATTTCGTACCCTCTTTTCAGGCAAGTTCGATAGAAAAGATGCCTATCTCGCCATTCACAGCGGCGCGGGCGGCACAGAATCGCAAGATTGGGCAGCGATGCTGCGGCGCATGATGTTGCGTTGGGCGGAAGGTCACGGCTTTGAGATCGACACACTGGACGAAACGGCCGGAGATGAGGTCGGCATCAAAAGCACCACATTTTTGATCAAGGGCGAGTACGCCCATGGCTGGCTGCGCTCTGAGCGCGGCGTGCATCGTTTGGTGCGGATTTCGCCCTTTGACTCATCGGCGCGGCGGCACACGTCATTTGTCAAGATGGAAGTGTGGCCTGATGTCGCGCAAGAGATCGAGATTGAGGTCGATGATAATGAGTTGAAGATCGACCGCTTTAAGGCCAGTGGCGCAGGCGGACAGCATGTTCAGAAGAATGAAACCGCGATCCGCATCACCCATCTGCCAACCGGGATCGTCGTCTCGTGCCAAAATCAACGCTCTTTGACCCAGAACCTTGAGACAGCGATGAACATTCTCAAAGTTCAACTCTACGAGTTGGAGATGCAAAAGCAGCAAGACCAGATCGACGCGCTCAAGGGGGATAACGTGAGCGCAGAGTGGGGCAATCAGATTCGCTCTTACGTGCTGCATCCGTATAAGATGGTCAAAGACCATCGAACGAATCATGAGACGGGGGATCCGAGCAAGGTTTTAGATGGTGATTTGGATGGGTTTATGGAGGCGTTTTTGCGCTATTCGTTGGGTGAATAACGCCTTTACAAAACAGGCTGTTCAACGTGGTTATGCAAGATAAATTAACGAAAAAATTTAGGCAGGTATTTGAGGATGAGCCGACGATTGTGGTGCGTGCGCCGGGTCGGGTTAATTTGATTGGCGAGCATACCGATTATAACGATGGGTTTGTGCTGCCGATGGCGATTGATCGAGCGGTGTGGATAGCGTTGCGGCCGCGAGAAGATAGGCAGGTATTTGTTTATTCGGCCGACTTCGAGAATAGTGGTGAATTCTCGCTCGACAACATTGAGAAGGGAACGGCCGATGACTGGCTTGAATATATCAAGGGGGTTGCCTCCGCATTGCAAGATGAGGGCAAAACGCTGCATGGCTGGGAAGGGGTCATGACGGGCGATGTGCCAATTGGGTCGGGGTTATCCTCTTCGGCCGCGCTGCAAGTCGCCATCACGCAAGGATTTGCGGCTGTCTCTGGCTTTGAGTGGGAAGGCACGCCAATGGCAAAGCTCGTCCAGCGCGTCGAAAATCAGTGGATGGGCGTACAGACGGGCATCATGGATCAGATGA
>CAYMGE010000049.1:0-46368 GCA_964389925.1 uncultured Ardenticatenaceae bacterium
GGATTCCTGCATACGCTGGAATGACACCCTCAAAGTATTTGAAACACACCCAATTAATTTGGCATCACGATGTGCAGTTTCACGATTGAGCGGTCTGCGCTTTCTGGGCATTTTTTCGTCATCGTATAGGAAAGTATAAAAACCCTCACCCCAGCCCTCTGAGAGGGCGCGTCTTCTGCCCTCTAGCCTCACACAATATCCTTTGCGCGGGAGAGGGGTGAGGGTCTTCGCGGCGTAGCCACTTTCTTGTCACCTAACTAATGCTCATGCGGCGCAGGTTCCGCAACGTGAATGTGTGGTCGCAACGAATGGGGGACTTCTAACCCGTGCGTCTCCATCAACGCCTCATCCCCCATCAGGTCGCGCGGCTTGCCATCAGCGACAATCTGCCCCGCGTCGAGCAGGACAACCCGCTCGCACACTTCCAGAATCAGCTCCAAATCGTGCGACGATACGAGCAGTGTCTCTGCGCTATCGCTCATAAAGCTGATCAGCCGCCGCCGCGCCCGAATGTCGAGATTTGCGCTCGGCTCATCGTAGATGATCAACTTCGGCCGCATCGCCTGAACCCCCGCAATGGCAACCATGCGCTTCTGTCCACCTGAGAGATGGTGGGGCGCACGGTCGGCGAACTCGGTCATTCCCGTGAGGGACAGTGCGTGATCGACGCGCTCGTTGACTTGATCGGCCGAAAGTCCCATATTCAACGGCCCAAATGCGATGTCGTCCCGCACAGAGGGAGAAAACAGCTGATCATCGGGATATTGAAAGACCAACCCGACCTCTGGATGAAACTTTCCTGCCTTGACCTGCGTACCAAAAAGCTCAATCGCGCCCCCCGTTGGCTTGAGAACGCCGCATACCGAGTGAAAGAGCGTCGTTTTCCCAACGCCGTTTGGCCCAATCAGCCCCACGCGCTCCCCCGCGTTAATGACGAGAGAGATGCCGCGCAATACCTGAGCTTCGGGATAGGCAAAGTGGAGGTCTGTGATGGTTAGTGCATTCATTTCAGTGAACGGTGTTCAGTGAACAGTAAACAGACGTTTTTACTGTTCACTGCTAACTGTTCACTATGTATTGAGCGATCCAAAAAAGCAGCGCAACGCCAATAGCCGCAACCAGCTTAAGCGTATCATTCTGCGTGGCGTGATAGTCGTTTGTCATGGCCTTGGTCGCGCCGTAGCCGCGCAGCACCATCGCCTTATAGACACGCTCCGACTGCTCGTAGCTACGGACGATCATGTGACCGAGTAGGGATGTGAGCGTGTTCATGCTGGCGAGCGAGAACTCGGCGCGAAAACCGCGCATCCGAGCCGCCGTTCGCATCGTCTGGAAGTACGTCGTCATCTCAAATAGATAGCGATAGGTCAGCAACACCATGTCTGCCAGAATATCGGGAAAGCGCAGCGCACGCAATGCCTTAATGGTGTTGATGAAGCTATCCGTGCCGAATAGGACGATTGCCAGCGTCAAAATGCAGAAGAAGCGCACGGCGACGACTGCAGCCTGTTCGATTCCCTCTTGACGAATATCGAACGGGCCGAAGGAGAGGAGAATAGTGTCACCAGAGACAAACGGCAGGAAGATGACGAGAAACAGAATAAAGAAGCCGGGAAATTCGAGGCGATGACGCAGGAAGCTCCACGGCAATTTGGTCATGCTGTAGAGCAGCAACGTGATGATGAGCATCGGGATGAGGAGCCAAATGCTGTCAACGGTGGCAAAGGCGAAGATGATGAAGAGCAGCCCGACTAGCTTAAAGCGAGCGTCCCAGTGGTGGATGGGGGAGTGCAGGTCGGCGTGTTCGTCTAGTCGGTGTGATGCGCTCATGTTGGTGACTAATCGGCCGAAGCCCATTTCATCTTCGGCGCAAAGCCCAAAATCTCAGGACGGACACGCATCAGATAGCCGACGAGCAGCGCAGAAATCATCCCCTCGATCAGGCCAATTGGCAAGTGCCACAGTGAGAGAGCCGTGACCGCCGCCTGCTCCTTGGCGACATCTAGTTCGCCGGGAATCGCGCCGATCATCAATGTGTAGAACGTTAGCACTGCCAGCGCAACGCCGAGAAAGCCTGCAAAAAACGCGGCGATTTGTAGCGAGCGCGTCTCGACATCTTTACGGCGACGCACTAGTTGGAAAATGCCATGCGCGATGAGGGCGGGAATGCCCATGATGGTTGCGTTGACCCCCAGCGACGTGATCCCGCCGTGTCCGAAAACGAGGAATTGCAGAATAAGACCGACGAGAATCGCGGGATAGGCGTACCAGCCGAGAACAACCCCCATGAGGCCACACAAGATGAGATGGATGCTCGTGGCGGGAGGTGGGGCGGGAAAGCGAATGGTGGAGGCGATGAAGAAAGCCGCAGTCATCAACGCCGCTTTTGGAATGGCTGCGCGAGGGTCTTCCTCCTGATTAATTTTACGCAACGTGAGCGCGGTTGTGCCAGCGGTTAGCAGATAGCCGCCAGCGAGAACGGCGGCGGGAAGAAATCCATCTGGGACGTGCATAGTAGCTCCGTGTGGCTAGTGGCTAGTCGCTAGTCGCTAGTCGTTTTGGGTTTTCTCGAAAAGTAGTAGGCGATACCGACAAGCGCGACAAAGATCAGTACGCCGGCGATGCTGCGTATTAAGCTAGATTGCCCGCTGGCATCCATTGGCACAATCTCACCGTTTTCCGTGACGGGGATGCGTAGCCACTCACCATGTGAGGCGAGGCGAACGTTGACATCCCACGTTCCTGCGATGTCCGTGTCAATGTCGAAGCTGTGCTGCCCCTCCGCGTCCGCAATGCCTGTATAGAACGCATTTTGCGGATCGTCAGGGGAGTAGACAAGCAACTGTGCCTCTGCCATCGGCTGTAAATCATCAAATAGCGCGGAGACGGTGACCGTGCTGCCCTCCCCAACATACGTGATGTCCGTGCCGTGCGCCAGCACAGGCGTGGCGACGACAATTATGAGCAGGAGGGCAAGCAGGGTGCGTTTCATCTTTATTCTTTGGCGGTAAATCCACCGTAGTTCATTTCGTAGCAGTGACCTTCGCCGACGTGTCCGAGCGTTGCGAGGGTGTCCATCAGCGTGGTGTAATCTTCGGCCGATAACATCCCCTCAAGCTCACTCTGCGTCGCGGTCAGGGAGTCCCCGGCCGCGTCTGCCAGCGGCTGGAATCCCAGCGCACCGACGTTCAGACTGTCATCGAGCGGTGAATCCGCATCACCAAAGACGTGATCGAAGTGGAACGTCAACTCAACGTCGCCCGTTTCATCCGCATTGACGAACCCCTTGCGCTCATCGCCGAGATATTCACCGCAGGCGTAGGCAAAATCTTCCGTAAAGGTTAGGTCGAACGGGACGGTTGTGCCATCTTTTTGAGCGGCTCCGATGAGGCGGACGCTGCCATTTTCGGCCGATCCGTTCATCTCCCAGCTAACTGCATTGAACTGTCCCGTGTCTGCCTCCGCGCTGACGAGCAGAATCGTGTCGTCTGTCGCAGCGAGATCGACGGTCTGATTTTCGGCCGAGACGCTATCTCCGTCAGGCATCTCACCTGTCTGGGCATCAAACGCTGGCTCTGTCTGATACGCTACGATCTCTTCCAGCGAGACGTAGACGTTATCAAAGTCGATTTGCCAACCATCTTTGGACACAAATCCATCGCGCACGAAATCTTCGCCATTTGCTCGAATTTCGAGCGTGCCAGCCTCATCTGAGCAGGCAGTAGCGAATAGTAGAAGGAGTAGAGTAAGAATTGTCTTTTTCATATTTTTGTTGTTGCCAATTTTTGCAATAGATTATACACGTTAACCCAGATTACGTGAAAATGGTTTAGTTGCATCTATCTTGGGGTGGGAAAATGACAGTATGAGCAAAGCCCGCGAAACGTGATGTGATTCATCTCAATCTGAAAACCGTATTCGACTTCCATCCGTGCGTAAAAATCAGCAAGGGTATTATGACCAATCGAGATTGAGTGTCCACACTGTGTACATGTTAAATGATGGTGTAGGTCACTATTTGCCATTTCGTAGCCGAGTTTGCCGTTGCCCAGATGAGTTTCGGTCAAAATTTTTTGCTCAGTTAAAAATTGCAAGTTGCGATACACTGTGGTCAGATTGAGTGCAGAGGTGCGTGTTTGGACGTGCTGGTAGACCGTGTCGGGCGTAACGTGTCCACCTAATTCGCAAACAGCATCTAAAATGAACTGCCGCTGCGGTGTTAAGCGATAGCCAGACTGTCGTAACTGCTGCGCGATGGCTTCGGTGTTGTGACTCACGCGGAGGAGTTTATTGCAAACTTTTCCAATAGCAGTTTGCTGCGCTCAAATCTTATGGCACGCTTATGTGATTGAGCTGAAAACTATGGAAAAAAGTTAGGTCGCAAAGGCCAAAATATCGTCCCATTCATGGTTGGAGAGACCAGAGTGCTAGCGAAGATGCTCAACGTAAAGTTGAATGAGCAAAAGACGGAAACCTTCAAGTAAGAAATGGCGAGAAATTTGGCCTTTTCTGTTACCCTCCACTGTTTCAATTTTACAAAAATCTCTCTGACACCTAAACTCTACGATGTCTATGGCGAATCATGAAGGCTATGGTCATCGTGGTAAGCAAGCTGGAGAGGGTCAGAAGTGCAATGGTCGGCTGTTCGGCAATCTCAACTGGTTGTAACGTGACACTTGTCGGAGTCGTTAAAGGAAAGGGATTGCTAAATCGCTCATCGTTCGTTAGGGAATCGTCCGTTAAGGTATTCAAAAAAGCAATCAGAGCTTGTGTCTCTTGGGGATTAAAATCCGGCCGAAGCGGTCGCCCATTACGTCCACGCAAAATCTCGTCAAGTTCCGGATTATTCTGTACGCCGTCGCTGTAGTGGTCAATTACCTCTTCTAACGTGCCAAAACGCCCATCGTGCATGTAGGGTGCGGTGAGCGCGACATTTCGCAACGATGTCACCTTAAAGCGCCCATCTCCCGCTCCAGTATCGGTATTGTTGTTTGGATCCAGACCGATGTTGCGCGGCCGATCAGCAATAAACGCATCTGTTTCGTGACAATCGCTACAGCGTGCCTGATTGCCGTTAAACAGTTGTCGTCCCGCTCGTTCCTGTTGTGTAAAGTTTGAGAAAGGCGGATTGGCGACTAACCCTGCGTCATATTTTGAATTAAACGAGATCATCGAGCGGACAAACTGCGCCAATGCGAACGAAATACGTTCACTTGTCACCTCTGGTGTACCAAATGCGTCAGCAAATAGTGCGGGATAGTAGCTGGTCGCTGCTAGCTTTCTTTCCAGATCGGGTAACGACATTCCCATTTCAACATTATCTTGAATAGGCATCAGCACTTGATCTTCAAGCGTATCGGCGCGTTCATCCCAGAAAAAGCGACCGTTTTCATAGAAGCGGGCGTTGACAAGTGCCATTGAGTGACGGCCTGTGAGGCCACCATTGAAGCCAGTGCTGAATTCGGCCGAGTCACTAAACCCATTCGCTTGCTGATGGCAAGAGGCACAAGAGATCGTGTCGTTTGCCGAAAGTTTGAAATCATAAAACAAAACGCGCCCCAATGTCGCGCCCGCATTTGTGATGGGATTGTTCATCGGTGTGTTATCCGTATTTCTGACAGCTGGATTGGCGTATTGCGGGGGGAGTGGTGCTGCATAATTGAGCAGGACAGCAGGCAGAAGATCGGGCGTTTCACTGCGGTTTGCCTCTTGTGCAGACACATGAGTGATAAATAGCGAAAAGGCAACCACAGCGGCTGCGGAGAACGTGAGTAGAAATAGGGGTTTTCGTATCGACATATGATCTCTCGCTTGAAATTTATAGCTCAATTTAATGGTAAATTATGAAGAAGTTATGAAGGATGTCAGGAAATTGTAAAAGTTATTCACAATAGCTCAACGGTCACTTGCTTTCCCGCTGCAATGCCATTTGCATCTGGATGGATTTTGAGTAACCCATTGGCACGAATCAGCGTAAAAATGAGATTGCTTTTGCCAAAAACAGGTTCTGCGTCGTATCCATCATTGGTTGGAATGAGGCGCACAGCAACCCAATCTTCACGGCCTGCCTGCGAGGATAGGTTGGTCATCAGTCGAGCAGTGACGGTTGGGCGCAACGGTGTTGTCGTCAGTCCGACCAGTTTTTCAATGACAGGTGTGACAAACAAGCGAGCGATGACCAACGCACTAACGGGATTGCCCGGTAGACCGATTACAGGTTTGCCTGCACAGACGGCGAGAATAGTTGGTTTGCCGGGCCGAACGCTGACTCCATGCACAAGCACGCCGGGTTTGCCGAGCGCGTCGATTGTTTGGGCGGTCAGGTCGCGGACGCTAACAGATGAGCCTGCTGTGAAGATCACGAGGTCATTTTCAGCGAGGGCGATCTCGGCCGCCACCCGAAACGCTTCCCCCTCATCCCGAATAATCGGATAGTTGACTGCAATGCCACCCGCTGCCTCAACGAGTGCCTTGAGCGAATAGCTATTGATGTCGTAGATTTGCCCATGTTGCAATGGCTCTGTCGGTGAGACCACTTCATCGCCGCTTGATAAGATGCCGACGCGGGGTTGGCGCGTGACGCTGATTTTGCTGTAACCGAGCGCGGATAGACCGCCAATTTCGGCCGAGCCGAGTCGCTCACCTCGGCCGATGACGACATCGCCTGCTTGTACATCTTCCCCAATCTGCAAAACGTTCTCCCCATGACTGATGGCACGCAGTATCTCTACTTCGTCCTCTGCTGCGATCTGTGTGTACTCCACCATCACAACGGCATCCGCCCCCTCTGGCAACATGCCCCCCGTGTGAATGACACAACACTGCCCAACCTGCAAATCAAATGTTGGCACACTGCCCATCATTACCTCCCCCACCACTGGCAAGTAGGCCGGTAGCCCCTCACTCGCCCCATAGGTGTCGCTGGCTCGCACGGCGTAACCATCGACCGTCGAACGCGCAAATGTTGGGAGCGCAAATGGCGCAACGGTCTCTGTGGCAGTGATGCGTCCAGTTGCATCGAGCGTCGGAACTATCTCTATTTCGGCCGAGAGCGATAGTGTCGTCAGTAATTTTTGTAATGCAGCTTGTGGGGGAAGTAGTGTCAGAAATTCAGACATAATCGTTGAATACTTTAAGAATGTCACATCGGTTCTCAGAACGGCTTGCGTAGGCGAGATTTGCGAGAACGAGCGCGATTGTCGAAGCGTTGGATGACTAAATTGATGCTTACTGCTAAGAGGGTGTCTTGAAAGTATCTAAAAGGTTGGATTCTTACCAAGATTTCTCAAAAATACCGATGTACATGTGTTTTTGAAGTCACTGAACTGTGAATTTTGTGTCGAGTAAGGTTGCAGTCATGAGCTGATTGTAGCATTTCGATTTAACATCGTAAATGTGGTCACGTTCGCAAGTAAGATGCGCCGTTCACGTCCACAATACACCCTGTCAAGAATTCTGTGCCTTCACTCGCGCAAAAGAGAACGGTTCGCGCAACTTCTTCCGGTTTGGCAACCCGCTTAAGTGGGCTTTGATTGCGAATCTCTGCGCCACGTGGCGATTTCAGCACGTAGTCTGCCATGTCTGTTTCGACAAAACCGGGTGCGACCGTGTGGACAAAGATGTTGTGAGGGGCAAGTGCTTGCGCCAGTGATTGTCCCATTGCGTTGAGACCGGCCTTGCTCGCACCATAGGCTGGTGCGGTCGGTTCGCCGCGAAATGCGCCCCGTGATGAGACGTTGACAATTCGGCCGCCCCCCGTTTTCATCATCTCCTGTGCGACGAGGTAGGTCAGATTGGCCACGCCGATTAGGTTTACGCCGATGGGATGATCTTCATAGATGCTGGCGTTGTTGATGAGAATGTCAACTCGGCGACAACTAAATAGGCGAAAAACCTCCACGCGAGAAGGCACAAGCTGGCACAAAACAGCACAAATTTTCGTGCTACAATAAAAATGTCTATCGTTATTCAGTTAAGGCTTGAAGAGGAGCGCATGATCTATTTCGCAAAATTTCATTCCTCACCCTTCATCCTTTCTCCCATGCCTATTCACATCCTCCTACTCGACCACCCCGACATGAACCGCCGCTTTCTCAACCAAGAACTAAAGCGCGACGACCGCTTCAAAGTCACCGACACATTGATGCTGGAAGAAGCCATCAACGCAACGTTCGACCCACCGCCCGACGTGATTCTAATTGGCCTCCGTGAATTGGAAGAAACAGAAAACCCAATCCAAACCCTACAGACATGGAACGACCGTTACTCCGGTGCCACCCTCCTGCTCCTCGCCGATGACTTTAGCGATGCTTCCATCCCTGACCTCTACGAAGCTGGCGCACGCGCCTTCCTCCGCTACGATGATAGCCCTGACGCAATCTTAGAGGCTGTGACAGGGGTCAACTTAGGTCTCATTATTCTCAGCGAAGAAGCATTTGAAGATAATTTGATAGGCGACACTACTAACCCTGTGACTGAAGTCAACGTTGAGAAGTTTGATTTAACCCCGCGCGAACAACAAGTCACCGAATTGCTTTTGCAATGTTGCACTGATCAACAAATTGCATTGACATTAGGTATTTCTCCTAGAACATCAGGATTTCACGTATCAAATATCTTAACAAAATTAGACATTGCCTCTCGGGGCGAAATTTTTCAATTGCTTTTGTCCGAGAGCGAATTTGACATTGTTACTTGATCACTGTTTATACGATTGCAATCGAGGCCACAATGAGTTTTGCAAGAGATAAAAACACAAGCAGCCTGTGTAAACACCCAGCGCGTTAAAAATCACGTCGTTTACATCGATAGCTCGATATGGATAGTTAAGAAGGAGTCCGATGAATGCTTGGAGCGATTCAATGACAAAACCTATCCCAAACGCAGTTACATGAATAAATCGTTTCGTCAAACCTAATTTGTAAGCTAGACCAAGACCCAAGGGAATAGTCATTATCATATTCAGGGCATTTGTAGATATAGAGTGTCTAAGATTCTGTAGAGGTACTAAGTTAATGTTCCGAACCCAAGAAGCATTCTCTCTCATAGAATCGGCATATCCACCTCCTACCTTGATGGGGAAAAGGGTCACATTAATTAAAGATAATATATACAGTCCAAACAACAAATGGAATATCAGAGTAGGTAAATCACTAGCTCGTTTGTATTGTATGATGCTCCCTATTCCAAGCACTAATAATAAGGGAAAAAAAAGGTCTATTCCACCATGTGAGAAATAGATTGCCATATCAAACTTTGTTGCTAGTCTCCAAATTAAACTCATACTTCACTCAATATGTGCAGAGGCGCAAAATTCCTGTAAGCACGGACTTTTGCGCCTTCACGGTTTGCTTAACGATATTTAAGCCCTTCGTTCAATCTTGCAGACTCAAACTCAATGTAGCAGACGGGGCTTTAACGTAAGACCATCTAACCAAGCAGCAGCAAAAAGCCTTAATCTACTTGCAAGCTGCCATTCCCCTCAACTACGAATCCGTTAGAGTCGGTTCGGAAAATCACTAAATAGTATTCCCCTGCAATAATGGTGCCGCAGTCTTTATTATAGCTATTGCTACCACCGTTTGCTGTGTTTAATTCAATAGCATCGGTGACACAAATGCTTTCATTCGGACCCCAACGCTCCCTTACTACCTCTATTTTCCAATCGTAAGCAGTAGTAGTGTTCAGGTTCGCTTCGGATTCTTCGAAATCGATCGCAAGGGTCCCACTGTTCGTAAGAGTACCAGCATCTAACTGATACGTTTGACCATTGACGCTTCCATTCAAGATTTCTCCGTAGGCAGTAGACTTCCACCAATAAGTTTCTGTCTGTGCGAAAGCTGGAATGGCTACCATTAACGCTACAATCACAACTAATCCAAAGACTAAGATGTTTGTACAGAGTTTGTCTTTTAGTAAATGTTTCATTATTTGAAACCTTGCGAAAGTCGTGAAATTTCCGACACAGACTTCCGCCTCAATTAGCACCACTTCACATCTGTAGAGGTGCTTGTTTGCAACATGACTACATTATGCAATATCATGTATCTTGCCGAAACCGTAATTCTACGAGGTTCAACTAGTAATCTTGACAGGTACGCAACTAAACGGCGTGTTTCCTGTATAGCTCCACAAAGACGGTTGCACACGCCAACCGCATCATTTTTCAAAGGACAGCCATGAGCAGCGAAAAATACGTAGCATTAGAAAACGAATTAGTAGAACTTCCCTTCATCAGCCCCGCATAGCGATTATCCCAAAATGAGCGACAACTGAATAGCAAAAGACCGCCCGCACGAGAAGGCATAAGCTGGCACAAAAAGGGAGCCGCTGAACTCCCCGTTGAATTTCGCTATCGACATCCCATTTTTGGCGATATTAGGTATATGACAATGACAAGTCGAGAACGAACAGAGGATAACGGGGTTTCGTTGTCTATTTTGTTACCATTGAATGAAGCAACCGCGCAGATATTCGATGAACTTGATGATCCGTAAAATCAAATTCGATCATCACAACTCCTTACAGCCTGCTTACAGCCACACCACGTGACCTCCCGCAAGTTTACAATAAACTCATTGTTTACCAATATGCTTGGAGAGACACGATGTTCAAAAAATTGACTGTAATCGCCTTATTTTTCACAATTTTCAATGTTGGCACAGCGTTGGCACAAAATGCCAAGTCAACCACTGTTCGTTACCGTGCCACCTTTGTCAGCACGTGGTCACAAGAGACCCATCCACACCCCAATGGCAATCTGCCTAACTCTGCCCACTGGTCAGTTTTAGTGGGTGGCACACATAATGAGATGGTCTCTTTCTGGGAAGTAGGGGAAGTTGCTTCGTTGGGCATCAAAAATGTTGCAGAGCGTGGTGCGAATGCTGAGTTGAGAAATGAAATCAATGCGGCGATTGGGGCGGGATCGGCCGATGCCATTCTCGAAGATGACGAACTCCTCTTCAGCGACACAGGAACGTTGGTGATGGAATTTGACGTGACCTCGACATTTGATCGTGTGACGCTCGTTACGATGATTGCGCCTAGCCCCGATTGGTTTGTTGGAGTTAGTGGACAACCGTTACGTGATGGTGATGGGATGTGGCTCGATGAGGTCACGGTCGATCTCTATCCGTATGACGCGGGAACTGACAGCGCACCAGATTATCAACACACAAATACGCCCACAACCCCTGCCCAACCGATTGCAAATGCACGGGGTTTATCGCCTTTCTCGGCCGAGTCACTCGGCACGCTGACCTTTACGCGCCTCACCAACCCGACCGCCATTGTGTTAAGCAGCACAAACATTGACCCAATTAACCACACAACGCTTTTATTCACCGTTGGGTTACTTGGACTGCTGACATTGCAACTGGTTCGGCAACGTCATGCCTTGATCGCCAACGCTGCAAGTCGCTCATAGTGGGGTTGGCATTCGGCGAGAAGGGGCTTGAGGCGGTTGGGGAAGGGGGCGGTTTTCGGCCGATACCGCCCAAATCCTTCCGACTTCCAAACATTCTCATACCAATGTCGCGCCCAGACCCCATCCTCCGATCTTGCCCCTGCTTGCCACGATAACATCGCCTCATCAAAGGCAATCCCCACCCGTTCACATAACTTCCCCAACACCTTGCGCGGATTTAATAATATCTGTTTCCCGTCCAAAACGGGCGGCTCCTGCCCTATGCCACGCAAATAAGCCAAGAGTTCGATATGTCCTGCATATCCCACGTCGCGCATCCTTGGGGCCGACACCTGTTTAATAAAAGATGGCAACATCTCACGTGGATCACGAGTCAAGATGACGTTTACCGTTTGCGCCATGAACCCCCAATCCAAATTTGCTAATTGGTGGGTCATATTTTTGGTGAACAAAACAGGGGTTTCACAATCCCCCAAAAGCACGTCGCGCACTACTTTAGCACCATCATTTTCCTGCACCGCGATCACCTCGTCGGCGACAGGATGATATTTGTGTGCATCCGTCGTGCTGAGGTAGTGCGCGTACAGTGGCTCGTCTACCACCGTTGTATCTACCCGCTGTGCAAATGAATACATCAGTGCCGTCGAGATATTGCGCGGGCCGCTCCATAAACAGATTCTAGTTGTCATACTGATAAATTTGATGGAGCCTCCAACGCCCCTTCTGCTTCAACCGCCGCCAACACCTTCTCTTTATACAACCCCAACAAACGCCGCGTCATCTCGCCAAATTTGCCATCCCCAATCAGACGACCATCGACCTTGAAGACGGGCGTTAACGCGCCAAATGTCCCCGTCACAAATGCTTCATCCGCGCCATAAACATCAAATAGCGAAAAATTCTGCTCAAAAACGGGAATCCCCTGCTCTCGACAGACTTCGATGATTTTTCCGCGTGTGATCCCATTCATGCAATACTGCCCTGTCGAAGTCCAAACTTCCCCATTTTTCACCATGAAAAAATTGGTCGCATTACACGTCGCCACAAAGCCGTGAATATCCAACATCAACGCCTCATCACAGCCTGCCTCGATTGCCTGTACCAACGCCATCACCTCGTGCAGCTTGCTATGGCAGTTCAGCCGCGCATCCAAATAATCGGGTGAACCGCGCCGAATCGTGCTGGTGAACAAGGTCACGCCACGTTCTCGGCTGTCTGGGTTGGCCTGCTTATGCTCGGCGATAATGACCAAATTCGGCCCCGAAATCGTCAAACGCGGGTCTTGCGACGGCGTTTTCTTAATGCCGCGTGTCAGCATAAAGCGGATATGCACATTGTCGTGCATCTCGTTCGCATTCAGAACACGCCACAATCGGGCTGTCAATTCCTGCCGTGTCATCCCGACATCCATCCCAATTGTCGCTGCTCCCTGCCAAAGTCGATCTAAATGCTCATCCAAAAAGACCAGCACGCCATTGTGCAAGCGCAATGCCTCCCACACACCATCGCCGACTAGATAGCCACTATCAAAAACAGAAATTTTTGCTTCATCGCGCGGAAAAAGCTCCCCGTTAACGTCGATTAAGACGCTGGCATTGCGATCATCTGCGACAGCGTTGTGTGTTCCATGTACCATTCGATTTATCCTTTTTGCCCACTTTAACCGCAAAACGGTTACAGGTCAAAATTTATGTACAAGGAACATCCTGCCTAATTTTTAGAAATTGTTAGAATAATCTTAAGGACGCTGATAGAATAGGCATACGAAGCGATCTGCAAGATTTGATCGCTAAATGAATATCTAAATTTCTGGAGAAGAAAATATGAAGCAATCGAAGTTAATCCCATTATTCTTAATTGCATTTGCAATTTTCCTCGTCGCTTGTGGCGGGGCCGAAATTGAATGCACAGACGCAATTGGTTGTGTGACCATTGAAGATGGTGAGCCGATCAAACTTGCCTCGGCCCTAGTCATTTCAGGCGCAAACGAGCAGTTGGGCTTGGACTCTCAGTATGGCGTTGAAATCGCCATCAAACAACGTGGCGAAGTGATGGGTCACGAAGTAACACTACAGACAGAGGATGATGGCTGTAATGCAGAAGGTGGACAAGCAGCTGGTCAAAAGATTGTGTCCGACGATCAAATCGTCGGTGTCATTGGCACAAGCTGCTCCGGTGCGGCTGTTCCAATGAGCGCAATTGTTTGTGGTAAAGGGATGGTTATGGTCTCTCCATCAAACACAGGCCCTGTCCTCACCGCTCCCGACAGCCGCGAAAACTGCTACTTCCGCACCGCTCACAACGATACGATTCAGGGCAAAGCGATGGCTGACTACGTTTACACTGAGCTAAACGTTCGCAACGCAGCCGCGATCCATGATGGCGACCCCTACACCGAAGGGTTGGCAACTGTTTTCCGCGATGAGTTCACCGCGTTGGGTGGCACAATCGTTGCATTTGAAGCGGAGTCTTCGGACGCATCTAACGTTGAGCCACTTTTGACGACGATTGCGGCCGCTGGGCCTGAACTGGTTTACTTCCCAGTTTTCACAACGCTCGGTTCATTGATTGCAAAGACAGCACAAGATATTGACGGCATGGACGGTGTGATCTTGGCATCGGCCGACGGCGTTCAATCTCCGGACTTCCTCGAAGCAGCCGGCGACGCGGCCGAAGGCATGTACGTCTCTGGCCCTGATCTTGGATTTGGCAATAGCCTCTACGATACCTTCTTGAACGACTATCAAGAAACCTACGGCACGGAACCACTCTCTGTGTTCCATGCACATGCGTATGACGCGACCAACTTGATCCTCGACGCAATCGAAGAAGTTGCAGTTGAAAGTGGTGGCACGTTGTCTATCGGCCGACAAGCCCTCATCGACGCAGTTGAAGCGACAAGCGCGATGGATGGCATCACCGGCACGATCTCTTGCACTGGCAACGGCGGCGACTGTGCTGATCCAAAAATTTCTGTCAGCGAAGTCATTGGTGGCGAATTCGACGCAATTTGGCCTTAAAGCGAAGTGCCAAATAACAGAAGTATTCTAAGATGAAATAACAGGCAGACGGTGGCAAAACGGCTTACCGTCTGCCTGTTTGTTTTGTAGAGGCGTAGCACGCTACGGCAACATCAGTAAGGAAAAGAGGAGATGCAATGCGACGATTTAACTATATCGATCTCGTTCTTTGGTTTTTTCGTATCGGAATTATAGGAATTGTCATTTATGGCACGTTTAACAAGCTGTTTCGAGGCTTCGGCAATAGCTACTCTGGTGGCGATTGGATGGACTTTCTCGTTTCAGGATTGTCGCAGGGTAGTCTCTATGCCCTGATCGCGCTCGGCTATACGATGGTCTATGGCGTTTTGTTCATGATTAACTTTGCACATGGCGAGTTTTTCATGGCGGGGGCAATGACATCGGCCGTTCTCGTCGCTGGCCCCCTCGACAGAAGTGGATACATCACCTCCAATCCTTTCCTCTCACTCATTATCATATTTCTCACGGCGATGACCGTCTCTGTTTGTATTGCTATTTTGACAGAGCGCGTCGCTTATCGGCCGCTACGTGGCGCACCACGACTCGTGCCATTGATTACCGCGATTGGAGCCTCCTTTTTCTGGCAATACTTCTTTCGCGGTATGTTTGGCTCCTCGCTCGTCCCTTTCCCCGAATTTGAATTCCTACAGGGCAAAGTCGTTCTCTTCGGCGAAACAGACATTTTGCGAACCGATCTATTTGTCATGGGAGTCTCAATTGTGGTTCTTGTGGGGCTGCAAATTTTTGTCCAGCAAACAAAGGTTGGTAAAGCGATTCGCGCCGTTGCTGAAAACAAATCATCCGCGACCCTAATGGGAATTGATGTAGACCGCACGATTACACTGACGTTTGTGGTTGGGGCAGCGATGGCAGGTGTGGCGGGCGTGCTGTTTGCGATTGTCTTTCGCCAGCTGCACTTCTTCATGGGCTTCACGCCGGGCATCAAGGCATTTACCGCAGCTGTTTTAGGTGGGATTGGCAGCATTCCGGGCGCAGCGTTGGGCGGACTATTTCTAGGCGTTATTGAAGCCATCGGCCCACCACTCTTTTTAGAAGGCTTGGGCGTTGCAGGGTCTCATCAGCTGAAAGATGTGATTGCGTTTACGATGCTCGTGTTGGTTCTGATCTTCCGTCCACAGGGCATCATCGGCGAAAAGCTAGCGGAGAAGAAAGCATGACAAATCTCAAAGAAACAATCAAATTGGGTCTCATTGCGGGTGTCATTGCCCTCTGTTCTGGCATGATTGGGCTTGTCGAGGCGTTTGACGGCCGAGACATTGTGACAAACGTGTTTTCGCTAGGACATCTGTTACTGTACAGCATTCCAGTTGTGGCCGGTTATATGGCTGCCAAGAAATATGCTGATGACACGACACAGAGCCGCATCTTAACAGGGGATATTGCTGGTGCGTCAGCGGGTGTTCCGATATTCATCCTGCTGCTTATCACGTTGCTCTGGACAGACATTCGGACAGCATTTATCAATGTATCTCCAACCCTAGTCGAACTATTCACGTTTGGGACAGGTAATGCCGTTGTTGGCGGCCTACTCTTACTCCTCGCTTTTGCAATTTTGGGCGCACTTGGGGGGGCGTTGACGCTCACCGACAGCGAACCGCGCCGATTGGCCTTGACGACATTTGCTTGGTCGGCCGCAATTGGGGTGCTATCCGATATTTTTGTCAATATCTTTCGGCCGTTTCTCGGCGCAAGCATCGTCCGTCTCTTCTTTGGCCAAACAGGCATCAAGCTGCTCCCTTTCATCACCCTGCTGGCGATTATTGGCGGTGGCATGTACTACTGGAATCAGACGGGGCGTGACAGATATACAGATTATCGGGCGGGGCAATCGGCCGAGCAATCACAAACATTTAACCGCATCCGCCAAGCTCTGCTGCTTATTTTAGCCTTGTCGCTGCCATGGCTGGTCGGCGGCTACGTGACCGAAATCATCAACACCGTTGCGCTCTACGTCCTGATGGGACTTGGCCTCAATATCGCGGTCGGCCTCTCCGGATTGCTCGACTTGGGCTATGTGACAAATTTTGCTGTCGGCGCGTACTTGATGGCGATTCTCACCTCGACAGGCGAACTTGGCATCGGGGCAAGAACGGCAATAGGGCCATTTAACTTTTGGATGGCACTCCCCATTTGCATCCTTGCCGCGATGATGACAGGCTTTATCTTCGCCCTTCCTGTCATCCGAATGCGCGGCGACTATCTCGCCATCGCAACGCTCGGCTTTGGGGAAATCATTCGCGTTCTGGCACGCTCAGACGCGATGAAAGGGTTGATTGGCGGCGCACAAGGCGTTCTCAAAGTACCGCCAGCCTCTGTTGCCGGCATTGAGCTAGATGTGCCGCAGACGCTTTACTACTTAACGATTGCCGCCTGCTTGCTGATGCTCTTTGTCTCATATCGCCTCAACAACTCAAGTACCGGTCGCCGCTGGACATCGATTCGTGAGGATGAGGATGTCGCCAACGCAATGGGCATCAATACGACGGCAAGTAAGGTGCTGGCCTTCACATTGAGTGCTGCATCAGGTGGGTTGGCGGGGGCAATTTTTGCCGCAAAGGTTGGCTCGATTTTCCCGACCAGCTTTGAGCTGATCGTCTCTATCAATGTGCTGGCTTTGATTATTGTCGGTGGATTAGGCAGTATTCCGGGCATCGTCGTTGGTGCGTTGGCGTTGATCGGCGTTCCCGCTTTGTTGAGTGAATTTTCGGAGTTCCGACTCTTTCTCTATGGGATTGCCCTGATTGTGATGATGTTAGTGCGACCAGAGGGGTTGTGGCCGTCGGAGGCACGCAAACGTGAGCTTGGGCGCGATGACGATGACGATAAGATGCGCTCGATGTCGGGCGATACGATAACGGGTGGTCAGGAAGCGGTGACGGTTTCGGCCGATTTGAGGTAAACAAATGTCAATACTCTTAAAAGCAACCCAAGTCGTCAAACGGTTTGGCGGCCTCGTCGCCACCAATCACCTCGACTATGAACTCCCCGCCGGCACAATCGCCAGCATCATCGGCCCCAACGGCGCGGGCAAAACAACTTTCTTTAACTGTCTAACCGGTTTTTACCAGATCACGGAAGGAACACTCGAATTTGATGGGCAATCAGTCGTCGGCCTAGAGCCTTACGAAATCACCAGTATGGGCATTTCGCGCACCTATCAAAATATTCGCCTCTTCGAGAACATGACTGCCATTGAAAACATCATGGTTGGACAAGAACCACATCTCAAAGGGTCATGGCTCGGCTCACTTTTCCGCACGCCAGCCGTTCGTCAAGAGGAAGATGATACCTTGCACGAAGCCCAACGTTTGTTGAACATCGTTGGTTTGAAGGGCAAAGGTGATTATCTTGCCAAAAATCTGCCCTACGGCGATCAGCGACGCTTAGAAATTGCCCGTGCATTGGGCGCAAAACCAAAGTTGCTGCTGCTCGATGAACCAACCGCCGGCATGAACCCCCGCGAAACAGCACAAACAACCGACTTCATCCGCCGTCTGCGCGATGAATTCGGCATTACCATTCTCATGATCGAACACGACATGCGCGTCGTCATGGGTATCAGCGAAAAAGTGACCGTCATCGACTACGGGAAGAAGATTGCGGAAGGGCTTCCTCACGAGGTTCAGTCCGATCCAACTGTAATTGAGGCGTATTTAGGCAAGGGTGCGGCGGCCGCTGCAAAGATCGAAGTCAACAGCATGGGTGAGAGATCATAATCAAACTGAGAACAGGAGCCACTAGCTACTATGTCTTTACTAGAAGTCAACGACGTTCACGCCTACTACGGCAACATCCACGCGCTCAAAGGCGTTTCGCTTGAGGTCAACGAAGGGGAAATCATCGCCCTGATTGGTGGGAATGGCGCGGGAAAAACGACTACCCTACGCACGATCAGCGGATTGATGAAGCCACGTGTTGGCTCGGTTAAATTTGAAGGACAAGATATTACCCAATACCGAGCGCACGAACTTGTCTCAAAAGGGGTTGCGATGGTTCCTGAAGGGCGCGGCGTATTTGCCAAGCTGACCGTGCAGGAAAACCTCGAAATGGGCGCGTATCATCGCAACGATAAAGATGGGATCAAACAGGATATTGAGAAATCCTACGAGCTTTTTCCGCGTCTTGGTGAGCGCAAAAAGCAGCTTGCAGGGACGATGAGCGGTGGTGAGCAACAGATGTTGGCGGTGACACGCGCACTGATGTCGCAGCCGCGCCTGCTCCTAATGGATGAGCCGTCGATGGGACTTGCCCCTGTTCTCGTCGATCTCATCTTTGAGTCGATTGAGCGCATCAATAAAGAAGGTATCACCGTCCTGCTCGTTGAGCAAAATGCACACATGGCGTTACAGGTCGCAAATCGCGGCTATGTCTTGCAGACAGGACAAATTGTCTTGGCAGATTCAGCACGTGTTCTGCAAAATGACCCGACTGTGCAAAAGGCGTATCTCGGCATTGAATAAGCCTGTCAGAGGCATTTCACAAGAGTGCATGTCAAATCAGTAAAACGTGTGGGTAGGGGCTAGGTAAACGGCGCATGATTTTAAACAAGCCTTTTCCGCCAATTTCTGGCAGTGGTTTGTCGAGCGTTTTATCGCCCTTTGTCACAAAGGGCATAATCTCGCAGACAAGATCGGGAAATTGTGCCTGTAACAATGCGATTACATGGTGTGTTTGCCATAGTGCGAGTTTAGATGTTCGTGTTCCGATAGTTAAAGAGGTCATAATGGTCAATGGAGAACGTGGAATGGAGAATTGTTAATTGTGATTGCTGCGAGCTGTTTTGATACTTGCGCTTAGAATTCTAGCGAGTTGAGTACATTCATCATCGAGTGAGGCGAGTAGCTGAATGGGCTGCAAGTCCGCTGCCACTATTATTCGGAGCCAAACGACTGATTCATTTAGCTCCTTCACTGATATTTTCAGTTTGTGAATGAAATCCTTTGCGCTTTCTGCTCCACGTGCTTCTGCGTAATTGGGTGCAGGAGATGTTCCACTTCGCAAAAGTTGCCCCGCGATATGTCTCCCAGCTTTTGTATCAGGTAGGGCATCACATAACTTAATTATTCGTGCTGCAAATTGAATTAAGCGTGCCTGTATATCATCTCCCTTAGCCATCATTACTCCTAACTAATCAAAACACTAATAACAATTCTCCGTTCCCCATTCTCCATTGATAATTTCCTGCTCACAAACGAAAAAAGCACAATCTAATGCCGTTTATCTCGCCCCGTTTGAGCGATATGCCACAAAAGGGGCGAGACAAACGGTATGAACATCATGCAAGTGGAAGATCGTGAGCCATTTGCCTAGCCCCTACATGTCATATCCCTTCATCTTTTACTTCAGAACTCATCGCAACAATTTGATACGCTTTTGATACGTTTTTTTATTAAGGTGGGTGTAAATGGTTGGTCAAAGTAGAAATTTGGAAATGCGAAATGAACACAAAAGCTCAACACAAGTTATGTACGTTTCCTCTCTGGCGCGAAACCACAACTGACCCATGGCGTATCGCCATTCAATCCAACGATACAGCGAAGTCAATCCGACTTCCCAGCCCAGCCGCATTGGCCGCCCACTTTGAACACACTATGTCGGCCGACCCAATCCGACAAATGGAGCGATCATGTTAGCCCGTCCCTTCTCAGTACATTCAGTAAAAAGCGACCAAAATCCACTTCTAGTAGAGCGAGCGGCGATGAACATTGAACTATTTGGCACATTTGCCATCAAAATGAGTAATGGCAGCGTTGAGCAGTTGGCCACAAACAAGGAACGCGCACTATTGGGCTATTTGGCGGCGCATGACCAGCCGCTTTCCCGCTCTCATCTCGCGGGGCTACTCTGGGGTGACCATTCAGAGGGCATTGCCAAACGCAACCTACGCAATGCCCTCGCACGTATCAAGCGGCGTGTACCCATGTTGGTAACATGTGACATGTTGATGATCACTCACACGACTGTGCAGCTGCGTGAATCGGCCGATTTTGCCATCGACCTTCAGGCGTTTGACCGACTTTGGTCGCGTTGCAATACGGTCATCTGGTCGCAGTCACTGTCTCCCACCGTTTGGAAAGTTGGCACGAGCCTGCCCATCGGCAACTGATTCACATTTACCGCGCGACAGGTCGTCATCGCTTGGCACAAATCCAGTTTGACCGTCTTGCCCACACGCTGCGCGACACATTTCACACCACGCCGAGTAAAGCAACAACATTAGCTTTGCAAGCACAATTTTCATAAAGACGTTTATGGTGTGTTTATGATGCGTTTATGATGCGCCTGTTTTGTAGAATAAAATCGACTGATGATTACAGGGCTTTGCAAAATTTAGCTAGAAATTCAATAAATAGATGAGTTGAGTCGTTGAGAATCACGCAGAGAGATGCGTGTTTCGGAAAAGCGATTCCCGAAATACCTCAACGACACAAATGTTACCTGCTGGCAAATGACTAAAAAGGAAGCAGGAAAAAGGAAGTTAAACAGGTAATCGATCTGTTATTCCCACGCAGGTCGGGATCCGCTCTTCTGTAGTGGTTTAGAAGGTTTCTTCGCCCCATTGTCAATGAGAGAAGGAAGAAGGCGGAAAGCAGCACCCCCGTCGGCCGTCACAAACTAGGAGTTTTTCGATGAACAGCAGTTACAAAGGCATGGAGTTTTTTGCCCGCATCATTTTGGTCACCGCCATGATGATCCAATATCTGTCGATGCCGCTTTCCGCAATCGCGGCATCTATGGAGACCGACGACACATCATTACCCCCCCGCACCGCCCGTCAAGCGGTCGAGCAGATGCTGCAACAGGAAGGGGAATCAAACGAGGCATATCTCGAACGCATTGCGGCCGAGCAACCCGACTTGGTGCAAAACGCGGCGATGATCGCTGTCCAAGAAGCCCTCAATGGCTCATTGACCGAAAATGACTCGATTGAGGAAGTCGTTATCGACCAAATCAATCGTTCGATTGAAGAAGTCTTGCTGACAGACCCCAATTTGGGAATGCAGACTGGCATGAATAGCGATGGCAGTTTTGACGACAGCGGCGCGTACAGTTGGGGAACCCACACCTTTGATCCCAACGGCGATGTCACAGGCGCGTGGGCGTTGCAAGCCAACTTAGGCGACGACGTGGATCAAGCCGCTTTTGAGGAGGCGTTTGAAGCACGCATGGAAACGCGGTCAGAGGCTCCCGTTGAACAAGCGACAGCCGCAGAGCCTGTCGAGGCAGATGCGGCACCCGTCATCGACGGCAATCCAGCCGCCCCTCAGCCGTTTGACCCATTCGAGGAGCCGCTCACCGTGCCACAGGCAACCGAGCCTACTGAGAATGATCCCGTGGGGCCACAGCCGCTACAATCTGAACCAACCGACGACCCACCTGCGCCACTCGATCTAGGTGCATTGGAGCCAGTCGAGCCGTATCAACCCGTCGCAGGTGACCCGCCTACGCCCGTCATGGTCAACACGCAGCCGCTGACGGCGACGCTGGCTGAAGGGGAACTCCCCCCCGGCTTACCGCCCGCTGTCCCTGTGCCAGACAACATCGACGAACTGCTCGCAGCGGCCGAGGCCGAGACGCAGCAGGTCGAAAGCGAGCTTGAAACAGCCGTTGACGCGGACGCGGACGCACAGGCCGACGACTTCCCGCTGGACATTCCGACGACAGACGACGTGCCGGAAAATTGGCGGCCTGAAGACGGCGGCCGAGCCGCCGCCGCCAACTGCAACATCTATGTTGACCATGCCGCCACAGGCGCAGGCAACGGCAGCAGTTGGGCAAATGCGTACACCAATCTACAAACCGGTTTGAACGCCGCCGATAGTTGCAAAGGCAGCGGTATAGCGCACGTGCGCGTGGCACAAGGCACGTATGAGCCTGAGTTCTTCGCAGGTGGCTCGTTTTTTGTGAAAGACCGCGTGCAGGTGCATGGTGGCTACAACGCATCGAACAACACACGCAACTGGAAAACCTACCCCACCATCTTGCAGGGGAATGGCTCCCCCACCGTCTATATGGATGGGCAGGCTAATGCTTTCTCAAACGCGTCCAAGCCTATCACCCGCGACACTTGGCTTGATGGATTGCACATCAGAGGTTTAACCGATGCAATCCGCTGTGACCTTAATGTCACGCACCAAACCACTCCGTATTATAGGTTCGCACCTGCAACATCATGCAGTCCAACCATTCGCTACTCGATCATCGAAAACAGCAATGTCGGCATTCGAGTCGAAAGCGGTAATCACAACACGCTGTATGCTGGCGACCACGTTCTTGAACCGCAAATCCGCGATACCATCATTCGCAACAACAACACGGGAATGCGGCTCGTTGGCGCCACAACAAAAGTAGACATTCATCGGACGACGTTCCATGACAACGGAACTGCTAATGGGAGTGGGGGAGCCATCTGGCTCGGTGACGGGTCAGGCACTGATCTTCTCGTGTACACTTCAACTTTCATCAACAACACAGGCTACCTAGGTGGTGCAATCCATAGTTCTGCTGGCGATGTCAAGATTTACCGATCCTCTTTCATTAATAATACGGCTAGCCTAAGAGGCGGCGCCGTCTATCAACAAGATGGGTCAGGACCAGTTGTCTATAGTTCGCTGTTTGCAGGCAACTCTGCCGTCAGTGAAGGTGGTGCGTTGTACCAGTCTTCGGGTACTCCCAAACTGAATTATGTTACCTTTGTAAACAACCGTGCAGGAGGAGCGGGTGGGGCAATTTTGCTAAGTTCTCATAATAATGCACTGATAGAAAATTCTATTTTCAAATGGAATCAGTCAGATGGGCGCGGTCATCACGTTTACAGTGATGGTCGAAGTACACAATCCATCAAGAGTTCACTCATAGCAACCGACAACGCCAGCCTGTACTTGAATCCAGACGGCACTGGTTGCGGGCATATTTATAATCTACAACCTTGTCCGATAATAACGGAAGATGTGTTTGATGCCGATCCGCTGTTTATCGACCCCGACGGCGCAGACAACGTCTACGGCACGGCGGACGACAACTACCGCCTGCGCCCCGGCTCCCCCGCCATCGACCGCGCCCGCCCCAACGGCATCACCTACGATCAGGATAACAACCCCCGTCCTGTGGATGACTCCAAATTCACCAACACCAACGGTCACTTCGGCGATCTCGGCGCGTATGAGCTGCAAGTTGGCAGTTGCACCCAGCCCAACGCCATCCTGTTCGACCCGAGCAGCAACAACCAGTCGCAGAACGGCCACACGTGGGCAACCGCCCTCAACGACTGGTCAGACATGACCCGCCTCGCCTCACTCTGCAACAAAGGAGTCTGGATGAAAGGGGGCGTATACACGCCCGGCAGCAGCCCGTCTGACAAATTCACCGTCCCAACAAACGTCCGCATCTCGGGTGGCTTTCTCGGCACCGACAGCAACACCGCTGCCCGCGACTTGACCAACTTCCCCACCGTCCTCAGCGGCGACATCGACAACAACGATGTCAACAAAGACGGCAACGGCGTGACCACCGACCACAGCAACATTCGCGGAACTAACAGCAGCCGCGTCGTCTACATGACCGGCTCCAACAATGCCCTCTACAGCGGCATCATCGTCACGGGTGGCGACGGCGGCACAACGACCGACGGCGCGGGCATCTACTGCGACGGCTGCAGAGGCTTTCTGGACGCTCACATCATCGGCAACCGCGCCAGACACGGCGCCGGCCTCCTGATCATCGGCTCAGGCGACACCGCCTCCCCAACCATCCGCAACAGCACCATCAGCAACAACAAGGCCAGCGGTACAGGCGGCGGTGTGTACATGTATGGCTCATCAAACGGCACGAGCAGCCCGACGTTCACCAATGTGGACTTCCTCGACAACGAGGCAAATCAAGGGGGCGGTATACGGATCACCGCGGCCAGTAGCGGAACGGCTAACCCGACCTTTACGGGCGGCAGCTTTGTCGGCAATCAAGCGACGAACGGGCAGGCGGGTGCTATTTATCTTTACATCACAACCAGCGGTCAGGCAGCACCCACATTTACAGACATCAACATCGCCGACAACAGTGCGACAACGTATGGCGGTGCGCTGGCGGTGTATGTCAACACCGTCAACGCCAGCAACACCGCCTCCGCCTCACCGACGTTTGAGCAGGTGCAGATGGTCGGCAACAGCGCACCACGCGGCGGCGCCGTCTACCACAATGCGTATGGCGCACACCCGGACAACTCCGACAGCGACTTAACATTTGTCAACAGCACCATCGGCAACAACACCGCCACCCTCTACGGCGGCGGCCTCTACAACAATACGGGCGGCGACGGTAGCGTCGTCTTCAAAAACAGCATCATCGCTGACAACACAGCGGGAACCGGGACGGGCGGAGGGCAGCAAATTGTCAACGTCAGCAACGGTATTGTGCAATTCAACTACTCGTTGCTGCCGAGCAACACCCGTGGCGATGTGCAAAACGATGACAGCGGCTCGATCAGCTACGGCACAGGCACGCTCTTTGGCGATCCGCTCTTTGTCGATGCGGACGGCGGCAATCTGCGCCTCCGCACCGGCTCGCTCGCCATTGACAGCGGGAACAATGTTTATGCAGAGGGAACGGGCTTAACGGCCGATCTGGGAGGAGCGGGTCGCTTCTATAACGATCCCGGCGTGGCTAACCGAGGTCAAGGTGACGACATCGTCGATATGGGGGTCTTTGAGCATCGCGCTAACAGCTGCGCGAGCCTGAGCGGCAACGTCTACGTGCGCGTCGGCGGCGCGGGCAACCGCAGCGGCACAAGCTGGGGCAACGCCACCGACAATCTCAACCACGCGATTGGGCTGGCGTATGCGTGCAGCCTCGACGTGCGCGTGGCGGGCGGTGTCTACACCCCCGGCCCCACCACAGGCCACAGCTTCCGCCTGTTGCCCAACGTCAAGGTGTACGGCGGCTATGTTGGCAGCGGCTCTAATGCGGACAGCCGCACTTACAACCCGCCGACCGTCCTCAGCGGCGACATCGACAACAACGACGTGAGCAAAACGAACGGCATCACGACCGATCACGCCAACATTCGCGGCAACAACAGCCGACAAATCGTTATTATCGGGGATGTCGGTACAAGCTCCTACGTCAGCAGCGACACCGTCCTCGACGGGCTGGTCGTGACGGGCGCGGACGCACTCGCCGAAGAGCGCGACGGCGGCGGCATCGTCTGTGTTGCTTCATCAGGTAACACGTGCAGCCCAACCCTCTCCAACCTGCAAGTCGTCGGCAACCGCGCCAGATACGGTGGCGGTCTCTTGGTCGGTGGCAGTGGCGGCACCGCTTCTCCCACCATTGAAAACACAACGTTTAGCAACAACAAGGCCAGCGGTTCGGGTGGCGGCGTGTACATGTATGGCTCATCAAACGGCACGAGCAGCCCGACATTCACCAATGTGGATTTTCTCGACAATGAGGCAAATCAAGGGGGCGGTGTGCGAATTAGCGCGTATAGCAGCGCAACGGCGAACCCGACCTTTACAGGCGGCAGCTTTGTCGGCAATCGTGCGCTGGACGGGCAGGCGGGTGCTATTTATCTCTACATCACAAGCAGCGGTAAAGCAAACCCCACATTTACAGACATCAACATCGCCGACAACAGTGCGACAACGTTTGGCGGTGCGCTGGCGGTGTATGTCAACACCGTCAATGCCAGCAACACCGCGTCTGCTTCGCCGACGTTTGAACAGGTGCTGATGGTTGGCAACAGCGCACCACGCGGCGGTGCCGTCTACCACAATGCGTATGGCGCACACCCAGACAACTCCGACAGCGACTTGACGTTTGTCAACAGCACCATCGCCAACAACACCGCCACCCTCTACGGCGGCGGCCTCTACAACACAACGGGCGGCAACGGGCGCGTCGTCTTCAACAACACCATCATCGCCAACAACGTGGCGCAAGGCGCGACCGCCGGTCATCAAATCTTGACGGTCAGCGACGGTATCGTGGAATTGAACCACTCTTTCGTTCCGAGCAACAGCACCACCGATGTGCAAACCCAGAGCGGCTCGACCGTCACCTACGGCACAGGGGTCGTCCTGGGCGATCCGCTCTTCACCGATGCGGCGAACGGCGATTGGCGACTGCTGCAAGGCTCTCCCGCCATCGACACGGGCAACAACAGCTATCTCAACGACCGCATGACGCAAGACCGCGACGGCAACCCACGCACGATGGGCGCAGTCGTCGATATGGGAGCATACGAATTCACGCCGTGGGTGACGATCCCCTCCCAGCCTGATGCCGTCACCGACCTCGCGCTTTCCGCCAGCGGGGCCGGCCTCTATGCGACAAAGGAAAGCGGTAGCTACTTCAGCAATTTCACATTGGCGAATGAGATTTGGGGTAATATCTCTGGTCTCGGTGCAACGGCACATACTATTTACGTACACAGCGACAATACACTTTACGTCGGCGGTGACATGACGGCGGGTGTGGCACGCTGGACGGGCAGTGCATGGGTCGCAGTGGGCAGCGGTCTGCCCAGCGGCACCGTCTACGACATCGTTGAGGACGACAGTGGCACGCTGTATGCGGGCGGCGCGTTTGGTGTCTACAAGCTGGACGGCGGCGTGTGGCAGGCGGTCGGCAACTTGAGCAACGTGCGTGCGCTGGCGTTTTACGACGGTGCGCTCTATGCGGGCGGTAGCTTTGGCGACGGCGGCGGCTCCGCTCCTGACTTCTTGGCGCGTTGGGATGGCTCTGCGTGGCAGGCGGTGCTGGACGAACGCGATTCCAGCGGCGTTCCCGCTGCGGTCAACGCGCTTGCCGTCTATGCCGGTCAGCTTGCGATCGGCACCAACTACAACATCAACGTCGGCAGCATCCTCTTCTGGGATGGCGCACTGCTGACTGAAACGATGGGCGTCAAATCGACCGTTGCCAACAGTGCGCGCGTCCTCGACTTCGACGTGGACGGGTCGCAGTTGGCGATTGTCGGCGACTTTGACAAAACGGTCGTCAATGGGGTGGAAACGCCCGCCTTTGATCTCGCCGTCTGGACAGGCACACAGTTTATCGCGGGGGTCGGTGGTTTGTATGAAGCAAACAACGACCTCGACACGGTGTTGCAGGTCGGCGGCGATCTGTACGTCGGCGGTGACTTTGAGAAGGTCGGCGGACGCAACACGCCCAACGTCGGCTTGCTCGACATGGATACGACCGATTTGAGCGTTGATCTGGCTGTGCCGGCACAGGCGTTGTGGCCCGGAACGGCGGACATCACGCTGACCATCAACAATCTCGGTGGCGCAGCGGTTGGCAGCGCGACGGCGGGTTTGTGGCTGCCCCCCAACGTCAGCTTGAGCAGCAGCAGCGGCACCTGTGCCGCCGCGGGTCAACTGGTCAACTGTACGCTTGCCAACGTTCAGCCCAACACGCCACAAGCGATCAACATCACGTTGAGCGTGGCGGACAATTTGCAAGACCCCGCCAACATCCGTGCCTTTGCCAGCACGACGCGCACGTTTGATAGTGCGGCAGCCAACAACGTTGACGCGGAGCTGATCGATTTGACCGTCTCGCCCGACCGCCTGATCGATCTCGGCATCGACATCACAACCGATGTTGAACAGGTCAACTTCCAAGAAACGGTCACATACACCGTCAACATCTCCAACACGGGAACGGGCGCGGCACGCGACGCGCTGGCGACGATTACGCTACCGAGCGGCGGTGTCTTTGACGATGCGTTTAGCGGATCGAGCATTGGCTGTACGTCCACCGCCAACAAGGTGTTCTGCGACGTAGATCGCATCGAGCCAAACGCAGAAGTCAGCTTTGAACTGTATGTGCAGATGAACGGCAACGGCATCGTGCAGGCGACGGCCGAGATTGCCGACCAAAGCACGGAAACGGCCGATGACAACGAAGACAACAACACGGCGACCAGCCCCGAAGTGTTGGTCTTTGCCGCAGGGCGGGCGACCCGTCAGGTCGGCAACGTCGTCATTGCAGCGAACAGCTTTGAGGTCGAAGGTGGCAAGGTAGAGGCACGCGGCGGCGTTGAGCTAGGCGTGCTGGATGAAAACGATCAGCCCGTCTACACCATCAAGCTCGATGCGGGTCTCGACGTGATCGAATGGCTCGAATCGGTTGAAGGCGGCGCGGCTCCACCCGCAGGACAACCCGCGTTGAGCGGTCGCGGTGTGGCGGTCGTGATCGAAAGCGGCATTCCGCTCTTTATCGGTGACTTCCAAATTGAAGACGCGGACGATCCGACGCTGGCACCGGCCAACGACGTTGAGGTTGAGCTAGATCAGCTTGAAGATTTCAACATCAAGGGTCAGTTGACCTACACGGGCATCTCGCTTGAGGACGGCACGGCCGAAATTGAGGCAGAGATCGAGATCACGCCGCCGGGCATTGACGCATCGGCCGAAGTGGTCGGGCAACTGCTCTCAAACGGCTCCTTCACCGGTCAAATCGCTGCGCTGAACTTGACGCTCTCCGCCCTAGAGGTTGAAGCAGAAAACTTGAACATTGTCGACGGCGCGATCACGGCTGGCACAATCACGATTACGCTCAGCGACGATCTCGGCGGTGCGTCTGGCACGGCGACCGACCTGCGAATCACGACCAACAGCATCACCATCGGCGGTGTCGGCGCGACGATTCCGCTACCCGACATCGACATGGGCGAGACGATCAAGCTGACCGGCTTGAAGGCGACCGTCGGTTACTTCCGCGGTGTCTACTCGCTCAAGGTGGAAGGGACGCTCGAACTCAACCTGCCCGACAACGAGCAGGAGATCGAGCTAGAGTTCTCGATTGACAGCGAAGGCAACATCGCCGGTGAGGTGAGCGGCTTCACGCTCAACTTGGCGGGTGCGTCGCTCGAACTGAAACAGATCGCGTTTGATAACAGCGGCATGACCATCGCCACGGCGACGCTGACGCTGCCCGAAAGTCTCAACGGTGCCAGCGGCACGCTCAAAGGGGTGCGGATCGATGAAACAGGTCTGACGTTTAGCGGCGGCAGCGTGACGGTTCCGCTGCCCGACATCCGCGTGGGCGGTCAGGCGACCATCTACGCACTCAAGGCGACGCTTGAGATCGAAAACAACGGTGGCGACCTCAGCTTTGCGTTTGCGATTGCGGGTAAAGTCCGCATCATGGTGCCAAACAACGAGCAGGTGGTCAGCTTTAGCGGTCGCTTCGCAGACGGCGTGTTCTCTGGCAGCATCGACCAAATCAGCATCACGATGATGAGTTCGACGCTGGTGCTGGACGACATGCAGTTTGAGAACGGCGTATTTAGCGTCGCACAGGCGCAGTTGACGCTGCCAGCCGCCCTGCAAGGGACGATCATCACCGTTACCGACGTGACGATCAGCAGCAGCGGCATCGAAATCGGCGGCGGCTCCGTCGAAGTGCCGCTGCCCGACATTGGGATTGGTGGTCAATCGGCAACCGTCCAACTTTCATTGACCAACGCTAGCGTCGTGATCGAAAAGGCGGGCGAAGGGTTCAACCTGACCGTCAAAGGGACGGTGAGCATCAACATTTCGGGCAACGGCGCATCGGCGACGGGTAGCCTAACCATCGACTGGCAAGGTCGTTTGACTGGTCAGATCGATAGCTTCTCAATCTCAATTGTGGGCATGGAGTTCCGCATGGAGCAGGTGAAGCTGAAAAATGGTGTCGTGTCAGCCAGCGTAGCGAGCATCACACTGCCAGAGGCATTTGGCGGATTGACGGCCGAAGTGTACGACCTGCGCGTTGGTAACGGTGAGTTCAGCATCGGCGGCGGCAAATTCGCGTTGCCTGAAATTAGAGTCGGCAGCTTCATCTTGAGCGTGGAAGGCCAACTAATAAAAGACGGAAACGCATACATCATCAAGGCGGCTGGCTCGTTCAAGTTGGAAAATATGCAAACGGCAGGCCCTGGCTGTAGCGGCATTTCGGTTAGCCTGACGATTCGCGTCAACACCAACCGTGAGATGGTGATCGAAGTCGCGCCAAACGAGACAAGTTCACCAGAGCTTGACCAACTGCGTGCGGGCGTTTCAGGCATTGAGTTGCAAAACGTAACGGTTGTGGCACATTGCCGTATCCCAATTGCAAAGACGGGCTTCTCCATCACCCAACTCTTTGGCTCCTTGACGTTGCAAGCTGATACGGTGCGGATCGAACTCGGCGTGACGATTGAAACAGACTTCCAACTGCTTGGTGCGCCAGCACTGCGCTCTAGCCCAACATTGGGTGTTGAAAGTGGTCCTGGTTACTTCCAGTTGGACTTCAACGCCGCAGTCGAGGTGTTTGCCATGTTTGAACAGGCACGTATGGATGCGTTGCTGCGAGTCGGGCAAAAGAATCCTGGCGAGCCAAGTTCATACTTGAGTGCAACACTGTGGGTTGATGTGCTGGTCATTAAGGGGAATGCACACGTCACGGCATGGACACAAGACGGCCGATTCCACCTTGTCGGTGGTGGTCACCTGTTTGTCGGTGTTCGTGAGGGGCAGATCGCCCGTAAGTGCATCACGGTTAATTATTTAGTTGGTTCCAAGACCTTCTGCGCGGGGCTGCCGCCAACTGACTACTATCGCCAAGTAAAAGTTGCCTTCGGTGAGTTCTACCATGGCGGTGGCACAACGTGGGGTGTCAAGGCGGAGGTCGAATTCTCAGTTGATCTGAAAGTCAAGACATTCTACTTCCACTATGGCGTTTATGTAAACACGGCGGGCGATATCAGGTTCGGTAGTGTCAGGCAGTACCGAACGATTACCCCACCAGACATCACCCGTGCGATGCAGTTGCAGCAAGGCATGGAACGCGGCGATTTGTCACGTGCGATGCTTTCGGATGCAGATCAAAAACTGCTCAACGACTATCGTACAGAGGGCAACACGACCTATGTGGACTTTACCGTTGGTGATGCGGACGTACTGGTGAACTTCACCCGTGTCTTGGAGGATGGGTTGGAACTGCGTCTCATTCGCCCAGATGGGTTAGAGATTGCACTCGACAACCTGCCAAACAACATGGGTAGCGTTGACATCGAACTGCAACCCGAAGATGAGTCTGAGGCCGGTGAAGATGATCCAACGGTCGTCCAGACGGCCATCGTGATGGAAGATGCGATGCAGGGCGATTGGCAAGTCAAGCTGATTGGCGGTTTAGAGGCAGAGCAGGAGTACTTCTTGGATATCATTGGTAGCGCAGGTGCGCCTGAGCTATCTGATCTAACCATCGAACAGGTGGATGACACCCATGCCGACGTGACATGGGCGGTGAGCAGCGATGTTCCGACAACAACCGTCAACATCTATGCAACGACTGGCCCGATCACGACGACGGAAGTGATTACCAACGAAAGCGGCATCGCTGAAACGGTGGTCATTGACGTGCATACGGGTGCTGTTATTCTCGAAGATGCACCGACGAACCTCAATGGCACGCCACAAACGGCACGCATCGACTTCTCTTCGTGGGCAAGCGGTGAGTATTACATTTGGGTCGATGCCAACGATAATGCTAACCTGCCAACACGCGACTACGCTCTGGGCACGATCATCGTGGAGCATCCGTGGCAAGAGACATGGACAGCCAACACGGTCATCACGCCGAGCTACCGCACGCTGGATGTTAGCTGGGACACCCACGCCAATACGGACGTGGACAGCTATCACGTCTACCTGACCCCAGACGGCGAGAACTTCCTGAGCGACGACACGCGCATCGTTGAGGTCGGTGATAGCGACTTCACCCGCATCACGGGGCTGCGTGCCAACACCGCATACGCCGTCAAAGTGGTTGCGGTTGACCTCGACACCGAACGCAAGTCGGACAGCGAGGTGAGCAACGTGACGGTGGCGGGTGCGCCCTTCACGGTGACGGCCAACCCAGAGACGGTGACGCTCTCTAGCGGCGACTCGACAACAGTGCAGTTGACGCTGACGGCGGACGAAGATCCGTTCCCGACAGTCGTCGTGTTGAGCGAGGAAAGCGCGGCGATTGACCTGATGGCAACCGTACAGACCGAAATCGTGACCCCAACGGTAGCGGGTGCGACGAGCGACGTGACGATCCTCGCTTCCCCACTGGCGGCGAGTGGCGACTACACGGTGACGCTGCGGGCATCGGCCGCCGGCGACGTGCGCTTCATCGACATCCCCGTAACGATTCAATCGCCAACGTTCGAGTTACAGGGCAGTGTGGACACGATCACGCTGACCGAGAACGCGACGGCAACGGTCGAAATCGACGCAACTTATCTCTACGGCGAAGATGATGAGATTTTCGTCGCCATCGAGACGCTGCCAAGAGGTGTTGATGCGACGTTCGACAAGCGTGAGTTCGCTGTCGGTGAAAACGTGACGTTGACCATTACAGACACCAATCTGCTGACAAACGGCACGTCTACCTTGACAGTGGTTGGTAACGATGACGACGGCAACGAGAAGATGCTCGACATCGACATCGTTGTAGACAAGCCGACGTTCCGCCTCGTCAGTGTCGAAGGGACGGAAGCACAGGCGACACACAACAGTACGGTGCGCTACACGGTGCGTCTCGAAGGAGATGGCTGGGAGTCGCCCGTCAACGTCGGTGTAGACAGCAGCAGCTTGAGCGGTCACATCACGCCAACGATTCAACTGCCAGCGCGTGCGCTGCTCACAGTCCCCACGACGTTCGACGTGGTGATTGAAGTGGGCGACGCGGAGAACGTGTCAGCCAGCGTCTACGAGATGATCGTGACGGGAACGAGCGACGGTGTGACGGAAGAATTGCCGCTACAACTGGCGGTCGGCGCGGAAAACACGCAGCCAGACATGCAGGTACAAGTCTCCTTGTCCGCCAGCGAAGTCAATGCGGGCGACCTGCTGACGGTGACGACGCGCTATGAGAATCGCGGCACGGCGGCAGCTATCACCGACCTCGACAGCGGCTACAGCCACACGCGCGCCGTGACGGCGAGCGAGCCGCTGCTCATCCCCGTGAGCATTACAGGCTGTGATGACCTGATTGCAGGCACGGACACGAACGGCTTCGACGGCGACTATCGCTGTGACGCATTCGGCACGCTACAACCGGGTGATGTGTTCACGCTTGAGACGGTCTATCGCGTTCATGAAGGCGCGGCAGACGGCGCAACGGTGACGTTGAGCGAAATCTTGAACACGCCTGACGAGTTCGACACGGACGACAACAAGTGGAGCAAGCTGGTCACGGTTCGCAACACGTCGGACGTGACGGTGATGCTGGCAGCGTCAGACGCGACGCAAAACGCAGGTGAAAGCGTGACGTACACGGCGACGGTCAAGACGAACGGCAACGCCGACGCGACGGGCGCACGGGTGACGTTTACGCCTGACACACTGATGGACATTGGCAGCATGTCGGATGTCTGCTCGGTTGAGGGTGATGTGGTTGTCTGTACGGTTGGCGCAATGGCCTCTGGCTGTGCGCGTGCAACGGCAAGCGATGCGTTCACCTGTGATGCAAACAGCGCGACGACGCAGGTTGTTTCGCTGACGGTCGGCATCGACGCAGCAGCGACGGCCGACCAGACGATGAGTGTCGCGGTTGTCGGTACGCTGACAGATGCCAACAGCGGCAACAACAGCGATAGTGAAACAACGACGGTGACGACGCAATCGGCATTGAATCCGCAGTTGACCGCAGTTGTTGAGGAATCGGCAGAAGGTGGCACACACAGCCACACGCTCGTCGTAACCAATGAAGGCCCATCGGTTGCCCGCAACGTGACAGTTAGCTACACGCTGCCGACCGATGCGTCGTACACGGGGTTGACCGTCAACGGCAACAGAGCCGACAAGAACAACCCGCAAATCGTGAGTGGTTTAACTCTTGCGCCAAGCGAGTCGCTTGAGATCAAGCTCGACATCAAGCACTTGCAGGATACAGCGGGGCTGTTTGTCGATAGCGTGATTGAAGTCAGTGCAGATGGCGAGGCGACACAAGATGTGACGCTGCGCCGCAAGGTGACGAACGTCGCGCCGACGATTGCACTCGTCAATCCAACCCTGCGTGTGCTGGAAGGCGGACGCATTCAGATGACGGCGATTGCAACCGACACCAATCCACTCGATGAGGCGAGTCCAAACTGGTCAGTCGATTGGGATTTGGATGACGATGGCGACTTTGACGACAAGAACGGCAACGTGGCGGTCTTTGATGCGACGAATTTGGATGGTGTGGCAGCGGCCGAACGGCGTGCAGCAGCCAATCCACAGGTGTCGGTGCGGGTGACGGATGGCACAGACAGTAGCCAAGTGAGCCGCGAGGTCACAGTAGTGAATGTGGCACCGACCGTAGACGCGGGCGATGACCAACGCAAGGCGGTGATCGACACGTTCACATTGAATGCGACGTTTGCAGACCCAGCATCGGCCGATACCCACACGGCAATCGTCAAGTGGGGCGACGGCACGGAAGAGGCAGTCACAGTCAGCGACAACGCCATTTCCGCGACACACAGCTACACCGCAATCGGCGAGTACGAAGCGGAAGTTTGTGTGGAAGATGATGACGGCGGCGAAGGGTGTGACGTGGTGCAGTTGCAAGCGTCTTGCTTGGAACACGGTCTCGTCACAAGAGGAATGACGTATCACTTCGACAACCGCACGCTGATCGCCACGACGAACCTCAACTACATTGGCAGCTTGATGCCCAATCCGTTGCCAGAGAGCGTTGACCTAACGCTGTATCACGACGAGACGGCGATTGACACGATCAGCGTCGAAGGCGCGTTTGCCGAGAACTTCTCACAAGCGGTTAGCTTCGAGTGGGATATGGCTCCACTAGACGCATACACGTTGACAGTGAAGATCGACGACGACGGCACGGGCAACGCGCCACTTGCGCTGTGTGTCTCTGGTGCGCCAGAGATGGACACGAACACGGGCATCGCACCGCAGGATGCACCAGATGTTGGAGAGAGCAAGGTGTATGGGCCGACAGGTGTGACGATTGGACGCACGGGCGGCGACGATCCGGGCATGATTACCGTGACGCGCACGGAGACAGATCACGCGGATGCGGATTACGTCGATTTGATGTGGTCGATTGAAGCGGATGATGAAGAAGGGTTAGACCTCGACCTTGAGGTTTGCTACACAGACGGCGATTTGTCAGCAGACCAGCAAGCGAACGAAGCGAACCTGATCCTCTATCATCGCCATGAGCCAACGGACGCATGGGAGGCATTGGTGTCAATCGTTGACACGGACGCGAACTGTGTGTCGGCCGACATCATGCAATTCTCCGACTTCATGATCGGACTGGCAGAGCCAAACGCGATTACGTTGGAGTCATTCACGGCGACAGCGACGGAAGACGGGACGGTGATGTTGGATTGGGTCACGTCCGCCGAATTTGACCACGCAGGCTTCAACGTCTATCGCACGGAATCGGCCGAACTGAGCAACCGCACCGCACTCAACGCTCAGATCATTCCATCAGGCGGCATTCAAGGACAGGGTGGCAACTACTTCTTTGAAGACGCGACGGTTGAAAATGGCACATGGTACTACTGGCTGGAAGATGTGGACATCTTCGGCAAGCGGACACTGCACGGGCCGATTCAACTAGACGTGACGACCCCAACGGCAGTGATGCTACGTGCTGCGAACACAGCGACGCACGCAGTCGCCATGCTGGTGAGTGTCCAAACGATACTCATCGGGGTGACGCTGCTGATTGTGCGCCGCCGCAGATATGGAAGACGTGCATAACGTGAACCTCATACATGATGCGTGAAGAGATGACTCTTTTCACGCATCATGCACCACCTAAAGATGTTTAAGAAACTACAGCAACCAACAACACAAAAGAAACCACTGTACGAACCACCACAAGTGACGACCTACAACACGCAACAGTTGATGCAGCAACTTGGCCCTGCCCGTGCTTCTACCTGTATAAGCTGTAGAGGTATAACGGACGAAGAACTGCTGTTTGGCTTAGAGTACTAAGGTGAGTGTGTGTGCTTATGTCACACGCACGTCCTGCCCGACCGGCATTAGAAAAATTGCTGAAGCTTACGCAATATCTACAAACAACTTCTTTTCTCCCTACTAAGACCACTCAGCTACCCTCTCTTATTGAGTGGTCTTTTTTTTCTCTTGGCTGCAACATAAACGACATTTCCCTTTTTTGCGCTAAGAAGGCGACTTTGCCTCAAAACCCTCACCCCTCTCCAGCCCCATATCCTTAGCATGGCTAGGGGAGAAGCCGTTCCATCCAACCAATTCAAGATTTTGACGTTTACGTCTTTCGTGAACGAGCTGTTGTGCGGCAGATTGGCTGTCGTTATCGCGCCATGATGCTAATCACGCCGCCCAATCGCGCCAAATCACGCCATGTGACGTGTAAATTGCATCCATTTCGTGGAGATAATTTGATTTTTTTGTTCTCAATCCCTCTTTATACTTCTAGCATAACTTGAGCCGAAAGAATTTTTCGGCCGACAACAACGGAGTGACAGATGACACGCAAAAAATTAGTATGGATCATTTTGACATTGATTGGCACGCTTTTGGTTGTGCAACTGGTTAGCGCACAGGAGAGTACGGAAGAAGAGAACGGGCGCATCGTTGGAGGTGTTGAGGCAACACCGGGTGAATTCCCATGGATGGTTTCAGTGCAGAGTAATGGGTCGCACTTTTGTGGTGCATCGTTGATCGCGCCCGACTGGGTGTTGACCGCCTCGCACTGTGTGATTGGTGAAAGTGCGAATGGGATTCAGGTTGTTATCGGCCGACACAACATCAACAGCAATGCTGGTCGAACCCTCAACATTTCCCAAATCATCATGCACCCCAACTACAGCGACAGCACGCTTGATAACGATGTCGCGTTGCTCAAGTTGGCAACCCCCGTCAATGACATCACGCCGATTGGCTTGGTCAGTGATGACATGACAGTCGATGACCCGGACGAAGACTCCACGATCTCTGGTTGGGGTGCAACATCGCAGGGCGGCAATGGCTCAAACGCTCTGATGAAAGTCACTGTACCTGTTGTCTCAAATGCGACATGCAACTCAGCCTATAACGGCGACATTACTGCCCGCATGATTTGTGCAGGGCTGGCACAGGGCGGCAAAGATTCTTGTCAAGGGGACAGCGGCGGCCCGATGATGGTTCGCAATGCGAATGACACAGGCTGGCTACAAGCGGGCATCGTTAGTTGGGGCAATGGCTGTGCGTTGGCTGGTTACTATGGCGTTTATGCACGGGTCTCTGAACTAAAAAGCTGGATCGATTCCAAGATTGGTGATGTCCCACCGCCACCAACACCGAGCGTGACCCCAGAACCAAGCGTTACGCCAAATCCAAGCGTGACCCCAGAACCAAGTGTGACACCTGAGCCAAGTGTGACACCTGAGCCAGTAGATTTTGTTGAGGTCGAAGGCATCGTTGAGGCGATTTCTGATGAGGCAATTACAGTTGATGGCGAGGACTATTTAATCAACGAAGACACGGAGATTTACGGCGACCCGCAGGTAGGCGATAACGTTTATATTTTCGCCGAGTTTGATGGCACAACCTACTACGCACTCTATATTGAGGTCGATGGAGATGGTGGTCAAAACGAGTTTGTAGAGGTTGAAGGTATCGTTGAGGCAATTTCTGAGACAGTAATCACGGTCGATGGCGTTGACTATCTGATTGATGACGAGACATGGATTGAGGGCAACCCGCAGGTTGGCGAGAGCGTGTATATCTACGCTGAATTTGACGGCACAACCTATTTGGCATGGTACATCGAAGCGGAAGATGCAGGCAGTGGTTACGAATTTGAATGGGTCGGCACGGTCGCCGAGATTAGCGAGACGAGCATCAGCGTTGAGAGTGATTGGCGTAGTGGTGATGGTCAGACAGAGACGTTTGCTATCAGTGAAGAAACTGTCATCGAAGGCGACCCACAAGTTGGTGATTTTGTCTCTGTCTATGCGATTGAGCTTGACGATGGCAGCTTGGTGGCACTCTACATCGAACTTTTGGATGATTACGGCGACTATATTGAGTTAATCGGCGAATTGGAAGCGATTTCTGACACAGAAGCGACAATTGACGGCGAGATATTTGTCATCAACGAAGACACGTTTATCGAAGGCGACCCACAAGTAGGCGACACCGTTTATGTCTACGGTGAGGTGAGTACAGATGGTAATGTCGCGTTCTATATCGAAGCGTTTGATATGGGGAACGAGTTTGAACTGAGTGGCATGATCGAGGCATTTGATGATTTCTCTATCACGATTGATGGACAGATGATTGATGTGACGGCCGATACCGAGATTTACGGCACGCTAGCTGTCGGTGTTGAGGCGTTCGTCGAAGGTCAAATTGTCGATGGTTTTATGATTGCAGACAGCATCTATGTCGAAGAAGAAGCCGAATCTGAATTCTTTGATGCGTATGGTGTTGTTGACGCAGTGAGCGGCACAGAAATCAGCGTTGATGGTGAACTGTTTATGATTGACCCAGATGCGTTGATCGAAGGCACGCCAGCTGTTGGATTGAGCGTTTGGGTCTTTGGCATCCGCGATGGCACAACCTCAATCGCGTGGTTTATCCTTGTCTTGGATGAAGTCAACACCGAAGGAATCGTCGAAGATTTGACAGCCACCAGCATCACGATTGATGGCACACCCTACAACATCACCAGCCGCACACGCATTGACGGCAACGTAAAAGTGGGTGACACCGTTTATGTCGGCATGAATGGAGTGGCGCGGGCTGGTCAAGATGCGCTCCTGATTCGCGCACAATCAGTCGTCCCAACCGCAGTTGGTTTATCGGCAACCAGCACATCGACGGGACAAACAATGATATTAATGATTGTACTGGCAGCGATTGTAATGACAGGTACGGCGGCTTGGGTGGTTCGCCGTGATTGGTAGATAACCATTAAAAATGGGGTTGTTGGAAACAACAACCCCATTTTTTGCTTTTGACATTAGAACACACAAGATCATGCCGTTTATCTCGCCCCGTTTGAAAATGATCCACAAAAGGGCGAGACAAACGGCATAAACATCAGAACAATGATAGACTCTGCGCCGTTTGCCTAGCCCCTACCTCAAATGTCAACACCTTTGTTACGATGATAAATGATGACTGTCAGTGATAGCAGGATCGTCACCAAGCTCAACACGGGTGTAACGGGGAACGGCGTTTGGGTGAAGGCGGTCAAGCTGACATGTGTTGGGGTGATGGTTGGGACCGTGATGTTGCGTGTGACGTGTATCGGCCGATCCATCCCCACCATCTGCGGCTCCGCACTGACCACTCGAATCGGCGCACCATTGCGCCATACATTGAGCGTATAAGTCGCATCACTGCTGATGCGCTCAATCATCACCACATACGTCCCCTGCGCCGCACTTGCCACCTGATACGACTCATTGCCATCAAACATCATCGCTGAACGCGGCGTGCCGGGCGACCAAATGTAGTAGCGCACCGTGCCATCTGTCACAGCTAGGTTGAAGTCCAGCGTTTCATTGGCGTTGGCTTGGATGCGATAGAAGGTGCGTTCGGCCGATTGCGTATACGCTTCTGGCGCAAAATTGAAGCGCACACGCTGGTAATTGGCACTCAATTGACCACCCATCACGCCCCATATATCGAGACGATAGGTTCCCGCGGACACCACCTGTTCAGGCAGCGTCAACGTGGCGATCCCGTTGTTGACGACAAAGCCAAGATCGCTGGCTTCCAACACAGAGGAGCGGATGCGACCATTTTGCTCATTGGTCTTGAAGCTGTATAGATTGGCGTTGCCGGTTGTGATGTCTGCATCACTTTCGACCTCAAACATGACCGTGCGTGTGCGGAATAGCTGTACCGCTTCGGTTGCGGTAATCATCACACCCGGCGTTTGCTCGATTTGGTAGGGGTTAGATTCAATGATGTTATCTTCCTCATCACCCTCTTGGATGCGGTTGCTGCTATCGGCCGACACTCGCACCACATAGTCATCCCCCGTCGGAGTCCAAAAACCGCGTGACTCGATAAAATTGTCGCCCTCTTGCAACTCCGCAATCGTCACCACCTCATCAAACGCGCGTTCGCCATCTTCAAATATCTGCAAGTGAATTTGTACGCCGTAGAGCAGCCGATCTGCATGGATGATGGCGGCGATGCTGGCGGGCGTTGAGCGGTGAACGGTTCTAGGCGCGGGCAGCACGATCTCGACGGGATGGAGTTCCCCATCTTGCTGCATGGGGCTGAGTTGGGGGAGTTCGGCCGAAAAGATAACAGACTCACCCTCCCAATAACGTTGCACAATCGTCGCCCACGTCGCTGACCCCGCAGTTGACACCTCTAACAGCGCAAACGGATTGGGATAGCCGACTTGTGCGGTTTGAACATAGTGCGCCCACTGCCATGGAATATGTTGATCGCTATTGGGCAGTGTGTGAGCGGTGAAGGGGGCAAACAGCGCGAGACCCGCACGTTCGGATGTATCAAAATCCCAAGCTGCCACATCGGGCGCAAAGTACGGCACACCAGACCGTCTCACCGTGTGCAGAATTGCTGCATCGGCCGCGCTCTCGACATCGGCCGCTGCAAGCCCAACCGCACTGCTTGCCCCAAACACCGCCCGAAGCTGCCGCATGTACGACTTCACATCGACGAGCGCATCGGTGTCGTCCAATGACCAATCCGCTTGGGCAAACGATGTGTCGTAAACGTGCGCGTTTTGCTGTGCCTGTTGCAACTTCGCTTTTGTCGTCGCGGCATCGCTATTCAACTGAACGTTGAGGATACTCGATAGCGCGTCCAATGCTGGCTTGACCGCCCCCAATTGGTCGAGATCAACAACCGTCCACAAAACAGGGTGAGCGACCGTGCCTTCTTCAGTCGCGGTGAGGGCGGCATCGTAGGCAGCGAGGATTTTCTGAGCGGTTTGCAAAGCTGAATCCCGCATATAGATCGTTGCCAGTGCCTCGCCAAACAGTGTCTCCGAGACATAGCCGTAACTGGGGGAGGCGATCACAACGGAAGTGTATGGCGCACCATCGTTGACCAACTCATAAAGCTCCTCAATCGTCCCCGCAAAACAGTGGGTCAAATCGAGAACATCGAGCGAAATCGCGCCGTTGTTTGTGCCGACCTCCAACATCTGGCGGATATCCTGCGGTGAAATGACGCTTGGGGCTGGGTGCATGTCGGTATAGCCCGGATTTGCACCGACATCATACGTCATGCGGCTGCCATCCCCTGTCGGATACTCACCATCTGGCATCACAAACGTGCCGTGACCGATATATTCAAAGATGATCTGCGTTTGCTCATCGGCGTAGGTGTCCAATGCCCATTTCAGAAAACCGCCGAGTTGCGTCCCATCGCTCATGTCATATTCGTTAAGCGAGCCATCTAGCACACCACTGCTGGCTGGCAAGCCGATAATTGGGGTCGTTTCGCCATTGTGTGAGACGTGAATTGTCGTGTCGCCGTGCCGATCAAAATCAACCAAGATGATGGCTCGTTTATTGAACGTCGTGTTGGCTTCGATTGTCTCAAGCAGGGCGGTTGTGTAGGCGTTGATCGAAAGGGCGGAGTTGGGGTTGTTATCGGCCGCAATCGCATAGATCACCAACGTCTCTTGGTTGGCAACAGGTGCAATGAATGGGTTTGGCTGGGTAACGGTCACATCACTGTTCCATTCGATGATGTCGGCGAGGGTGACGGCCGAGAGTGTCGTTCCATCACCATGCAACACAGGATCACCCGCCAACTCGTAAACCGTCCAGTTCACATTCCCATGCCAAAAGCGATCCCCATCGCGCAAGCGTTCAAACTGGTCGGCAATCACCGTGCTACACGTCTCCCCCAACAGCCCCCCATTGACCGCATCCTCCGCCAACCCGCCGATCCACAAATCGACCTCATCAACGCTGCTGTAAGCCTGCACCAGCTTCGCCTGCAAATCTGCATCACTCGTGATGTCCGCAAACGACTGCGCCCGCGCCAGCCCCAGCGCAACCCGCACGTCATTGTAGCTGGCAAGCCCGTGATCGCGCCCGCGCTGAATGTTCAACGCCGCCAAGTCAAAGCCGCCCGCCCCCGGCGCACCAAACAAGAAGTTCCGCACGTCATCGACCAACTGCGTGTCTAGCTCCTGCGCCTGTTGCGCCATCAAGCCGCGCAAAATCGGGTCGATCCCGTCGTCTAAAATAAAGCTGGTATTGGAAAACCCATCGCGCAGTGCAATATCCCCAATCGACTGCCCATTCGCATCGAGCCGCCGCAGCGATCCCGACAACATCGTATGCCCAAAGCGGAAACACGCCGTCGAAAACTCGTTCGCAATCCCCGCATTGATGCTGGCATTGTATCCCGTGTAAGCTGGCAATGCGTCCGCCCCCAATAGCAGAGGCAGCCATTCGTCGTAGGTAATCCGCTGCATCTCCGACCCAACCAACAGCCGCGCCGTCTCATACAGCCGATCCTCATCCCACTCAGGATTCGTAGCACGCAATATGCCCACAATCCGATTGTGTTCGCGCATAAAAACCGTGTGCATCGCCGTCAAGCCCGGCTGCTCATTCGCCCGAATATCCCCCGCGCCAAAACATTCACGGCTACCATCAGGCGAACAAGTTGTCCCCTCTTCAAATGGAAGCAAATTTCCTTCGCTTGTCTTCAAATCGGCAAGTATTGTTCCATCTGGCAATTCAGATCTCTTCCAAATCGCCCAATCTTCGTCTGACCCATACACCTGTGATGCGTCGGGAAATGCCGTAATCTGGTTGATCTGCTCACGCACCCCGTTAGGGTCGGTGATATAAACGGATCGAGTGAGAGTAATTACACCGCTGAACGCTGGATCATCAGTCGGTACGAGGATGTGAAACGGTTCATGAGGCTCCGCTACTTCCGTCAAGTCGATGTCGTGATCGAGAAACTGCCCCCACTGCCAAAACATGTCACTCGCGCCCAGCGTATTAAAAAGCGGCTCCGTCTGCGCGACGACGATATTGCTGATCTCCCGACCACTTGGCAACGTCGCCGCCGTCGCCAAGCCACCCCCACGCGGCTCCGACCGCCCATCCGCATAAGCCGCCCCCGCCAACCGCAATAGCTTGGTATCCACACGCCCATAATCAGGGTTGGTGACATTGTTCTCGCTTCCGTCAATCGTCCGAAAAACAGGTATTTGCGTTTGTGTTCGCAATGCTTGTACCTGCGCCCAAAACCCCGACGAAAGCTGATAGTTCGCACTCGCGCCCCCATCGCTGGCAAGCGTCTGACCCGCCGTCCCGCTTAATCTAAAGTTACCCGCCGTCCCAACCACATTCTCAGTATGTGATCCTCCAATTTGCCATGCCAAAATTTGATAGCCGCTGTTTGAAGTGGCTGTTCGCACATCATCTTCTTGTGCATAAATCACGCCTGACAAAGCAATCACACACAGCAATAATACCGTGAATAAACTTGTTGATTTCATTGTTTAATTCCTCACTTTCTGACTCGTTCCCATGCCCGCTATTCATCTGAGCTATGAGCAATCCACATCACTGTAGCTCCATAAACTCTTGTATTATCCCAAGTGTAAAGAACTACATCAAATCCTGAGTTGGTTATATTTTCAGTGTAAGTGCTGAGTCGTATACCTGTCGTATTGTCAATATCCATGTGTGCCAAGCTGGTGTGAACGACAGGTGGATTCTCAAATGGAGTTTCAAAATCAACATGAATGGAGTATGTTCGGCCACCTGAACCGTTCAGCAAAGTCCATCCCTCAGTGTGGAAGTCATCGTGTACCCTACCCGTTTGAATGTGGGTTTGAATCACATCACTAGATAATTTTTCTCTTGTAATGCTCCCATTTGGAACGGTGAGCGCGGTTGCTGCTCTGCCAGTTGAGCCGAGTTGTGAGCGGGGGGTGAGTTCGTTTTCTGGTGTGACCGACGGTTCGCCGCCCGTGCCGACGGAAATGCCGAGATAGAGATTGGGGTTGTTTTGGAGAACGGTCGTCAATTCCGTGTTGAATTGACCTAACCCGACGTTGAATAACCCATCGGTGACGGCAACGGCATTGTTATCGACCCACAACTCACCCCAAAGCAAGTTGCCACCCGTCGGCGCGTCGTAAAGGCGAAACGCCATGTCGTAAGTGCCAGTTAGCGGAATGCTGTCGTCATCCGCCAAGTACCCTTGATAGCTGAGTGGGCTGATTTCCGTCGTACTGCGGGTGGCGGCTGGCACGAACCCTGAAATGACCCCCGCCGTCTGCGCCCAAAGCATCGCCCCTAGCGCAAGCAGCGTGAATAAGACGTTGCCCTTATGCGGCAACCAAGAAGAAAAGCGTTGCGAAATATGTTTGTCGTTCATAATTGTGTACTCCAAATTAGTGTTGACTCGTTCCCACGCCCGCTATTCAGCGGCCTGCGTTGGGAATGCCTCCCCAGACGCTCTGCGTCCTGTCTGATAATCGCATGGGTCGGCACGGGACGCAGAGCGTCCCAATCTGCATTCCGACGGAGACCATCGGAACGAGCTAACGAGCTAAATGATCTTGTTATTGTGTTGATGCAAGGCCGCACCAAATGATGGCATTCGTCTCAAGTGTCCAGCCACCCCTCTCTGGACAACATCCTGCTCCCCCCTTATATTGCCAAACGTTGTACACATTGTTCGTTTCTCCATCGCCCCAAACGTGTAAATCATCTTCATGAAATTGTGAGCCTGTGTAGTACCAATCAGCATAGAAGTGACCAATTCCTTCATGTATATTCCAGTGTCTGTGAACAACCTCAACACGGTCTAGTTCTAAGCCTAACTCCTCGCAAAATCGCCCGTAGTTTTTATTGAAAATGAGGTCTGCCATCCATTCAGACTCCGTGGCGAATGAGCCACTGAAATAGTAGGGTTGCACACCTAGCTTATTGAGAGTGATTGCCCCATCTGCGATCTTTTCAGTCGTGATGCTGCCATCGGGAACCGTGAGGGTCTGGATAGAGGAAAATGCGGCGGCGAACTGTGTACGGGGGGCGATTTCTGTGCCGTCGGCGTGGATGGTGATGCCGAGATAGAGGTTGGGTTGTGCTTGGATGACGGAAACAAGCGTCGTGTCGAGGGAGCCGAGCATGACGTTGAACAAGCCATTTGTGACCTGCACGGCGTTGTCGCCTGTCCATGCTTCTTCCCAAAGCGGCGTTCCTCCCGTCGCGTTGGGGTAGATGCGGAAGGTGGTGTCAACGGCTTCGGTTAATGGGTTGCCGTTGCTGTCGGTCACAAAGCCCTGATAGCTGATCGTGTTGGTTGAGTTGGGGGTGGTTGTGCTGCGGAGATTTTCCGCAAACCCCTGCGTCCAAAACATTGCGCCCAAAATGACGGCGAACAAGACGTTGCCTTTGCTCGGTAACCATGTCGAAAGTCGGTCAAGAAATTGTTTTGTGTCCATTTTTGTGTTCTCCAAATCGTTCAAATTGTCGTAGGGGCTAGGCAAACGGCTTATGGCCTTGCACTGGCGCGATGTTTATACCGTTTGTCTCGCCCCTTTCTTACACATTGCACCAATCGGGGCGAGATAAACGGCGTGGGGTTGTGCGCCGATGAAGCACCCGAAGCCGTTTACCTAGCCCCTACCATCATGGATGGTGTGGCTTTGGTGTGCTGACAGCCCTCGTACTGTCAGCACACCGTTTTACCGACTAGAATAACCCCTTAACAATGTATGCGTATGAATTATCCATCATACAAGGGTCACGTGGGCGAACGCGAACGAACAGTTTTTGACCGTTATTTGCCAAAAACGCCTATTTAGGACACGATTAAGGGAAAGAAACGAGACAATGTAACTATGACAGTCCACCATCCACACGACCACTACTTCAGAGAGAGCTTTCGTAAGCGA
>CAYMGE010000050.1:0-45617 GCA_964389925.1 uncultured Ardenticatenaceae bacterium
ACTGCAACAATTCCCGAAACATGTTTTCAAAAGTAAATGAAACACACCCAAATCATTATAGCAAACGAACGCTCAAAAATTAGCGCATTTCGCGCCATTCGCATTCCGACCTATACCAGAGTAAACTGTTCTGCAACAATCTGCTGAAACGAAAACTCGTCCATACTCGCCATCTCTCGCGCATGTTCCAACGTAATCGCTACCAAATTGCCATCTTCATCGAGATCGATATACGCATTCTCGTTTAGCTCTTCCGTCTCAATGACCAGCTTATTGGTCAACTCAATATAAACCGTATCCGCCTCCGCAAAGTACCTTATTTTCATGCTTACTCCCTAAAACGACGATCAAAGAAAGCATTATGAACTGTCTCACCATTTGGCCTCTCACGCATTGCCTCAAAGTAGCTCGTCCGCTTGAACATGACTTCGCTACCATCTCGCAGCTATCCAACGCTTGTACAGTTATTCAACGTTTCGCCAAAATCGAATCATACTCCGCATGTGTTCCGATCCAGAACCACAACACCCCTTCATCAATATCAACCCCAAGCGCACGACAGTCTTGGCTTACACGCACCGACCAGAATTGCCTCTTAGAACCAACTTTCTTGAAATGCAAAGAAGGATGAAACGGATCGAGTTTGAGCAAATCGTACTGCTTATTAGCTAATGCTCGAATCGTCGCTGGAAGCTCGTAATACCGTTTCCAAAAACGCGGCAGCGTCTTGTGAATCATATTGGACGCGCCTGCCCTTCTGCATACTCTGCGCGTAGTTCATCAATTAGCTCATCAAACTTTCCAGAGTCCAAATCGTCAGCAATTTGTCGATCCCACTGTTGATGATGATATTCTGTCATCCATTTCAACAACTCGTCAAAATCGCTTTCATCGAGACGAACAATATTGGCTTTAATCTCTTTCATTAACATAGTTGCAGTGTAAACATTAGTAGAGAAGCTGTCAATAACAGACAGACAACCTACGTCAACTCGATGTTCTTACTCCAACCGACCGCGCCAACGTCGTCACAATATACTGATTCAAACTCACCGCATCCTGCTCGGCCGCCATCGCCACATCCCGATGCAAAGAGCGCGGTAACCGCACGACAAATTTCCCGCTGTAATCATCGGTCACTTTTGGCTGTGGAATCTCGCGCCCGTCTTCCAGCGCAATCTCGATCCACCCCCGCATTGCGTCTTGAATCATCTCGGCCGCTTCCACATAGCTATCCGCTTCCGTCATGCAGCCTGGCAACTCTTGCACTTTCGCAAAGTAAGTCTTCTCGCCGTCCTCAATTTGTGGCATGATTTGAATGGTGAAAGGCAGGGTCATAAACTCATTATAGCAAACCAACGCTCAAACATTCGCGCCAGCACTCAATCTCACTCACTAAACATCTCCCCCAAAGTCGCCAGTACTTTTCCTTGCGCTACTTTCCCCAATCGCCCCAACCGCTTCACCAATCGCGTTTTGTCCACCGCCCGAATCTGATCCAAAACAACTTGCCCTTGCTTCCTCTGAAAGGTACATTCAACCCGCGATGGATAAGCACGCCCCTTAGTCGTCATCGGCGCAATAATCACAGTCCGAATATAGAGATTCATTTCATCAGGCGAAATAATTAAACAAGGGCGCGTCTTCTTGATCTCGCTCCCAATCGTTGGGTCAAGATTGACTAAAAACACATCAAACCGCTTTACTCCCACTCCCATTCCTCCTCATCCCATTCTGTCGTCGAAACAACGTCATCCAAAAGCAAATCATCCCCTTGTTTTGCCATTTTCTGAAATGCCTCTGCCCATCCCGCCCGTGCTGGCTTCGCCTCTCGAATAACAATCTGTCGCTCTTGAACCACTAACTCAACCTCTTGCCCAAACTGTACTTGGTCAAGCAACAATCTCGGAATACGGATTCCCTGTGAATTTCCGATCTTGACAATACGTGTTGTAATTGTCGTCATGATATGCTCCTATTCAGCCAAACGTGATCACATTGTAATTACAACTTGTGAGTTGTCAACAAGCATCGATGCTGTCCCTATTCTAGGTTCTAGTGACATTTGTGTAAGAAGAACATCAATAGGAAAAATGTCAGTAGAACCTAGGGTGTCAGTGCTGCAAACGCATCATTGCCGTCATTGCGAAAGTTGACCTACCACGCTCCGCTGTATCCGACATTCCCTTCTGGTCGAACAATGCTATACGTTCTAGACCAATCGGCCGATTCCACCACCGTTACGTTCGGAGCATCTTCCGCGATGAGGTTGCCCCCCGCGTCAACAATTTCTGTCGCAATGTCTGGTTTACTGCTTGTCACTTGGAAAAAAAGCTGTGACTGAATCGGCGTGACGGAAATTTCTGTACTGCCACTCCCGCCTTCAAAAAAATGCTGTTCCCCGACATTTACGCACGCCCAATCCCGTAATAGCTCAAAAAATACGGTTTGTAATCGCTGCTGAAATTCGAGGTTATCATTTGGCAAAATTTCTTCTCTGCGTCAATCGGCGTAATTCAGGTCATTCGCGTTCCCATTGTTTCCACCACTACACTCGTTCACATTGCCATACGAATCAAAGAGCAACCCGCGCCAACTCCCCGACTTCTGCTTCATCTCCATCTAATTCAGAAATCGTTCGCACTCGTTCCCCATTCTGAATGGCCGTCTCAAACGCTGCCTTAAATGCCATCACTGTTTGATACCGTTCTCTCGGCTGGCGCAATGTCGCTTTGTGTATTACCTCGATAAAGTCCAATCCGACAGGTGATTCGGTCAGCCACTCTTCCAGATTTTCCAAGCTGCCAACCTGTGGCTTGCTTGATTCAGTGTTGCTGATCTCTTGGGCTGGCTCCGTTGCAAACCCGCTTAAATCTTTTGCCTCTAGGCCGGTTAGCATTTCTAATAGAACGATACCAAGCGAGTAGATGTCGGAAGCGGCCGAAACCGGTGGCAACTTCTTCGACCCCACCTCTGGTGCAGAGTAGAACTGGGTGAAAAATTCTGCGTGCTGCCCAAAATGTGTCACCACACCCAAATCGATCAGATATATCTCCCCATCATTTGTGAGGAAAATGTTAGCGGGCTTAATGTCGCAATGAGCATAGTTGAGCTTGTGCATCGCGCCCAACGCGGCACAAACAGCGTTCAGCACGGCGCGAATATCGGCCAATCGCAATGCGCCTGTCTCGTCAAATTTGCGCCGCTGATGCAGAATCCGCCGCATGTCGCTGCCTTCCAAATAGGGCATGACATAGAATGGTGCATCATAGTTGAGATCATGCCCCGTCGCATCGAGACGCAACAAATGAGAATTGTTGAACTTTTGCATCAACTCAATTTCACGCTCGAAGGCAATTCGCGCTTGATCTTTCTTGTCCTGATGAATGTTTAGAACTTTTGCAGCTTGCAACGGTGCATTCTCAACACGCATATCGCGCACTGCATAGACATCTGCCATTTTGCTGATGTAAACCTGCTTAATCACCTTGTAGTGTTCGCCCAGCAAGTCTACGACTTTCTGACTGCGTGCCTGAATCGTATAGACTGTTTTGCCGACGCGAAAATCGGTTGAATCGCTCTCTACATACGTCCCGTCCTCAAAATCACTCAGCACCATATCCCCAACATAGGTTGGATTATGGCTGTGTAAATCTTTGAGGCGGATGTCTGAGACAACATCATCAGACGGCCGAATTAGCATGTGTGGCGATGACAGTTGACCGTTTGGCACAACGACGCTGTGCAGATTGCGGCGCGTAATCAGCCACTGATCTGCGCTGCTCAAATCACGGGTAATCGTGTTGCCACTGACGGCGACCAGCTTGCGGCGCGAGAGGTCGAGGTCAAACTCGGCCGATTCCCCAAAGCGAATGCGCGATCCATCATAAAGCTGAACCTGCTTGCCCCCCTCAACCCGCTCGTCATAGATATATGTCCCGTTTTTGCTGCGTAAATCTTTGATCGTCACCCGCCCATCCGGTCGAATTCGCAGAAGCGCGTGAGGCGTACTCACATCTTTCGGCGGCAGCAGAATTTGCTGGTCTTTCATGTTGATGCGCGAAATAATGCCGCCGTCATCACCCAAACTGCCGATCACGTCTGCGCGTCCTTTTTCACGAATGACATAGGTGACATGTTTACGGCTGACGGCGCCTGTCTCGGCCGATGGCTCCTCAATTCTTTCAGGCGGCTCCTCGATCACGCCAGATGTGTCGATGGGCATCTCTTCATTGGTGATCTTGGTACGCAGTTTGGCAACTTCAAAGAATTCTGAGTCAACATCACCGGAAAGCTGTGTGGGCGGCTCTAAATAGCGCGTGCTTTCCTGCAAGTCGCGTGCATTTTTCTCCCAAAATGTCTCCAATTCAGGCACGTCTGGTTCGGCATCTTCAGGCTGCACGGTCGTAATGTCATCGACGTTTGCCAGCGTCAACTCAACTTCGGTGGGCATGAAGGCTTGATTCGGCCGATGAATCTCAGGGCATTCCCGCGTGCTATGTTCTGTCGAGCCGCAAATTAGGCATTTCCCACCTTTTGTCGCCACTGGCAACGCGGTGTTTTCCGCATCATTGACGGGCGTTTTTGGCGCGGTTAAATCCGCAGGCACACGTTTTGCTTGTGAAGGTCGCCGTCGTGGGATGTTGCCTTTGCGTCGCGCCGCAGTGCTTTGGTTGCCCCGCGAAAGAGCGACCGCCAATAGCCCAATAGATCCCAATAACAATACGCCTAGCAAACCGGCCAAAATCCAGAATAGGCCTTGCGGAATACCAAAGATCAAACCTTCGTTCGTTGCAGCAGCTGTGCCTTGCTCACTCTCGCTAGGTGTCTCATCCGTTCCAGTCATCTCACCTTCTTGCTCTGCACCAGTTGTAGAATCCGTCTCATTCTGTGCTGGTGTCACGTCGGGCAATACGCCGTCGTCTAACAAATAAGCCAACTGAGGCGCATAGGGTGAGAAATCTTGTCCAGTTGCCGCCTCTAACTCGCGCAATGAGAGGTCGTTATACACTTGCCAAATGGCAACCTGTGTCCCAAAATCATTGGTCAAGTTGCCAGCTTGAGCGAGGTCAATGATGTCTCGGACATCGGCCGATACCTGACTGCCATAGTTCAGCGGCAAATAGTTCGCCTGTTCATCAGGTTTGGTACGCTCTGTGGGTAGATTCAGGCAGTATCCTACAAGCTCAATCTTAACCGTTTCCCCCGCAGGTGGAATCTCCATCGGCGCACTGCTTCCCGCCAAAACAAGCGAGCAGTAATCTGTGTTGGCAGGATTCAAAATGTCCCCACCGACAGGGAACAAGTTGTATCCCGTTGCGAGCTGATTCTCGAACGTACCAACCAGCGAAGGCGTTGCCGAAAATGGTGCCCCCCCCGTGAGACTAACCACTTCGACATCTCCATTCACCACTGCTTGCAGCCAATTTTGACCATCTTGTGCATAAGTTGGTTGAATAATGGCTACCAAGCACAGCAGCATCCCAATAACCCAGATTTTAGTTGAAGTTCCGATTTTCATAGCATTGATGTTGAACGGACTTCAGTCCGTTCGTTACGAGCAGACTAAAGTCCGCTCAACTTTGGCTGATACAGCACAGGCAAAAACGTAAAATTATGCGCCCCAAGTTGTACAATAATCAGTTCATTATCGCTCAACTCAGTGGTGCGCCCCGGTTCTAGCAGATGTCCGTCGATATAGACGGGACTGCGTTCTGCCTCATTGCGAACGTAAAACATGGCACCTTCTGGATCAAAGAGAATCGTAATATGGCGATGGGCAATATCCGGCATCGCTAAAATCACGTCATTATCCCGCGCACGCCCAACAGACTGCTCGTTGTCAAGCCCGTTAAAGCGCAGTAAGTACCGCTTGTTCTCGTCCATCTGGTCAACAAAATAGGCTAATGTCGGCTCATATTCGCTGCTGCCAAAGATGAAAGGCACTTTGCCCAATTGAATCAAACTACCCAGCTTCACGGGTGCGCTCATCAGAACAGGCTGGTTGTCTACCAACACTTCCTGACTGGTAAACGCCTTGTGTAGCGTTATTTGATTGCTCTTAAAATCTAATTCGATGTCGGCGTGATGACGACTAATGGTACGATAGCGCTTGTTTTCATGCGTATCGATCCATGCCTCGCCATTGCCGACATCTCGGCCGATCTTGATTCGCGCATGACCCGGTTCAAAAAATAGTAATATCCGTCGCGCATTTTTTAGAACAGGTTGTAAAAAATAGAGGTAGCGCATCGTTGTGCCGCAATAGTTGCAAAAGTGTTGCCCATCACGCCCCAACGTTTCCGTTGCCCCACAGGTGGGACAGACTCGCTTTGACGGGCGCAACGATTTCCGCACAAAAGCATCCCACGCGCTCGGCTGGTCAAGCAGATAGGCCAAGACAAGTGATGCGACACCCACGACAAAAAACATAAAGCATAGGAGAGTAATCCACGTTGTGGTGTCAAACCAAGCTGGCAGTTGACTGACAGCGGGCGTGAAAATTTCGGCCGAGCGCGAGAAGCTGGTTGCCCCGTTCAACCCCGCCAAAATCAGTAGTCCTCCCAGCCAAATGTGATAAATCATAGCTGCTGGTCGCGCCCACGACTTACGCAACATCAGCACCACCGCCAATATCAGCCCCGCAACCCCCAGCCCTACCAGTGTCAACTGTTGCCACGTGGAGCCACCACTTACATCACCGGGCCAAATACCTAGCCCAGCCAACAGCCCAACGAGTCCGGTCGTCGTCCAAAAAGCGACCACGCCGCTAATTAGTCCAAGACTGCCTCTTTTTGTGTTTGGGATTGCTGTTGTTATCGAAGCCATCTTTCTGTTATCTTGCTAAGTGAAGCAAATCGTAAACGACCTGCCCATCAATCGTGTCGGCATCTAAAACGACCTTGATATCGAGCGTTGTTGTGTTTGCAAACCAAGTGGCACGCACAATCCCGTAGTTGGCGCGCGCCGTGCTGTTACTCAGAACACTGTCCATAAACCCCGGCGTGAGCAGTTGCACCCCGCTACTGCCCAAATCGGTGTAAATCCAACGATTGACAATCTGCGTTGGTGGAGCAGGCAACAAAGGTTCCAGCGTGCCACCATCTAACTGTAGCCCCAGCACAACCAACGCATCGAGTTGTACCGTGCTGTTTAAGGTCTCTGTCAGCGAGTCACATGTATCTTCATCGGTTGAGCTTGGCATCCTAAAGGCGGAATTACGTGCAGCGAGTGAATTACGACAGCTTGTGATTGCGCGATCTAGCTCGGCCGCTTGACCGATGACAACGATCCAGCCGCTCTGCTGTTGCCACGTGTTGATCACAAGCGATGGATTCTGCTCCATCTGCTGTAAGATCGCGCTTGACAAGTTGACCTCTAAGGTCATCTCGCTGTATGGAACGGTCAGCGGCATCACGGCCGTTTGGCCTGAAAAAGTGGCCGCCTCTTCCATCTTGCCGACAAATAGAAACAATGGCTGTTCGGGCAATGCGCCCTGCAAAGGCAAAGAGGCACTCACAGAGGTATCACCTGAATAGCCATTTGTCTGCGCCCGTACAATACTCAACTCATCTTTAAAACTTTCCCCGCGATACCCCAAAAATGTCATCAGGTCTATCGGTGTGGCAGCCTCAACTTTTTCCAACGCAATGGACACATAGCTGGGAGAGTCTTGTAATGCCGCGCCGATATTTTGCAGCCATGCAAGCGGCGTAGCGGTCGGTTCAAGCGTAATAGTTGGCTCCAGCGTAATAGTTGGCTCTTGCGTTAGCGTTGGCTCTTGTGTCGCCTCTTCCTCATCAGGCAGAACAACCAACTCCGTTGGGGCTGGGGTCTCTGTAGGAAGCAACGTTGGCGTTGGGGAAGGTAACAATGTCGGCGTTTGGCTAGGTATAGTCGTTGGTACTGCTGTGCCATTTAGTAGTACGGCGACCGACGGTACGATACCCGCCTCGGATAAAAATATCCACCCGACAACACAGGCCAATGACAGCAGCGAGATTGAAAACAGCGACAGTGCAAACGCTAAAAAACTGCGCCCCTGTCGCTCTGGCGCAACTGCAACCCCTGTGCCGCCTAGCTCTGCTTCGATTTCTTGATATAAGTCTCTTTCATCAATCATGCTTAAAATTGCAAGCTATAAGTTGCGAGTTGCAAGTAATCACTTCTCCCCTGCGGCCGGCGACTTTTCTTACATCCCATACTCTTTTCTTAACAACCAATACTCTTGAATGCGTCGTTTTTCAGCATTGACGCGACGACGGCTCCAAATAGGTGGGACGATAGGCAGCGCGTCTTTCCAGTCAGTCAGTTGAAAGTAACTCAACTCATAAAGCTGACGATTCTTTGTTTCAAATTCAGCATTGGCATCTCGTTCAATGTTCACAGTGCGGAATGCTTTGAAGAGTTCTTGCGAGACCGCTTCAAATTTCGGTTTTTTGACGTTCTGCTGTGCCGCGACATGTAGTAAATGCTCGACTGCATCCCAAGTGGCACCTTGTTCACCGGGAAATGTTTTCATCTGGGCAAGCTGGTCAATTTCAGCCTGAATGTCACTATACTCGATCTCATTACGCACGGCCGCAAGCGAAAATTGCCATAAATCTTCTAGCGGTTGGTCGCAAGCGGCACTGAGCGCGGTCGTATCGGCCGAATTTAACTGATCTTCAACCATCCCAACCACCTTTTGTGCTTCGGCCGCTTTCTTTGTTCGGGTTGCTTTGTCATTTACCAATGTCAACAGGAGCGGCATCAACGCCTGCATCGCCCGCAAGCGTCTTGTCACCATGCGTGGCTGCTCATCCCGCCAAGTCACATCACTAAATAGTGTCCGCAACGTGCTGATTCGCCCTGCACGCATTTTGTCTTGTCCTGAAATAAGATTTAAGGTACTGCCCCACGCCCTATCCACGACGGTCTCAATTAGTTGATAAAGTTGTGCCTGATCTTCCTTTGCCAAATCGAGCGGTGGTTTCCACTGATAGAGGAACAGTGCGTACTCAAACCAGTTGGCATATTCCTGACTCAGGTGTGGCAGTAATGCTCGCACCGCCTGCAAGCGGCGACCCTCTGGGGTTGCACGATCTGGGCGGACACGACTGACAAATTTGCCAGACTCAGGCAGCGCATAAGGCTCTTTCTTTGCCGCCTTTGCGAGCGTATCAGCCCACGCACGACTCACTAGATCGGTGCGTAGGTTGGCCAAACGACGGAAGTTCTCCTCGCTCAACTGACGTGGCACCTTGAGTTCATACGCATAAAAGCCATTGATGATTGCGCCGTCATCGTGATGGATAACGAGAGAGAGCAGACTATAGATGACAGTGAGGCGCAAACCGTTCTCGCCGTTCATCTGCGTCACGTCGAAGGGGGCGTTAACCAACTCTGTTTGAACGGCTTGTAGCGTTTTGCGCTCAATTGGCAATCGCCCTTCTGCCATCCCAAATATCACTTCCCACGCGGCCGAGACAATGTGATTTTTGAGCCGTGCCAACCACGCTATTTCGTCCCCTGTCGCTTGTTCTGGGTCTGCAACCTGTTCGATAAAAAAGGCGCGGCTGATAACGCTTGGTTTGCGAAGCACATCGCCTAGCTCAACCGCCTTCTCCGAGTAGGGTGGCTCCTCAAGCTGGGCGCACGCTTCTAGTCTCTCAAAAAAAGCTTCGGCAAACGGTTCAGTCAGCTCATCGGCCGCCTGCTGTGCCAACATCGCCCCCCATAACGCTTCTAAATAATGCAGCCGCGCTTTGTCCAATGGACTCGGGCGAATCTTTGTTGTTAGCTCGCGCTCTTGCGGTAAAATTTGCCGCGCTTTAGCCAGTTTATGTGCATACCACCACGCGCCCAAGCCACGATTGTAGGGCAGCAACCCTACTTGCTGCACATCGCTATGCCATTTTCCAAGCTGCTTAAGCTCATTGCTGGCGGCGCGTTTTTTCAAATTTTTCACGCTGACAGCTTGGCTTTGCGAGGTCAAAAAGCCCAAATCGCGGATTACTTTAAACCCGGCAGCAATCTCGCCAAATAGCAACGCCTCTGGCTCACTACCATCAGGCAGCAATGTGAATTCATCGTTTGGCTCGTTCCAAAGAGACTCCCAATCTGCTTTGCTGATCCCCATTCTCGGATAGAGTTTTGCAGCCTCCTTCATTAAGTCATAGGCCATGCTGGGGTCGAGAATGTCGGGATCGGCCGAGAAAGCTGCATGAGCCGCATCACGCACTAATGCGACTGGCTCTCGTGAATGAAATACGCGCTGCACTTGCTGGTATGGCATCACCAATTCTGTACGCTGGTTGCGTCTCGCGTTAGTCTGGGAAGCGGGCATTCGCGTTTGCAACAAAGGCGACCGTGTCCCAATCGCACGAGTTGGAGAAGTATCAACACCTTCTGTGTCGAGATTAAGCGTCGCGCCTTTTAGCTTGTTGAGTTCAATGATTAACTCTTGCGCGATCTCCCATCTGCCATTTGCAATTGCCTGCTGAATTTGCATCTCCAACGCTTGCGAGTTCTCCGCTTTGGTTGAGGAGCCGACCTGCACATCGTCACGGGCTGGTAACACAGGTTGATTACTTTCACTTTCCTGTGGCACGCGCAAATAGCTGATAAAGCTGCGATATTGGCTCGCTGCCGCGCTCATGCCATAAGCTTCGAGATAGGCCGCAATGTCAGCAAGCTGTTGAGATAATTTATCGATCAAGCTAGGGGCATCATTGTGAAAGTCGATGCTATAGAGGTCACTGATGAGCAGTGTATGGTCTTCGGAGGAAACCTCATCCAGCGTTGTGTTGTCATCTGCCCATGTGCTGATTTGAGCGAGACGACGAGCGGCCGAAACCCACTCATTAGACCGGCGCAATGTGATGGTGGCGACTTCCAACGTATGTGCAAGTGTTGGGTCGCGCCAATCATCCGCCTCACTGAGCTGTTGAATACCGTAACGATGTAGGGCTTTGCCAAAGAGCTGCCACAATTTTGGATCATCGTTGTTGATCAGCGCATTTTCGGCCGCGCCCAAGAACGCTTCAAAATCTTTTCCACTTGGTTGCTCTTTTGCGACTAGTTCATCATAGCGTTGCAACGCCCGCTCTGTTTGTCGATTTACAACCGCCTCTGGTTGTAAGCCGGCCGCAATGAGGCTCAAATCATCGTGGAGTTTGCGCTGACGTGGCTTGCTCAAACGCCAGCCGTCTAAGTCCTGAACGGTATCGCGCACGTTGACTTGGTACTCACCATCCAAACGCTGCCGCAAAAATTGGTGCCAGCCCATGTCGCTATGCAGCCCGTTCAACACTTTGACCATGCCATCGCTACACAACAATATGTCGTCGCCGGATGAAAGCGTAAATGTCTGGGCTAGAATGGCTTGACGCAACAAACTTGGCATTCCCAAGAACTTGCCATCTTGCGGTGTGAAAATCCACTCAACGCCGTAGTCAGCATTGTTTGGCAAACGGAATGCGCTGCAATCGCCAACCCCAACGATGGTTAAATGTTGTCCACGCACAAGCGCGGCGAGAATAGTCGTTTGCAGACCGACGAGCGGATTGTTGCAGAGTGGGCAGAGCGGCCGATCTGCGTTGATCACCTGATCGCTGCGAAAATAGTGCGCCACGCCGTCTGGATGTTTCTCAGCACGCCAGCAAAAAAGACGTTCATCCCATGCCGCAACACTCAAATGGGCTTGCCATACCGCGTCTTCCAGACGCTGAATTCGTCCTGCCTCTGTAGGTGGGTATGCACTTGCCGTCTGATAATAGTAGGTTCCGGCCGTCTCGACCGCAATGCGACTCGCTTCTCTACCATCAGCACAAAGGGACACACCATCTGCCAAAATGTAGAGCCGCCCATGCTGCACGATGTCCAGCCGTGACAGTGAGTGTGCAACGGGTGCGTTTGCTGTTGGCCAAAAAGAATCTTGCGATCCTGTTTCACTATGATGTGGCCCCGGAACAGTAAATGCGCCGATGCGCTCATCGACATATGTGTGGACAGATGGGGTTTGAGCGAGTTGGATTGGTGCTGTCATTGCTATTCTGTACAAGGGCAAAGCCGCCCTGCTCAATGCAAAAATAGGTGCCATTGCAACTACTAAATAGCAGGCGTTTATCGAGCAATTACCTATTGTGCAACTACAATTTGTCTGACCTTAACTATACCCTATTTGGCAAACGATTTACCTTACACAGGCTATATAGGTGTATACAAATATTTTCTGTACGCCGATCACCAGCTTTAACTGGCATCAAAAAATCAAATTGTTGGTTTTTGGAGAAAGACAAATGGGGCTGCTATCTGTCTTGTGCGACGGAATTGGTACAGCTCCAATGTCGCAAACTTAACAATGTTTCTTGTTGAACGATAGTACCTTGATACTATCAACTTGCATCATAGCAAAAACATCTGTCCACACACGGACAACTTGCGGACATCTTTGGACATCGCGTCCAATCAAACTTGACTATTACAATGTGACTGAGTACTTAGTATCCTGTGTGGCGTTAACCCAGCGTTAAAACGAGCCTTCGTATTGTTTCAAATGACGATGTTCCACTAACATGCAGCTATCTTCTACAAATAGCACCCCTGCCTCTTGTGCCAATTGATGTGCTTCCTCGTTGACAATGCCTAATTGTAACCAGACTGCCTTTGCGCCGATCTCAATCGCAGCCTTCACAAATGGCACAACGTATTGTGGCCGGCGGAATATCTGAACAACTTCGACGGGCTGTGGGATGTCTTCTAAGGTTGGATAAGCAGTCTGCCCTAACGCAGATTCGAGATGAGGATTGACGGGAATGATCACATAACCGTGTCGCTGCATGTAGTCGGGAACGTAGTAGCCTGCTTTAGAAAGGTTAGACGAAAAACCGACAACAGCAATAGTGTTGTACGTTTTTAAGATGTGCTGAATGGTTTGATAGCGGTTCATCGTGTTATCTTATCGGTTGATAAGGCGGGATGCAAAAGAAAGAGGGATCAAAAAAGCCGTTACATTTGCAACGACTTTTTTAGGGCGAGCGGTGGGATTTGAACCCACGATCTCCTGGGCCACAACCAGGCGTGTTAACCCCTACACCACGCCCGCCATAGGGCAGCGAGGATGATAGCAGAAGGCGATCTAGGGCGCAACCCCAATTTGTGAAAATTACAATAGATTGTCAATCCCCACTCCTATCAAACGATCATATCATTGGAGTTCATGTGTCTGAAAGCCTGACTTGTTTGACCGTTTTTAGGATCGAATCGGCCGAGACTTCCCCCAACTCAATTCTCTCGCCGCCCATCGCTGTCGCTAACTCCTGTGCCAGCCCATACCGCCTGTTGCCTTGTTCACAATCAATAACGAGTGATGAGATGTCACGCGACCCAATTTGACTGCCTAATTGTTGAACCTCACTGCGAATCGTTGCCGTACTCAGTTTGCCATTGAGTGCCACATTGCCGCGACAATCGGAGATAATGATTAGTAAGGGAATCGTATCGGCCGTCATATAGCGTTGCAGCGTTTCGACTGTAAGCAATAGGGCATGTGAGAGTGGTGTACGTCCCCCTGTGGGCAGCTTTTGGAGATGACGTTGCGCCAATTCAATAGAGCGCGTTGGCGGCAGAATTAGCTGTGCGCCCTGACGGCGAAAGGTAATCAGTCCAACTGTGTCACGCTTTTGGTATGCATCTAGCAACAGGCTGAGAATAGCACCCTTAACGGCAATCATGCGTTGCTTTGCCGCCATGCTGCTCGACGCATCAACGACAAACAGGATCAAATTGGGTGCTTTCGCAGCGCGTATCTTTACTCGATGATCGCTGTGCAGAAGTTTGAGGGCGCGGCTATCAAGCGGTTGACCCGTTGTTGCCCGACGTAGAGCGGCAGCGCGTAAAGTGCCGTCGATTGAGAGGTCTGTCAGACGTGTGATAGGTTGTTGAGGAATGGCAGTGCGGATGGTGTGACCGGTGGGCGAGTTGATCGTTTTAGTGCGTCGGCCGCGAGTGGCTATGCTGGCTTTGGGTTTATCGGCCGAAAAGCGCCGTACCTGATATGGTTCCCCCGCAGCGACAACCTCTTCACGACCCTCACCGCCTTCCCCCGATTTACCTAACCCGTCATCAATCATCCTCCGCAGCACTCTCTGCTTCTCGCTCTCGATTATAGTTGTCAAGCACGTCATCGAGCTTTTTCTGATCGACCCCCGAATTGTCAAATGGCTGACGACGACGGCGGTGGAGGAGGGCGAGCTGGGCGGCGCGTTGGACGTGATCGGCCGAAACCTCCGTTGTCCCTTCCCACGCTGCTAACGTCCTTGCCGTCTTATAAATCACCAAATCTGCCCGCATTCCATCGACACCAAATGTGATGCAAATGTCGGCAATTAGGTCGAGCAGTACATCTTTTAATACCACTGACGGCAGTAAATGTTGCGCTGCAACAATCTTTTTACGCAATTCCCTCTCATTGTTCGCATAGCTGTCGATAAATTGACTCGAATTTGCTTCAAACGCAAGTCGTCGCCGCACAATAGCGGTGCGAATAACTCGTTCCTGCGACCCTGCCACCTCAACAGCAAGACCAAATCTATCTAATAGCTGTGGACGCAATTCTCCCTCTTCAGGATTCATCGTGCCAACTAAAATAAAGCGTGCTGGATGACTGGCCGATACCCCTTCGCGCTCGACGCGATTGACCCCCATTGCGGCGACATCGAGTAGCACATCGACAATATGATCGGGCAGCAAGTTCACCTCATCAATGTAGAGAATGCCTTGATGCGCTTGAGCTAGCAACCCCGCTTCAAAACGACGTTCGCCGCGTTGCAATGCAGCTTCTAAGTCAATTGTGCCAAGTAAACGATCTTCTGTGATGCCGAGTGGTAGATTGACGAGGGGGGCAGGGCGTGTTTCTTCGAGCGCGACGGTTTCAGGGTGGACATCATTGGGGCAATCATCGGCCGAAAATGGATAAACCGACCCTGCCACAACGCGCACATTGGGCAACAATGCTGCCAGTCCACGCACGGCTGTCGATTTTGCCGTTCCCTTCTCCCCCCGCACCAACACCCCACCAATCGCGGGGTTGACCGCATTCAACAGCAACGCAAGCCGCATGTCGTCTTGTCCAACGATTGCCGAAAATGGAAAAATCTGCACTGTTTTAATCCTTGATCTGTTATTCACGCCCCAACCCAATCCCTTCCATCTTCGCAATGATCCCTAACATAATCTCGTCTGCGCCACCGCCGATGGAGGTTAGGCGCGAGTCACGGAAGTAGCGGGCGATGGGATACTCTTCGACGTAGCCCATGCCGCCATGGAACTGCACGCACGTATCGGCGACAACGCGGGCGAGCCTTCCCGCTTTGAGCTTGGCGATAGATGCCTCACGAGTCATGTCTTGCCCCGCCACATATTTGCGTATGCAGTGGTAGTTATAGTTTTTGAGCAAATCAACTTCGGCGATTAGTTCTGCTAATTTGAAATGAATCCACTGGTTTTCAATCAGCGGTTTGCCGAACGTTTTGCGCTCACGACAATACTTGACGGTCAGCTTAATCGCCTCTTCCGCCCCTGCAACGGTCAGCAACGCGGCCGCCAACCGCTCCACTTGGAACTGCTGCATTTGAAGCATAAAACCCATTCCCTCTGCCCCAATTCGGTTCGCTTTTGGCACACGCATATCGTCAAAGCGCAAAATGGCGGTGTCGCTACTGCGCTGACCGAGTTTGTCGAGCTTGCGGCTGACGTTAAAGCCCGGTGTGTCGGTTGGCACGATAATCAGCGACATCCCTTTGAAGCCGCGATTGCGATCATCAGTACGAGCGAGCAAGGTTAGATAATCAGCTTGCGTCCCATTGGTGATCCACATTTTGGAGCCGTTGATAATGTAGTCATCGCCGTCTGAGATGGCGCGGGTGCGAATTGAGGCGACATCAGACCCTGCATCTGGCTCACTGACAGCAATTGAAAAAACGGCATCGCCACTGATCGCGGGGCGCAGGAATTGTTCTTTTTGCGTCTCTGTGCCATGTTCAGCAAGTGCTGGCGTTGCCATGTCGGTTTGTACCGCAATCCCCATTGGGACACCGCCGCAGGTAATTCGGCCGATTTCCTCAACAAACACCGCCTGATACCAATAGTCCATTCCGCCACCCCCATACTTTTCGGGATAGGTCAATCCAAGCAACCCCAAGTTGCCTAGCTTCTTGAACAAATCACGCGCGGGGAAAATCCCCGCCTCTTCCCACGCTTCCACATGGGGATTGATCTCGTTCTGGACAAAATTACGCACCATCATGCGTAGTTCATTGTGTTCTTCATTGAAATAGATTGAGTCCATTTTGGTTTCTTGGTGGGCGGTTAATTGGTAGTTGGTAAAGCTACCGCTGATCTTGCTCGATTGCTGATGACTCTGGATTCAACAGGCTCAAATGATAGTTGACGTTAACGCAAAGGGCAAGCGTATTTAAGGTTGTCACGCACACTAGGCCTCTATCGCTGAGGCACACGAAAAAATCGGACATTCGACGCTGACAAAGCAGAATGGGATTCGGCCTAGCATCTGAAGGTAGACATGCACGCTACCAATCGCAGTGTATCAATAGTCTTACGACATATCTTGCAATCTGTCACTACAGCGTGAAAATGATCTCACAAATAAGGAAATTAGTACGGATGGCCTACATAAGCCAACCGTTTTTGACTCTATGATTGGTTCACTGTTGTGTCACAGAGGCAAACCGTTAGTTGCCGCACCCACTGACCGCGCACCAGCAAAGCAGCCACGCCTTAAAGCCACAAATAATGCAGTATTAGTGAACGTATTGGCGCAATGTCGCACGCCAACTGTCTGAAAATGTTGTATCAAATAATTGGAGTTGTAATGTCTGTATCAAAAGGCAAATTTTTTGCTTATCTTGTATCTATAACGCTGTTCTTTTTACTCTTTTCCACATTTAGTCAAGGCTTGGCTGCGCCATTGGCTCCTAGTTTGTTGATTCTCAAAAGTGTCAGCAATGCGACACCTGCGCCCGGTGAAACCTTTATTTTCACAATCCAGTATCGTTGCGCCAGCGCGACAGAGCATTGTGAGAATGCCCAGATTGTCGATACGGTGCCGAGCGCGTTAACCATCGTCAATACGTCGCCTGCAAGCGGCAACGTGACGGCGGTAGACGTGACGGGAAACACGGTGACGTTTTCATTGGCCTCACCAGACTCTGACCCTGCGCCAGATGGGGTATTGGCGGCGGGTTCGACGGGGTTGGTGCGGATCACGGCGCGGTTTCCCGCTTGTGATAATACAGGGACGGTCGCTTCTAGCGTGAGTAATTCGGCCGATTTCCAAACCTCAAACGCCGGCACAATCACCTCCAACAGCGTCACCGTCGATGCCACCCCCACACTCACAACTTGCCCCGCAGCCCCCCCACCACTTCCACCCGCCACCGACATCTCAAAAACCCTGCATAATTACGTGAGCGGCGGCGTTGCCCCTGGAGCCTTTGTCAGCGGCAATATCGTTTATCCATCCAAACCATCTTCTTATGTCATCACGGACACTGTGCCAGCCGGTTTAGAGATGATCGATTTCCGTTTGAGTTCAACCGTTTCTATCGACTGTGGGGGAGGTTTTATCTCTGGCCCCGGTGGCGAAGGACGGTTGATAGATTTTGTCGATAACGTCATCGACAACGGCGCGGCTGGCCCTCCTTATGCACTTGGGTCTGGCTGCTTTGCCAGCGAAATGGTTCCCGGTGTGCCAGCCGCTGGTTATGTCGTCAATGTGCAAACGATTCGCACCACAGTTGCGGCAAATGCCAGTGGCAGTGGCGTTTGGGTTGGTCGCGTGGCAGATACAGCTTCCACCAGCGCAACCTTGCAAAATTGCATCAGTGCAAACTATGAATCGCCTGACGCGACCGCTTGTGTCGATATTCCACTCACCGACTACCATGCGGAAGGGCTACCCTATAAAGACATCGCCTATGATCCAACACGGGCGATCAGCAGCAATAACCCAAACCCAACCGTATTTGCGTTGGCTGGTGTGACCTATGACAGCAGTGCCACCCCGCCGCAAACCCCGCGTGCGGACGAGATTTGGTATGCGCTAGAGCTTGTGAATCGCAAAGGGGGGAATCAGGACATCGTTGATCCCGTTATCGTCGATCTGCTCCCTGCGGAACTAGAGTTTGTGGAAGACCCGGTTGATGGAAATTGGTGGATGATCACCTCTCATCTATTTGACGAGCCAATGGATGAGCCTCTGCCACCACCCTACAATATGGATACGCCCGCGTGCCAAAATCCAACCTTCACACATACCCCAGATTACAATGGCACAGGGCGCACTTTGCTCAGATGGGAGTTTATCGGCTGCACCATCCATGCAGATGTCTTGGTCAATGACAACCAAAACATTGCCCCCAGTATTGCGGTTATTTTTAGCACGCGCATCCGTGAAGGGGTCGTCGCGGGAACAACGATCCGCAACGTCGTCACGGGGTTTTCGTCAGCGGGTCAAAACAATTGGCTCTGTCCCAATGGTGTCACCGACACGAATGATCTCGATGGTGATGGTGATACAACAGAGCTGGCTTGTTCACGCAACGCAATTCGCAACATCGTTGTGCCAGCATTGGCTGACCTCAACTCCTCCAAATGGGTGCAGGGCGCACTTGACACAGGCATTTCGCGCTTCCCACAATTTGGCGATACAAATCTGGCAGGTGAGGGAAGCTACGAACTGTACATCGACAACACGGGTAACGTCGAATATACATCACTCGATATTGTTGACATTCTGCCCTACATTGGTGACACAGAGGTGTTAAATCCGAGCGTGGCGCGTAACTCTGAATGGTCAGAGGAGATCGCGGGGGCATTGGTGATCGAACGCTACGATGACGCGACCGATACATGGAGCGTTGTCCCTACTGGTGAGTTGACGGGACCGTTTTATTCGACCTCCATCGACCCATGCCGCGCGACCGATGACATTGTTGGCGCACTTGACGGCGTGACGATTACCGAAGTGGATGCAGATGAGCCGTCTGCGACGTGTGACGCAAATCCGTGGACGACGGCAAGCGCAACGCCCGATACCAACGATGGCACAGCGGCCGCACGCTCATTTGGCTTGCGCTGGTCACCGGGCGCGACAACACCATTTGCACCGGGTGAACGGCTGCGCGTGACTGTTCCAGTGCGCCAGTTGACAGGTGAGGCAGATGCGCTGCCCGGAACACACGACCTCGATGGAGATGGGTACGCTGTGGCGTGGAATAGCTTTGGTTATTCGGCCGTTTTTGGCGACCCCGACATCTCCAATCCACCCGACCTCACCAACCCCGCCCACTTAACGACGTTGCCCTCTTCGGAACCACTCAAGGTGGGGTTGAAGATGGTCGATGTGACGACCACTTACAGCGTTGGCAACGAGCTTTGGTGTGACAACGATGGGGACGGCGTGCGGCAAGGAACAGAGAGCGGCGTGCCGTTTGCGACAGTGCGCTTGTACGACAGCACGGGCGCGACCTTAATCGAGACGACCGCGACAGATGCGAATGGGGAGTATGGGTTTGTCGGGTTAACGCCTAGCACGACCTATTTGGTGCGGGTTGATAATTCGGCCGATTACGCCCTCTACGGCGCACTCCACAACGCAGCCATCACCCCCAATGGGCAAGGCGGTGATCCAACCCTCGATTCCGACGGCACAGTTGGTGCAGATGGGTTTGCTGAAGCGACCCTAATTACGGGTACGGCTGGCACAGCAACAGTCGATCTCGATTTTGGCTTTATCTGCACAACCGCCTCACTGGGCGATTATGTTTGGTATGACACTGATGGGTTTGGCGATCAAGGGGAACCGTTTGGCGTACAAGGGGCGCAGGTGACGCTTTGGAGTGCGGGCGTTAACGCCGAGATTGGCGGCGGTGATGATGTGCAGATTTTGGCTGGGGCAGATGGGGTGTATGGCTCGGCCGATGACAGCGCAACCCCCTTCACGACCGGCGCAAACGGTGCCTATCTCTTCACAGGATTGCCAGTTGGCAATTACTACGTCATTTTTGACATTTCGGGGATCACGGGGACGGATCCGCTGACGGGGAGTGGGGTGAATTCGGCCGATTGGACATTCACCGTCGCCAACAGCACAGGCGACGAAATCACCGACTCCGATGCAAACCCGCAAGGCATCACCGAACTCGTCTATCTCAACGCAGGTGACGACTACCGCGATCTTGATGCCGGGCTACAACCGACCCCTACCCCAGCAAGCCCCGTTTCTATCGGCAACTTCGTCTGGGAAGATACAACCAATAACAATCAGCAGGATGTGGGCGAACCCGGCATCGCTGGCGTGCGCGTTGACCTACTCGACACAAATGGCTTCCCGATTGCCACCACCTTCACCGATGGCACGGGCTACTATCAATTCGACAACCTCGAAGACGGCGCAACCTATGAACTCTTGTTCACGCCGCCCGCTGGCTACACGTTTGTCAATGCCAATGATGGCACAGATGACACAGACGATTCCGATGCAGACCCCGTTTCTGGCTCGACGGGAACGTTCACCGTCAGCCCCAGCGCAGCGCAAGCGGCTGGCGATCCTGATGCCACGGCGACGCTCGACTCACGTTGGGATGCGGGGTTGGTCGGCACGCTCTCGCTCGGCAATCTCGTCTGGCATGATCTCAATCAAAATAGCCTCTACGATTCTGGTGAACCGGGTTTGTCTGGTTTAGAAGTACGACTGTTAGACAGCGTTGGCGCGACCACAGGTATCACAACGACGACCGACGCAAACGGCAAATATCTGTTTACAGGATTATCTCCCGCACAATACATGATCGAGGTGGAGAATCCGAGCGGCTTGGTCTCTTCAAACAATATCGTCTCCTCAACCAATCCTGACAATGGAACCGATAGCGATGACAACGGAACGGACGGCACGACGACGGCGGGCTACACGCGCTCACCGCTCATCACGCTCGAATTTGGCGGCGGCGACCTGAGCGAGGCCGATCACGGCGTGGCGATCAACAGCGTCACCGACACGACCGCCAACCGCAACGCTGACTACACGCTCGACATGAGTTTCGTGTCGATCACGGCTTCCAACACAAATCCTGCCGTGTGTGAAGGCAATTTATTGCCCAACGATTCGTTTGAGAACGGCACGTTTAGCGGTGGCACTGCATTTGCAGGTGGTTTCCAACTCAGTGTGCCACTGGCAACAGGTGGGGTTACACCGATTGATTGGAACCAAGACACAGGGAATGGGGATGTCACTTGGATCAATAGCTCCCAAGCGTACAGCGGAACGAAGTATATTTACACCTTCTCATCTGGCACGACGGCTGACTCGACAGATGCGTGTATGTCGCCTGACGTGAACGTTTCGTTGGAGTCAAACACGACTTATCAACTGTGTGCGTGGGCGGCCGATGCAAATGCGGACGGCAACGCGAGTGGGCTTGCGTTTGAGGTTGATGAAGATGGCGCACCATTCCACTTCACGACGGTCACGCTGCCCGACAACCCTGCGTGGGATGACAATGCGGCGACGACGATTCCGTGGCAGCAGTATTGTTATACGTTTACGACGGGCGGGGGGACGGGATCGGCCGATATTTGGGTCAGTGCCAGTGCAGCCGTCGGGGGCGCAACTTCCTATGTTGCCTTTGATAACGTCTGCCTCGCACCCGTTGAAACGCTCGGCGCAATCGGCAACACGATTTGGATCGATGAAAACAGCGATGGCTACCAAGATGTTGGCGAAGATGGCCTCGCCAATGTGACGGTCAATCTCTACAACAGCGCAGGCAGCTTGGTCGGCACGACCGTCACAGACAGTCACGGCAACTACCTGTTTGACGAGTTGCCAGCGGGTGATTACTACGTCGATGTCGATGAGACGACGCTACCAGCGGGCATGTCACAAACGACGACTTACCCACAACCCAACGGGGACTTCACCAATCAGGATCACAGCACGACCGCCATTCCAAGCACAGCGTTGACTGGGTATCCAGTTAGCATTGGCAATGGGCAGCCGCTGGAGAATCTGACGGCCGATTTTGGTTACAACTATGTGCCGACCGTCAACACAGTCGGCGAATGCTTCAACGCCCTCACCAACGCTGGCTTTGAGCAGTTCGGCGCAGGTGTTTCCTTCACACCAACCCCCTTAGCCGACTTCAACGGCGACTCGCTACAGGCTTACGCATGGGCTGAAAACGACACCAACATTGCAAGCTGGATGCCAACCCTCACAGGCAATGGGTCACACCCCACCGCATTCTTGATCGACGATACCGCTGGCAACATCAACAATCCAGAGGGTGACTACTTTGCCTATCTGCCCGGTGGCGTAGGCTCTTTTGAATGCGTCGAACAGAGTATTGATGTCTTCCTTTCAGCGGGACTGACTCCCGGCGAACAGTATCAGATGTGCTATATGGCAGCGGCCGGCACACAATCCGGCGCGATTGCACATATCGAATACGCACAAGGAACCAGCTATGCAAGCCTCCACAATCAGGCGTTGCCACAAAGCAGTAGCAGCACAAATCTCGACTGGCAGGAAGTTTGTCACACCTTCACCTTTGACCCCGCCTTTATGGATCGCATCGTCATTTCGCAACAGGGAACGGGCGGCATGTCGATTGACGCGATGCAGCTTTGTGAGGTTGGCAGCACGACGGGCGGACAGGGCAACGGCGCAATTGGCGACCGCATCTGGGTTGACACGGATGGCGATGGCGCACAAGACCCCAATGAAGCGGGTGTCTTTGGTGTTGAAGTGACGCTCTATCATGATCCCGACGGCGATGGCGTTTACGATACCGTTTACGGCACGACGACGACCGACGCAAACGGCAACTACATCTTCACCAACTTACCGCCAGCCGCCTATGTCGTCACCGTCACCAACGATGCAGGTGCATCACACCCCGTTTTGGGTGCAGACTACAACCAAACGGGCGACCCCGATCACTTTGGCACGTCTGGCATAAACAACGACAACACAACGACGACCCCCATCGTTCTGGCTCCCGGTGATGTCTTCCTCAACGCTGACTTTGGGTATCAACCACAGGGCGGCGCAACGGTTGGCAGCATTGGCGACACTATTTTCTTTGACGCAGATGGCGATGGCAATGGGCCAGCGTTGGCTCCCGTTGATGGTGGTGGTGCAGTGACACAAGGAGCTGGCGGAGTCGCGGATGCAACTGATTACGGCATTATCGGCGTGACGGTTGCCCTGATCTATGATATCAATGGCAACGGCGAATGGGACGCGAGCGAACCAATTGTCGCTACGGACACAACCGATGCCAATGGACAATATCTATTTGAAGGTCTCGCATACACTGACTACATCGTTTGGGTCAACGACACCGATAATGTGTTGAGTGGCTTGACTGCCACCTACGACAACGATGGCGCGAATCCGACAGCCGGCTTGGAAACGGGACTTGGCATCAGCGCGACGACGATTGACGCGGGGAACATCAACGACCGCGACCAAGATTTCGGCTATGGCGCGGATGATGGTACAGGTTTGATCGGGGATACGATTTTCCTCAACATCAACGGCGACGGCGACCAAGATGCGGATGAACCCGGCCTCGAAGGCGTGATCGTGATTTTGACCGACAGCAACGGTATCACGACAACGGCGACGACGGATGAAAACGGTCACTACTACTTTGGCGGTCTCAACCCGACGGGGACGTATACAGTGACCGTTGCGCCTGAAAATTTCGCCAGCGGTGGCGTTTTAGAGGGGTTGAGCAATACGGTTGACCCAAATGGCGGCAATGACAATACGAGCGTCGTCGATTTGAGTGCATCGGGCGGGATCGATCTCGACCAAGATTATGGCTACACGCCAGCCAGTGCCGCGTCGATTGGCAATCTCGTTTGGCTCGATGTCGATGCGGATGGCGTTTATGATGGTGGCGTTGAGATACCAATTGGTGGGGTGACGATTGACCTCTATCGTGACCTCAACGGCAACGGGCGCATCGACGCGGGTGAACCGCTGTTCGGCACAACGACGACCGACGCGGCGATCAACGTAGGAAGCTATGGGGCAGATGGCAACTATCTGTTTGCAGGGCTGCCAGCGGGTGATTATGTTGTCGATGTGACCGACGTGGATGGCGTGTTGGCGGGTTATTGGCACAGTTTGGGAACGGCCGCAACGGACAACAACAGTCAGCTCGACCCATACGGGGTGAGTGTTGCAGCGGGTGAGACGAATTTGACGGCCGATTTCGGCTACTATCTCGACCCTGCGTGTATCGGCAACTTTGTCTGGGACGACAGTGCAAATAGCAACGGCATTCAAGATGCAGGAGAAGCGGGAATCGACGGTGTGACGATGACGCTGACGATCACCTACCCATCCGGTGATGTGACCGTCTTGACGACGGTGACAGGGGATGATCCGAGTACAACGGGTGTGACGGAGCAAGGGTGGTATAGCTTCTGCAATTTGTTGCAGGATGAGAGCCATCGGACGGGCAGCGGGACGGCGGCTCCTGCGAGTGGTGCGCCGGGATTTGAGCTTTCGGCCGAACTTCCCCCCAACCTAATCCCAACAATCATCGACGCAACCGCCACCAACGATCAAGCAGACAGCGAAAATCCAGCAGGCGCACCTGCAACCCCCATTCAGGGCGCACTCGACACAACTCAAAACAGCGACCCCACGAGCGAGGGCAATCCCGCCGCCAGCTATGACTTTGGGGCGACCAATGCCGTCAACATCGGTAACTACATCTGGTTTGAAGATGATAGCGATGGTGATGCAACGACAGGCGCAGTGACAGACGCTTCTGGTGTGGTCGTTTCATTGACGGATGCAAACGGCACAGTCATCACAACGACGACTGACTCGTCAGGTTTGTATACCTTCACCGTTCCCGCCAACGCGACGTACACCGTCACAGTGGCAACACCAGCAGGCTACACGCCTTCAACCGTTCTTGTCAGCGGCACGGATAGCGATCCCGCGACGGGCGACAATCAAAATCACAACAGCGCTGGCGCAGTTGTGCAGGTCAGCACGGTGGACAATTTGACGATTGACTTCGCCTTTAACGCCGTTCCATCTTATGCAATTGGCAACTTCGTTTGGATTGATGGCGAGGCAACGGGTAACGGGATGTACAACGACGGCACAGATACGCCGGCGGGTGATGTAACGATGCAGCTATACCGCGTCGTCAGCGGTACGGTTGCCGAAACACCACTATTGACGACAACGACTGTTGCAGGGGCCTATCAGTTCACGGGTGTTGAGGCTGGGGTGTATGTGGTTTGTATTCCAAGTGAGGAGTTTACGCCGAGTGGTGATTTGTGGAACAATGTAGATGGCGCACAGTATGGTGTCGTCGGTGCAAATGCCAATAGCACGGGCGCGGGGGATGATAGTACCGATCACAACACGGTTTACGTTGCCAACCCTGGTCTCAGCGGTGTGTGCAGCAATCATGTTACGCTCGGTGACACGGAGCCAACGGGAGAAAATGCACATGGTTTGGCAACTGGGCTGGATGATACAGCCGTCGATTGGACGGTTGACTTTGCCTTTGCACCACTTGATGCAACGGCCGTTAACCTTCTCGACACAGGCATTGTAGATTCGCCTATCACACCGCTACTGTTATCTCTCGGATTAACGATTCTGTTGTTGGTTTATTTTGTGTGGCAGGATAAAAAACGGACTGACCTTGCCGGTTAGGAACAACTCTCGTTATCGTGCGGCAGGATGACTGCATTGAGGTCAACGACTACCGACTCAAGTCGATAGTCGTTGACTTCTCACGCAAGTGTTATTGCAACAAGCTCACCAACGCATTCAAAAAGTGCCAATGCACCCGCTTGCTTCGCATCCCCCAATTGTCGCCGGGCATCAGAAGGGGAAACCCATGCTTTGCATCTGGTTCGTCAAAGCGGTTGTTCCAACCTGAGCCATCCCACAGAGTATCGCCTACAGGGATGCCCAGATCGGCGACAAAATCGACGGGATCATAGCCATTGTTGCTATATGTGTTGTTATGTACATAGTTGTTTTCGGGATTCGGCCCTACATCGATTTCATTTGTATCAAATCCCGCCGTTAAGCTAAAAATAGCGACACCTGCTGTGCGATGGTCGTTGATTTCGTTGTTGTAGATTTCAACATCATCGGCCGCCAACGACAAAATCCCCACGCCGGGCGGAACCAAAGCCGCTGCCATCCCCTCATCCGCAAAATTGGGAATGTTATTATTAACAACCAAGTTGTCGTACACCTGTGTATTGCGCGAGATTTTCGCCGTTAACTGTGGCAGCACAACGACAAATATACCCAAGCTGTTATCGTGCGCGTAGTTATTGTATATCTCGCCATTCAGCGTATTTTCTAGCTCGATTCCCAAGACGCTTCCAAACACCTCACTATCACGTACAATGACATCGCGGCACTGCCCTGCATAAATTGCGGCATCATTCACGCCGCTCGCCGTCACGCGCTCGACCAACACGTTGGTGCTTTTTGTCGGGTAGATGCCATACGTGCCTGTGTCTTCGCTGATGACATCATAGACATGTACGTTGGTTGCACCCTCGACCAGAATGCCGTTATCTGTGTAGTTGCGAACGTGCAGCTTGCCAATTTTGAAGTCACTGCCTGATGCGATAAACGCCTCTGATAGCGACCCTCGTCCATCAAAGATCGGATATTCGCCTGTGCCACTAGGAATGCCCTCAATCGTCAAATCATTGACATCGGTGGCAACCCGCTCATTGTATACGCCATACTCAAACAAAATCGTGTCGCCGGGCAGCGCGTCGTCAACTTTTGCCTGCACATCATCGCCGGGCGAGATTATAATTTCCATCGGCTCACGCGCGGGGCGTGCATAGCCGCCTGTGCGCTGTGTATTGAAACTTCGCACGGTGCGGCGAGCGGGATTGTTGTAGCGAGTGATCGCAGGTAGCCCTGACAGAGCCGTGCCGGGGACAGCTGGCAGGTTGCTTTCATCGGTCAGCGCATGTAAAAACGCGACCATATCTTTCTTTTCCTGCTCGCTTAACTCAAAACCAGATACAAACGGATCGATACCGCTGCGATCATGAGCGCGGCCGCCGCCATCTGCGTAAAACTCAACCACTTCTTCGAGCGTTTCCATGCTGCCATCGTGCATGTACGGGGCGGACAGGGCGATATTTCGCAGCGTTGGCACTTTGAATGCCCCTTCCATGCCGTCATCAGAAACGGCTGCCCGTCCGGGATCACTGCTTGGCACGCCAATCACGCGGAAGGTATTATCGGCAAACGTTGGGGCGGCGTGGCACTCAAAGCAGCGCGTTGCGCCAGAGCGGAATAGAGCGAGGCCGCGCCGCTGTTCTGGGGTAAGCGCATCGCGGTCACCTTGCGCGTAGCGATCAAAGGGGCTTAATCGGGTGACGAGAGTACGTTGGAAGGCGGCGAGGGCGTAGGTAACGGTCTCGGCCGAAATCTCCCCGTCGTATGCCTCATCAAAGCGATCTCGATAGGCTGAAATCCCCGTCAAATCTTGCGCCATCTCATCCAAATCGGCCGCCATCTCATCCGCGTGCGTCAATGGTGTCAGAGCCTGTGACTCCAGTGACTCCATGCTGCCATCCCACTGCAAAAATTGAGCATAGCCGACGTTCCACAGTGTTGGCACATTACGCCCGCTACGCCCCGCCATCTCCCCATCGCTAAAGCCGCGATCAGGATGATGACAGGTGGCGCAGGATACGTTGTCGTCGGCCGATAGAATCGGGTCAAAAAACAGTTGTCGCCCTAACTCGGCGCGAACATCCGTCACCTGATTGTCAGCCGGTGTGTTCATGGGCGGAAAGTCGCGCAACAACCCTGACGTAGCCGGCAGTGCCGCTATCGAGCCAGTTGCAGATACTTCATCCGGAATAGGGATGTCGATTGGGACAGGGGTATTTGCCGCCCACGTCGCCCCAATCCCAAATACCGTAACCAACAATGCAAACAGAGCACCTAGAAATTTCCCAATTTTGCGTATCATCATTCCTTCTCCTTTATGCAAGTATCTTTAGCTAGCCGCTACCATAAAGCGTATTGCGTGTCCAGTTTACGTAATACGTTTAACCTTGTGGCGAAAACTTCATAACACTTGCCCTTTCTCAAAACATCACTCAAATGTCAGCAAATAGTTTACGACAGCATCCATCTCCTCACCCGTCAAATCTTTGCCAAGATTGGTCGGCATGATATTTTCATAACCATCTACGAGATAATCGGCCGGGCGCAAAATAGATGTGTAGAGATAGTCGCGTGCATCCATTCCCGGCACTCGTTGACGAGCGCGGGTTGCGATACCGTGTAGCGAAGGGCCGCGCACAACTGTCTCAGGGGTCAATGCGTGGCAGATAGCACAGTTGGCTTGATAGACGGTATGACCGGCTGCTAATTCGGCCGAGAGCGTTGCTGTCGGCGTTGGATCAGGCTCTCCACCGCAAGCAACCAACATGATTGTCATCAATAAAAGTAGCTGGCGCATTTTTGCAGAGGCGCAGACGGGAGTCTGCGCCATTAGGGGCCATGCAAATCGAGAATCGGCGTGTAGAATGCACGACATCCGCCAATATCCGAACAACCTTCTAGGGGGAGTGGGGGAATTGGCCGTTCGTCTTCTTCATCAAACTTATATCCACCCTCATAATACTGGCAAACTGGGCAAGCATTGCGTGGCACAATAATGCGTACCCCTGTAGCAACGCCGCCATTACGAATGTTTTGGAGACTTTCTGCATGATATTCCGCTGTGTACATAAAAACTTTTCCTTAGTTGAGATAAAAACGTAAATTTTCGCGTTTCTAGCGTAATTTTAGGGGGGAGTGATAAATATAGCAACGAACTATCCAGATTAACTGCTTGCGTAGCTAAGGTGAATCGTAGCAGGAAGTAGGAATTCACCCATTTGCCAACAAGAGCGTCAACCCCACTCAGGAACATCTCGCACATTTGCTGTCATCCATATTATGGATTACCATTCCATTTTATGGACACAATGAAGGAGAAATACGCAGGGACGCAAGCTGTTGCCCGCACATTTCAGCTGATTAACCTGTTCACCGACGAGCAGCCCGTTTGGTCGTTGAGTGCTCTCATCACGGCAAGCGGCCTGAAGCGCACGACTGCGTTTCGTCTGCTAGCGGCGTTGGAGGCGGAAGGCGTGATTCGCAAAACGGACTCGGCCGAATACACGCTCGGCGCAGAACTGATCGTCTTGGGCGGTCGGGCGATGCGGGCGAATAGTTTGAGAACAGTCGCCCAGCCATTTTTGACACAGTTAGTCAGAGAAACGACGGAGTCGGTTACGATTGACGTGCTGTGGGTAGACGAGGAGAATCGGCCGAAAACGATTGTGATTGAAGAGAAGATCGGCCGATACCTGCTCGGCATGTCTCAATATATTGGCGGTCGCTATCCCGCTCATGTCACCTCCACTGGCAAAGCCCTCCTCGCATGGCAAAATGACCTATCCCACGCTCAGATCAGCCTCTCCCCGCTCGAAAAATACACTCCCTTTACCATCACCAACCCAAATCGCTTTGAGCAGGAACTTACCGAAGTAAAGACACAAGGCTACGCCATCACGCGCAATGAACTCGAAATTGGCCTAACCGCTATTGCCGCGCCCATTTTCGATCTGCACGGCGACGCGCAAGCCGCACTTTGCATCGGCGCACCCACGTCTCGCATCGAACCACGCCTTACCAAACTTGCCCAATGCGTGATGAGAACCGCACATCAAATCTCGGCCGCACTCGGCCATAGGACAAAACATGACTAGAAAACGCAGAAAAGGCGGCAGCGCAGCCAAACGCCAAGCCATCGCCGCCTATCGTCCCACCATGCTCCCACATCTGACGCGCAACATGCCCGTCGTTGAGCCACTCAATCAGGCACAGATCGAACGCATCGATCATGAATCAATGCGAATTCTCGAAGAGGTCGGCGTGATCTTCCGCGACAAGATCGCGCTGCAACATTGGCGTGAGGCCGGCGCAAAGGTAGAAGGGGAGCGCGTCTATGTTGACCGCGCCCACATTAAAGAGTTGATTAAGTCGATTCCGGCCGACCTGACGCTCAACGCACGCGACCCACAAAAAACGGTCAAGCTAGGCGACAAAAATTCGATTTTTGTCCCCATGACAGGCGCACCTTATCTGCGCGATCTCAACGGTGTGCGCCGCAACCCAACGCTGGACGACTTGGCAATGTTCCACAAGCTGTCCCATGCGCTCCCTGCCATCCACTCCTCCGCACACCACATCGTTGAACCGATGGATCATCCCGTCGCCCATCGACATCTTCGCATTACTTATTCGTCGATGAAGTACTCCGACAAGACGTTCATGGGAATGACCACCTCGCCCAAAAACGCGGAGGACGTTCTCGACATGTGTGAGATTCTGTTTGGCAAAGACCACATCCTCGAAAACCCTGTCGTGACGGGCAATGTCAACGGCAACTCACCCCTCGTTTGGGACGAAACGATGCTGGGCGCGATGCGGGCATTTAATCGTCGCAATCAGCCAATTCTCGTCTCACCATTTGTGTTAGGTGGTGCAAATACACCCGCCTCAACCGTGCCTGCCGTCGTTCAGCTTAACGCCGAAGCCCTCGTTGCCCTTGCCTATTCGCAAATTGTCAAGAAGGGCTGCCCAGTCATTTATGGGCATTATCTTTCGACTGTTTCGATGAAATCAGGCGCACCGATGGCGGGAACGCCTGAAATCTCACTGATGAACTTCATGATTGGGCAAATGGCACGCTACTACAATTTGCCGTGGCGCACATCTAACACGCTTGGTGGCGCAAAGACGTTCGACGCGCAAGCGGGTTATGAAAGCGCAGCAACGCTCAATGCCGTTATGCTCTCTGGCGCACACTATATCTGGCACTCGGCCGGCTGGAATGAAGCGGGGATGCACTGCTCCGTAGCAAAATTTGTTGTCGATGCAGAGCAGTGCGCGATGGGGTATCGTCTCGCCGAAGGGCCTCGCTGGGATGACTTTGACGAAGCCCTCGCCGCTGTGCGCGACATCGGCCCCGGCGGTCACTATCTCGGACATCCACACACGCTGGCAAACTTTGAGCGCGGCTTTTTCATGTCAGAGCTGTTCGACAATAATTCAATTGAGCAATGGAAAGCTGAAGGGTCTAAAGAACTACCTGAACGTGCGCTCGACTATGCACGCAAGCTGTTGCGCGAATACGAAGAGCCAAAATTAGATGAAGCTAAAAACGAAGCATTGCTTGACTATATCGCTCGACGCGAACGAGAAATTCCGGCCGATGGCGGGTTGAATCAGATTTACTGAACAACAACCCCGCACTCAACAACCAGCACAACCCAATTTCCTTGATTGGCTGAGTTTTGGCGACGATGGTATTATCAAGATTGACGACCCCGTTGAACAGGAGAAGCGCATCAAATATCTCAATTTGGTTGCCAATGCCGTCTTGCTTCACAACGTTGTTGATATGACCGATGCTCTGGAACAATGCGAGATAAGGGCGTACCAGTGACCAGAGAATTAACCGCCAAGATTAGCCCATATATGACAGGCCACATCAAGCGGGAGAGTACTTCGTCGATATGAACGACGCGCCACCACCGTTGCAGCCCGACAAGGAGTTTCTATCTGAGCTAGCTTAGCGAGTGGCAGTATCTGGGGTATATCCCGAAACAAGCCCTTGTTAACGTGAGGATAGTGACCAAATGACAACACCGATTCTTGCAACCAAGCTGTTTGTGCCACCACTTCGGCCGAAAATCATCCCACGCCCACGCCTCATCACGCAACTCAACAACGGTCTCCACCGTAGACTCACGCTCGTTTCTGCACAGGCAGGTTTTGGCAAAACAACGATCGTGAGCCAGTGGATTCATAGCATTGATCGTCTCATCGGCTGGTTTTCAATTGACGAACGAGACAGCGAACCACAACAATTTTTAGCGTATTTGGTCGCTGCGCTGGAGACGATTTCAGCAGAAATCGCCCCGCAAACCATCTCCCTCCTACAATCACAGCCACCCCCTTCACCCGAAGCAACGCTCACAACCCTACTGAACGAAGTCGCCGCCTTCCCCAACCCTTTCGTTGTCGTTCTCGACGACTACCACCGCATTACGTCGTCCATCGTTGATGACGCGCTGGCGTTTTTGATCGAGCATTTGCCGCCGCAAATGCACCTCGTCATCACCACCCGCGAAGACCCGCAACTGCCGCTGCCCCGCCTGCGCGTGCGCGGACAGATGACCGAACTGCGCGTGGTCGATTTGCGTTTTACGGCGGATGAAGCGGCTGGATTTTTGAATCAGGGGATGGGGTTGACGCTTTCGGCCGAAAATGTCGCCGCTCTCGAACAGCGCACCGAAGGCTGGATCGCAGGGTTACAGTTGGCAGCCCTCGCGCTGCAAACAAAAAACCCAGATCGGGGTGATGCCGACAAAAACGCATTTATCGAAAACTTTACCGGTAGTCACCACTTTATTCTCGACTATCTGGTTGAGGAAGTGCTTGCGAACCAGCCCAACGACGTGCGCGATTTCCTGCTGCAAACCGCCATTCTCAAGAGCCTGAGCGCACCATTGTGTGATGCTGTGACGGGAAAAGATGACAGCAAAACAGTGCTGAATCACATGCTGCACGACAATCTATTTCTCATTCCGCTCGACAGCACGCGCCGCTGGTTCCGTTACCATCACCTTTTTGCTGAGGTGCTGCACACGCGCCTGCTCGAAGAACAGCCCGCTCACGTCCCGTTACTGCACCAACGCGCCAGTGATTGGTATGCCCAATACGGCGACGCGACCGAAGCAATTGAACATGCGTTTGCGGCAAAAGATGATGAACGCGCCGCCAACTTGCTGGAGTTAACTTGGCGGGAAAGAGATCGCACCTTTCAGACGTTAGAAGGATGGTTACACTGGGTGGAAAGATTGCCTGACGAGGTGGTCTATGTTCGTCCCGTATTGAGCGTTGGTTATGCGTGGGCGTTGCTCAACGACGGTCAATTTGAAGGGGCTGAAGAGCGTCTGCAAGCTGCTGAACGGGCGTTGGAATCGGCCGAAATCATCGTCAACGATAGCGCAGAGTTTGAGATTCTCGCGCTCTCAATCGCTTCGGCTCGCGCCTACCTCGCCCAAGCATTGGGCGACATTCCAAGCACGATGAAGTATGCACAGCACGCGCTTGATCTGCTGCCCAAAGATGATCACACGCAACGCGCTATCCCGCTTGCGCTGTTGTCGCTTGGCTACTGGTCAAGTGGCGATCTGGATAGCGCGTATCAAATGTTGTCTGATTCAATGGATGCCTTTCTAGCCAGTGGTAGCGTCCTGCTCGCCATCACAGGTGTCTTTGCGATGGCTGACATGCGTGTTACACAGGGGCGTTTGCATGAGGCGATTCAACTCTATCAAGACGCATTACAACTGGTCAATCAGTCGGGCGACCCGACTGTTCGGGGGAAAGCCAACTTGCATCTAGGGTTAAGCGAACTCTATCGTGAGCAGGGAGATGTGGAGGTTGCTGACCGACATTGGCAGGAAATCCCACCATTGAATGACTTGGATTTAGCGTTTCAGCAGCGGTGGGCGGCTGCTCAAGCGCAGGCGGAGCAGCGGCAGGGCAATTTTGCAGCGGCGCACAGATTGTTTGATGAAGCGAGCAAGCGCTTCGAGCAGGTTCACCTTGCCGATTTGAAGCCCGCCGCCGCTATGAAAGCCCGCTTGTTTATTGTTCAGGGCAATCTCGCGGCCGCAGGTGCGTGGGCGCGTGAACACAACGTATCGGCTGATGACACGTTTAGCTATTTGCATGAATATGAACATATCACGCTGGCACGTCTGCGGATTGCAGAGGGGGCGTTGGACGAGGCGTTGGGGTTGTTGGGGCGGTTGGCTGTTGCGGCCGAAAACGGCGGCAGGATTGGTAGCCTGATCGAAATTCAACTCCTGCAATCGCTCGCCCATTACGCGCAGGGCAACATGGCGCAAGCAGTTGATGTGTTGGCTGAGGGACTGATTTCGGCCGAATCACAAGGCTATATCCAACTATTTGTTGCTGAAGGTCAACCCGTTGCCGAACTGCTTGACACCTTGAGCCGTGCCGTCGATACGCATTTCGACGCGAACGCACCCCAGATGCAAGCGTATATTCGACGATTAATTGCAGCACTCTCCCCCAATCGGCCGATCCCGATACCCCCTGAGCCTAAACACGCGCTTGTTGACCCACTCAGCAAGCGTGAGATCGACGTGTTGCGCCTCCTCACCACCAACCTCAGCGGCCCCCAAATCGCCAATGAGCTGATGGTGTCGCTCAACACGTTCCGCACCCACACCAAAAACATCTACAGTAAACTCGGTGTCAACAGTCGCCGCGCTGCCGTTCGCCGCGCCTCAGAACTCTCCCTCCTCTTATCCCCTCACACCGCACAATCACCACCCTAATCACATCGTCTGGTGATGACCACTCACCACATCTTTTTGTATTCTTTGCTTCAACGAGCCGATGCACAAACGCAGACGCTCAACACGATAGTCAAAAGCTCAGTTGCATCTGAGCAACCAATCAAAATACAAGGAGATACCAATGTATATCGGTCTATGGGGCTTCTTAAGCATAAGCGTGACCATCGGCGTTCTGTTTGTCATGTTCCTTGTCTATATCGACTTCAAACGGAAACAGATGAAGTTGAACACTGACAAAAGCGAGAAGCAGGAAGAGCCGTTCAAAACTAAGGTCGAAAAGTCAGGATTAAAGGACGTAACTACATGACGACAAAAACGAAAAAGAATGGTCGAGACAACAAAATGACGCGACGAGACATGAATGGTGCGGCTGTCGCGTTGGGTATGGGTGTCGGTCTGGCACTCGTATCTGCCATCGGTAGTTCCGGTGCAATCGTCGGAATCGTCATTGCAGTCGGTTTCCGCACCGCAATGGGCAAACAGCGACATCAGAATGAGGTTGACAATCAACAATAGCAACGAGAAACACGGTGTAGCATGAACGAGCAAGAGACAATCTTTCCACAGCAAATACCATTTGACCAGTACGAAATTCGGGTCAAAGTCCATCTTGATGACCGTTGGTTGGGTCGGCTCGGTTGCCAAACGGCCACGTATGAAAAGGATGGAACAACATGCCTCGTCGTGCAGGTGGTCGATCAAGCCGCTCTCTATGGCTTGCTCAGAAAATTGCGCGACTTAGGATTGCCGTTGCTCTCAATCAACCGTGTGGATTTGAAAACCGCCTGAGGGGATTAGGCGTTTCGGCCGAAATTCCCTCTCCTGCTTACAAATAATAACACCCTCCCCTCAATCCCCTCCCATTGGGAGAGGGCTGGGGTGAGGGTTCTGGCGCGAATAAAAGGAGACAAAACATGAACATGCTAATCGTAGGCGCAACCGGTGCGACAGGTCGGTTGTTGACAGAAGAACTCTTAAATCGTGGACATAACGTCAAGGTCATTGTCAGATCGGCCGAAAAACTACCCGACAGCGTGAAAAATCACGCCAACCTATCGGTTGTCGAAGCAAGCGTGCTTGACCTGACCGATGCGGAACTACAACAGCACACGCAAGGGATCGATGCGGTCGCTTCATGCTTAGGCCACAACTTGACGTTCAAGGGCATTTATGGCAAACCGCGTCGGCTGGTGACGGACGCGACACGGCGACTGTGTGAGGCGGTTAAGGCAAATCGGCCGAAATCAACCACAAAATTCGTCCTAATGAACACCAACGGCAACAGCAACCGCGATCTCGACGAGCCAATTTCGTTTGCCCAAAAATGCGTCATTGCACTCCTGCGGCTTGCGCTACCGCCCCATGTTGATAATGAGAAAGCGGCCGATTTTCTGCGCGTTGAAATTAGACAAAACCACCCACAAATCGAATGGGCAGCAGTGCGACCAGACAACCTGAGCAACGCAGAGGCAGTGACACCCTACCAACTGCATCCATCACCAATAGCCAGTGCCATCTTTGAGCCAATTGGGACAAGCCGCATCAACGTCGCCCATTTTATGGCTGACCTGATGACCGATGATGCGATTTGGCAACAGTGGCAGGGTCAGATGCCCGTCATTTACAACAATTGACCACAGTTTTCGTAACAAAGTTATAGAAGCTGGACTGCTCAATCTAAAACATAGGAATCAATCATGGACTATCTAAAAACGAATGAAGAATCATGGAACAAGCGGACTGCAATACACGTAAACTCGAAGTTCTATGATGTAGAGGGGTTTCTTCAAGGCAAAAATGCGCTTCAAGAGATTGAACTGAATGAAGTTGGAGATGTTGCTGGCAAAACATTGCTTCATCTTCAGTGTCACTTCGGTTTAGATACATTGTCTTGGGCGCGTTTGGGAGCAAAAGTTACAGGGGTTGATCTTTCATCTGCTGCGATAGAGAAAGCAAAACAGCTTGCAGAACAAACCGGCCTGAACGCACGTTTTATTTGCTCAGACCTCTACAGTTATGGCGAAGCGTCAACAGAACAATATGACATCGTTTTTACATCGTATGGCGCACTATGCTGGCTACCCGACCTTAAGAAATGGGCTGAACTTGTCGCTGGTAGTCTGAAGCGTGGTGGCACATTTTATATTGCTGAGTTTCATCCATTTCATGATGTTCTCTCTGGATACACCTATTTCCACAGCCCTGAACCTGATGTTGAGGAAGAAGGAACTTATACCGAAAATGATGATGGTGAAGCATCGACGGTCATAACTTGGGCTCACCCGCTCAGTGAAGTAATCAACGCGCTGCTTGGTGCTGGATTACAAATCATCCAGTTCAATGAGTACCCGTATAGCCCGTACAACTGCTTTGAAAACATGCTCGAGGACGAGCAAGGCAAATTTTGTCTCAAGCATAAAGAGCAGTCGATTCCTCTGGTTTACACCATCAAAGCGACGAAGCCCGCATAACCGGATTTTGTATCCGAAAACAAAGGTAATCTCATGAATGCAATACTCGCACGTCAATATGGTTCCCCCGCCATCCTGACATTGGAAGAGATCGACCAACCTACGCCAGAGGGCGACCAACTCCTAATCAAAGTTCACGCAGCAGCAACGAATCCTGCCAACTGGCATCGCATGGAGGGCAAAATCCCGATGCTCCGTCAAGCATACGGCGACCCGGAACCAAACGATCCTGCCATGGGCGGCGATTGCGCCGGAACGGTCGTGGCTGTGGGGTCAAATGTCACCCGATTTGCCGTTGGTGATGCGGTCTTTGGCGCGGCCAAAGGAGCGTTTGCAGAATATGCAATCGCTGCTGAGAGAAATTTAGCCCACAAGCCCGAAGCGGTCTCCTTTGTAGATGCCGCCGCCATCCCGACTGGCGGTCTGACAGCATTGCAAGGTCTGCGTGACCACGGACACATCACATCTGGTCAGCGAATTCTGATCGTTGGGGCATCTGGCGGTGTGGGAATCTACGCCGTACAGATCGCAAAATCCTATGATGCTCATGTGACCGCCGTGTGCAGCACGCGCAATATCGGCATGGTGCAGTGCCTTGGGGCCGATAGCGTGATCGATTACACCGCGCAGGATTGGGATGGCGCAGGCCCCTATGACCTTATCCTAGACATGGTTGGTGATCGTCCCTTTGATGTGTACGTCCGCAACCTCACACGGGAAGGGCGCATGGTTTCCGTAGGCGCACTCGGTATGGACACGATGGCGTTCATGACGAAGATGGGGCGTTACAAGTCGTCAGAAAAAGAGGCGAAGGTTTTCAGCTACATCGCACAGTTCAATATGGATGATCTGATGACACTGGCGCAACTCTTGGACACTGGCGCAGTTCAATCGGTGATTGACCGCACCTTTCCGCTCGAAGAAACGGCTGCGGCGATGACCATGCAGGGTAGCAAGCGCATTCGGGGAAAGGTTGTGGTGACGATGGTGGATTGAGCGCTTTCTCCCTTTACAGATGACAAATGAAGAAGCTGTTGTTGGGTTGTTTCGGCCGAATCTGCCCACACGCCCATCAACCCCAACCAACAAGGAAATTTACATCAGACCGCCTAACGGCACACAGATGGTGCGGATGTCGGAGCAGGCACTTCGCACCATCCATGATTGCAATAGCTAGAGAGGATAAAAGTCATGGAAAATCTCAAACAAAGCCAAGTGGTACGCAGGTTACGAATCATCATGCCGATTGTGGGCATACTCTGCCTCGTGGCATTCTCACCTTGGGACGGCATATGGGCGTGGATCACACCACTACCTGATACGGTTCAAGAACAAGTCGATGACGCTATCGGTCATGGACTGGACGGCATTATTGTGTACGTCGATAAAGCAGGTGAGCCACCCGCATTTTATACGGCTGGCTGGAAAGATCGAGACAATGAAGTGCCAGCTGATCCACAAGCATTATTCAAAATTGCCAGTATCGACAAGCTATACGTCGCCGTTGCGACCACCAAACTGGTCAATGCACAACGCTTGTCGCTAGATGATACGCTGGCCGACCACTTTCCAGAACTTGTGGGAAGAATTGAAAACGCAGACACCATCACCGTGCGATTGATGTTGCAGCATCGAAGCGGTATTCCCAACTTCACCGACGCGCCCGGTTATTGGGAAAACCCACCAGAAAGCAGTGAGGCAGCCCTTGAGCTGGCGCTTGACTTGCCCGCCAACTTTGCTCCAGATGCAGATTATGGTTATTCAAATACAAATTATTTCCTGCTCGGTGAACTGATTGCAAAAGTGGTGGGGTATAGCCATTGGCAATATATCGAGGAAGAGATTCTGACACCACTTGATCTAAACAATACGTATACCTCAATTGATGATGCGGATATTGACAATGTTATGAGTGGCTACTGGGTAGGATTTGAGCCTGATTTGAAAAATGATCCGCACGGCTCAATGTTAGCGACAGCAGAGGATGTGGGCATCTTTTTGCGGGCGTTGAATGACGGCTCATTACTCAATGATGGTGAACAGGCTATTTACTCCTCTGTCTATGAGTATGAGCATACTGGATTGATACCGGGATACTACAGTATCGCTCGCTACCACAGCGACATAGATACGGTTGTGGTGCAGTTTGTGAACACAGCAGGTGGTACGCCAATCGTTCCGCTATTCGATACAGGTGGTGGCACCAAGGTGATGGTATCGAATGTTGTTTACAATCGGATTGTGCAGATTCTCGACCAGTAAGCAATTAACATCATGAGGTTATGTATGATTGCCCCCGAAAACTAGACGACTACAACTGATGCGGCTAATCGATGAGCAATATCTGCAAACGCCGTTTTTCGGCTATCCGCGCATGATACAAATATTGCGGCGGCAAGGTATCAGGTCGATAGCTTATTTAATGCGACTGATGGGCATCCAAGCGATTTATCCGCGAGTAAACCAACTTAGTTGACTCCGCAACTATGAAGCTTAACTTGTCTGTTTTGTGGTCTTGACAATGGGGAAATTATAATAATCGTTACAAACTGTTGATAAAAGAAGCGGGAAAAAATCGGGGGTTTGACAAGACAAGTCTGTGACAGTAATGATATAGAAAAACTTTCCATTTAGACACAGAAAAATATATTCGTGATTTTCGATAATTATTGTTGACAAAGCAATAATTATCGCCTATCATCTTGTCTGTCGAAAAAAAAGTTTTGAGACACAAAATTTTATTGGCTGGTAAGCAAAAAGTGCGCGACGGCGTGCGGTTGCTTGCTGCCTTTTGGCAAGAAATATGTACCCTGCAATTGGAAATTGTCCCATCTGTCAACACGAACTCTCTGTCACTCGTCTGCAATGCCATAATTGCGCGACGACAATTGAAGGTCACTTCACGCTTTCCCGCTTCGCTCAACTGAACGATGAGCAGCTCGCATTTCTCGAACTGTTTGTGCGGATGGAGGGCAAATTGAATCGCGTACAGCAAGAGCTAGGCATTCCATACACGCAGGCACGAGCGCGATTATCAGAGGTCGTGGCGGCAATGGGGTTTGATGCGCCCAATGAGGTTCCGCCGTTGGGCAATGACCAGCGACAGGAGATTTTGCGACTCGTCAAGTCAGGGGAGATTTCGGCCGAAGAAGCCATGACACTGTTGAAAAAATAGATACAAGTTGCAGCCTGCAACTTGTATCTTTAATACCCATGAATGAACAAACACGACTTACTATTTTACACAAACTAAGTAGTGGAGAGATCTCGGCCGAGAAAGCCGCTCGCCTGCTCAGTGGCGCGGAGGAACTCATCACCGTTGTTGAGGTAGAAGTGAAAGCGGCTCCCAGCGTCGAGATGCGCGAAGAAACGGCAGAGATCGAGGAACCTATGCAGGTGGAGATCGAGATTGACGATGAGCCAAAGAAAGCCACCAAGTCTTTGCGCTTTAGCGCGGTAGACGATGAGGGCAACATTGACATCAACCTCGTGATACCCGTCCCGCTGCTCAATTTGGGCAAGCAGATCGGTGACCGCTTTGCGCCAACACTTGACGGGTGGGACTGGAACGCGCTCGATTTAGACATTAACTTGGACACGCTACATGTGCGTGTTTCGGCCGAATAAAGGAAACAATGCTATGAAAGGATCAGGAATTTTTGACATAGAAGACAAAACGCTCATCATCTCTTGCGCCGGCAATTTGACCGTGCGGGGTGACGTGGGCAGCAGCATTCGCTTTGTATCAGACAGTGTTGGCAATGGACAATATGATGCGGCAACCGGCCGTTTTGTCAGCGAGGGGAACGCCGCGCTGCGTGTCCCCCACTACATCTCGATTGTTGTCGAGCGCGTCGGTGGCAACGCTCAGGTCAAAGGTCTCGACGGCTCAATGACGATTGATGCACGTGTCGGCGGCAACTTGACCGCTGCGGTCGTCAATGGCGGCATTACCCTACATGGGGTAGGCGGCAACCTAAATCTCAAACACGCGAGCGGTATGCTGGTCAACAAAGGAGATATAGGTGGTGATCTCAACGCGAAACATATCGGTGATGTGACACTCCTCAAAGTTGGTGGCAATGCCAACTTGAAGCATCTGCACGGCGATGTTGCAATTGAACACGTCGGGGGCAATCTGTCAGCCCGACACATGAACGGTGATATTGACGTTGAGATGGTTGAGGGAGATTGCGTTTTGTCTCATATCGCGGGGGCGATCAACCTCAAATCGGGCGATGATGTGCGTCTGACGGGGCCGCTCTCGGCCGAAAAACACACCATCAACGCCGATTCACGCATCGACTTCTATCATCAATCATCACAGCCCTTAACCGTGACAGCACAAGCCCCCAACATCGTCAACCGCATCAATTTTGAAAAGGTAGTTGAGGAAAAAGGGTCGCTGTTTGGCTCTATCGGGACAGATGGCGCGATGATTATGCTGACGGCCGGCGACAGGGTCACGTTGCGCGGTCGCGGTCGCGCAAAAGGCGATTGGGACTCATTTGCTGATTTTGAGGCAGAATTTAACGAGAACTTTGAGTTTAGCGAGCTGAATCAGTTAGGTGAGCAGATTTCAGCCGAGGTCAACGCCCGTATGGAAGAGATTTCGCAGCGGCTCACACCCGAAGTCAATCAATATGCAGAACGCGCGATTCGCAAAGCAAAAGAGGCGGTTGATCGCGTTGTGGAGCGTATGGAACACGAATTGACTCGCGCAGAGCATCAGGCTACTCGTCATGCGGAGCAAGCTGCCCGTCGTCGGCCGACTCCCCCCACGCCACCAGCACCACCTCCCGCACCGCCCAAACAGCCGGTCGATACGAGCGCAGCCCAGCTAAAAATTCTCAAAATGCTGGAGGATGGCAAGATAACTATTGAGCAAGCAAACGAACTTCTGGCAGCACTGGAATAGATTGATTAGAATGTGGGTGACGTAACTTCAGAACGAAGTTCCTTGACATAGATTGTTCGCAGGAACTTCGTTTTCAGTGATAATGGCTTCAACCCACATTCCCGCTGGCAGAGTTGCCAGACCGATTCGGCCGATCAACCTCTCCCGCGACATGCAGGATGTGATGCGCCTGCTCAACCATGTGTTTCGGCCGATGCTCGACCGCGAGGGACGCAAGGCACTCAACAGTATGAACAACCAGCCGACGCTCGTGCATCGCATTCAGCAGTTTGGCAACAAGCTCGCGCCCGGCTTTATCTGGGAAGAACGGGGTAAAATCGTCGGCAACGTCTCCATCATTCCAACAAGTTATACGGGTCGCACCATCATTGCTAACGTTGCCGTGCATGAAAAGTTTCGGCGGCGCGGCATTGCACAAGGGTTGATGGAAGCAACGCTCAACCACCTCGCCCAGCGCAACATTGACACCGTGATGCTACAAGTCGATGTCGATAATAAGGGGGCGCGGCGACTCTATCACGATCTCGGTTTTAACATCGTTGGCAGCACGACCTATTGGATCGCATCGCCGGGGAGTTGGCGGGAGGTGGCGACTTCGGCCGATTATGAAGTCCGCCCGCTGCGTAGCTCCGAACACGCCAAAGCATTCCAACTAGATCGAGACAGCTTTATGAGCGATCTCAACTGGCCTGAGCCGATCACGCGCAAGACCTATCGTGGCTCCTTCTGGCGGTCGTTAGACAATTTCCTCAATGGCAAAACGGAAGAACATTGGGTAATTGATGACGGGCGCGGCAACTTGCTGGCACTTGGCAGCATTTGGGGGGATTGGGGCCGACCCTATCGCATCACACTGCGGGCGATGCCCGACTATCGAGATGAGCTAATGCGCCCACTCTTTGCCAAAATCTCGCGTCGCCTCAACTACATGCGCCGCCGCCACGCTACCGTCGAACACCTCTATGAGGATGAACTGACAGGTCATCTCCTCAAGGTTGCCAACTTCCACCCCAAGCGACATTTGACGACGATGCGGCTCGATCTTTGAAAATAGGGCTGAAGTATAGGGTCATCCTGTCATTTTCATGCTTTCGTTGGTGTCATTGGAAGGCACGATCTTTCAAAAACGAGCCGCACACGGTTACTTTATCTTAGCGGCCGGTGCAGGGCTGTTCGTCTATCCTGAAAAAGGGCCTGTCGGTGCAAACTATGGGCTGGAAGATTGCTGCTTCATACGACCTGTAAAAATGGCAACAGGCGAGGTGGTGGCTCAAGTCAATGCGTCTGAACGGGCGATTGATGGGGCGCAGACATCGCTTTATAACTATCGGCCGATGCCCGGCCCGCTTTCACAGTGGATTGATCTGCCCGCCTCCCCCCAGTTCGACGATCTGACCCATGCGAGGCAAGGCGTACTGGCAGCCTATCACAACTACGAGGCATATTTTAAGGCAAACCCGAAAGCGACAGCGGCGACCCCATTTTTGGTGAGATGAACCGATTTTTATGGAAGCTAATGTTCTCTTGTTTAAGGTAAGCGGGGGGTTGAAAAAAACGGCATCCATACGAATCAAGCTAAGGAATGGGCTCATCAACGGCTAACAAAAGCTGAAAAGTCCGGGGTTCTTTAGAACTTTTGGTGATGCGACAGCCAACGCTCAAACAACGAGAAATGGTGGCCAAAATGGAGTCAAGTTGAGTTGGGTCAGAGATGGAGTTGAGGAGACAGACAGCATATTGACGAACGGTTCTAGCAGCTTTAACCCAACTACGGTCGGGAAATTGCCAGTTGCTGACAAGAAAAATCCAGTGTTGAATAATCATGCCAATCAATTTGGCATACAACTCGGTCAAAATGCGGAAAGGATTGGCACTGCGAGATTTGTCAATTTGCCCATGAGATTTCCATAGTTTGAACAGCAATTCGATTTGCCAGCGGACACGAGCGATGACGAGCAGTTCATCAACAGACAAGAGGGAGAGAGGGACATTCGTGACAAATATCGTCCAATCGGCAAGTTCAAGACGAGATTGGCTAACGGTTTTACCCTTGTCTCGCGCTTGTTTCTTCAATTTACGCCGCCGTTGTTGAGCAATCTCCTGTGGCACGCGCACGGCAACCAAGCGAGCGGGCAGACGTTCGGCAGCCCCTAACTGGATGGTTGTGTCAACGACGGATGTCGTTTGTTGACTCAAAAACCCAACAAGCGTGTATTGTGTCCCTTCTTCATCGAAAATTGCGGTGCTAACGTGAGCACGCGATAACCAATAACCGCCATTGGCCGCCTGTCTCTGTAAATCAGCTACTTTCCAATAGCCTAAATCAGCTAAACTCAAGCTCCCTGCTGGCAGGGGGCGATGGGCTTGTGCTGCAACACGGTCATTTGTACGTCCATCGACCAGATGCGGCCCGTCCAGTTCACCCGATACCATTTCCAAGCTCGTCTGCAATTTCACTGCCGCATTCCCTGTCCCCTGACCATTGCCACACCCAACCCACAAATCGGCTAGCTCCTCTGGCAAGGTGACTGTGCTACTGTCTTTGACGTACACGCCTTTGAATCGCTTCAGCAACGGGATTGCCACTGGTTCGCTACAAATTACTTGTTCCACCGCCGCTTCCAACTCTAGTTTCATAAATTCGCTCGCCTCTTTTGTGAATCGTTGGTCTAGTCCCTGTGGCGTGATTTCCAACCCCACTGCTGCTCCCGTTTGGCACAACTCTTCCAATGTTGCTTCTGGCTTCCCCAGCCATCCCAACACCAGCATCTGACTAAAATTTCTTCCCGTCACTTTCACCCTTCTTTTGATGAATCCACTTGATTTTGCCGCTTGCTCCGCCACTTCTGTCAACACGTAACGCATCGCTTTCCCTACTCGTGTTATAATTGCCTTACACATTCTTTGCTCCTGTGTTTTGCTTTTTCTATAAGCTTGCCACAGGTGCTTTTTTTTGTCACCTCCTTTTTCCTTAGCTTGATTCGTATGGGGGTTGAAAAAAACGGCATCCCCATACGAATCAAGCTAAGGAATGGACTCATCAACGGCTAACAAAAGCTGAAAAGTCCGGGGTTCTTTAGAACTTTTGGTGATGCGACAGCCAACGCTCAAACAACGAGAAATGGTGGCTAAAATTGTCTTGGTTCAGAGAAAAGCGGACAAACGGTGGTTTTAATTAGTCACTAAGAATGTTTAACATTTGGCGGAACGTGGTGGCGTTCAAGCCAAAAAAGATTGCGGGCGAGACGAGCCGCCTGCAATTTTTTCTGACGAAGGGGGAGAATAGCAGGGGCGCAGCCATGCAGTTTTTGAGCAGGGGTGACATAGCCAATGGCACTGTGCAGACGGACGTTGTTGTAATGGTCAACAAAGTCGGCAACGCAGGCACGGGCATTTTCAATGGTCAAAGGCGTTTGCGGGCGAATGGCATCCTGCTTGAGAGTTTGATGCCAGCGTTCCAACTTCCCATTACTTTGCGGGTAGTAGGGAGAGGTGCGTACATGTGAAAAGTTGATGAGGCGAATGAACTGCTTGAAGTCACGCGCCACAAATTGGGGGCTGTTGTCAGAAATGATGCGTGTGTGGGTGGCGGCCGACTGCTCTTTCGCCCGTTGGATGACCAGCAATTCCCGCAGGTTGAAAATGTGAGAGAATAGAGGGATGAAGAAGAT
>CAYMGE010000051.1:0-45112 GCA_964389925.1 uncultured Ardenticatenaceae bacterium
GATTTCACGCTCCTCACAACCTCCCTATTGTATCAGCTATTTGCGCCGACGTGTAGTAGTCTACTCCTCAACCTACGTCAACCCCTCAACCAACACCAACAACCGACCCCTGTAGCGGTGCTGCATCAACCTGTTCGTGCGCTGGCAACATTTACAATTGTAGCGATTTTGCAACGCAGTGTGAGGCGCAGGCTTGCTATGAAAAATGTCTAGCTGAAACAGGACAAGACATCCACAGGCTTGATCGAGACAACGATGGGATTGCTTGTGAAAGTCTGCCGCGTTCAAGTGAGCTTTACGGTATGGTGCTGTTTGGTGGGGATTAGGTTTTGTAGAGATTGAGTTTGGTGAAATACGACTGATTTTGTGACCGATGGACAATTGAATAGCGAGAAACGCCAGTGGTTGTCGCTGGCGTTTCTTTCCATCTAACTGCTATTACTATAGTGAGAAATCACTCCTATCTGAGTGACGCTATGAGCATTCCTTTTACAAGAGAGTCAACGCTTAAATCATCGTTAACTTGATAGGTTGTGTAACCGTTATAAGAGCCGTTTGTAGTCGCATCAAATAGAAGAATATCACCGCTCCAATCAAGAAAATCTATGCCTTCGGGTAGATTCTCAACAATAAGAGCCTCACCAGATTGAAGGTCGATTACTGTAAGTAGAGTTAAGCCATCAGCACAAACAAGTAAATGTGCTAACTGTGTGATATGCCACGCGAATCTTTGATTTATTACATTGCCTGCTGAGGTGCAACTTTCCAATTGAGTAATCTCTGTTTCATTGCTTAGTAAAAGACCATCCTCAGTCACACTGTATTCGGCCGATTCACTCACAGATAGCAAGTTATTGGTAGTTGATGTTACTGAGTTATCTGTTGCATTGTAAAGGCGATCACCGTTTACTGAGTCATGAATAAGTAAATCAGTTTGAACCCACTGAAATACGTCACTTGATGTTGAGACCTCGAATGGCAAGGTCTGTTGTGCAATAGATGTGAATTTCCCTGACATATCTATAATCACTTCACCTATGGGTAAACCTGAATCCTCATCCATCTGATCAGTTGAGACGCTTAACGCTAGAGTGCCATCTTCGCTATATGTGATCGCATTGATGTTGCCCATGAATTCATCATGACACAAAGTCATATTATCTATCAAAGTGTATTCGCACAACTGAGAGCGATTGCTTTGTGGCACAAACGCTATAGAAGAAGCGTCAGGAGACCATACGAAATGTTGCACAGGATTAGAAGTAGTAGTTACAAGTTGATTTGACGGAAGAGCGAAAACTTCTACCTTTTGATTACCCACAAACGCATAAGAAGTCATGTTAGGGGCAACTAGTAGTCTATTTCTAAGGCTAGAGGGCTGTTCAAACTGTAAACCTGCTTGAGAGAGTTTCACATTATCTCTAAGCGTTGTAGAACTTCCATCTAAATTAGCAACCATGAATTGTGCTTCGTCATCAAGGATGATAGCCGAAGCGGTTTCCATATCAATCAATACAGTTTCGGGAGTAGAAGTCAAGGTCGGTTCTGGCTCTGTAGTTGGTTCATCAATTGTCGCAGTTGGCAATGGAGCAGGAGTCTTTGTCGGCACATCTGTTGCTATGATAGTTGGAGTGGTAGTTGGTGAAAGGGAGATTTCCTCTGTTGTCACAACAGATGTACTGGTGAATTCTGCCCCAGTATCTAGTGGCGTAGTTTGTATGCCATCTTCTGGGGAACTACATGCGACAAAAAGTAACAAAATCAGTAAAAGAATAGGTGTTGGCAGTTTCATATGATGCTCCTTTGGATAAATGCGAACTTCTCGATGTACTGCACCGAGAAGTCGTCTTTCAATGCTATTTTATTAACGGCACAATTAGTGTTTCATTTCTTGATGTTCAAGAACATAGAATAATCGTGATTTATTAACGTGCTAAATTCGCACAGCCAGTTCCCCCAGGATAGCCTGCGTATGCAGTGAATCCAGTCATTCCTACTAATGTCTCAGCGTTACCTGACGAGTTACGCACCTCAAAGTGAAGATGCGGGCCGGTGCTATTGCCTGTGTTGCCTGTAAAGGCAACTCGCTCATTCTTATAGACATAGTAGAACGGCGCAGAGTGTAAAGTGTCTTCATCATAACCCTGAAGATGAGCATAGTAGATGTCATATGTGCCAGCCCAAGAAGGTGTAGTAATAATCAATAAATTTCCCCATGTGCTTGGATACCAACCTACAAAAACATCTCCTTCTTGTGAAGCATATGCTGATGTGCCTTCATTAAGGCCAACGTCTACAGCATGGGAAGATGCACCAGTGTGTGCAGAAGAGTTGCATGACGCATTGCCTGATACTGGAACTCGCAAATGACTAGGTGCAAAATACGTGGTATCCAGTGAGCGAGTCAAAGAAGTAGATATACGCTCTAAAGGCAATGGCAGGAATTTTGAACCGAAAACCTGTTGTTGTGAAATTGGAGAGGAGTTACCAAAGGTAAAGCTCTCAACAACTGTTTCAAACTCTGGAATCTCACCATTTGCAGAAATGAACCAAACAGTATTTCCACGTACAATGTTGACATAATGATAGTGACCATACGATGTCTCACCTTCTACAAGAAGGGCTGTGTGTCCGTCAACATTTATACTCTTTCTCACCTCATTAGGGTCAATAGTTTCTGGGCGACCAACGCGCTCGTTGTATCGAGTTGTCCACTCGTCAATCGACATCTCACCTGTCCATTCAACAAAATAAGTTCCAACTGCGAACTTTGGCGATGTGATGTGATGGTGATCGTGTGATTCGTGAATATGATTGTTATCCATCTGCTCAAACGAAACTACAGAGCCTAGTAAAGTCTCGTTCCGTGCATTTACTACAAACCCAGATGGGAAGTTCAGCGAGAAATCGAATCGAGTATCCTGATATTCAAACGGCAACGATTTTATCTCTGGTTGTGCTGAGTCGGCTCGGACGGCGTTTTGTATAGCAAAGAAAAAGCTAACAACTAGTAAAAGCAATCCAGCGTGGCGAAATGTACGAGGCGATATATTCATGAACACAGTTTATTCTCCTTAAATGATTGAATTCTTGTACCAATCATAATGGTTGTGTGATTCTGTTGACCACAAAACTCACACATATGTAGTGACCTTTACTAAGTAAAACGTAGTCTGAGCGAGTTTTGTCCCATCACAGTTGAGGAAGTTTGAGCGATTGGCAAATACGCTTTGCATACAAAGCTAATAACCTTATTGTTCACAGTTATTTTGTCAGCACGCTCAAATTACCATCAAAAGGGGCATTTTGGCACGCTTACAACCTGCGCGGCGGGGCAGAAGTCGAACAATTTCGCCAAGACAAGAGCGGACTTGCGCTTGGAATGCGTCGTAAGCGACTATTTTATGCCCAAGAAGCGTACGTTTTGTTGACAGACATCGCTCACAATCTGCTGGCAGATTTTAAGCAACATGGTTTATGTGGCTCTCGTTTCGCCAATTTTGGCATCAAGCGCATCGTGCGAGATTTGCTACATATGTCCGGTAAACTGACTTTTGAGGGCGGCAAACTGACCAAGATTGAGTTGCTATCTCAAACGCAATTTGCCAGTGACTTGCTTCCTTGCCTAGAAAAGTATATTTCACGCCATTTTGCCACTTAGAAACTGTCTGTATTCGCAGGAATTTTTAGAAACTGGGCGAATTTGCGCGAAAATAAGGTAATAGAGACATGGGCTTATTACTTAGATTTACAACTTAGCGACCTCACTGCCATATAGTGAACCTAAGTGATTTGTGGAGAACAACGTCTCTCCAAGGGGTGCTAATATTTACACAAATCAGCTGGGAAACCTATATCTCCTGAGTCACCTATCAACTGGTCTCTGTACATATATACATTACCACCTACATAACTTTCTATGCTATCTAAATGAGCATAACAAATCATGGTTGAGCAATTTTTCATTTCTATACCCTCAAAGTGTATTCATTGCCTATGACAGGAAAATGTCAAGAAAAGAGCAAATGCGAACTTTTCTGTAAATAGACAATGAGCTAGGTTGACATATAAGGTATAACGTAGTGAAAAAGAGTTTTGTCCCATTGACTTGCGCTGACATTCTGCAACCTGGTTGTCTGCAAGCAAGATTGAATCGACCTATTCAACCTCATAGGAATGGCAACTTAATCCAGATTTCGATGCAGTTTTGACTTTATTTCAAAAGTCATGGGACAATTTTGGAGTGAAGAACGTTCTATAGACTAAACGAATCAAATCTGTTTGGAAAAACAAACTATAGGAGTTCAAAATGTCGAAAATAGATCGTAAATTTAAGTTGTCAGCACTTTTTGGGAGTCTACTTCTCGTTGTATTAAGCATTCTAATAGGAAGTGTTCATGCACAAAACGAGCGTGAAGAGGTCGAGATTGTGATTGAGCATGAAGCAGATTATACGCTTCCAGCAGGTGTAGTTCACCAAACCGCTAGTGAGGCATTAAGTGCTGACATATCATTAACCGCAGAGCAAACGGGACAAGAGTTAGAATCTGTTACACAGGCAGTTCATTTTCATTTTGCATTTAATGATTGGGTTGAAGGGATTCTATCTACCTACTCAGACCAAATTTCAAGACTTTATGTAGATCGCGCACCAGATACATCAGGGTATCTTCAATTCGTTGGGGATGTACCGCAAGAGGTGTTATCGAGTTTAGCGCAGGCTGACACATTAAATGCACTTGGGGCTGTACATTTGTCAGGAAATGGCCTTATATCTCTGGAAGATCAATACACGAGAGCAAGTTTGGCTATGGAGGCACTTGTAAACTATGGTTATCAGAATGCTGTGACCTTCTATGATCCTGTTGAAAATAAGGTAAGAATCGAATTGTATATTCCTACCCCAGTTAACCATCCTGATGAAGAATTGATTGTTCAATTGGTTAGAGCGTGGATTGTCACCAATCCACAAGGGCAACTATCAGAAGGACGGGCAACTGATGTTGAATCGACGGACCTAGATATATATGTTTATGATGAAGTTCTTGAATTTGAACACTACTCTAGTAGAGGTGGAGATTGGCTTCAATCATCTTCATTTGTAGATACTTGCACAAGTGGATTTTCGGTTAGCGGAGTTGGAGGAGACGGTATTGTAACAGCAGCGCACTGTGATTATGATAGTTATGGTAATACTGCTCCTCTGGGGTATCTCGATCATCAACCAGCAGATGATAATGTTGTTCATGGAATGACGTGGAAAGACAGGGAATTTGATCTAGACGGAGATGTCTCATGGTACACGACAACTGGTATTGAACTAGCCGAATTCTATTCAAGTTCATCGTCCATAAGAGATGTCAACAATGTTCGACAGACTAATATGATGGTGAACAACTATGTTTGTACATACGGAAGATTCAGCAATATCCAAGATTGTAGTCATATTGTTGAAGCTGTTAATGTCCAGCTGACTGCATCTGGTGTAACGACTGGAAATCACGCACGAACACACAAAGTAACTAACACTTTTGGTGACAGTGGTGGTCCGTATTTTTATGGAACATCTGCTTGGGGTATCCTCTCAGGTGCTAGCGGCGGTAAAACATACTTTACGACTGCTGAGGAAACTGAATCCGTTCTCAACATTACCATCAAGACAAAGTAAAGCTCTTCAAGATTTTGGGAAACTACCGCAGGGGATTCAACCTCTGCGGCCGTTTTTCTAAAAGGAAATTGGTGATTTAAATATGTACATATTTAAAGTACAAACAATCGTACTCCTTGCAATCTTGTTATCAAGTGCTTTGTTGGGTTGTACAAATAGTGAATTAACCTTACCGAAGTGGCAGCCTGCTAGCGGTGAAATTGGCTGGAGAAACGCGACGGCTGGGCGGGGAATCCTAAAGATTGAAGAGGGGTGTCTGTATCTTCTTGTAGATAATTCAGTAAAAGTTACACTTATCTGGCCAGAACCGACTAGTTGGAACCAATTATCGCGGACGGTAAATTTTGTAGATGTTGAAGGTGAGTCTTTTGCGATACAGGAAGGTGACAAAATCATGCCAGGAGGACGACCCCTAAATCCCCCCAGTCCAGAAATTACTGTATCCCCTGACCCTGCTTGTGTTTCTGATCATACTTTTATAGTCAGCAAAATTACAAAAGGATAGTGTTACGGGTATTTGCTATTTTCAAACAGCCTCTAAGAGATGTTCAAAACATATTTTCTCAAATCCTATCACCTACCACAAAGAAGCTCGCCCAAAAATATGGATGGGCAAATGGCAAATTTCCTTGTCCCTCAAGTCTTCCAGTGACTATTTCTGTCTCCTTTTCTGATAGATTTCTCGTTACCCATTCAGATATATCTTCAATCGTCAGGTACTTAACATAGGCTTGAGCCTTAACCATCGCCAGCGCAATTGGAGCCAAATCTACAGATGTGCTTAGTTCCTGATAAAAACGCTCAACTAACATTCTTGTTGCAATTTCATCTATACGCCATTGACTAACAACGACAGAGCGAGAGCCAGCTCGAAGAAATCCTCGTATCATGCCAAACAATTCATCTCCACCTGAGAAATGGCTGCGTCCCGTTTCGCAAGCACTAAGACAAACCATTTTTGTGTCCAAATGCAACTTGCCTTGAATATCAGCTAAATCAAATTCACCATCAGCTAGGGCAAAACCCGATAAAGCATGATGTTCTTGGGCAAACCATCCGTGACATGAAATATGTAGTTGTTCGTATTGTCGAGCATTCAATAGCAAGTTCTCTTGGGTAGCCTCTTTACCAACTAACGCATCCCCCTCAGTAATACGTGCAACATCCTCTGCCTCTAATTCAGCCTGTGTTAAATCATCTATGTCGAAACCGACCGCAAGGGATTTTCTTCTCCCTGACTGAACTGGACGCTGACAGTAATCTAAAAGAATCGTTGCACTAGGAGCATACAGGATCGGCAGAACTCCTATCTCACCATCTTGTAAGTAAATTCGCTCTCCATTTTTAGTCTGATAAAGCGCGTGAAACGGAACATAATGCAATAAACCGTGTGGCACGATGATCAGTAGATTTGCTTCTTCCATCAAATGCTCAATTGGTAGGATGAGCCGCTTGTAAAGCGTCTCCAATATCCACGGGGAGGGTAGCTTTCCATTCTTATCTCTTGTCAATCCATGTAGTGATCCGACTCTACCTGCCTGTGAAGATTGAAATGCTTTTTCAAGTTGAGCGGTCGTTAGCGCAAGTTGATGATACTCAACTAGCTCAGGTGTGATACACAAAACCCAGAACATCTCATCTATCTGGAAAAATTCAAGGAGAAGGCTTTCTTCAGGGAGTCTATTCTGTAGTTCAGTAAGCGTAATTGGTTCTTTACGAAGAAACTGGTTCTCAGCCTCCCTCGTTGTCTGTAAACGACGGAGTTGATTTTCTAACTCATAAATAGTGCGTCTGTCATCTTTTTGAAGCGCATTTCTTAAAGATTGACGCAATTCACGATCTATCTCAAACTCACTGGACTCGCTCACGCCTGAGACGGTTTGCAAAAGTTCAGACAGCACTCTGGATTTCGAGAATTCAATATATCGGAATACTTGTTGCCAATCGGCCGATGTCGAGAGCAAAAGACCAATGATCTGCTCGTATGCTTTTAGTGTTGAGAGTAGGAATTGAACTCTATCATTTGGATGCAGAATAGTTGCTCTCACATCCTCCGCAATTTCTAATGCTTGTTTTGCAAATCTTAACGCACTTTGCTTATCAGAATTACGCTCGTAGACGTTTGTAACACCTATTAGGATGCGAATCTGCAATTCTAGGTAGTTCGTATCTCTCGCAACAGCTAAAGCTCTCTCGTAGTGTTTCAGGGTATCTTCTGTTGTACTTTGATGGAAGGCAACCCTCCCCAATGCGTAGGACAGGGAAGCAACCTGCCGTTGGTTGCCAACCGCCTGTGTGATCTGTAAGGCTGACTGATAAAGTTTTTCGGCCGATTGCCAATCCTCTTTATAAAAGTGCGCGTCCCCCCAATTTTCATAGACAGACGCAATTCCCCACCGATCATTTAATTGTAACCAGATTGCGGAGGCTGTTCGGAATGCCTCTATTGCTTCATCGAACTCTCCCACGCCAATTTTTGCAAGACCAAGATGATTATTTGCAGCAGCAATATATATTTGCTTGCGGCGAGATTCTTCAACTTTACTCAAAATTTGAATCGCAGCTTCACAGTGAAAAATAGCTCGTGGATAATCGAGACTATTTTTGCACAGGCTTCCCCAGTTGATGTGAACACCACTCAATCCTAAATCATCACCGAGCTGACTATAATTTACTACGGCTTGTTCGTATGCGTCATGTGCCTTATCCCATCGAGCGTTGACTTCATACGCGATGCCAAGACCATTCCATGTGCGGGCTGCTAAAAGTGAAGAGACGGAGGGATGAGTGACAATTTGCTCACGTAGCTGGATCGCTAAATCAACATCGCCCTTTTGTTTACGAGCGATGAACGATTTTGCACTTAGTATCCACAATTGTAGGTCGGCGTTGGAATATGAGAGAGGGTTAGCCTGTTCAATCAGATGGGCAATATCATCAAATTGATTCCTTGAAGAGAAGAGATTGAATAGCTGCTGGAACTTTTGGGAGACTGGATTTGTCATAGGTCACACTGCGAGTAACGGTGTGACCTAGATTTTGCCGAGACATTATTTACTTGTCAAATACTACTCACCTACGTGGTAGCTGTAGTCGCGTGAGCCGCCTGACGGATTTAAGGTGAAAGAGTCGGAATCGCTGTTCCCTGCTCCGTCGTAAACTTGTGACCAAAAATGTGCCACTGTCAGGATAGAAATTGCATCCACTAACATCAAGCATCAACTGAGTGGCTGTTGCTGACTGAATAGGTACATTACAGCTTAATCCTGTCCCAATTTGTTCTAACGTCGCTGATGTCGCTGTATTAAGAAAAGAGCCAGAGACAAGAATTGTTCCAAATTCATTGCTATCGAGTTCGCCGTTTCCGTTGATGTCGGGTGTGGCGTAATCAACTGTGATGAATTGCGCTGAAGCTGTGAGAGTTGTAAGGCCGAGAAAGAGGGTAAAGAGCAGAGAGAATAAGTAACGGTTCATGTTTATCCTTTAGAGATGAATGTTTAGGGTTAGGGAATCTAAGGATGAACGAGAAATATCATTGAATAATGCGTCACCATTTTCGTCAGTCACTTTTTCAACAGGCACTTCATCAGCAACTAGCGTAACCATTACGCCTGACAAATCAGGCCAGCGTTCTGGAATTTGTACACGCACGTTGACGTTGCACTTAGTTTCAGTGGTGGGGAAGACGCTCACTGCGACATCGACACCGCCTGTCTCCTCTGGCAACAGCGTAGCCTCTCGCAACAAATCGGTGCTTGCGCCCTTTACAGCAACCAACTGAGGTGCTACGGGCGACGGCCGAAGAAAGCGAATGACTAATTGACCTAGTTCATCAAGGCGTTGCCAAACGAAAGATGGCTGTTTCTCTGGAACTTCAGCCAGCATCACATCTAATCTTCCGATTTCCTCAACGCAGTGATGACACTTGAGAAGGTGATTGCGGATTTCTTCTGCCTCGTTATCGTCATCAAGCAAACCTCGATGAAAATCACCGAGAAGCATGGTGTCAGGGCAATCTACGCGGAAAAGAAGTGCTGAGAAAAAGTTGTCTAGTGTGTTGTCATTCATTTGGATAACCTCGTTCAACTACTATAACGTAGTGGCAGCACTTTTTGTCCCACCAGTTTTCAAACCGCTGGCGTAATCTACCTGAGAGCTAGAATAATAATCTCGTTCAGTAACTATAACGTAGCGACAACAGCTTTTGTCCCACCAGTTTCTATGTGGTTGAGGCTATATATTCAAGAATCATGGGGTGACGTTTCATTCGGCGTATGAGGTTTTTTCTAGCCTTGTAAACAGCTTTAACAGAATCAAATTGTTCGGGATATTTTTGAACAATGTCGCGTGGTTTTAGACCGCGAACCCACACTTCTTCTGCGACAATAGTTTCGTCGGGATTGTCACCGATCACCTTCCACATTTCTTCTGCAACTCTTTCGGCAAGTAATCTATCCGCAATATCAGTGCCGTCGCTGTATAGGTGAAGGTCATCTATTTGCTGACTATACCAACCTGCATCTTTGGCGCGAGAGCGAAGATGATCCTCAATTGATGACCAAGTACATTGCTTCAAATAACCAAGATAGTCGCTCGTTTTGTTGAAATCACCATTTTTTGCACGGCGGGAGCCTGACTTCCATAGCCGTGTGAATCCAGCATTGACGAAAAACTCTGGCGGTTCTTGGGTAAGATTAAAACGCTCGTTGCGGTAAACCCAACTTTTTACCATTGACGAAAACTCATCAACGATAGCCTCCCATGCTTGTTGGTCGTCATCTACCAAAGCTAATGTAAACAGCGCAAAACAACTAGAACTGTTATCTATCCTCTGTTGCTGAGATTCTTGACATTTGGCGCGAAGATAATTGACGTTGGACATAGTTAAAACTCACACGCTGACGGGCTGCACCATATATTACTTTGAACGTCAATACAAGGCCAATCGAAATGCAGGGCAATCGGATGAAAAAGCAACCTGTTTGTCACAAAATATGTGTTGCAATGAACATGTTTTATAGCCAGCCAGCCTCCGCTGATGAGAACACCATCAACCAGAAAAAACATTTCACATACAGCTTTCTTCTCCTTCCATCCTTTAACCCGTGTTTTTCAAACAATCTTCCCAGTTCCTCATCTGTCAAGATTTCCTCGAACTTCGTTTTGTTTTAGGGCAATCGCATGAAGCCAATTTCGCAAAAATCCCCACCACTAGGATGCGGTTTTTACCGAAAAACAGGGCGACCGTTTCATGTGACCAGAGTGAGGTTGAATGAAACGCGCCACAAGATCGCTAGATGCGATTGCCCTACGTTTTGTTTTCCTTCAGTTCTTCTGCTTTAATCTCTTTTCCTTTGGCCATCATTTTTCCTTTGTTTTGTTGCTTTGGGAAGATGATAGCCTTTTTCTCCCCTTTTGAAATTCGCTCTTCCGCTCTCTTTTTCTTAAGTTAACAGATATACGTTTAACCTTATTTACGCTATCTTACTGCCTTTCTTGCGAAAAAGGCACAATCCACGCTAAATTACCTGAATTTATCCATAATCATCACCAACGCAAGCTCGGTCGTAACTTGTCAGTAGTACGATTGGACTAATAAACAAACAAAGCGTTAAGAAGTTGTTACACTAAATAGCGAGAAGCGCATTTTGCGCTCCATGTTGGTTGCCAACAAACTTAACCGTAATTTGCTGTATCTAATAAACATATTGGAGATATATGATGATTAATGGTATTGGTCGCAAGTTTGCGGCCGCAACGGTAATGGTAATGATGACAGTATTCGGGCTGATGCAGGCAAATATAGCCACGGCACAAACAACTGGCACACTTACGATTGCAACCACGTCAGACCCGGCTGGTCTCACAGGATTTTTCTACTACGGTGACTTCGGTCAATTTACCCACGATGATGGACAAAGCAAAACAGGCTCGGTGACAGCTGGCACGATTAACGTGTACCAGAGCTTGCCAGCAGGCATCGAACTCGACATTGATTGCGGCACAGCCCCTGCAACGCTAATTGACAATGGGAAAGCGGTTGCTGTTGAGGTTGCTGAAGGTGCGAATGTCACTTGCACCTTCCACAATCGTGATGTCGGTGGGACGTTGACAGTTGTCAATGAGTCTGTCTCGACTGATTCCTACACTTACTATGGTGACATCGGTCAATTCAACCTCAGCGACGGACAAACATTCTCTGTCACGGACAAACTGCCCGGCGACTACAGCATCTATCAGAGTGTGCCAACCGGTCAAGCTCTCAGCGTGGCCTGCACAGGTGGCACATTTACAGAGATCAATGACGGCGTGACTGTGACAATGCCAGAAAACGGCGATGTCGTTTGTACATTTACAAACAGCGATGTCGGTGGCTCAATCTCTATCACCAACGTCAGCGACACTGGCACATTCGACTACTACGGCGCACTGAACTTCTCCCTCCAAAATGGTGAGACATTCACAGGCCAAAATTTGCTGGCTGGTGAATATGTCGTCGCGCAAGTCATTCCCGCAGGCTATGTGTTGGACATCACATGCGATTCGCCAAACGCCGTCGTTAACGTAAACGGTGAGGGCATCACAGTCAGCTTGGCAGTCAACGAAGATGTAAGCTGCACCTTCACAAACACAGATGTTGGCGGCTCAATTACTGTTGTGGCGGCGGGGGATGCGGCCGATGACGTGTTCAACTACTATGGCACATTTGGCATTATCACTGGCTCGATTGGCACAATTCTGACCCGTGAAAACCTCTATCCCGGCGACTATGATCTCTACCAATCGATTCCCGCAGGCTTTGAGCTTGACATCGCTTGTGTCGGCGCAGACTCAACGCCTATCAGCGCACAAGGTGTGACCGTTAATTTGGACGCAAACGAAGATGTCACCTGCACCTTCACAAACAATGATGTGGGTGGTTCGATCACGGTTGTGGCGGCCGGCGATGCGGCCGATGATGTGTTCAACTATTATGGTACATTTGGCATCATCACTGGCTCAATTGGCACAATCTTCACGCGCACGGATCTCTATCCCGGCGACTACGACCTGTATCAATCAATTCCAGCGGGCTTTGAACTCAGCATCGCTTGCGTCGGTGGCGACTCAACCCCCATCAATGCACAGGGCTTGACCGTAAACCTCGATGCAAACGAGGACGTGATCTGCACCTTCGTAAACACAGATGTTGGGTCTTCCATTACATTGATCGCCGAAACTGTTCCTGCCGGCATGACTGGCTTGCAATTCTATGGCTCATTCGGAATCTACAGCCTTGATGACGGCGAACGCCAAACGTATGAAGCTCTTTACGCAGGTGAATACCAACTGTTCCAAAACATCCCAGAGGGTTACAACCTCAGCATTGACTGTGGCAGCGCGACGGTTGTGCCAAGTGAAGATGGCAAGGGTGTGACCATTACGCTCGTCGCCAACGAAGATGTGGAGTGTACTTTCACGACATCTCTTATCGTTACTGAACTACTTGTCAACGGCGATTTTGAACAAGGTCAATTTGTTGGATGGAGCGAACACTCAACAAAGAGCTTCGATCTCGTTGTGGACAATGATCGTTATCAATCTGACATTGACGCGCTGAATGGTGATTGGAAGGCTTGGTTGGGTGGTGCACGCTATGAGAAATCATACCTCTGGCAAGAAGCCGACATTCCTGCTGGAAAGACAACTGTCATTGAATTCAACTACCAAATTGTTTCAAATGATTGGTGTGGCTATGACTACGTGATGGTTTATGTACACGACGGTGAGCGTTACTATCGCATTGCCGGCGCGACCATGTGCCATCGCACAAGCTATGGCGAATGGAGAGCAGGGCGCGTTAACCTCTCTTATTTTGAGGGTCAAACGGTGAACATCATGTTCTACGCCTACAACGATTCACACTATAGCAGCAGCTTCTTCCTCGATGATGTTGCGCTAGCGGTTTCGGATGTAGCTCCACAGAATGCGACGCTGGATGTGCCAGAAATCGTGGGCGATTTGAACAACTCAGACATCATCGACCAAGATGTATCGACGTTGTCAGACGAAACTGGGCAAGAAACACGTGATGCGGACAGTGAAGTTCCCGCAGGCGATATTCGCGACAGTGTGCCAACTGCCGTTGCCATGAGCAGTGTCGGGACACAACAAACTGCGATGTTGATTCCAGTTGTGATGTTGCCGCTACTTGTCTTGTTGACTGGCATGGTTTGGACGAAACGACACACAGGGTAACGCAAGAAAGCCGTTTTTACCCCATCCCTCACCCTCATCCTCTCAGGGTGAGGGTGTTTTATTTGAGTGCATTTCAAATCAGTAAAACGTGTGGGTAGGGGCTAGGTAAACGGCGCATGATTTTAAACAAGCCTTTTCCGCCAATTTCTGGCAGTGGTTTGTCGAGCGTTTTATCGCCCTTTGTCACAAAGGGCATAATCTCGCAGACAAGATCGGGAAATTGTGCCTGTAACAATGCGATTACATGGTGTGTTTGCCATAGTGCGAGTTTAGATGTTCGTGTTCCGATAGTTAAAGAGGTCATAATGGTCAATGGAGAACGTGGAATGGAGAATTGTTAATTGTGATTGCTGCGAGCTGTTTTGATACTTGCGCTTAGAATTCTAGCGAGTTGAGTACATTCATCATCGAGTGAGGCGAGTAGCTGAATGGGCTGCAAGTCCGCTGCCACTATTATTCGGAGCCAAACGACTGATTCATTTAGCTCCTTCACTGATATTTTCAGTTTGTGAATGAAATCCTTTGCGCTTTCTGCAATAACAATTCTCCGTTCCCCATTCTCCATTGATAATTTCCTGCTCACAAACGAGAAAAGCACAATCTAATGCCGTTTATCTCGCCCCATTTGAGCGATGCGCCACAAAACGGGCGAGACAAACGGTATGAACATCATGCAAGTGGAAGATCGTGAGCCGTTTGCCTAGCCCCTACATGTCATATCCCTTCATCTTTTACTCAAATGAAATGCACTCGTTTTATTTCAATAGTCAAATAGCGCAAACAGCGTGTATTGACCTAACACTCTACTGACAAAAAAACTGAACGACATGTTAGGTGCATGTTTAATGAGCTGAGGAGACACAACAGACAGATTTTTCTGCCTGTATCCTGTCATCGACGAATCGTAATCGGAATCATGAATGGCTCACCAGCATAGTTGCCATCGGGGCGAATCAAGATCAGGCGCAACTGATAGCCACCTTCGCCAAACAGATCGACTATGCCGGGTGCGTTGAGCGTTTCGAGTTGTCCATTGGTGACGGCCGCGCTATGTGATTGACCCAATGTTATCCATTCCCGACCGTCCCGCTTGAGTTCAACTTTGTAGAATTGAACGGTGTTAGAATCGAAAACGGCCGAACCCATAATCGGCACAACGCCCTGCACCGTTTCTCCAACGCTTGGACTGCTAATCTGGTAGAACAAGCCCGTTGTTGGTGGTTGGAAGGCAGGTGGCTGCGCGGCGACAGTCGGTGGTGGTGGTAGAGGTGTTGCCGTCGGCTTGGGCGGCCGAGGTGTCCACGTTGGCTGCGCGGCCTGCTGGGCTTGCTGGGTGGCAGCCCAGTTTGGTGTCGGCGTGTTCCAAACGACAGGGGGAGCCGTCGCCCCCGCTATCGCTGTTGCGGCTGGCACAGCCGTTGCGCCAGCCGCAGCCGTCGGCGGATTGGCAACAGCGACCCCCGTATCACAAATTGCATTGGGCAGAATTAGCATCCCTGCCTGCTGCGCCCACGTTTGTGCTGGCTCAATGACATTTGGATCACGCGGTGGCGCAATAAACATTCGCATTGCCGTTTGAGGTGGCCATTTCCCCTCATCCATCAAACAAAATGGGATAGGGGCATTCGCCAGTGGCGCGGAAAGCGCACGCACAACGCCCTCTTCAAGCTGCTCAAAACGCACAGACGGCTCTGGTGTAATCCACAGACTGCCATCCTTATAACGCCATTCACCGATGCTTAACTCACAGTTTTCTGTGTTTGCTTGCACAGACTTTAAGTCACAGAATTGTGTTCGCTCTAGCGTAGTCGGTGGTGTAAATTCGGTGGGCGGTAGCAAGCCTTCTGTCACCTCAAGCTCTGGAATAAGCGTCTGGTCAGCGTAAACAGCCTGCATGTAGTCTGCCCACAGCGGCGCGGCTCCCGACAAGCCGCTGACATCGATCATGGGGCTATTATCTGTATTGCCTGTCCAGACAACGGTCACTAAGCCCGGCGTATAGCCAACTGTCCAGTTGTCGCGGAAGTCGTTCGTCGTTCCCGTTTTAGCGGCCGCTGGAAAAGGCAGCGCAAGCGGATTGTCTACACCCATTGCAGGTTGACGCGCCACCTCATCATCGAGCATATCGCTGATTAAAAAAGCTGTTTCGGGGCTGAGAATGCGCTCGGCCGATGGCTCTTCATGCTGGTACAACACGTCTCCACGACTGTTCGTCACACGCAGAATCGTGACGGGTGGAACCTTGCTGCCACCATTGGCAAAGACGCTGTACGCCGTCGCCATCTCTATCGGCCGCACTTCGCCACCACCCAACGTCAACGACAAGCCATAAAGACTCAAATCTTCACTCAAACTCTCCAAACCCATCTGGCGTGAAAAATCGAGTAGTTCTGCAACGCCAACATCTTGCGCCAACTGTACGGCTGTCAGATTGTAGCTATTTGCCAGCGATTCACGCAGACGCATTGGCCCATGAAACTGCCCGTCATAATTAACTGGCTCATAAAGCTCTCCGTTGACCTGTTGATATTGGATCGGCACATCCCAAATAACAGATGCCGGTTGCCATGCGCGTTCTCCCATCCGCTCAGGTGACATCGCCAAAGCATAGGTCAGTGGCTTGAACGTACTGCCCGGCTGTTGCAGCGATGTAGCGATATTAACCTGACCATTGATGCTGTCATCTTTGTAATCGACACTGCCAAGCATCGCCAAAATTTCACCCGTATTGGGTTTCATGGCGATTAAGGCTGCATTTGTCATATTATTTTCGCGTAGCGCAGCGACATGCTGAGTTGATAGCTGTTCTGCCAACCGCTGATAGCGCATGTCAAGCGTCGTTGTCACGTTCAAACCACCGTTTGCGACCATATCTGCGTCAAATAGGCTTTCCAACTGCTGGCGCACATAGATCGAAAAGTGAGGCGCATTGAGGCTAACCGATTGGACAGCAAAGGTTAGATCCTCCAAGTAGGCAGCATTTGCCTGATCGAGCGTGATGCCGCCATCCTCGATCATCAGTGTCAAGATAAACCATTGACGCGCTTTTGCTGCTTCGAGATTGGTGAATGGATCAAGCTGAACGGGGGCTTGTGGCAGTCCCGCCATTAAGGAGGATTCAGCCAATGAGAGGTCACTGACCGATTTGCCAAAGTAAGTTTGCGCGGCCGCCTCCGCACCATACGCGAGATTGCCATAATAAATTTCGTTGAGATACATCTCCAGAATCTCGTCTTTTGTGAAATCCTGCGTCATGCGCCACGCGAGAAATAGCTCTTTCAGCTTGCGTCGATAGCTGACCGACACGCGCTCCTCATAATCAAATGCGATATGGCGGACAATTTGCTGGGTAATCGTACTGCCCCCAATCGGCCGCCCCCCCGTATTTCGCATATTCGCAATCACCGCCGCAATCAATGATGGCTCGTCAAACCCCTTATTTGTGTAAAACGTGTCATCTTCAATTGCAATAGTGGCGTATTTGAGCGTGTCAGGGATGCGATCCAGCGACACTTGCGTGCGTTTGCCCTCACCAAAAATTTCCCAGAGCGTCACGCCGTTGCGGTCGGTGATGCGCGTCGTCTCAAATGTCTCGCGGTCGCGTGCGTTTTCGAGTGCGGCGATGCCCTCTTCTAATTCAGTTGTCAGATTGGAGGAGATCAGCGCGGAGGCAAGTAGCACGCCGCCCCCGACGAGTAGTGCAAAGAGGATTAGGGAGATGAACAGGGTTCGGCCGAGACAGCCCATGTATCCGCGTTTTTTTTGTTGTCGCTTTGCCATAGTGTTGGAATAAATAAACCGTGAAGATCATGCGTTTTTTCTGATTGAAGGATACCAACTTTTTCCCTCCGCTAGCTGGTCGCATGGATGATGATTGCCGAACGCTTAAGAAATTGAGGGCGGATAACGACACAGCTTGTACAAGCAGAACCCCTGCAACTGTCATTATCCGCCCCCAATGTTGTTGCTAGAAATCTTCTTTATTGAAGCGTCTGACCTCTAGCAAGCAACCACCCACCGCAACTATAACTGAGGTGGAGAAAGTATGCTGTGAAAAAAAGGTGAGTAATTCGATCATTTAGCACAAGGCCATTACGGGATTTTTTTGCCTGATGCTGTCAGAGAGAGTGGATTCCTGCGAAGGCAGGAATGATAGTGTGATTCTTATACGTTTAAGCGGCTGAGGGCAATGTCGCTATCAGTTTGTGTGCGTTCATTACGGCCGGTAAGGTGCTGTGCTTGATGCGGCGCATAATATCTCTGTGGGCTGCCGCTTTGCCAGCCCCTTCACGGATTGCGGCCGCATTCGGATTGAGCCGACACTGATTCGTCCATTGATTCATCGCCTTGTTTTGCGACCAAGCATACGAATTTGTCATATTGCCCAACGTCGAGGCGAGCCATTCGCCCGGCGTATCTGCCAGCGGAACGGGGATACACAGGGCGTTCTTTTCCTCATCTGTCTCAAAATTAGCCTCGACATAAGCGATAACTGCCGCGCTGTAGGTCACTAATGGGGCAAAAACGGCTTGCAACGTGATGAGATCGAGTTCAAAGACCGGTTTTGTCGGTTCGTCCTCGAACTCGACTGCCCGTGCGGTGCAGTCAATGTAGAGGGTTTGCGGCTCGGCCGAAATCCGCCCCCCATCTGTCATCGTCATATGATCTGCCTCAATTTGCGCCACGTGCTGCCCGCGAATGATGGTCTCGATCCGCTGCAACTGTGCTACCTCGCCTTCAGAAATTGTGGCATAGTGGAACATCGTTGGCTCGACGCTTGGATCGATTCGCGCCATCGTGCCGGCCGACTCCATACGTGCAAACAAATCCTCTACCGATGTCGCGTCACGCATCGCCTCAACGTTGGACGCAAATCCGCCGACCGTTTTTTCAAAGAAGCCCGCTCCGGGCTGTGTTGTTGCGCGAGTAATTAGCCACGAATCTCGTGGACAAACCCACGTGATCGACTCAGGTTTCGCGCCATTATCGAGCAGCCATACACACGTATCCATCGCCGTTTTGCCGCCGCCTAAGATGGTGTAGTGCTTATAACTGGCTGCCAAACGCGGCAGATGATTTGGCGCGATGCACGTCGCATTGTCCGCAACCGCAAATTTGCGCGTGTGCATGGAGGGGACGCTCGTATTGAAGAATGTGCCGTTAACGGTCTTTCGGCCGACAGCCACCTCGTATTGCTCTCCAGACAAAAGCGAGTGAAATCGGCCGCCACCATCATAATTACACATTGGAAAGTACTGTACGCGACCAGACGGCAAAAATCGTTCGCGCATGAGCTTCTCGAAATAGGCGGAGATTTCTGCGCCTGAAGCCAGTTCGTAAAATCCTTTGTTGGAACCTGTTTCGTCAATTCGACCGCTGCCTAATTCGGCCGAAGCAACCCCATAAAATGAGGAAGGCTGATGCAAGCGCACAAACGAATAGGCATCATTCCAGTGGCCGCCGGGCAGGTGATGACGATCCACCATCACAAACGTGGCATCCGTTTCATCCAGCATCGTGTCCACAAAGGTCATGCTCACCGCACCGCTTCCAATGACGAGGTAATCTGCATCGATTTGTTTCATATCGTTTCCATATTTTCAACTTCATTTTTCTCTTGGGGCATTGTAGCCTTTTTTGGCAGGACAAGGAATAATCGTTTAGAGTGTGTTAGCTACAAACACGCTCAGATGGTCGCACATGCCTTTCCAAGTATGGGCGATAAGCGCAATGGAAAAAGATAAAGCACGACGATTCATTTTAGCGGGGTGGCTTTTGTTTATTCTGTCATCCATCCTTTTCATCGCCTCGGCCGTTCGCAACGGCGATTGGATTGGTCTCGGCGGCAGTCTTTGTTTTTTGATGGCAAACCTCGTTTTTTTGATTCCCGTTTTGAAGGAGAATGAATGATGACAACAAACATTGAACGCGCACTGCACCCGCGTTATTACACACAGGCAGAGATTTTTGAACAAGAAAGAGAGCGTATTTTCTTCAAGAACTGGCTCTATGTCGGCCATCAGTCACAGGTTGCCAACGCGGGTGACTTCTTTACATTGACGCTGCTCGAACAGAGCATCGTGATTATGCGTGGGATGGACGGCATTGTGCGTGGCTTTTATAATGTTTGCCCCCATCGGGCCCACGAGCTATTTGAGGAGGAGCGCGGGAACAAGCGAGCGATTGTTTGCCCCTATCATGCGTGGGTGTTTGGGACGAGTGGCGAGCTGCGCTCGGCGCGTGGGTCGGAGCAGGTTGCGGGATTTGACAAGACCACAGTTTGTATTTCACAGTTTCAGGTAGAGACATTCTGCGGCTTTATTTTCGTCAATTTTGATCCCGCTGCCCCGTCGATGAGCGAAACATATCCAGACGTAGAGGCAGGGGTTCGAGAGCTTGCGCCGAACATTGACCACAAGGTTTACACATACCATCACACCAAGCATTTGAAGGCCAACTGGAAAATTGCAGTGGAGAATTACAACGAGTGCTATCACTGCCCCGGCGTGCATCAGACGTTTTCATCGGGCGTGGTCGATCCGAAAAGCTATCGAATTGCGGCTGGGACAAACTGTTTGCTGCATTCGGCAACATCGCAGCCGCGTGGGAAGCAGGCTTATGAGTTGGATTTGAATGATCCAAATGCGACCAAATATCGCTCATTTTTCTTGTGGCCGACGTTTTCGGTACAGATTTATCCGGGTGGGGTGGTGAATACATATCACTGGTATCCGCAAGATGTCGAGAACACGGTGGTGCATCGGAGCTGGTTTTTTGAGGACGCTCGGCCGACACCCGAACAGTGGGAGATCATCGAGCTAGACCGTACAACAACCTTTGCCGAAGATTTATCGATCATTGATTCAGTGCAGCGTGGGATGCGAAATCGCGGCTATCGGCCGGGTCCCTTAGTGCTTGATCCGTCTGGTGTGGCAACAACGTTGAGCGAGAACACAGCATTTGAGTTGAAGAAGTTAGTTTTGGGGGCTTTAGCTTAACACAGGCATCTCTGCTCTCATCTGCCTCTGCTTCCCGTTGCGCTGTTTGCTGTGTAAAGGACAGTGCGGCGTGAACTGTTGTCTGCAACAGAATCAACAAGTCTAAACCAATCACACAAATCCTATGTATTGTTGATTTAACATCCCGTTTTGTAGGCAACTTAGCCGAAAAATTCACTGTGAATTCGTCATTCCTCGCTGGTTGATTGTGATCTTCAACTCGGCAATAATGATCGCCGTCATCCCTTTTCCCATCTCGTAACTCCGCAATGCACACAATCACTCAACCTATAGTGCGGCATGGTTAATCGCTTGGCGGTTCAACCATTGCAGCCATTGAGGATATAAAAATGAACCTGAACAACCTAAACTTGACAAAGACAAAAGGGGACGCAAAGCGCGTCAATGCCTCTGGTGTCGTGTTTCTCATTCAGGCAAAGCGCAGCACGATCGAGTCAGTTTTGCCCAGACAGCACCCTGTCTCATTGCTTGCCGCTGACCAACTTGGAGCGGCTGGATTTGGCAGCGCGGTCGGCGATAACTACCCACTGATCGTCGCGCTAAACACACTTAAGACGACGGCTCAACACGGTGTCGAGAGCAATGAAAGCTGGTATCTCACGCCCGTGACCGACGCGGATGGTGGGATTCAAAATCTCTGCATTGGGCAACACGTCTCGAATCCACGCGGCTGGGCGAACGGCGTTTTTGGACAACATATTAGACAGTCATTCACGCCCTCTCTCCAACCGATTCGCGCCAATGGGATCGGCGGCGGTCGCGTTAACACAGAGCCATTTTCGGCCGGCACGGCTGGTTCTAATGTGAGCGGCAAATTTAACCAGCGCATCGAACCGATTGCACCAGATGTGCGAGCGAAGATGTACACGCTCTTGAATCTGCCGTTGATTGCTGAATCGTGGTTCGGCCGAACCTATCGCCAACCATGGTCAATCACACCCACAACTGATACGAGCCTTAAAGTCAAGGGAACGCTCACGCTGCGTTTCCTCAACCTTGCGCTTGCCGATCTCCCTGTCAGCGGATTTACGCTGGATGCACGCGGCACGCTGGGTAAGCCAGAGGAACTGAACGCAAGAGATGCGTCGGTTTCTACAGCATGGTACAGTGACCCTAGGTCGATTTTTTGTTGGTAATTTGGTGCACCAACCGAAGCAGTCGAAGAACCAACCGAAGAAGCACATGGAGTCGCTATGTTATTGATAGGGGTACGTGTTGTAAGTGAATAAACACGAATCATTTGCGCCGTTTTATGTCTGTTTTGATGTGCAGAAGGGGTGCGTTCGGGCATAATGCACGCGCCTATGAAGAAAAATCGCACACGCCAGCTTCTACAATCCTCTGTTATCGTGATGTTTTTGTATGCCCTCAACAAAGTGACGGGGCTGTATCGCTTTCGACTCTTCGGCCGCGCCTTTGGTACAACCGGCGAAGCAGATGCGTTCACGGCAGCTAATCAGCTGCCCGAGCTGTTTTACGTCTTAATTGCGGGCGGCGCATTGGCAGCCGCCTTTATTCCAGTCTACACAAAATATCTGCACGATGATAATCCAGACAAGGCAAAGACGAGCGCGGACGTAGCAAACACAACATTGACGCTCGTGTTTTTGGTATTGATAAGCGTTTGTGGGCTGGCAGCTCTATTTTCGCCTCAGATTATACAATATGTTCTATTGCCAGATTCGGCCGCCAGCACCCAGCGTCTCACGGCCGACCTGATGCGAATCATCCTGCTGAACACTATTCTCTTTGGCATCAGTGGCGTGATTACCAGCCTGCTCAACGCCCATCAACATTTTATTCTGCCGGCCTCTGCCCCAATTATGCTCGATGTCGGCTATATCTTGAGTTTTTGGCTGTTTGTGCCAACGATGGGTATTTTTGGTGTCGCATGGGGAACGGTGTTGGGAGCCATTTTGCATATCGGTATCCAACTACCAGCACTGCTGCGCTTTGGGATTCGACTGCGGCCGAGACTGGCCTTTCACCTCAGCGGCGTGCATGAAATTATCAAGTTGATGGGGCCGCGGATCATCATGCTGGGCGCGATTCAGGCGGCCGATGTTTTTTGGGTGCGCGTCGCCTCCAGCCTTCCCGAAGGACAGGTCAGTGGGTACAACTACGCCTTCACGCTCATGCAGCTGCCCGAAACGCTGTTTGGCACAGCCATCGCTATTGTCATTTTTCCAACCTTGTCCGAGCTATACAATGCAGGGAGATTAGCACAGCTAAAAGAGACAGCTCTGCGAATTTTGCGGATCATTTGGCTGTTGACCATTCCATCGGCCGCTGGGCTGATTCTGCTCGGCCGACCTGCCATCGATCTTCTGCTTGGCGGCGGGGCATTTGATGCAGGCTCCTCCGCACTCGTTTACAGTGCCTTGATATTCTTATCGGTGCGTGTTGTCAGCGAAGCAACGCTCGAAATTGTCGCCCGACTTTTCTATGCACGCCACGACACTTATACACCAATGCGCGGCTACATCTATTGGCTTATCATCAATATCGCCGCTATCTACCTTTTTGTCGGCAGCATGGGTGCAGCCGGCATTGCCCTCGCCTCAACGCTCGCCTTTACCTTCTTGTCATCATGGCTCTTCTGGAAAAATCGTCAACAGTTAGGGGACATGCAGGAAGGCGAACTACTCCGCAGCTTTGCACGGTCCGCGCTGGCGACCTTGGCGATGACCGTTGTTATTCTGCTAATTGGGCAGTTGGAGCTTGGGACGTTTGTTTTCTTGGGGGTTGGCAGCGGAATTGGCGGCGTTGTCTATCTTGTTTTGCGTTGGCTGCTTGGGGGAGAAGAGATCGAAGCGACGATGGCTTTTATTCGTCGCTGAGAAGGTGCAGGAGATATGCGAGTTGTACAAATTTGTGCTGACTCATACAGATAATGCTTGGGTTGTTGTCGCACGGGATAACGTGACCGACCAAACTGTAACCGTAAATGAACAGTGCGAACGTTATTCCAAATAGCCCAGTCGTCGCAGCGCTTCTTTGAGCGAGGCATCATCATCGGCCGAAAATCCCCCGTGTGTTTTCTCTGCCAAATCTTCCACTTCTTCGACAAACACAATCTCTCGCGCTTCTGCAAAACAGTCTATCAACACCTTGCCATCTAGCACTGTCGGGACGGGTTGTCCAAACAGCCAGAGAAGCGTTGCCGTCAGATCGACCAGTTCTGCGTTGCGCCTGCCTGTTTGGACACCCTTGCCATGAAAGGCGAATAGGCCATTCGGCCGATGGCTTGCATAGTCATTTGGCACAGGTTTCATGACGTGGTGGCTGCTAAAGCGTGTCTGGAAGTAGCGTGCATCCGTTGTTTCGGCCGACCAGCGCACAATCAAATCAGGCGCATGGTCAAGCTGCCGTCCGCTCCAAATTTCCCCCTTAAACAGCACCTCCCCCACAGCCTCCCACGTGCGTAGTTTCTCGGCGATCTGCTCTCGCTTGACCGCATACTGCGCTCGACTCACTGTCCCCTGCGGATCGCGCCCAACCACGTTGAGATACACATAGCCCACCGCCGTCGTTCCGGTCGAAAAGGCATCTGTCCGACCCCAATCGACATCATAAAAGTCAACTGCCAACCGCTCTGTCAACCAGTCCATCACGCCTTTGCGCTTGACCGGCGCATCTCCTCCTTCCGCCTGACTTGCCAGCGCACGCCCTTTTTGTTGCTCAAAAAATTTTAGAATTGCCAGCTTTAGCCGTTCGGGAGCCATCTCGCGGATAGCGGCAGGGGACAATCCTGCGCGATAGAGCAGTTGCTTGACGCGCACACCCACGTTTGACTTGAGCGCGAGAAAGTCATTTTGCACAAGCCAGTTGTTGAGCCAAACTTGATGACGTGTCGGCCCAAAGCCATGATCCGACATGACACACAGCAACGCATCTTTCCCAGCTGCGTCGATAATCTGCTGCATGGCGCGTTCTGTCTGTTGAAAAACACGCAGAATTGCATCCGTGAAGTCCCCCCCATCTTCATAGCGCGGTTCCCCGACCATAAACTGCCAGAAGCGGTGTTGTGCCTGATCGGTTTCGAGAAAATGCACGGCGACAAAATCGGGATTGTCCTGCTCGATCAACCATGCGGTCGCTTCCCCACGCACACGCACCAGATCGAGCAGACCTGCTAAGTATTCTGCGTAACTGCCCCCTAGATCATCCGACGCATTACGCGACAAGTCCCAGCCCTGCTCGTGCAGTCGTTCTAAGAGGTGCGGTGGGTGGCAGAGTTGGGGACTGCCACTTGGGTAAGGGATGCCGGCGATGACGCTGCCCTGAATGACTGGGGCGGGGTAGGTCATGGGCATGTTAATAACGGCCGAAGTCAGACCAACCTCAGACAACCGCTCCCACAACGTTTTACCACGCACATCTCCGCCGCTCGTCGGCACAAATGCGGTGTAATCGTCGCCAATCAGCGTCCCGAAATCGTAAACGCCGTGCTTGCCCGGATTGGTTCCCGTTGCCAACGATGCAAAGGCTGTCGGCGTTGCCCACGGAATCGTACTGTTCAGCACCCCGCCGCAACCTTCTGCAAAAATCTGTCTCAGCAGTGGCAACTCGGCCGCATCCATCCACGGCTGCAATAAATCCAATGTTGCACCATCAAGCGCAATTAAAACTATTTTTGTCATTATTAGGCGTGTCGTCTCAAAACAAAATAACAGTGCGCTGAATAGCGGTGTAAAAACCGCGCTAGCCACAGATCGAGATAGACAAAGAGCGGTGTGAAAAGCTCAAATGGCCAAAAGGCAAGTGGGAGCATTTCCCACAGAAAAAAGATCACGTTGTAGCGGCCTGCCTGTTCGACGTGGAAGCCATGCGCGGTTAGCATTTCTCGGAGTTGTGCATATTGCCAATCGGCCGCAACTTCATCCCCCTGCCAGACCGGATGCACCAATCTCGCCAGCCGCAGCAATGGATGATCCGTTACCGTCTCAACGACAAAAACCGCGCCATGATCGCTTAAAACACGCTCAATCTCGCACAACACGCCTTCAAAATCGGCGACGTGATGCAGAACGTGGGCGATATAAATCATATCGAAGCTGTTCTCTGCAAATGGCACGGCTGTGCCACTCGCCTGTTGCACAGTTAAGCCATGTCGTCGCGCCGTCTGGAGTCGCTTGAATGAGACTTCAACCCCTACCTTTTCGAGCGACTGTTGCCGAAAGTTCAGCATATTCTCGCCATCCCCACAGCCAATATCTAGCAGACGTGTTTTCTGACGTGCAACATCCTGCTCAACTTGTCGATAGCGGAATAGTTTGTAGCGAAAATAGCGTAATTTAGGGTGCATTGTGTTGTGCTGTGCGGAGCGTGAGGCCGAGCAAGAGGGCAATGATGGCGAACAAGGCTGAGATGACAAACGTTTCCGCCAGCGTTGCGACCGTTGTGTCGGTCAATGCTTGGATCAGGGCGTTTTGATAGTTTGGATCCTCACTCGGGGGAATTTGGATACGCTGACGCAGGATGCCAAAGCGATAAAGTCCCCAGGCGGTTAGTGCGGATAGGCCGACGCTCATCCCCATCAGGCGCATGACGATGACCAAGCTGCTAGAGATGCCACGCTCCGTTTCGGGAGCCGCGTTGATGACGGCTGTGCCAATCGGGGCGGTGACGAGACCAAACCCTGCGCCTAAAACAGCTAGCTGCCATGCCATCTGCGTGTACGGCGTGCTTGACATCCAGAGTAGCCCCATCATGCCAAAGCCGATGATACAGCCGAGCAGCCCCGCCGCGATGGGGGGGCGATAGCCGCTGTGTTCTGTCCACTTGCCACCAATGAATGCCGTTACTGCCATTGCGCCCGTCATTGCACTGAGCAGGATGCCGCTGAGAATCGCGGCCTGTCCCACTTCGATTTCTAGGACGTTGACGACGAGCGGAACGTTGACCATCGCAATAATCAAGATACCGCCGACAATAAAGTTGATCAAAATCGCGGCCGAAAAATTACGTCGCCCAAACAGGGACAAATCGATCAAAGGGGTTTGTTTGCCACCAGCAGCCAGTCGTCTCTCCCAAAAGATGAACGCGATTAGCGTGACCAGTGCGGTGAGATAGAGTGGTACGGTGCTGACGTTGCTTTCCGCGTCGAAGTTGGCAAAGCTGCCAGCGGCCGAAATATCACCACTGTTTAGCAATGCAATGTTGAGCGTGAGCAGGCTCGTTGTGAGCAGTGCTGCCCCGGTCCAGTCGATGCGTGTTTTGAGGCGTGGTTCTGGCAGGTCGCGCATGGCGTAGAAGGCGAGCGCGATGCCAAAGAGCGTGAGCGGGATGTTGAGATAGAACTGCCATTCCCATGTCAGATAACGAACGAGCAACGCGCCATAAAGCGGCCCCCAGACCCAGCCCGCAGTGTCGATTGCGCCGAGTATGCCGAGTGCAGAGGCACGCTGTTTGGGTGGGTAAATATCGGCGATGATCGCCATGCTGACGGGAACCATTGCACCGCCGCCTATCGCCGTAATCACTCGGCCGATTAAAAAAAATCGCAAATTCGGCTCAACTAGCGACTCAGTTAGTGGATTAAACGGCAAAATCACCCAGACGGAGCCAAATAAAAACAGAACGAGCGACGCGATGTAGATGATTTTGCGGCCGATCACGTCTCCTAGTCGGCCGACAAACGGCATCACAACCACATACGCGATCAGATAGGCATTGACGACCCATGCCGCCTGATCGAGTCCGTCGGGGAGCGGAATCTCCAAATCAAAGACGATCTGGCGCAGCATCGTTGAAACGACGGTCAGATCATCGGCCGCCACAAAGACACCAAAAGCGAGCGTAAAAAGGACGAGGCGGGGAGAAGTTTTTTTCATGAACAGCTAATGGTGTCAAAGAAAAAAGTCAACGATGACCGCCTTAACATCTTCCGTAATCGTGTACCATTCAAACTCGGGAGCGCGGGTCACGATGAGAGCGTCCGGTTCGATGCGGAGATGCACGATGCCGGGAATGATGGCGAGGGCTTGCGCGAGTGGGGAGCCTTCAAACATGAGTTCGGCCGACTCATACACCTCCACGCCCTCCACCGTCAGCGTGACGTTTGACTCGATCATCAGAACATGCGGGTCGTCTGTCTCTTCTGGTTCTAACTCGATGTATTCAGACATATTCAACGTTTCAGGTTTGGCTCATTGACCAAACAACGCAACAAACAGGTCGGCCGACTGGTCAATCATCTCTTCGGCCGCGTTCTCTGTGTTGGTCAAAATAACAAATCCGATCTCTTGCTCTGGGATAAAGCCAACAATGCTGAGATAATTATCAAACGCGCCTTCATGCTGAACCAGCGTTCCCCCATCTATCTCAACCGCTTCCCATCCTAAAGCATATCCTTCCAGATACGGTTTCCATAGCTCGGTGATCGTTTCGGCCGAGACAACCCGTTCGCCATTCGCCGCGATGCCGCGCCCAAGCTGCAACTGCACATACATCGCCATCTCGCTAATGCTCGCCTTGATGCTGCCAGAGGGGGCCAGCGGGTCGCCGTCAAAATCTGTTGGCTCGGCTTCGGCCAACTCGCCATCTTCTAGCACATAAGCGTAGCCATAGTTCGGATTGTCGTACAAATCGCTGACACGCACCGTCGCGTTTTTCATGCCTATCGGCCGCAACACCCGCTCTGTCAATAGATCGGCATATCCATCATACAGGTTTTGGTCATCACCCGTTGCCGCGATAACGGCTAAGTAGCCGGCTGCTGTGCTGGAGAGATTGCTATAGCTAAATGTCGCACCGAGCGGCGCGTCCAATAGCTCAGCTTCCGCCAAAAATGGAAAAATGTCCTTGCCTGTTGCCCTATCTATGTCAAAGTCATCCTCCACATAGTCAGGAATGCCACCGCGCATACTGACCAGATGTCGCAAGGTCACATGTTGTGTTGCCTCTGGCTCGGAGAGCGCAAAATTGGGGTAAATCTGTGCGGCCGATGTGTCCCATGTCATGATGTCTTCCTCCACAAGAGAGGCTATCAATAGTGCGGTAAACGACTTGGTGATTGAGCCAATGTGAAACAATGTTTCTTCTGTCACAGGCAGGTGAGCTTCTACGTCACGCATTCCAAATCCGTCCATGAAAAGCACATCGTCTTTGCTCACGATAGCTAACGCAACGCCGGCAATTTGGTCTGTTTCTTGTCGCTGTGCCACGAAATCGACGTATTCGGTGATGGCGGTGTCGTTGGTCGATAGCTCCCCCTCAAAATTACCACCGCAAGCGATTGATAGAAATGCACACAGAAGAATGGCCGCTTGTTTCATTGGGGTGTCAGCGTAACAACGGGAATGACTCGGCTGGTTTTCTGCTCGTAGTCGCTAAATGCTGGAAAGCCATCAGCCATCTTTTGGTACAGCCTCGAACGCTCTGGCTCTTCTACAATCTCTGCACGCGCCTTGAACGTCTCTGCACCATATTCAGCCACCACGCTTGGATTGGCAACGAGGTTATGATACCAATCGGGGTGGCTATCCGCACCAGCTTTGGAGGCCACAACGATTAGTCGGCCGTCGTCCTCACCACAAATCAGCGGATTGACCCGCTCCAGCCCACTTTTTGCCCCTGTTGTGTGTAGCAGCACTAGCGTCGTATTGGCAAAATAGCCACCGACCTTGCCATCATTGGCTCGAAATTCTTCAATGACTCGTTTGTTGAAATCACTCATGTTTACTCCTATTCGCTAATTCAATTAGGCTTTTCCATCTCTTCATTATAGCATGGGATATTTACCAAACTGACACATTGCCAATCTTATATTTTGTGGTTTGCTATAGTTATCCACATACATGTGGATAACTATCTTAACGCAGCTTTTGGCGAGGGATTTTCTTGTCCTTGTCCACGAAGGGAAGCGTTGTCACCTCTGCCGTGCGAACCCCAAAGGGAGTTTGCAACATGAGCTGCGTGCCGACTGCGGTATGCTCGATGGACAGCATTGCATAGCCGATGTTTTTCTGGAGGCGCGGCGAGTACACAAAAGCGGTCAGTTCACCAGCAGGCTCGCCGTCTTTTATAATCGGCCAGCGATTTTCGTTGTGCGTCTCTAGCGGCTCACCGTCGATAAAAATGCCGACGATCTTTTGTGTGACCCCTTGCGCCGCGATCTTTTTCAAGGCGGCCTGTCCGATAAAGCCGCCTGCCTTGTCGAGCTTCACCAACCGTTCCATTCCCACTTCAAATGGATTGTTCGTCACTAATACATCAGAGCGATAGTCGAGAATGCCCGCTTCAATGCGCCGGATGCGGTTCGGGGAGGAGACGACAAGACCGTGCGGTTTCCCTGCTTCCACAATCATTTCCCACAGGTCGTTGCCGCGTGTTTTGTCCATTAGGTAAATTTCAAAGCCAACTTCTGCGCTAAAGCCTGTACGGGAAACGACGACGGGGATATTGTCAATCTCGGCCGACACACACCGATAGTAACCAAGGTCCAAAATCTCATCGCAAAATAATGCCGCGACCACGTTGGGCGACTTTGGCCCCTGAAGCTGAACAGGATACACGTCGGGCGCACCGATGTTCACATCCAGATCGGCAAAGACCGAGACCCCTTGCGCCCACATCAACACATCGCCATCGGCCGTTGAGAGCCAAAAACGATCTTCTGCCAAGCGCAGCATCACGGGGTCGTTGAGGATACCACCCTCTGCATTGGTCAAAATGATGTAGCGACATTGACCGGGCTTGACCTTTGAAATATCTCGCGGGGTCAGCAAGCTCATAAATTTAGCTGCATCTGCCCCTGAAATCTCGATAATGCGCTGGACGGCAACATCCCAAAGTGTGACTGCCTGAATGGTTGCCCAGTATTCGCCCAGCGTGTCGCCATAGTTGTACGGCATCCACATGCCGTTGTAGGGGACAAAATCCCCCGCGCCATATTTGACGGTTGACTCGAAGAATGGGGATTTGTAGATACGTGGGTTAAGTGCGTGTCTTTTCATAGAATAAAGCCCTCACCCCAGCCCTCTTCCACAGGAGAAGCCCTCTAGCCTCACGCAATATCCTTTGCGCGGGGGTTGGGGGTATCACTAACGCTTTGTTCTTTTGCGACGATGACGGCGTTCGCGTCGTTTTTCGCCAATGCCGGGAACCTTTGGCGGGGCTGGCTGTGGTGCCATCTTTTCAGGAATGTCTCTATAGTGACCATATTTACGCGCCGCCTCAAACATGCGAATCGCATTTTCTGGCTTACAGCCGGGGTGCAGTGAATTGGATGAGGCAAGGATATAGCCACCTTCCGGCGCTGCGATCTGAATCGTCTCGTAGACGGACTCTTCTACCATATCGGGGGTGCCAAAAACGAGCAGATCAAGACAGTCGATATTGCCGACAACGCACATCTTGCCTTTGAGATACTGTTTGGTCGCACCGATGTGCATACATTGCGGCTGCACGGGATGGAAGCCGTCAAAATGGGATTCGACAAAGACATCGAGAATCGGCCACACAACGCCGTCGCAATGCTTGAAGACCTGCATCCCTTTTTCATGCACATAGTCACACATCTCTTGTTTGTATGGCAAGATAAATTCGTAGAAATGATCGAGCGACATGAGGGTGGTCATGTTGCCAGCCATATCGCCATCAAATGAAACGACATCGATGCCTATCTCGGCCGACAGATCGATCACGCGCTTGTTAAACTCAACAACTTCCCGCATGACGGCATGAGCCAGTTCGGGGTTGAGCGAGTAGTCGTACATGAGCTTATCCATCCCGCCCCGCACAAGCCATGCTTCCTGAAATGGGCCGTTAATGCTGAGAACGTGGGCGCGATTTCGGCCGAGTTTATCGATCACATAAGCCGCACCCTCGAAATCCTCCAAGCTAACCCGATCCGCCATCCGATAGCTCTTCAAATCTTCGAGGGCTTTCACACCACCTTCCATCACAGCCGGAATGCCGTTCTCGCTCAACATATAGCCACGATCATACTTATCCACCCCCCAGTCATCACGCACGCGAGTCAATCCCGTTGAGTAAGAGAGCCACGTTGCATCGTGATCCTGCGCCTCAACCACGTCGCAATAAGTGTCGAGATATTCTTTGCTCTCTTCGCCCTTGCGCGTGGCTGTGGCTTTGTCACCGCGCGATAGACCCATGATTTCAGCCATCCCAAGAATGACTTTTTCATCAATGTAATCGAGCATCGGCACGCGATCTGGCACACCGAGGTCTAATGCTGTTCGGAAACGTTCTTTGGAGGTCATCGTATTCATAAAACGTGTCCTGCTAACTTGGTGGTCATGTCAGCAGCTATTTTTACAACGAGGTCAGAAAACTCTTTCTCATTCTCTTGCGTAGGAACACGGAAAACGGGGCCGTACAGACTGAGTGCGGCGACGATTTTTCTATTTCGGCCGAAGACCGGCGCAGACACCCCCGCCAACCCGCGTTCAAACTCCTCACGCACCCATGCGTACCCTTGCTGACAAACTTGATCCAAGTGGGTTACGAGCTGCGCGAGATCGGTGATGCTGTTTTCAGTGAAGCGTTCGAGCGGCTTTGCGAGATAACGTTGCCGCAGCACTGCGTCATGCGCGAGAAAGAGCTTGCTCGGCGAAGAGACGTGCAGGGTTGGGAAGTGGGTTCCAGTCCAGTCGCGTAGTTGGATATTGCTGTTTGGATCGCTTTTCTGGGCGATGTAGAGAAGGCGTTCCCCGTCCATTGTGGACAGAGTCGCCGTTTCACCTGTTGCATCAACCAACTGTTGCAAAGGCTGTTGCGCTAGGCTGACTAGCCATGAGGGTCGTGCAAGCAACTCGGCAACCGCTCGGCCGATGCGGTAACCTGCATTAGGATGTAATCGCTCAACTGCGCCTATTTTTTCGAGTGTTGTCAACATGCGCGAGATCGTGCTTTTTGGCAACCCCGTACAAGCAGCGACATCGCCCAACTGCGCTCCAGTTGGGACTTGGGCGACGGCACGTAAGATAGCAAATGCTCGGTGTACTGATTGTATCTCTGACATATTTCCGTATAGTGAAAAGCATTCCACATCATGGAATTTGCATCGAAATTGTACCGTTTCACTGTTGATAGTCAAGTCTTGTTTATCTACCTTCCAACCCAAAACCAACGTCAGCCCAGTATAATACGAACGTTTGTCTTACCTGTGTAACTTGTATTTGTCGGCGTACACCATGCTGCGCTCGACAGCCATTATGTCTAACAAACCATTTGAACTCGTTTCAGAATACAAACCTATGGGCGACCAGCCCACCGCCATCGCAGGACTTGTCGAAGCCATCGAAAATGGCGAGAAAAATATGACTTTGTTGGGCGCGACGGGAACGGGAAAAACGTTCGCCGTCGCGTCGGTCATCGAACGAACGCAACGCCCTACCCTTGTGCTTGCCCATAACAAGACGCTTGCTGCCCAGCTCTACTCCGAGTTCAAAGAATTTTTCCCCAACAACGCTGTCAGCTACTTCGTCAGCTACTACGACTATTACCAGCCGGAAGCCTATGTCGCACGCAAAGACCTTTTCATCGAAAAGGAAAGCCAAATTAACGAGGAAATTGATCGCTTACGCATCCTTGCGACGACCAATCTGCTTAGTCGGCGTGATGCGATTATCGTGGCATCTGTCTCCTGTATTTATGGGTTGGCAAATCCGACAGATTGGGGGCAGGTCAGCGTCAAAATTGAACAGGGCAAGATCTATCGGCGTGACCAAGTGTTGCGTCGCTTGATCAACATTCAGTATGATCGCAATGACATGAATTTACAGCGGGGGGCGTTTCGCGTGCGTGGCGATGTCCTGCAAATTGTGCCGGCGTATGCAGAGACAGCGTATACGATTGAGTTTTGGGGGGATGAGGTCGAACGAATCACAGAAATTGATCCGTTAACCGGTGAACTGCTTACTGAACATGCTAACATCGAAATTTTCCCTGCCAAAGCCTTTGTGACAAACGAAGATAACTTGGCGGGCGCGATAAACGATATTGAAACGGAGCTTTCAGAGCGTATCGCCTATTTCAAACGTGAAAATCGGCTGCTGGAGGCACAGCGGATTGAGCAGCGCACAATGTACGATCTCGAAATGTTGCGCGAGATTGGCTTTTGCAGCGGCATTGAAAATTACAGTCGCCATCTTGACCGTCGTCAAGAGGGCGAACCGCCTTGGACACTGCTCGATTATTTTCCCGGCGACTATCTAATCGTTGTCGATGAGAGCCACATGACGCTGCCACAGGTGCGCGGGATGTACAAGGGGGATCGGTCGCGTAAGGCAACGCTCGTCGATTATGGGTTTCGTCTGCCGAGCGCGATGGACAATCGGCCGCTCCGCTTCGACGAATTTCTCCGACGCACTAACCAAGTGATCTACACAACCGCAACCCCTGCGGCGTATGAGAAAGAGGTTTCGACCACGACGGTGCATCAGGTGATTCGGCCGACGGGCATCCTTGACCCCAAAATCGAGCTGCGCCCCGTGCGTGGTCAAATTGACGATCTATTGGGTGAAATCAAGAAGCGCATCGCCAAAGGGCAACGCACGATGGTGACAACATTGACGAAACGCATGTCGGAAGATTTATCTGATTACCTGCTCGAAATGGGAATCAAGGTTCACTATCTGCACAGCGAGATTCACACGCTTGAACGCACCGAAATTTTGCGCGACTTCCGCATGGGCATTTACGATGTCGTCGTTGGCATTAACTTACTACGTGAAGGGCTTGATCTGCCCGAAGTCTCGTTGGTTGCGATCATCGACGCGGATAAAGAGGGGTTTTTACGCTCTGAGACGGCATTGGTGCAGACAATGGGACGTGCAGCGCGACACGTCGAAGGCACGGTCATCATGTATGCAGATAAAGTGACCGACTCGATGGCACGCGCCATCAAAACGACAAATGGGCGGCGTGAAAAGCAACAAGCCTATAATGAAAAACACGGCATTACGCCTCAACAAATCACAAAAGCGATCCGTGAAAGATTGTCTGAGAGTTTAGAAGATGAGGAAGAAGCACTGGCCGTGGCAGAAGTTGAGGCAACTTATACGGTCAATCCATCTGAGCTGCCCAAAGAAGAACTCAATCGCACAATCAAAGAGCTAGAGCGACAGATGAAAAAGGCGGCCGAGTTATTTGAGTTCGAGAAGGCGGCCGAGTTGCGAGACCAGCTCAAAGAGATGCGAGAGGTTCAACTATTACAAAAGAACAACGGAAAACCTGTTCGAGCTTGGGAGAAGTATCGGTAAACCAGCAGACAGAACTGAACACTGACCGACCGAATACCGATCTACATCTCTTCCCGATAGCCAAAGTTATGTTCTTTACGCGCATCGAGCCGCGCACGGCGTAGAATTTCGTGAACGCGCTGTACATCGCTGATGTTTTCCAGCACAACCATTGGGTGCATGGGATCGTGGCTATGAATTGTGATGTCACCCAAATTCATCATGCGCTCAGTGATACGTTGAGTTTGTTCCATATCTTGAATTTTGAGTAGTTCAATGTCGATGCGCTGTTTGGCAAGCAAGCCATGCGTGATGCGAATGCGCTCGTTGGTGATGCGATAATGGGTCGTCAGTGAGAGAAATGGGCGACCTTCCCACAACACGCGCTCGACATCCTCTTCTGGAAAGGGTTGTACATCACTCGCCTTGTCAACGCGCTCGATCTCATAGTCGAGTTCAAACAAGGCGGCGCGACTGACGACATCGATCAGTTCCTCTAGCTTTTCTTCTGATAATTCGGATAAATCTAGCTGTGCTTTGGCAATTTCTTTCCAAATGCGGCTCTTCACATGCGTTTGTGCTTCTTTTGGTGTCATAGATTCTTCTTAGGGCGCAGAAACCTCTCGCCTTGAGGCAGGGGAGGAAGCTAACGCGCTTTAGCGGTTGTGCGCCCAAAGGCGCATTTGAAAAAAGTCGCCGATTTACCTTACAGATGATTCGACTAGGCAGCTTGCCTTTCAACAGTAAATATCTCCTCGACAATGTTATCCAGAGGTTTGACGTGTACGAGACTGGAGAAGCATCCGATGCCACTGCATCGACTTTCTCTGATAACGTAGCACCCTTAGTGCTTAGTCTGGTCAGGTCACGTTCAAGCCCCGCACGCTTCGTGAGGCTGTTGCCTTTATTTTACCCCATATCTGTTTAGAAATCGTACTAAACCAATCTACCGTTGACAGCATTAGTTGAGTGCATATAGTTTATATGTCGAAACCATACTTCTGCTAATCCTCCTAAGCGACGTTTCTTGTGAGAATGGCTGATGAGTAAACTTATGATGCAAAAAACATTTCTTTTCGCAATTTTAGTCGTTAGCTCACTATGGGCGAGCGTTATTGTGGTAGCAGCAGCGGAACCAACAGCGAGTTGTCTACGCGGTGACGTATTGATTAGTGAGATCGATTATGATCAGCCGGGCGTGGACAACATCGAATTTGTGGAGCTTTATGGTCGGCCGAATGCCTCCCTAAACGGCTACGAAATGCGCTTCATCAACAGCAGTGGCACAATTTACAACACCATCTCTCTCGATGGCACGAACATCATGTCGAGCGGTTACTTTGTGATTGGCAACGACGATCTCTTTAATGACCCACAGATTTATCTAAACGACAACATGATCGACAATAACAAGGCGGCTGTCGCCTTGTACGATGTTGTCAACAGTGAGTACTGTAACGCGATCAACTATGAAGGAACAGTTGGCGGGTTTAGTGACTGGTTTAACATTGGGTTTGATTCAGAGATTCACGGTGAGGGGCGTGGCTGTGCGCGGGCAGCGAGCGGGTGGTGGTCTTGTAATCGGCCGACGACCCCCGGCGGCTCTAACGGCGTTGTCGCCGTCACGTTGACCGCGAACGCAGCAGCTACAACGAGCGCAGCCACTATTTTGATTCTGTTTGTTCTTTGTCTAGTTGCAACGACAAAGCTAATGTGCCGCAGATGAGACAGATTACGAAAAATAATGAGGCTCTTTAAGAGAGAGAATCGAGGCGAAGGCGACGAGCCAATGTATCAAGGAGTTTGATGCCAAAACAGCGACGGGTGAGAGATTTCAATTTGTTGTTTAAGCCCTCAACAAACGCGCTATTGGCTCTGTTGTAGAAATAGTTGACGATGCCATCGAAATAGTTGTTGAGCGTCTTGATGAAGTTGTCGTAGAAGCTGACCGTACTTTGCTCAACCTTTGTAATCCACTTACGAAAGCGTTTGCAAGCCTGTCGGCGGCTCAAGCACTGATTGAAAATCGCAGTCAGTTCCTCACAGTCGTAATCGTTGCCGTGATAACTTGTTCAGCCGTTTATGATTGTGGCGCAGAATCCACAACATCCCTTTGGCAACCGTTGCATATTCCTCCGCGCTCAACTCCTTTTTCAGGCGGCGCATTTCCTGATGCTGCTTTGGGCTTCTCCGACAAGTTGCTAGTCAAATGGAGAGGGCGGAAAAAGTTCTGTCAGACATGGGTTAAAGTCTTCACCAAGCCGCAGCCTGTAGTCGTATTCTGCATCAGGATCGGGGTCTAACTCAATGCCATAAGCGTGTTCCCCCCTATACGCACCGTTGCCGCGATCTCCGGGTCGCTTCAAATCAAAAATCCATGTAATCATCCAATCAAATGAGCCACGAAAATTTTGCCCGTGATATTCCAGTTCGGTGAGCGCGATATTCTTGACTGTTGAGCCGCGAATCGTTGGATTAAATCCATATTGCCCAAGGTGAAACGCTGCCAATTCTGCCAATTCCTTGTTACCCGTGCCATTGATGATTTCGACGGAGAGCGTTGAGCCACCACCGCGACTCAACGCTGGGGGACGATAGAGCGCACGGAATTTGTTCGGAACGGTCTCAGGATTGGGCAACTGAATCGTTGTGGGGCCAAAATCAGCTTGAATGCGTTTTGGAATGGTATTGTCGCCCGCCAAATAGATGCTTTGGATGCCGTTTTCACGCACGGTCGGAGCGGCCGCAGCAAGTTGCAGCACTTTGCCGATGTCGATGTCTGTGTCGATCACATCGTTGTAAACGCTCCACAGTTCTGGGATTTTGAGCAATAGATTTTGGTCAACCATCTGCGTGAGAACGGCGCGTAAAATCTGCTGCTGACGGCGACCGCGATCAAAGTCGCTCGTCGTGATGCGTGAACGAGCATACCAAAGCGCGGTATGTCCATCAAATGACTGAATGCCCGGCTCAACACGGTACTTTTCGTAGTTGTCCTCTTCGTAAATATCGCGTTCAGGCGAGATTAAAATCCAATCTTCTAGCGCACAGGTGACGGGAACTTCAACACCGCCAAGCGCGTCGATGATGGCTCGAAAACCCTCAAAGTCAATGCGGACATAGTAATGAATCGGGATGCCAAAATTGTAGAGAATGGTCTCTTTCAGGCCACTGACTCCTAAGACAGAGGGGATGACATTGATTTTATTCATCGTCCAACTGGGTGCATAGACGTACAGATCACGGGGCAGTGAGACCATGCTGGCTGTGCCTGTGTCGCGGTTGATGCTGACAACGATAATGGAGTCGGTGCGCGTGACACCGCCGCCCATCTCGGCCGAGTCGTTCCCCAACAGCAAGATATTTGTCGTCTTGGCAGGAACCGCAATCGTTGGCATGACCGTCGGAACGGGGACGGCTGGTGTCGGCGCGTTGGCTCGAATGTTGATGTCTGTTGAGCCGAGCGCGGGAACACGCTGACGATCAGCCGTCGGGCTAGGCGTGGGTGAGGGGGTGCGTGTCGGGCGCGGCGTATTGGTCGGACGCGGTGTGCGCGTCGGCGTATTTGATGGTGTCGCGGTCGGGCCGGGGGTCGCCGTCGCATCATCAGTTGGAGTCAGGGACGGCGTTGCTGTGTCGGTTGGCGTTGCCGTATTCGTCGCGGTTGGTGTGTGCGTGGGGCCGACAGATTTTCCCAAGCCAGCAACGACAGTTGGCGTTGGCTCAACGCCTGCACAGGCAACGATGAGAACCGCTAGTAGTAACCAAGCTGCAAACCGCGAGCTGCAAGTCAAGAACGAGGGAAATCTGTTATATTTTCTTTCTTGCCACTCGCCACTTGCCACTTGCCACTTGTCAAATACTTCTTTGTGACTCATCTTTATAGAAGCTCCCCAAATTTCCACTCGACACGGCGGAAAAACCAGTAGCCGATCACTAATGTGAGGGTTGAGGTTAGGAGGGTTCGGCCGATAAAATCGAGACCCATACCAGATGGGGGAACATGATAGGACAACTGTTCAGCGCATGTTTCGACAGGATAGACCAACGTTCCCCACAAAACGGTGCGGTACGCATCAATGATCGAGGCCATCGGATTGAGCCAGCGCATCAGTCGGCCGGGATCAAATGTAACGCCCAAAAGTGTCGTATTGCAGAATTGTTCGACTGTGTAAAAAATTGGTGTGAGAAAGAAAAAAGCCAGCATCCCCACATCTAAGATCATAGCCACATCACGATAAAAGACCTGCGCCGCGCTTAGAAAATAGACCAACCCCAACATGAACAGCAGTTGCGCCAGCAAAATAACGGGCAGCCACAATACATGAATCGTCAAGCCAATCCCAAAAATATAGAGCATGGCGAACATGACAACCAGCGCAATCAGAAAATTGATGAGATTGGAGAGAATGGTTGCGGTTGGCAAAATTTCGCGTGGGAAGTAAACTTTTTTGATCAGTGACGCATTGCCTAAAATGCCGTTTGTGCCGCCAATGACGCTGCCGTTAAAGAAATTCCATGGGACAATGCCGACGAGAACGAAAATAGGATAGGCGTAGATGCTGCCCGCACTAAAGCGGTCGAAGACGAGCGTAAAGACGATCATGATGAACAGGGGGTTGAGAATGCTCCACAGCACGCCTAGCAACGAATTTTTGTAGCGTACTTTGAGGTCGCGCACAATGAGGTTATACAGAAGATAGCGATAATGCCATAGTTCTTGCAGATGTGTGCGCCATGAAGGTTGTGAGGGGGGGGGAACTGTTGTCATTGCTGCCTGCTCTGATCGACTGCTCGATCTTATAATGGCAATTGTAACAAGGTTGAGAAGGGGATGGTGGGAAGATGAACGCGGGTTAAGCGTGGTAAAATGATGGCAATGTGTTCACAAATTTACAGAACGGAGCAGCGATGCAATTTTATGATTCACAAAAGATAGGCACACTTTTTTACCCAGATATGTTCTCAATTGAGCGGGATGCCCTATCGGCCGAACTCAGCCCAACCGCAACCGCCACAAAAAACGTCCATCTTGTCCTAATTGACATGCAGGTAGATTTTTGCCATGAGCAGGGACAGCTCTATGTGCCGGGGGCGTTAGGTGACATTCGGCGAGTTTGCGAGTTTGTGCTGGCGAATGCGGCCGAGATCACCCAAATCACCGCGACTCTCGATAGCCATCTGCCTTTCCAAATTTTTCATCCGCCATGGTGGGTTGATGCAGAGGGCAATCACCCTGCGCCTTTCACGCTCATCACACACGCTGATGTACTGGCTGGAAAATGGCACGCGACGCTTCTACCAGAATACAGCATTGAGTACACGCGAAAGCTGGAAGAAGATGCAAAAAAAGTGCTGACCATTTGGCCTTATCATACGTTGATTGGGTCGATGGGAACCGCGCTCGATCCGATGCTTTGGTCGGTCATTATGTGGCACAGCTTGGCGCGGGAGGCTCAACCCAACTGGGTCATCAAAGGCACACTCCCACAAACGGAACATTATTCAGCCATTCAGCCGGAAATCCCCCTACCAAATCATCCAAGCGCAGGACGTGATAAGGCATTTTTAGCCAAGCTTGATGCGTCAGACGTAATTATTATCGCTGGAGAGGCGGAGAGCCACTGCGTGTTGGCGACGGTTGCGGATTTAGTCGCGCACTACGCCGAGCAGCCTGAGCGGTTACGTTCTATCTACGTGTTACAGGATTGCATGTCTCCTGTCTTACATCCGGAGATCGATTTCCACGCGCTGGCTTGGGAACAGTATCGGCAATTTGCAGAGATGGGCGTAAATTTTGTGGCATCAAGCGCAAACTTCCTGTGAGCGGACTTACCCAAACAGTTTTACCCACAACGGGGGACCTAAAATCAAAAAACCGGCAATTGCCGCGCCAATTGCGGCAAACAGCACGCCGCCTGCCGCTGTGTCTTTCGCTGTTTTTGCATACTGATTTTCTTCACCAATCATATCGACAATCGCTTCGACAGCCGTGTTGACGCTCTCGCCTAGCCAAACGGCCGACATCGCCAAAATCAGGATTGCCCACTCAATGCGCGTCACCTGTAACCATGCGCCAAAAATGATGACCAAGACGGTCGCCAGCGCATGAATCCATGCGTTATGCTCCTGTTGCACGACCTGCCACATCCCCTCAAACGCATACCCAAAACTTCTCAGACGTGCCTTGAGGCTAAATTGTTTATTCTTTTTCATCTTCTAATGATACCCGCGAACGACGCATGAGACCCGATTTAGAGGTTGGGAGACGCAGCTTACGGATTTACGCGCTTTGCTATAATGCGCGGCTATGAGCGAAACAGATGAGGCGGGGCAACGCTGTCCAGAATGCGATACGTTAAATTCAACATCGGCCGACCTCTGCATCGGCTGCGATCAGCCGCTCAAAAAGCCTCGTAGACGTCACACAGAACGCGAAAAAGCGTTGGGGATTGTCGGCCGATCTCGCCCCGTCATTGCGGAATCAGTCCCGATTGAGCAGAAACCACCAGCCAACATTGCTGATCTTTTGCTGCGTGGACTGACATTGATTTTAGTTGGTGTGGCAATTTATGTGGGGATTGACCTACAACGCAATGCGCCCCAACAGTCGACACCTGTGGCAAATGTTGCGAATATGGAATCGGCCGAGCCAACTGCCACTGCAACGTTAACGCCAGCTCCCGTCATCGCTACGGCGACACAGACCCCACCTTCACCAACCGAAACCCCCGAACCGACCGCGACACCAACCGTCGTCCCAACCCCGACGCTTGAACCTCCATTTGAGCATGTCATTCAGTCAGGTGAGGCTCTCATCAATCTCGCTTTGCGCTACAGAGTGTCGCTCGACAGCATTTTGGTTAACAATCCCGGCCTTGTGCCAGAAAGCATCACGGTTGGTCAGACCATCTTGGTTCCACGCCCGACGGCGACACCGCCACTCGTTGCCATTGAGTTAGACTTGAACGGGCAAACGGTCGTCGCCGACCCAGAAGCGTGTGTGATGCACGAGATTGTATCGGCCGACACCTATGGCAAGATCGCCCAGCAGTACAACGTCCCGCTGGCTGCCCTGCTCGACATGAACCGACTGTCGGCCGCTAACATTCTCCAGCCCGGCGATCAGGTTTGCATTCCTACCATCACCTATACCGTTGCCAGCGAGGGCGTTTCAGGTGAGGAGAAAAGCGAGAGTGAATTTGGCGTGTTTGCGACGGCGGATCGGCCGACGTTGCTCTACCCACCACAATATGCCGATATTCTCTCTTTGCCCATCACGTTGCAATGGCTGACCGAACGCACGCTGGCTGAAAATGAATGGTACATGCTCGAAGTCACAAACTTGAGCAACCCAACGGCGCGTCCTCAGCGTGTCTTTACCCAGCAATCTTCCTACCAAATCCCTGAAACATGGTATGCGGACAGCGCGGAGGCACAGTTTCGTTGGCGTATTAGTTATGTTCACGTTTTGTCTGAGCAAAAAAATGGGGCGTTTGTCTACGGATATGGTGGCCCGAGCGGAGAATCCTACTTTACTATCAAAGTCGAATAAACCGTAACGCCCCTGTAAGCAATGATGGCTCACAGGGGCGTATTGATGTAACTTCTCCTCTTTAGAATAAAATTATAACAGAGTATGCAAAGCTGCCAATGTTTCACTCAATTTTTCGTGGATATTGCCTAATTTTCACGCCATTCGCCATATACGATTGCTCTTAACACTTTTCCACTTCGCAATAAAGCACGCTATACTTCTCTTGCTCAATTTTGAGTGATTAAACACATCGTTTTGTATTTTCCATGAGGAGCCTGACGACAGGCTTTTTTGTTGCAACAGAGTGGCTTTACGTGTAGGAGAGTCCACTGTTGTCATGGCAGGAATGCCAAACAGAGTATTGTCATATCCGTGAGGACGTGACAATAGCGGATTTCTCAAACCGATACAACGCTACGAAGTAGCGATTGGAGCTTTTCTGTGACAATTTCATTTTCTGAACTCGACTTGCACCCAGACGTGCTGCAAGCGGTAGTCGAACGTGGCTACGAAACCCCCACCCCGATTCAAGCTGGCGTGATCCCGATCATGCTGACAGGACAAGACGTAATTGCCCAAGCCCAAACAGGGACGGGCAAGACGGCCGCCTTCGCGCTGCCAGTTTTACACAACATTAACCCCCAGTCACGTCATGTGCATACGCTTGTGATGGCTCCCACCCGTGAGTTGGCGCAGCAGGTCGCTAATGCGTTTCATGATTATGGGCATGTGCGCGGCGTGCGTGTGCTGGCAATATATGGCGGTCAGTCGTATGAGCGACAAATTCGACGTTTACGCAAGGGTGTGAACGTCGTCGTCGGCACGCCGGGGCGCCTGCTTGACCTGATTAAGCGCAAGCAGCTCGACCTGAGCCACGTTGAAACAGTGGTTTTGGACGAGGCGGATGAGATGTTGAGCATGGGCTTTATCGAAGACATCGAGCTGATTCTCGATGCCGTGCCAGATGAACGCCAGATGACGCTCTTCTCAGCAACGTTGCCAACGCAGATTCGCCGCTTGGCGAGTGAATACATGCGTGAGCCGGAATCGGTGACGATCAAGCGTAAACAGTTGACCGCATCACAGGTGATGGAATGGTATGTCAAGGTCAACGAGGAAGATAAGCTGGCTGCGCTGACGCGCCTGCTGGAGATTGAGCCTGTGACAACGGCATTGATTTTTGCCAAGACACGGGCTGGCTCGGCCGACATCGCATCGGCTCTCACCCAACGTGGCTTCTCGGCCGAAGTCATCAATGGCGATCTCAGCCAAGATGCCCGCGAACGCACCCTTGCCCGCTTTCGTGCCGGCCAGATCAACTTACTTGTCGCCACCGATGTCGCCGCACGCGGTCTCGACATTGACGACATTTCGCACGTTTTTAACTATGACATTCCACATGACACGGAAAGTTATGTGCATCGCGTCGGCCGAACGGCACGCGCCGGCAAAACCGGAGTCGCCATCTCGATGATTACGCGCCGCGACATGTATCGCCTACGCAAGATCGAGAACTATACGCGCCAAAAAATTGGTGAAATGCCGCTGCCAACTGTCGAAGCGATCAAGGCGAAGCGCGATGCAAAGGCTCACGAGAAACTGTTAGTCTGGCTCAATCGTGGACGCTGCAAGGCTGAACGTGCCTTAGTGGAACAGATGGTTGCTGAAGGGCATGACCCACTGGACGTGGCGGCAGCAGCTCTCAAGATGGTGCGTGCGGCCGATAATGAGCGGCCGATTGAGCCAATTGGCAAAGTTCCCGAAAAGAATCGACGGGATCGCAGTCAAAATCGTGGTCGCAATCGCAAGCGTGGTGAAAGACAACAGGGCGCAAATCGCCGCCGGTCGCATGAGTCTGGCATGGTGCGGCTACATTTGAATGCGGGCAAAGAGGATGGCATTCGGCCGAATGACATCGTTGGCAGCATTGCCTACTTTGGCGACATTCCCGGCCGATCGATTGGCGCAATCCGCATCGAGCAAAATCATACACTCGTCGATGTGCCAGAACAATTTGTCCAGCAGGTCTTGGCGAAAAAAGAGAGCTATCAGATTCGCCGTCAGCGAATTACAATTGATGTTGCTGGAGGATAGAGTTTGACAATACGATTAGCCAATAGCGAACCATTTGTATTGTGACGACACGCTTTTTTTACTTCGACTTCACTTTTTGTTTATCCAAGCTGTAAAAACTGCCACAGAACGTGAACGTTTGCAACCTTATACTATGCACATAGATTGATTGATAAACAAATTTCCTCCTTTTCTCCTTTTCTCACAGAAACCCCACGTCCCCGCGTGGGGTTCTTTCTTGTACGCCCAGCATAGGCGATCACTTGGACGTTGACCCGACGAACCGGACAACAAGAAGTGCTTCTACTATTAAATAGAGTTGTTCCTAAATAAAAAAGAAGGTTGAATAGGTAGCAAAAAGGCTGCA
>CAYMGE010000052.1:0-44361 GCA_964389925.1 uncultured Ardenticatenaceae bacterium
GTATACTGTTGGTTCTTTTTCCATTCTTCTACGTTATTTCAATCTTCTCTTTTTTACAATTTTTACGCGAACGGTGAGTTAATGGCGACTGAAGACACAAAACTGAGCGGCTCAGTTGAGCATATTACCTACTATAACGATACAAACGGATACTCGGTCATTCGGCTAAGGGTCGATTCGCGCAGTATGTTGCCTTATGCCTATGCCGCGCAGAAGGGTCAAATTGCGACGGTGGTGGGTAATTTGCCAGAGTTGCGGCCGGGCGAGTGGGTGGAGTTAGAAGGGAAGTGGTTGCGCCATGCAAAACATGGATGGCAGTTCTCGGCCGATACCTGCCGCCAATCGCGCCCAGCCTCTTTAGAGGGCATCAAACGCTATCTCGGTAGCGGCCTGATGCAGGGTGTGGGGCCGCTCATGGCAGAACGGATTGTCGATATGTTTGGTGAAATGACGCTTGACATCATCGACAAAAATCCCGACCAGCTTTTGCGTGTACGGGGAATCGGCAAAAAGCGCATCGCACAGCTCAAAGAGATGTGGGAAGAACAGCGTTCGATTCGAGAGTTGATGCTTTTTTTGCAAACGCACGGTGTGTCCACCACGCTGTCGGTCAAAATCCACAAGGCCTACAAGGATAAAGCGTTGACGGTTGTGCAGAATACACCCTATCAGATGATTAGGGAGGTGCGCGGGATTGGGTTTAAGACGGCCGACAAGCTCGCCAAACAGCTTGGGTTACCCCACGAACACCCAGATCGGATTGAGGCAGGCATCGCGTATACGCTCAACGAGATGACAAAAAAGGGGCATGTTTATATGCCACAAGAGGAGTTAGAACCAGTCTCGGCCAAAATCCTCACCGTGCCACAAGAAAGTGTAAGAACGATTATTGACCAACTGGAAAACAGTGAGCAGATCAAGCGCGAAACAATCACCTATGAGCGGTTAGAAAATGACGGCGAGCAGCTGACAATCGAGGAAGAAGAAGCGGTTTACATGGCGCGACTGTATTACTCGGAAATTGGGGTCGAGCGACGTATAAAGCGGCTAGTTGAGCATCCGTTGAGCCGCGTCCGCTCAGGGCTGACGCAGGGTGGCGTGGCGCGGACGCTGGCAGATGTGACAATGATTTCGGGAATACAGCTAGCCGAGAAGCAAAAAGAGGCAGTCTTGACTGCGCTAAAGAATAAGGTCACGATTGTGACGGGTGGCCCCGGCACGGGCAAGACGACGACGTTGCAGACGCTCTTGGATATGCTGGATCGTTTCGGCCGAACCTATCGCCTCGCCTCGCCAACAGGTCGTGCCGCCAAACGCCTAACCGAAGCAACAGGACGACAAGGGCAAACGATTCATCGCCTGATCGACTACCAGCCCGGTATAGGCTTTAACAAAAATGAAAATAATCTGCTTAATGCGGATATGATTGTTGTGGATGAAGCGTCGATGCTCGATATAGGGCTGGCGAACCATTTGCTCAAGGCGATTAGCCCAGACTCCCATTTGCTGCTAGTGGGCGATGTAGACCAGTTGCCATCTGTTGGGCCGGGTGCTGTCCTGCGTGATTTGATCCTGTCAGAGGTGCCAGCCGTGGTGCGGCTAGAGGTTGTGTTTCGTCAGTCGAGCGAATCTCTCATCATCCAAAACGCGCACCGCATCAATCAGGGTAAAATGCCCCTCACATCTAGCACATCGAATGACTTCTTTATCTTTGTCAAGGATGATCCGGCGCAGGCGGCCGATCTGCTCGTCGATATTATCAAAACGCGCATTCCACAGAAGTTTGGCCTCGACCCGCTTGACGACGTACAAGTGTTGGCCCCAATGTACAACGGCTACATGGGCGTACTAAACCTAAACGCTAAGATTCAGGCCGCAATCAACCCGCTGACTTACCAAGAAGAATACCGACAGGGTGGACGCATTTTTCGCGTGGGGGATAAGGTGATGCAGGTGGTGAACAACTATGATAAAAAGGTGTTCAATGGGGATATCGGCCGAATTGTTGACCTCGATCATGATAGGTGTACCGTCAAGCTCAGTGTCGATGGGATGCCCATTCTTTATAAATTTGTAGAGCTAGATGAGCTTGTCCACGCTTACGCGATCTCTGTCCATAAATCTCAGGGCAGCGAATATCCTTGTGTCATCATCCCGATGACAACGCAGCACTACCTCATGCTACAGCGTAACCTGCTCTATACGGCGGTCACTCGTGCCAAGAAAATTTGCATCCTTGTCGGCACGCGTAAAGCGATCCGCGTCGCCGTTCAAAACAAAAAGACCCGCGAACGTTATACCGCTCTTAATTGGCGGTTGACAAAGTGAATTGTCTAGCAGACATTTCCTCTGGAAAACCAACACCTAATGCTGTCCCAACTGTGATGACAACACCGTTGAAATCGGTATGAGCGGCAGCAGCGGCCGTGCCATCATGGATAATCGTGATAGGTATGTCGATGGCATGGCGTTTGCGTAGTTGGTTTTGCATAAAGGTAGGCAGGTAGTCTGTCAGTTCGTGCAAACAGCCATAGCAATCGGTGTGCGTTGGGGAGAGATAGCCGTTGTCCAAGTAAGTTGCGATGCTAATCCCGATGGCCTCGACAGGTTGCCAACTTGTGCTTATCACGTCCAACATCCACTCCCAACGTGCCTGTGAACCGAGCAAATTTCCGCCCTCTTTTTTATAACAATTGGCGGGAAGCGACGGCATCGGTTCAAGCGCGATACCATCTTTACTTAGTTGAGCGACGGCACGTTTGACGCTGGTTTGTCCGAAATCGAAGGCAAGGGCAGATTTGACATCTACCGCACGTGCGAGACCAACGAGGCCGATGTCGCCTCGATAGGGAGAGAGTTGTAGATTGACGTGGGGGTAGCCGTGTGTGGCGAGGAGGTTTGTGGCGGCGAAGAGGGCTTTGCGGCCGAATCTGCCCCCCATCACGCCACCACCAAAGATCACATTCTCTACATTTGCCCAATACGTCCAATGTTCATCCGTCCAATCGGGACGCGCTGCTCGATTTGCTGCATCCCCGCGTTTGAGCATGAGCAACAAATAGCCTAGCTGAATGCCAAAGTCTTGCGCGATTCTGCCGGCTGCATGACCGAACACGGGATCAGAAAATGCGTTTTCGAGATCGGCAATTAGGGCTGGTGAATCTGGGTTGAGATTGAGATGCGGGGCTTGGGCGCGGATTTTTCGGAGGAGATAGGCGGCCGATAAGCTCGGATATCCGCGTAGACCGAGAATGCCATCGGGTGGATTGATGCCGTCTAGCGTGACAATCGTGGCGCGATTGAGGGAGCGATTAGATGCTTTGCCTTGCAAAAACGGATTGTTCATGAGTGGTTAGGCGAAGTTGCGTCATGGCGCAGCAAGAGCTACCGAAATCGGCTTATCAATCTTACCTATGCGACCTTGCAACTGCGCCACTCCTAAAACGTTGATAAACAAAGACCGTAATGATAGCTGCGATTACGGCAGTTGCAACGAGCGCGATAACCACTGGCACATCGTCATCAATCTTCAAAAACAAGCAGATCCAGCTAACCCAGAAACACTTTTTCCACCCATCAGTAACAAACTTTACACTCATTCCCTTTGTAATCGCCGCCTACCTGACGTTTATCTGACGGTACATCGTTATCCTATTGAACGATTTTCCAGAAAAATCATTTTTCTTGTTGCGTCCACCACGCGGCAGGTTGTATTGGTACAGTGCATCGGCCGTAACAAGCAAATGCAGCATCAGGGTCAAAATCGTCAAATTATGTCACAAAAAGCTATTCTTCGATTGTCCGCAATCGCGCTGGTTGTTGTTAGCGCGTTTCTTGTTTTACAGCGTCCCACATCGGCCGAAAACCCCATCACCACCGCATGGCAACGCGCCCAAGCGCGTGACAGCTACCGTTACCGCTCACAAATTGAGCAGACGGTTTACCCTGCGCCGCGCTTGAGCAACGTGGGGAAATCGGCTGAAACGCTACTGGCACAACTTTTATCCAATCAACGACGTAAAACCTGAAATATCTCGTTTGCCGTCGAGACGAGTCGCAATTCCATCTTGCCAACGCTCTACTTCCTCCCTATACTGCCATCATGGAAACACAAACAATCACAGTCGAGCTACCTCGCGTCATTGTTGAATCCATTCCATCCTAAATCTCATGTGCCAACAATGGAGCGAGCCAATACTTATGTGTTATAGTTAGCATGAATATCGACATTTCCAGAATATTATGAACACAATCCAAATTCAAAAAACATTTTACAAAGTTGGTGACTTCCTTTCTTGGCAAAAGGCTGGGACTCTTGAGTTAAGTCCCGATTTTCAGCGACGCTCTGTTTGGAAAACTGGCACTAAATCCTACTTAATTGACACGATTGTTCGGGGGTTTCCTGTTCCAATAATCTTCCTTAGAGATAAACTTACCGATCTATCTACGTTTGAACCCAAACGCGAAGTAATTGATGGTCAACAGCGATTACGAACAGTAATTTCTTATATTGCACCTCATTTACTGGGTCAAACAGAAGAAAATGATTTGTTTACAGTGAAGCGTGTACATAACAAAGAATTAGCAGGAAAGTCTTTTTCCGAGTTGCCTCCTAACGTTCAACGACAAATTCTTGATTACAAATTCAGTGTTCACATTCTCTCGTCTGGAATTGATGATCGAACAGTTTTGCAAATATTTAGAAGAATGAATTCAACCAACTATTCTCTCAAATACCAAGAGTTAAGGAATGCAACTTGGTTCGGTGAATTTAAAACATCTGTGTATGATTTGGCGGCAGAACATCTTGATTATTGGCGTAAATGGTCGCTCTTTAATGAGAATAATATCTCTAGAATGGATGAAGTAGAGCTTACTAGTGATCTATGTAATTTTATTCTCAAAGGCGTAGTAGCTGGAAACAAATCACAGTTAGACAGCGTTTACGAAGAGAAAGATCAAGATTATCCTGAGCGAGAAATTGTTGAGGATAGATTCCGAACTGTAATGCGAGCGATAGATCATCACTTAGGGACATTTCTACGGTCAGAAGTATCAAGCAAAAAATCTGTGATCTATGTTATATTCGCTTGGTTTTATACAATCCTTTTTGATTCAGCAAATCTCACAAATAAGGTTGAAGCTCAGCACATTTCCACAGAAGCTATTTCACAATTGAAGTCGGCTATCGATGCCTTAGAGAAAAACGATCCAGAAGACTGGCTTCGAAGACCGAAAGATGCCAAAACAAGGCGAGAATTTCTAGAGTCTTTAGGAGTAGAGGTAAAGTAGATGGCACGCGCATCTAGTGAAATTGCAACTGAATACAACGATTCTTTACAAGACTTGGAAAAAGTGCGGGTTAAAATGGAAGCACTTTTTGCTGGCGGGAATTTGCTAGAAGATGACATAGAACATGTTTACAACGGCTTGTTTTTAGAGGCGTTCACTGGATTCGAGGCTCTAATCGAAACTGTATTTCTTGAATTGATTTCAGGTGGTTGTCATTCTAGTGAATCAGATGTGGTTCCTAAACTTACAGTTAGCAGCTATGACATTGCCCAATCTGTCGTGTTTGGCGGTAGAAATTATATAGATTGGCTTCCCTTTAAAAACACTTTAGCCAAGGCGCAAGCCTTCTTCGTTGACGGCTATCCTTTCATGCGGCTCAAGAGTGATCCTTTAAAGTCGCATCTCAACAGCCTAGAGCGGTTTTTGTCTATCCGCAATGCGATTGCTCACAAGAGCAAACATGCACAACAAAAATTTGAAAATAAAGTCAGTGGATCTAGCCCTCTTTCTCCAAGGCAAAGAAAGCCCGCTGGCTATTTGCGTAGCAGCGTAAATCGTACCCAAGTCCAATATCAGGTCATTGCCAATGAACTAAACATCATCGCGCATTATGTTTGCAAATAGAGTACAGAGTTTGCAGTCGCTTAAATCACCCTTTTTGTAGATTGTATCCTTATTCTGTAACCAACTTTACGTCCAAAACGCCCCCCATCTTCTTTAATCTGACGATCACCTGACGCTACGTTTGGTATCCTATTCGGTGATTATGTATTGGAACAGTGCATAGGCTATGACAGGCAGATGCACCTATTAGGGTCAAAAAGTCAGATTATGTCACACAAAAATATCCTTCGATTGTTCGTCGTCGTGTTGGTTGCCGCCTGCACGTTTTTTGTTTTGCAGCGCCCCACATCGGCCGAAAACCCCATCACCACCGCATGGCAACTCGCCCAAGCACGCGACAGCTACCGTTACCGCTCACAAATTGAGCAGACGGTTTACCCTGCGCCGCGCCTTAGCAATGTGGGAAAATCGGCCGAACACAGCATCCTCGCGCTCGATGGGGCATATGATTCGGCCGAACGCACCCTCGATCTCACCCTCTGGAACGACCTGACGTTTGACCCCGACACGGGACTCGCCATTCGCGTGGACGGCGACGAAACGCTTGCGCGTGAACCCGGCGGCGAATGGGAACCTGTCGAAAACATGACGAGTGCATTTGCCCCCGCGTCCGACCCGCTGGCGTGGCTGGCTGGCGTGGAAAATTTGCGAACGGTCGCCGCGAATCAGTACGAATTTGACCTTGACGGAGCCGCCGTTGCTGAACACGTGCGCCAGATGATGCAGGAGCTTTACCGCGAACAGGGCAAGCTACGCAATGGGATGACGCTCGACGTACCGTCCGATTTTGACGCGCTGGCGGGAACGGGACAGCTTACCGTCGATGCAAGCGGACTGCCCACCAAGCTGACGCTCAATCTCGAACTCCCCGCCAACAGCGAACGCGGTCGCGCCATCGCCACGATTGAAAGCGATTTTTACGACTACGCTGCGGCTGGATTTGGGTTGACAATCGGCCGATTATCACTCAACCTACTCACCAGCATTCTCCCCGTCCTGCTCGGCTTGACAGCGACAACCCTACTCGGTGTGCTGTTCATTCGCGTCTACCAAACCCCCGCGTTCTATCGCGTTTTTTCCTACACGATTATCCTTTCGATGGTGTTGCCATCGCTCTTTCACGGGCGCGAGTTGCAAGCGTTTAGCGAACTGGTTGCGCCAGCACAAGCGGAACAACCAGACGACGCGCCGTTTGTGTTGCCAAAACCAGAATTTGACCCCAACCGCTCCCCAATCCCTTCAAATGAAGTGGCTGATTTAGCAGCCCCTCCCCAAACCCTATCAGTGTTCGACCCATCAGTGTCCACAACCGACACAGACGGCGACGGCCTCGCTGACAGCGTTGAATTCAACCAACTAACCACCCTCTACGACCTCGCCGACAGCGATGCAGACGGCCTCAAAGATGGCTTGGAGGTCAACGGCTTTAGCTACAACGGCAAAATGTGGCACACCAACCCGAACGAGATGGACAGCAACAAAGACGGGTTGACCGATGCGTTTGAGTGTGAGATTTGGGTGGAGGATTCGGCCGATTACAACCCCACCGCCCCTTGCCCCGACACCGACGGCGACGGCACGCCCGACGTGTGGGACGATGACAACGACAATGACGGCGTGGTGGATGCGGTTGATACGAGTCCGTTTGATGTTTCGGCCGATACCTACACCCGCGCCAACCCGCTCGAAATCGAAATCGACGGGCTGCAAGCCGACAAGCCCGTTTTCTTCGACCTGCAACTGCGCCCCACCAACGCCGCACACCTCTACTACAACGGCGTGGTTCTCGACTGGCCGAGCAACGACACGCTCGGACAAATCCAGCGCGTCCGCGACACGACGTTTGCGACGACTGACAATCTCGACCTGCGTAGCAGCAGCGACTTTGCCGCCAACGGCGACGTTCGCGCCCTGCCGCTGCTCGAAATCCGCATCCCCTACACCGACGGTCACTACGGCAATCTGCCCATCAAAACCGACTACCAAAACACACCGCGCACCGTGTCAATGACAGTTGACGAATGGATCGATCAGGACAAACTCGCGCCCTACGGCATTGTCGTGCGCGATGCGGATGACGGCAGCGGTGATCTCTACATCTATCTGCCGCTTGGCAACCAGATCGACGACACGGGCGGCGGACGGGCGGCGTTCACGACGCGGATGCTCTACTGGCCGCAGCAGACGGGCGGCGATGGCGCGGTCAACTGGGCGGCGGCGCACGAGTATCGCGTCCAGTGGATGATGCAGATGATTACCGATAGCTGCGTCGATCCCGACGAAGACCCCGCCACCTGCACGCGCCAAGACAGCATGGAGATCATCCACGTCTACGACGAGGCGTGGAAGGCGACGGGCGTGCAGGTGCGTGAAGATCACGGCCTCGACGTTGCCATAGCCTACGAAAATCCGCAGACCGACAGCGATCTCGCGCAAGATCAAGATTTGTGGGTCGCGTCGTGGAATTTGAACAACAACTTCATCAACGGGCGCGACTGCAACCTTGCGACGAGCAACACCTGTGTCGGCGACGGACAGCGCGATGTGACGATCAGCAATCTCGACAGCAGCATCAACGCATGGTCGGGCGGCGCGGATTCCATCGACGTTGAGACGTTCAGCTATGACCATCGCGGCATGATGGCGCACGTCAGCATGACGGAGACGGTCAGCATCCTCAATGATGTTTTCCTTCCCGCCAGCGTCATCACCCCCACACTGCTGTTTGCGAATGAGGAGCAGCACCGCACGATGACGCTTGGCAACGCCACCTTTAGCGACAACAACATCACGATTGACGCAGGCAATACGCCGATGCAGATTGACGCGGCGATGAGTTGGGGCAAGTATGAATACGTGAGCGGGGCGTGGGAATACGTGGACGCACAGCGTGCGCTCGACATGATGAAGCTGCAAATTCAGCGGCTTGATTTTCTCCAGCCAGCCGATGATAGTCAGGAATCGGCCGATGAGGTCGAAGGCAAACTCCTTTTCGCAGAACTCTATTTCTCAGCACTCTACGGTGGCATTCACCAAAGCGTTGAGCTTGGCGACGACCCGCTGTGGGACGTAAATCAGGAGGAAATCCCGTTTGAACGCTTGGAGGCGGCGTGGCCGGCTGCGACATTTACTGGCTTTACTTACGTCGGTTTCCAATACCTGTACATTTTACTCGACCTGATCGGCACACAGGCGACCTTCGCCAAAATCGCCCAAGATTTTAAGCAGCCGTACTACTCCCAGACGCTGCTCAAGGAGTTTCCGAAGCTGCAAACAACGGTGTCCGTGATCGTGGGTGTGACGACGGTGGCGGTCGTTGTTGGAGCCGCGCTTTTTGCGTATGGGTTTCTTTTTGACAATGGCAAATTGCAGCGCAAAGGGGAGATGATCCTCAACGCGACCACCATTGCAACGACTTCGATTGCCTTAACGAACTTAGTCGTCGGCATTCGCGCCGCCTTGCAAGCGGGTCAAAGCGCAACCGCATTTGTCAACGCAAACAAGGCGTTTGGGGCTGGCACGATTCTGCTGCAGCTGGCGGTCGCGTGGGGGTCGTTTGCCTATTTTGCGGGAACGAGTGGCCTGTTCGACCATCCCAACGGCATCCCGTTTAACATGGCGTTGGCGTATGCGGTCGCGCAGACGATTGTCGTCTTCATCTTTTTTGTGATTTCGCTCATCCCGATTGCGGGGCAGATCATCGTGCTGTTGATCTATTTGACAGAGGCGATTCTCTCCTTCTTTGACATTCCCGGCGCACAGGGCGCACTGACGCAGGTTCTCGCCGATTCGCTCTACGATGTGGATTTCATCATCCGTAATTTGGACGATCCCGAACGGCTCGATTTCAACATGGTCAACTATGATTTTGCGGATCAACTGCTGGGTTACACGGAGGCGCAGTCGGTCAACTACACGGTCGATGTGACGAATACGCTCAAGTATAACGCCGAACATGGGGCGAGCGAGGCGAAGAAATCGACGTTCCGCTACTTCGTGCAGGGGGAACCGATTGACCATCACGAAGACCTCGACAAGAGCCAGATGGTGGGGGAGTGGGACAGAATCGATCATCGGCAGATTCGCACGACGACAACGGCCGAAACGGGGTTATTGCCATTCGCCAACGTCGGCACGGGCATCAATCGCAGCTTGGGCGGCACGCTCTATCTGTCGGAGGCGTATGCGTCGCCGTATGTCGGGTGCTGGACGGCGGCGTTTGGGGAGAATACGAACTGCCGCACGTACACGTTTGGGGGATCGACGCATGTGAATATCGGCCGATTCTACCACTTCGACATCCTGCCCAACACGCTCTCCGAATTTATGAGCCTGTCGTGGGCTGGCGACGCATTCCCGCGCCAAGCCGATCAGGACGGCGACGGGCTGCTGATCGGCGTTGATCCAACTGGCGGTTGGGACGGCGACGGCGACACGTTGAGCGACTACTTTGAACTGGCAAACGGCACAAATCCGCTCAAGGCGGACAGCGACGACGACGGCATGACTGATGATGTTGAACTGCGGCGCGGCCTGAATCCGAACGACAACGACGCGGATGATGACGGGCTGGACGATGCGGCCGAGTGGGACGGCTGGGCGGTCGGTTACGTCGATGAAAATGGCGTGGGGCAGACGACTTGGGGCTGGCCTTCCCCGTTTGCGCCCGATATTGATGAAGACACACTCGACGACGAGGAAGAACGCATCTTTGGGCTGCATCCACGTGTGTCGAACAACCCCGATTCGATTCTCGACACGATTCAGTTTACGAATGGAACGGTCATCGAGCAGGATACGCCCAATGTTTTACTGCGCTTTGAGGAGCCAGCGGGGGCGTTGACGTTTGTGGACAATGCGCGGAACAGTGCTGTGTCGTGTGTGAGTGTGGATGGTTGTCCGACGGCGGGGGAAATCGGCCGATATGGTCGCGCCCTCTCCTTCGACGGCACAAACGACATCCTGTTCGCCGATAACCCATTCGACCCAACATCCAACACCTTCACGGCGGCGCTTTGGTTTAACGTCGGTTCGTTTGCTGGCATCGAAGGGCTGATTGGTCAACAAAACAGCAACGGCGAGGGTAGCAACTGGCTTTACGTGTCGAATACAGGCGTATTCCGCTCTGCATTTGGAGGTGGCGATTTTGGATCGCAGACGGTTTCGGCCGATACGTGGCATCACGCCGCGCTCACCTACGACGGCAACACGGCAACGATCTATCTCGATGGTGTGGCGGCAGGTAGCCGAGCCGCTACGTCGCCCAATGATGACGGGCAGATTGTGCTGGGTGCGTCGTGGGAGGAAACCGACTTTTTCTTGTCAGGGAAGTTGGATGATGTGGTGGTCTATGATCGAGTGTTGAGTTCGGCCGAACTCGCCACCCTCGCAGCAGGTCGCTACAACGCCTTCGATAACACCGTCACGCCGGGCGCAGAACTCGCGCTCAACATGACCATCACCAACACCAACCCAACCCTCAACGCCGCCGTCACCTACTACGGCGAAGACGACAGCAGCTTTGTCGATGTGCTGGACGATCCGCCGCACGCCTACATCTCGTTTGACGAACCCGCAGGCGCAACGTCGTGGGCAATCACCTATCACGGCAACCGCGCCTACTGCGCCACTGAAGTCAGCGGCATCACCTGCCCGACGGCTGGCGTGGCGGGGGTCAGCGGCAACGCCATCGAATTTACGGGCAGTCAAATTGTCAAAGCGAACAACATTCTAAGCGACTTGGCGGCCGATGACGGCTACACCTACGCATTTTGGGCGAAACCCTACGGCTACGTCGCCAACAAAAAGCACTTCCAGCCGATGGTCAGCTTCATGACAACCGGCACCCAAACCAACAGCGACGCATATCGCAACTACATGGTTTACAACAACAGCGACAACACCGTTTGGGCGCGGTCAGCCCCTCTGGACGAGTGGATACACGTCGCGGTCACAACCGACCTGCAATCGGAAACGCGCCAAATCTATCTCAACGGCGTGCATGTCGATGGACAATATGCGTCGGGACAGCTCAACTTTGAACTCGTGCAGTGGGGGCGCGTCTACTTCGGCGGCGTCAAGCGCAGCGACAGTAGCTTTTACTCAAACTTCAATGGCGTGATCGATGAATTTGTCTACTACGAGCGGTTTCTTTCACCCAACGATGTGGCGCGACTCTATCAGGGACAACACGCGCAAATCATCGCCGTTGAGCCACCGCCGCAACCGTTCACCATTGCCCCACAGTCAGCAACAACTATCGAACTGACGACCACCGTTCCTGCCTCGCAACCCGCTGGCAGCTACAGCGTTCAGCAAATCGCGGAGGCCGCGCTCGACATTCAAGATCGGCGCAAGGTCAACTATCAACCAATTCTCCGCGCCCACTTTGACGAGGATTTGTACTCTATTGGCGGTCACTTCAGCAGACGCAAAATCACCGCTTTTCCCGGCACGATCCTGACCTGTAACAACGGCATCATTTCATTGAGCTATCGCGTTTGTCCCACCTTCCAAGACGGGCTAGCGGGCGAATCGGTCACCTTAAACGGCATCGACCAAGCGTTGACCGTTGATCGTCCCGTCAACGGCGGCGACCGCTGGTCGGTCAGCACTTGGGTCAAACCAACCCACAGCGGCGCATCCAACGTCAGCATAATTGGCGGTGGCGGCTTCCCTGTCCTTTACATCACGAGCGGCGATCAGCTTGGGCTGGGCTTCAAGGATGGCACATGGAATGCGGGCTACAGCGCGGGATCGATTCCGCGCAACGAATGGACGCAGGTTGGCGCGACCCACGACGGCGCGGGGAACTACCAACTCTACATCAACGGTGAGCCTGTCGGCGATGATGCCGCTCTCAACAATGCTGAATCGAGCAGTAATCTGATCGGCTGGATCGGTCACGACAACGACTCTGGCTACAACTATTTTGAGGGGCAAATCGACAATGTGACCGTCTACGACGTGACGCTCAACGAGATCGAAATGGCGGCACTATACAGTCAAATCGACTTCTCGCTGCACCTGCATCTCAACTTTGACGAAGCACCGGGCAGCAGCGTCCTGACCGATCTGACGGGCGTGTTTGGCGACGCGACCTGCACCAACTGTCCGCTGCTCGGCATCCGCAATATCGCCAATCGCGGCGCGTATTTTGACAGCAATCTCGTCCAAACATCGATCCCCAACTTTTGGGTCGATGACGCTTACGACGTGAATTACTACACCTTTGCGGCGTGGCTGAACGTCGGCGCACAGGGGTTGATCGCCAATGCGACGGGCATCAACCAGCCGTTCCGCGTCTGGTCAAATCTCGTTGACGGGGGCGCGGGAACAGGCGGCGGTTCGGTCTTCCAACTGCCAGCCAATGAGTGGGTGCATCTCGTTCACAGCGGCTCGCCCACTGGTGGAACGTACATCAACGGCGTGCCAGCAGATGAGGCAACGACGCGAGCAATCGCAGAGGCATTCGGAACGGAGACAGGCGACCGCGCCGCCACCACAGGCACATTGCGGATCGGCAACAGCATTACGGGGTACATCGACGACGTTCGCATCTACAATCGCGGATTGTCGCAAGCAGAGGCGTTTGACCTATACAAAACGAGCGCACCGAGCGTCCTGTTTGAGTTTGAGGAGTCGGAAAATGAGACGACGTTTGCCGACACCTCGATCACGGGCGCGGTCGGGCAGCCGACAAACGCCGCCATCGGCAGCGCGGGGCGCATCGGCAACGGCGTGACGCTGGGTGGCGACGGGTACGTGACCGTCACGGGTGCGGATGACAACATCACCGATACGTTGACGGTGATGGCGTGGATTCGGCCGAATTCCGTCGACGGCCTCCGTTACATCTTCCGCCCAACGCTCGACAACAACCCCGACGGGTTCACCTTCGGCATTGACGACGGCGTGCTGTCGTTTGAGACGTTTGGCAACTTTGAAACGTACCTGAGCGATGTCTCGGTAACGGTCAATCGCTGGCAGCACGTCGCCGTTGTGATCGACGCAACCGACACTGGCCGCATGTACCTCGACGGCGATTTAGTCTATGCGTTTGAGCTGACCAGTCCACTTGTTGGGAATGATGACGATCCGCTGTTGATTGGACGCTACTTTGACGGCTCAATTGATGAGCTGACCTTTTATCGTCGGGCGTTGACGGCGGCCGAAATCGACGCGGCCTACCTCAACCAGTTCCGCTGGTTCCGCCAGCAAAACATCACCTATCTGAACGTCGATACGGACGCGCCAACAATCACACTGCAAACGCAACAAACCCACTACGCCGACGACTTCATCATGCTTGCCGTCTCGACCGAAGATGCGTCTTCGTCGATTTTGACGTTTGAGTTTGGCGTGCAAAAGCCGGGCGAGTCGGGGCTAACGTGGCAGGGCGCGGCGGCGTGTGACGATGCGGCGTATGGTAAGGTGTGGTGTCCGATGTTTGAGTCGCTGGATGAAGGGGAGTACGTTGTGCAGTTCAGATCGGCCGATGCCGTCGGCAACGAAACGACGAGCGACCCCCACACGCTCTACGTGGACAAAACGGGACCGACAACCGCCATCACGACGAGCGGTTATCAAAATGCGGTTGAAGACGAAGACGGCTGGTTGCTTTCGCTGGCTGGATCGGCCGATGACGGCGCAAACGGCAGCGGTGCGGCGCAAATTTTCATCGAACTGCTCGATAGCGTCGGCAATGTCGTCTACGTCCCGCAAACCGCCGTCATCACTGGCACAAGCTGGACAATCGACTACACCATCGCTGGCATCGAGCCGCACGGCGCATACAGCGTGCGTGTCACCGCCACCGACGCGCTCGGCAACGTCGGCGCGGCGACAGTCGGCGCAATCACGCTCGACGAACGCCCACCGACAATTGACGCGCTCGGCATGTCTGACAGCATCGCCGTGATTAGCCAAACGCACGTTTTCTCTGGCGTGGTGGGTGAGCAACCTGCGTGGGGCGGTGCGCTGGCGACGTATCACTTTGCGTCGAACGCGCCGTTGGCTGATAACAGTGGCAATGGGTATGATGCAGCTTGTACAGCTTGCCCAACTGAGGGTAATGGGGTTTTCGGCCGATCCCTCGCCTTTAACGGCGGTCAAAAGATCACCCTCCCCGCAATCTACGCTGATGAAGATCGCAGCCGCTTCTCGATTGCATTCTGGGTGAAGTTCGATCAAGTTCCCGTTCTCCGTCAGCTTATCGAACCGACGACAGGCGCGTATAATCCGCTGGTATTTGTCAATACCAAAAAATTCAGCGTGTTTTTCAACAATAAGCAGGTAACGGGCGGCGAAAACATCGTTGCAGATCAATGGTATCACGTCGTCACCGCTTATGATGGGGCGACGCTGATGCTGTTCGTGGATGGGGAACTGATCGCATCCCAAACGGTCAACAATGGGCAGATGACGGCGAATGGTTTTATCGTTGGCGGCCGAACCAACGAATTGATCGGCGCAATGGACGAATTGACGTTTTACGACCGTGCCTTGACGCAAGCGGAGATCGTCGCGCTCGCTCAATCCGACCTCAACGGTGTGGCAAGCGTCGAGGTCAACGTCACCGATTTTGCAACGGGACTTCCCACCGCACGCAACATCGACACATGGGAAAGCGCAACGCTGACCGACTCGAACGCCCAGCAAAGCGCATGGGAATACGCGCTTGATCCGTCCACTATCGAAGGGTTGCACGCCGTTCAGGTGCGCGGCAGCGACGACGGCGGCAACAGCAGCGAAGAGGGTGTGATTTGGCGCGGTCTGATCGATGGGGTTGCGCCGCAGTTGACGGCAAACGCGACGATGCGCGGAGCAGGTGTAGCGGCATACACTGAGTACGCGCTGACGGGCAGTGATTTCTGGCTTGACCTTGCTGCAAGTGCGCTGCCATGTGATGTCGCAGCACTGGGGCTGACCCGCTACGACGATGTAGCGCAGCCGTATTTCAATGAAGCGTATGCGCTTGCAACGACGTGTCGGGTCGATGGGCATGTGCCAACAACCGACATTGAACTATGCGACATGGCGGGGAACTGCAACGCGCAAACGGTGGTTGCGGCCGATGCGACAGCTCCAACCGCCGTCACCATTCTCACCCCGACAAACAGCCTCATGCTGATCGGCAACAACATTTCTGTGCCGCTAATCGTCAGTGCGGTTAGCGATGGTGCGCTTGATTCTGTCAGCGTGACGATCAATGGGCAGCCGTTTGGTGTTCAATCGGCCGGTCAGGCCACCAATAGCCTATTCGACTTCGGCCTCTGGCAGCCAGCCACAAGCGGCGCGTACACGATTGTGGCCGACATGAACGGTGTGCAGGATACCATCACCGTTAACGTCGGCCTCTACGACTGCCTGATCGAAACGAACGGCGACAACGTGACCGATCTGTACAGCAACGATATGCAGGCGTTACAAAACGGGGTTGATGTGGCGGCCGATGGTGCGACGATTCGCGTCTCTGGTACATGCACAGGCACAACAGACGCTCGCCAAACAGAGCGCAAACAACTGCTGCATATCAACAAGTCGATCACGATTGACGGCGGGTATGATAATGCAGATTGGTCACGTCAGTCAGACACGGCGACCGCGACGCTTGACGCGCTTGAGCAGGGGCATGTCGTTGTGATCGCCAGCGGCGTTTCTGTGACGCTCACTAACCTGACCGTGAAAGATGGCGTGACGAGTGGCTCCCTAAATTTGGGTGCAGGTATCCGCAATGAGGGAGCGTTACGGCTCGACAACGTTCACATTTTCTCGAATCATGGCTCTAGCGGCGGTGGCGGTCTCTACAACACGGGAGATGTCGTCATACAAAACAGCATCATCAGTGAAAATAGCGGCGGTGGCAGCGGTTCAGGCTTGATGAACGCTGAGACTGCGACGATGCAGGTGAGCAACAGCATCTTCCGAGACAACTGGACGAACTGGTCGGGCGCAGCGATTCACAATGCGAACGGCGGCATCGTGACGGTGACGCACAGCACGATTGTGAGCAACACGGCCGATGCGGAAGGGGGTGACACAGGTGTTGGAGCCATTTATAACGGCGGCGGCAGCGTCACGCTTATCAACAGCGTTGTGTCGGGCAACAATGTGGCGGGAGATGTGAACCATGCGCTTGCCAACTGTCGCGTTGTGGTGGACGGTGGCTACAACGTCGTTGCGGGGGCAAACTGCCCCAGCGATAGCGGTACGACATTGGTTGTTGATCCAACAGGGAACGTGCTACCGCTAGGCGGGAATTCGCCCGTGATTGACCGCATTCCCGCTGGTACGGCGGGGTGTCAGACGACGATCACGACCGACAAGCGCGGATTGCCGCGCAACGATCTCGCATGTGACAGTGGGGCGTATGAGTTGCAATACTCGGATAGCGCGACGGTTGTGATTGACGACATTGAGGACGGTGTGGAGCAGTCGTTTGGGCCGACGTGGGTTAAGTTACAGCGCAATGGTTCGGCCGATCCCGGCACCATCACCATCACCAAATCCCCTGCCGACCTCGGTGGTAACTATTTCAGCTTCCTCTGGACAATTGAAGCAGATGTCGAAGTTGGGTTGGATATTGACGTGACGATTTGCTATGCAGAGGATGAAATTCCAAGCAATCTGCAAGGTGAGGAGCCGCTGTTTACGATTTATCATCGGGGGAACTCGGCCGAAATCTTCCAACCATTCGCAACTGACGTGGACGAAGCAGCTAACTGCATCACGGCAAATACAAATAGCTTTAGCGAGTTCGCAATCGGCGAAGCTGTGCCGACGGCAATCGAACTGATCAGCTTTGCGGCATCGGCCGATGAAAACGACACTGTGACTCTTAAATGGGAAACGGCAACGGAAATCGACAACGCGGGATTCAACCTATATCGTCGTGTGGCGGGGTCTGATCACGCATGGGAGCAAATCAACAGCGGCTTGATTGCGTCAAAGGGGCAGCTCGGACAGGGTGCAACTTATCAATACAGTGAAGATAACGTACCAGACGGCACATGGGAGTATCTACTTGAGGATGTCGATTTGAACGGTTTAGTCAGTCGGGCAGATGATGCAGTTGCTACTGTTCAGGTTGGTGTGCCGACGGTCGTTGCAATTGCTGCAAGTGGGGTGATTTCGGCTGAAATCACCTACATCCTTGCAGCTCTCTCTCTTCTCGTTGTGTTGACTGGTTGGTTTCTATGGACTGTGCGGCGACGTGCTATTGCGCAGCCTTTGAGGAACTTTGTTCGTTAGGGTTTCATCATTACGGTTGGTGCAAAGCTTCAATTACTTGGTCTGAGGACATCCCCTGTGCGGCAAGACAGGTTGCACGGGCTGTGATGATGGGTGTGCTGAGTGAGGAGCCGATGGCGGCAGAAATTCCCATTCCAGTTGTAGATGAAGGGCTCCACATGTTAAAGCAATGTGCAGAGGAAGAAAAGGCACAATCTTGCACCCACTGTTTTGTATCACAATCTGGATAGGCACTGTCATCGCCAATTTCGTAATAGAAGTCAGCCTCGCGATTGGTGTAGCACGAAGGATGACCGCCTTTGTTGGCAGCTCCAACGGAGGATACGGATTGGAAACGAGCGGGATAGTAAGGCTCGGCTTTCGCATCATTGCCAGCGGCACCAATCAGGATAACCCCTTGCTGCTCTAGCGTGTCGAGAATGGCCTTGAGGATGGGAAGGTCACTTGCTGATTTCGCTTTTACTGCCAAACTCAGATTGACAATTGACTGATCTTCACTATTCATGCTCTCTTGAACGACTTTTAGCAAACCGCGACTCAAGGCATCAGAATCGCCGATACCACCCTGGTTGAGAACTGGCAGTGAGATGATGTTGGCTTGGGGCGCACCTGCGTGGATCGTCTCGATAATCATATCTCCGTGCATACTGTTATCGACAAATGGTCGCATCTGTATCCACTGTCTGATCGGGTAGCGTATGAAGGAAGGATAAACTTGATAGCCGCTGTTAGGGTTGGCACTGTGGCGGTTGCCAATGTAGTCAATGGAACCAGAACGATTTCCGTAGGATGTGTCAAGGACAAAGACATTGACATTTGCTGTTGCTTCCCGACATTCAACAAATGCTGAAATATCGACGGTTTGGGCATGGGAATCGACAATGCTGTTGGTGCAGCCAAAGCTACCGTGTCGGGCAGTTGCTGTTGTCATAAAAATGCGCTCGGCAAGCAGTTGTAGACTAGGATTGCTGGTGATTTGGTTTGCGATTGTTTCTACATCGGCCGAAAACGGAACCTCAGCAACCGCATATCGTAAATCAGCCGCACCTGCTAGCTTTCCCGCACTCAACGTCGCTGGAACCTTTTCCATTGCATAAGGAAATTCCAGCGAATACTGTTTTGTAGCAAGTTGGATTGCTGCCAAATCGCCTAGCAAGACCAATTGCTTGGGCGACCAAGTTAGTCGCGCTATCTCATTCTCATCAACGATCAGGCCAATCTCGCTTTCCAGCGCAACATCTTGTAATTCGATTAGATATTCTTCAAACGGCTGCTCGATATGTGGCTCGAACAAATCACAAACGATCACATTTATAGTTGAATCAGATGCCAATTCAGATAGTAGGGGTCTTTGTTCTTGCAAGTTCTTGAGATGACTTGTTGGAACCTGCACCATACATGACAGATCGGGAAAATTGGTTGCAATCGTTTCGATTTCGGGTTCATGACCAACAAGGACAATCTCATAGGTATTGGAGGGTATGTCTGCTTGCGCGGTTGTCGGCTTTAGAATTGCAATGATCGCGAATAATGTGACGAGTACAAAAAGGCGGAAGGGTGTGGAATGCTGTGACATCGTGAAACTTCTCCTGAGGGGATTAAAATATGACAGTATCTGCGCCCGTTATGACAAAGGGCGACCAGAAATAAGGGTGTCCATAACGGTTTTCGCCGCGTCGGGCGGCATGAACAATGGCGAGTTGGGCAGCGCGAAGGGCTTCGGCCGCTGACCGCCCAGCCAACAGTTCAGCATAAAATCGCTGCATAAGCGTCGCCGCAATGTTGTCCTCGACGAGCCATTGTGTGACCAATAACGAGGGAACCCCTGCATGAAAAAAGGCACGGGTTAACCCTAGCAACTCATCACTGCCAGAGACGACGTTGCGCCCCGTTTCGCACGCGCTGAGAACGACGAGGGCTGCTTGCAGCTTTAGTTCGAGAATTTGTAAGACGGTTAGATCGCCATCATCTAAGCAGATGCCAGAAAAAAGCGGATTGTCGCTGTAAAAGCGACCGTGCGCGGCGGTATGAATAATGCGGGCAGTTGTCGTGTGTTGGATAAAGTTGACACAGGTGGCGGCATGATTCTCGAAAGTAGTAACAGCGGGAACAGTTGCTGCGATGGTGGCAATTTCGGCCGACACGTGCCGCAATTCCCCTTCATTTGTATGCCCGAACAAAACAGCCCCTGTGCCTGTCGGCCGAAAGCTTTTCAAGATAGGCAACAAGCTGGCGGCTGGCAAGCGTGTGACAATGTGTGACTCGATCAAATAGCGTCGCCCGTCATATAACGCCTGAAACGGCAAATGGTGTAATGAACGATAGGGGACGAAGATCAATCGACGATAACGGTTGAGTAAGTCGGCGATTGGATGTAATAAGAGCTGGTAGAGTTGCCCCAGCAGTTGTTGCGCCTGTACTTCGAGATGTAAACGCATGATGGGCGGCAACTGTTTTAGCCCATCTCTGTTCAGCTCAAAATAACGCATCGTATCGGTAACGGTTGAGAGAATGTTGCCAAGATCGATGGCGCGAGTTTCAGTTTGCGAGATGACGAACAACGTGACACTATTGCGCGTGATAAAGTATTCGAGTAGCAGCGCATCTGGTTCGAGCGCAGCCGCAATTGTCGTGATCGGTGCAGGCTCATGTTGTCCGACAGGCGGTGTGTGCAGCAGCAGTTGTTGACGCAACTGTTGCATTTGACGCTCGATATGATGAAGATCATTTTGTCGGTTTGATCCCGTCGTGCGTGCAGTGCTGTCAATTGATTGTTGGCGTATCCAAACGTTGCGCTGCGCTTCAAGGCGTTGCAATTCTGTTAGGAGGGTTTGGCTTTCGGCCGATAACGACTCCCCCAACGTCAGGCGAATGCGATTGCCGAGCAGTGCTAACAGCGCACGCGACTTGGCACGTTCCGCATATTCAAGCCCACGCAGCGGTTGCCCACTTTGTAGATAGAGACGTACAGCTTCCTCATAGATCACCTGCTTGTCTTCAAAAAACTGAATCGTGTGATCGACCATCATGCCGCCACGCAACGTTTCTAAATGTTGAATGGCAGTTTCATGATGGGCAATCGCGCTTGGCAAATCGTCGGTCGCTTCGGCAAGCTGACCGAGCAGATAATGTTTGCGATATTGGATGTCGCTATCGTATTCGAGGAGCGCGGCGATAGTTTGCAGGGCGATTTCGGCCGAATCAAGCTCACCAAGACGCAACGCTACTTGTGCTAGAAGCAGTTGGGCATGAGCGGCGATATGGGGCAGTTGCAATTCACGACAGATAGCGTTAGCGGTAACGGCTTCAGCACGACAATCAGACAAACGGTTGAGTGTTAAAAAAAGACGAGCGAGCGTGAGCGCGGTCAGTGCTTGATAGTAAGCCGAATCAGCACGTTTTAGCAGTGTTGCTTTGAGATCAGTCAGTTGTTGGAGGGTAGATTCGGCCGACTCCCCTGATACTGCGACCTGTTGCACCATAATTTGACTGGCAAGTAATGCTAGTTGAATCGCTTCCAATGAATCATTCGTCACCGCTTTCTGAGCTTTTCGCACCGTTTCCAATGCGGGTGTGAGCTGACGCAAACGCAGCAAGCATTGTGCAATTTCAAGGTTTGCCGAGACAGCCGCTTGACGCAACCCATTTGTACTGTAGAGACGACGTGCAGTATCGTATTGTTGGCGTGCAAGTTGAAATTTACCTTGCAGAAAACGAATTGAGGCTTCTTCATGACGGGCTCGCGCCTCGTGAACTGAAGCGTCAGCTTGTTGAAAAAGCACGATGGCTCTGTCTACTGCTGCTAATGCTTTGTCCAGATACCCAAGACCACGCCAAGCGACGGCGCGATGGATTTCGATAAGTCCGATCCAACTCGGATAATCAACGTCGGCAGCGTGATAAAGCGTTGCCGCACGCTCAAGTACTGTGAGCGCATTGCTAAAATTGCCCAGTCGCACAGAGACAATGGCGAAATTGGCCTCTGCTTGCCCCTCAAATAGAAGGTGGTTGGCAGCTTGGAAAATCGGCCGAATCTCCCCCAGCAATCTTTCTGCCTCAGAAACCCTCCCCAACATCCCCAATGGCGTAATCATCGCGCTGCCAATCAGTGACGCGATGATTAACTCCCCATGTTCTGCATAAATCTGACGAGCTTCGCGCATCGTTTCCAAGCTCTTTGCGTGATCCCCATCGATGATCGACTCTACATTGGCACGCGCCCGTAGCCCCATGCCGCGATGCAGTGGTTGTCCTGTCTCTTCCGCATAGTCGAGAATCAACTGGGCATATTGCCACGCCTGATCGCGGTTTGACTCTTGATAGTAGTCAGATTGTGCTTTGAGATGGTCTACGATGAGGTCGTCCCAGGTGGGATCGGCCGATTGTCGCGCCGCCAACAACAAATTGCGGCGTTGCAACACATCGTCGCTCGCCTCGATTTGCTGGATCAACGTTTCCACACTCGTCATAATCAGGCTACCTCTAAATGCTCAACGCGAATCTCCATCCCATCGGCGTGAATAACAAGGCGATAGTCCGTAGCAGGAACATCCGCCAACGTAAAATTGCCCATCGGATCACAAGTTGTCATTGCAATAGGAAACGGCGCATCCCCCCACAAGCGCACTGTCACAGAACCAGATGGGCAAGGTAGAATCGATCCCGTGATCCCGCCATCTTCGTAGCGCAGCAAAATCCAGCCACAATTGTCCTGAACTTGCAAGGTGATTGGCTCATTGGACAATGTTGCCCGACGTGTTGGAGTGGCATTGACGGCGACTGTCAGCCATGCAACCAAGCGGCGCAAAGTGCTTGGTGCATAGTACTGTTCGGATATTTTCCCTCGATTTGCAACTGCATAAAGCTGTGACAGTTCTGTAAGCTGTTCTTGACAGTGGGGGCATTGCGCGACATGCCGTTCCGTCAGACGCATGTCAACTGGTGAGAGTTGCTGGTTGAAGTAGTCGGCAAGCTGGGCAGTTACACGACACTGTTGATCAAAAAGAGGTGTTGTAAACATCGTTTCAAGGTTGGCCATCTCGTTAAGCTCCTAGCTATAGCAAACTACATAGCGTTTTATACAGTGCATCATCATTGTGAATCATTTCTTGCGCTTGTTGCAGGGCGCGGTAGACAGATGAAGGGTTGCGAAAACATTCAGGGAAAGTCTGTAATGTTGCAGCCTGTGTCAACCCATAACGATACTTGGCTGCAATAGCGACATAATGTGTTTCAGACAGCGTTTGTTCAAGTAGATGCCAAAAAAGGATATGGTCGTAGGCAGTTTGTTTTGTGGGCATCTGCGTTAACATTTCATCAGGCATGGTTTCATCTTTTGGTTTGGGAAAGTCATCAATCACGGAGCGCACACAGCTTCGTAGTAGACTGAGCAGTTTTTCCAATCGATCATAGTTGTCAAAACGTGAAACGTCGCGGCGAAAGTAGTTGAAGAATTTAAGCAATGCAGCGTTGACAAAGAAGGTATCCGTTTCCCCTGTGTAAGGAAAGCTGTAATGACGACGTACCCAACGTGGTAGCACAGGATCGAATTCTGCAAAGATGTGGTGGAGGGTTTCCCATGCTAGGGGGTCTTCTTCCCGAATGGCACGGCGAAATAGTTCATAACAGTAGCGCGTGTCACATGGGCGACTTTTGCGAAAGTTATCTTGCTGAGTCACGGCTAGCTGATGCAGATGCTCGTGACAGAGGGAGCGAGGGACAAGCAAGCTGCAATGTGGATTATGACAAAATGAACAGTGTGCTTTTTGCTGTGCCATGAACGGCCTTTTGAAACTCGATGGAATGGTTTGTCTGTGCATGATTATATCTCCAAAGAGTAATAACGACGGTTCGGCCGCTTTTTTTTCACAAATCTGGAAATTGGGAAATTGATTGCGATTGAAAAAAATTGCTCCCAGCCTCCGTTATTGCCTTACAAAGCGCAAACACAAAAACTTGAGGAGAGAAAAATATGCAATGATGAACAAGAATTTCTAGGAAAGATGCTGAGGAATAAAAAAAGCCGCCTGCCCGATGCGCGAACATCAATTGGTAGACGACCCTTTTAGAATCTGCTCCTCATGCTAACACACTCGTTTTTGTTTGTAAATAAGAGCGATCAGTTTGCAGAATGCAACGCAGTTTAATGCTGCCTCTTGATATTGATCGCTCCAAGAGGAAATTGATTATGACTATAAAACGAACTTACACAGTTGCAGCACTACTGGCCACAATCATGCTTATCATTGCCATCCTGACATCGCGTCGGGCTTATGCCGACCAAACGGAGGAGCAACAAGTAAATGAAACCGTACACTCAGACGATCCATTGGTCATTATCGCCAATGCAGAGGTCGAGGGGGCAGATGTACTGGTTGATATGGTTTGGCACCCAGAGTTTCCGCTACCCACCGTCGCTCAAACATCCATAGTTAATGGGCGAGGGGAATCGGTTCGCACTGTTGATGTAAATCCACGGCCTGACGAATTGATGCAGATTATCATTCCAGAAGCTCTGATTGACATTGAAGAACATGGGCTGAAGTATCAGGTGCGCGTAACAGATCAAGCGAACAACGAACTTGTAAATTATCCGATTCATGTGATGCTTGATTGTGATAGCGAAGAGAACTGCTCTTATTATCTAATTGCTGGCTTTGATAGCGGTGGTGCCTTACTTGTCACTGAGGAGCTAGACCAAGCATTAGATGAAGTAGAAGCTGAACAGCCAGACGATATTTTGGCAACTGTACTTGACCGCTATCCTCATTTATTGGGTGATGTGATGACATTGTCGTTGCAACTATCGTATGCGGAGAATAACGTGAGAGACTCGAGCATGAGTTTCCAGCAAAAAAGGGCTAGGTGTGCCTGCTGGTGGACAGCTATTGTCAATCGAACTCCCAACTCAACGGGATTCAGTACAGCTAGTCAACCCTCTTCTGCATTTTCGGCGGGTTTTCATGGACGAGGTGCATCCCACTACATGGCGGCGAAATCACTAGGTGGACAGATAGTCGATGGTAGTAATGGTAGCACTGAGCTTACAATGAAGATGCGCTGCTGGGGTTTTACGGGGTGGGCAACGAAGATAATTCACATCCGAATTACACGCTGGTTGACCATTCGAATTCGCGTTCGCGTGCCGCAATTTGGTTGGTGTGCATCACAATGTGCTGGCTCTGTAACCCAACGTGCTAATTACGCAGCGGAGTTAACAGCGAGAGCGTCTGGCAATTCGGCATGGGGATATAGCATGGAGTCGGTTAATTACCGAGTTAATGGCTCAACAATCTTCTCAGAGTTTGGAGATGCCTACGCATTCGCACCTTTTGTCCCGCAAGACCGAAATTCAATCAATCGTTCTGCGAGCAGAACCATGAATGAACCTTCAACAGCGATACTGCAAACAGAAGGATTTGTTGGGGTATTTGCCGATGATGAGAATAATATGGGGTACGCTAAGGTCGTCAATGGCTATTGGATGGAAGCGGAAGCGTCAGCAAGTTGCACAATTCCAAATACTGTCAAGTCGAGTTGGCTATTGAGGTTTCCATATAATCCTTATCTGCTCGTTGACCGATGGACACAGTACATCGACCGATTCCTACCTTAACCATTTTGGATGAGGCGGCCGAAATCTCAGATTTCGGCCGATTTTTCTTTGCAACCACAATGTCATCATGTGCTTGTCGATTCGTTATAATTTGTGAGATGAATGATAATGATGTTTGGTTCCCACAAAAGGTGGTTGAAGCTAACGTTGTGCGTGGTGACTCCCTATTAAAGGCTTGGCGTGAGTATCGCGGGTTGACACAAGCGGAGGTCGCCGCCCGTGCAGGGATGAGCCAGCCTGCTTACGCTCGTCTCGAAAAACCATCAGCGCAACCCCGAGTCTCATTTTTAAGCTCAAAATCTAAAACATCAGAATAAATCCCCCGCGACCCTACTTTCTCACCCCATATCGCAGTACCCTCGTCATCCCCATCCTAGTCAGTGACGATGCCCCCCAATTCCGCCACCTGACCGCCCAACAGATGTTGTGTCGGGTGCATGAGGGTCGCCATTACAAGAAGCTCAACCCTCAAGTGGCACATCATCAACAGATTCTGGCTGATTTCCTGACCCAGTTCTGGGCGTACTATCACGACCTTCAGGCGTATCGGGCTGACCCTGACTCGGCGACCAAACTGCGCCGCACTTTTGATGACCTCTTCTCACAGACGACCGACTATGTGCAGTTGAACCGCCGTCTGGCCAAAACACTTGCTCACAAGTAGAAACTGTTGGTTGTCCTCGACCATCTTCCACTCCCTGAAATCAAATATGCAACTATGCCATGACAGTTGCTAAAATCGCCTCGATCCCCTGCACAATCACCTGTGCTTTTTGCGAGTTGAGCGCATCAGGATGTGGTGACGCAAATCGACCTGAATCGTTGTCGAAATACTGCCCTGACGCATTCGCAAACTCATCACTCACCGCTGCACGGGTCAAGATGTCCCCGCCAATGCGAATATCTTTCCCCCGCATCCCATATGCCTCTTTGACCATCTTGCTGCCCAAAAACGATCCCGGATTGACGGAGACAAAGAGCGGTGTGTTGCCGGTATCCGAGTTTGCGAGTGCGTTTGTCCACGACGTAATTGCCAGCTTGCTTTGGGCATAGGCATCATTGGCAGACAAGCCAATTTTTCCAGCCAACGCTTGCGGGTTGACAGGGGCTTGTGCGGCCGATGAGACATTGACCACCCGTCCCGATTCACCGAGCAGAGGCAACAGGCGTTGTGTCAGCAAGTAGGGTGCAATCGTGTTGACGACAAAGCGCACGTCTAGCCCGTCCTTTGTGATGGGATTGCTTGTGACGAAAACGCCTGCGTTGTTGATCAACACGTCAAGCTGATCGTGCTTTTCGGTGACAGCCTCAGCCAGTGCTGCGACTGCGTTCATATCAGATAGGTCGGCGATGTAGCTTTCGATCTCTCCCTGCTCTGCCAGCGAACGCGCCACCTTTTCCAGCTTGGACGCATTGCGCCCGTGTAGCAGCACGCGATGCCCTTTTGTGAGCAACATCTTGGCCGTTTCCAGTCCAATGCCATCGGTGGAGCCTGTAATTAGGATTGTTTTTGTCATGGTATTTCTCGATTCCACATCCTGAAGGATGCGGCTAGGTTGAGAAGCGTGCTGAAGCAAGCTGGAGGAAGTGTTTCAGCTCGCTTCAGCGTGCTTTTTATTGGTAGCCTGTGTCTTCAGGCACAGGCGAAAAGTCGGGCAAAATTTCGTCCGCCAACCGCTGCAACGTTGTGTCGATGTCGGCTTGGTTGAAGCGTAGATTGAATGCTAAGTGGTTGACACCGATCTGTTCGAGCGTTTTGAGATAGTCGCGCAAGTAGTCGATGCCGAGTTGAAGCCCGAGATGGATCGGCCGAGGCGGTGCCTGTGGATCGGCTACCAGATCGATGTAGAACGGTTGCAACACGGGCTGTTCGGGTCGTCCCGCCGCCGCGATTCGCGCCCGATAATCGTTGATGACGCTGGCTTGCGATGCCAAATTGCGCGGATAGGTCATCCAGCCGTCACCGTTTTGGGCGAGCCACTCTAGGGATTGCCGACTGCTGCCCGTGATCAACAACGGCAGCTTCCCACCCATCGGCTTGGGCAACATATCCATGCCGCTATTGGGCGAGCCATAGCTGTTCTTAAATGCTGGCGTGGTGTCGCTCATGCGTCGAATGTATTCAAAGCTCTCTCGAAAACGTTTGCCACGATCATCAAATGGGAGATTGAGCGCGGGATATTCTTGTGGTCGGTCGCCCGATGCGACACCTAGAATGAGCCGCCCATCCGATAGCACATCGGCCGATGTCGCCGCCTTTGCAACATGCGCGGGATGACGCAGCGGCAAAATGATGCTGGCGACACCGAGCGCAATTTTTTTTGTCGCCCCTGCCAACAGGCCGAGATAGACGAACGGATCGTATAGCTGCCCCGCATCCCCAAACGATGGCACGTTGAACGGCACATCGCGCAGCCAGACGGCGGAGAAGCCGAGCTTTTCGGCCGATTGTACCCGCTCCACATGCTGCGCCATCGTCGGCACGGCAGAGGTTGCGTAGGTTTCAATCGGGACGACGAGGCCGATGGTGAGCTTGTTCGGCCGAAAAACCTCATTGTAACCCCGATTGATCTGTTGAAATGTCGCTTTTTCGCTTTCTTTGAGCATCATACTTTATTGATTTTAATTATATCCGCCGATGACATGCAGTATTATTTGTGCTAACGTATAAATGGTCAAGTACGCACAATTTCGTTACATAGGCACAAAAATGTAACTATTGGAGATGAACATGAGAAAACCAACTGCTGAAAAGAGACCATCTGATTACGGTTGTTCGGTCGAGGCCGCGCTCGATGTGATTGGCGGAAAGTGGAAGGGGGTTATCCTGTTTCACCTGTTGGACAAAACGTTGCGCTTTGGGGAACTGCAACGCACGATGCCCAACGTGACGCGCCGAATGCTCACGCTCAGTCTGCGCGAGTTAGAGGCGGATGGGTTGGTGCATCGAGAGGTATATAAGCAAGTTCCCCCCAAAGTCGAGTACTCGCTGACGGAGTATGGGCAGACGATTGTGCCAATTATCAAGAGTTTGCGGACGTGGGGGGATGCGTATTTGGCGCGGTTGAGTCAGGAATCGCCGCATTGACCAATGGTGTCTATGTTTTCTCTTGCTCGTTTCGGCCTCCATCATGACAGGTATTCTCTATCATTTTTGACCATTTGCCCGTTTTCACCTGAACCTTAACAACAATGTAGCCGTCGATTTAAGGTTATTTAACATTCGCCCCTTATTCTGCTCTCTCTAATTTAGTAACATCTACCAACGCGGAGCTTCCGCATAGGTGAATGCTGCAATCGACGACGGAGAGAGCAAATGAGACGTACTGTGAAACGCTGGCAGATTGTATTGGTTTTGGTTGGGTTCATGCTGATGACCCGCATTGTATTGGCAAATGACGCAAAGGCAGACCTCGACCACACGCTTGCCAACCTCGCCCAATTTGACGAATTCAACTTTCAATCAAACCTGATCCAGACGGAGACGTTTGCGGCGCGGGTGGAGAATATCGGCCGATCAACCGAAACCCAACGCCTCACCCTCAACGGTGACGTAGACGGCGCAAACGCCCTGCTCGAACTGACTTCTCCCAGCGGCGAACGCGCTGCACTCAAGATGGCGGATGGGGTGGTTTTGGAGAGATCGGCCGATGGCGAATGGCTCCCTTCCGCAAACAGCGCAGGCGTGATGACAATGGGTGGCTCCCCGTTCACCTTCTTGGACACCGCCAAAAACGTTCGCTACGCAGAAAGCTCCGCGCTTTTCCCCGATCAACTCATCCCCGATCAAGCCAACATCACGCGCCTTGCCTTCGATCTTGACCGCGCCAAATTTACCCAAATGCTGCATGAGCAGATGCTCGACCAACTCAAAGCGCAAGGGCAATACCGCGCTGGCGTGGCGTACAACATCGCGGAAGCGTACCAGCAGATGGACGGGCAGGGCGAACTGTGGATCGGCGCGGACAACTTCCCTGTGCGCCAGATCATCGCGGCAAAATTGCCGCAGCCAGATGGCAACGTGATCGACGTTCGCATTACGACCGACTTCAACGATTGGAATGAGTCGTCCACAAAAATTCCATTTCTGTCAGAAATGGAATTTTTAACACTGCCCGATATTCAGGTTCAAGCGGTTTCTGCTAACTTGGCTGTCATTCTGATCGGTTTCGGCTCTGCAACGCTCCTTCTTTTATATGGAAGATCGCGCCGTTTTTACATCACGCTGGCGGCAATTTTGACCGTCTCATTCGTTGGGTCACCGCTGTTTCAGGTGGTGCAGGCGGCGCGGACGGCGGCGTTTGTGGAGGGAATGCGGGAGGATAATGAGGCAGCAAAACCGATTGAACCCTCCCTCCCACTCAAACGCCACTTCGCCCCCAATCTCGATCCCACCATCTACGGCAACGCCACCGCTAACGCGCTCACCATCGCCACCGCCCAAGCCAACACCGGCGCACTCACAGGCCAAGATCAAGACGGCGACACCCTCAACGACGAGATCGAAATCCAGCGACTCGGCACAAACTATCGCTCCATCGACAGCGACAGCGACGGCATCAGCGACAACTACGAGGCGATGGGCTTTGTCGTCACCGACACGCTCGGCACGACGAAAACGTGGTATCTCGACCCGCTCAAACTCGACAGCAATGGCGACGGACTGCCCGATAACGTCGAGTGCCTCGTCCGCGTCAACATCGACCTCGACGGCACGTTTATGACCGATGCCAACCCGCCGTGGGACTGCCCCGACACGGACGGCGACGCTGTGCCTGACGTGTGGGATTACGACAACGACAACGACGGCGTGCCAGATGCACAAGACTCCTCCCCCAACTATGTCGGCGACGGCATTTCGCACGATGCCAGCGGCTTCAACTTTGATTTGGCGGGGTTGACCGTCGATAAACCCGTCGAAATTGAGTTTCAGGTTGCGCCAACCGACCCCGACCACCTCTATCTTGCCAACAACGTCTACGACTGGCCGAGCGGCGACACACGCGGTCAATTCCAGCGCGTGCGCGACACGACGCTTTCGAGCGTCGGCGTGACGGGGGATGCGGCACGCAACGGTGACGTGATGATTATGCCAGAGTTGGAGGTCATCATCCCGTGGAACGCCGCCAACCCAACACGCGGCTTGCCGATTTCGGACACCGTTAACATCAACAATCTCACCATCACCAAAAGCACGCCGCTGACCGATTTTGTCGATTTCAGCCTGCTCGATCACAGCAAAGTGACCGCCTACCGCGACGAAACGACGGGCGATGTGTTCCTTTATCTCTCCTTGAGCGACATTCAGGATTCGATTGGCGACCGCCCTGTGGCGTGGCGTGGACAGATGCCGTATCTGCCCAAGCTGACGACGGGCAGCGGCGATCATAGCGTGCGGCTGGCGTGGTCGGTGTTGGGTCTGTTTGACAAGTGCGATCCAGCTCAAGCCCCCGCTGGAACAAGCGCGGCGACGTTTTGTTCGCCCAGCAATTTGGCAAACTGGACGCAGGAGATGCAGTTGATGCACCGCTATTACGAGCCGTTTAAGCTGACGGGGTTCACCATTTCTGAAAATGGCGGCATGAACACGGCGCTGATTGCCGACAAAACGGCTCTGACGACGGCTTATCCAACCAATCTATGGCACGTCACAAATGGGTTGATGGAGACGTATTTGCGGCCGACGACGCTGGCGAACGGATCGCGCTTTGATGTGGCGGAGATTGAGCGGCGTTTCAAGAACAACAGCAGCGCAACCGAAACCGAGCGTTGGGGATTAGCAAACACGGCGATGGACGTGCGCCGCTTTGCTGAAACGAATCACACGAAGGCACTATCGGCACTGATTTCGACGCGCACAAAGACGTTTTTGAACGACACTTACGGCACGCCAGCCGACGGGGAGCGCGTGACGATTGGGTTTGCACAGGACACGACGAGCCGTGCGCTCAATTTGAGCGGTGGCTTGCCGACGGAGATCGGCTTTAGTGGGAATAAGCTGTCGGTCGATCTGAGTTCGGCCGAAACCCAAACCGTCGCCAGCCTCTCATGGCGACCGTTCAAATACACCACCGCCAACGGCTGGGAGCGCGAAATCGACCTCGATGCCCACGTCACCCAACTCAAAGCAGACATCACCCCACTGCTGACCGACAACACGCTCGACACGCTGTTCACTGGCACAATCACCAACCACGCCCAAGCCCGCAGCGGCGCACTCGCAATGGCGGCCGCCCACTACGTCACGCTTTACGTCGGCCTCAACACAGGTGTCAACTACGACGGCGACATTCTGCAAGCCGCCGTCAACAACGACGCGCCCTATCAACTCAGCCTCAATCCAAGCCCGCTGGCAACCGTCATTCAGGACGCGGCGACCTTCCTCTACAGCGCGGCGATTGAGCTAACCGTCATCAGTTTGGACGGTCAAACGATCTCGCTCTCTGGTTTTGCGCCGTCGCCCGACTTGGCGGCGTTCATGACCGAATACGGCGAGTATGTCAACATACAGGAGGCGTTGTCAAATGACACAACGTATAGTATGCGGCGCGGCGCGGTCAAGTTTGTCGTCGGCACGATCATCTACCTCTATCAAGTCGCATCCCGCACGTATGACCTATCGAATTCGGCGGCGGGGCTGCGCTTCCAATCGTTTTACGCAGTCGGCATGTTGACGGGGGCGGCTCTCCTGATTGCGGTCTCTATCGAATCGCAAAAAGGCACGCTGTCGGCACAAGGTCAAAAGGTCATGACCATCATCGCCAACACGCTATTTATCGCCTCTCAGCCGCTCGAAGTGATGCGAATTGCACAGTTGGCGGGACACCTAAAGTCGGCAAAAGAGGGGCTAACGCTCGCCAAGTCAATCGCCAGCGCAACAAAACGAGCCGCAACGCTTGCCCGCAGTTTGGCCGTCGTGCGCGTCATTTCGACCGTATTTCGCGTGATCGCCTCGCTGGGATTGGCACTCGATATTTTGGTTGAAGTCGCATTTTTCCTCTACACCGTCATTAGCAACAACTTTAAGCCCGGCGACGTGGGCTGGCATGTCGCGCTGGCGCGGTTTGTCTCGGCCGTCATCGTCTCATTCGTGCTGGCGGTGGCTGGCGTGGTGTCGATGGGGTTGATCTTGGCCTCAAACCCCGTTGGCTGGGCGATTTTGGGTATGTTGATCTTGCTGGCAATTGTCGATGCGGTGATGGCGATTGTTTGCGCGGAAACGGGGGCTGATGCCGCATCGCTGCTGTGCAATGGGGTCACTGGCACGGTCGTCAATGAGATGACCAAATTTTTCTTCAAGCACACGCCGCTTGTCCAACTCAATCACAGCAATCGCGTGCAGCTTGATATGAGTCCGATGCGCTTGCAGCAGCCCGAAAAAGGGTTCACGCTGGGCAACGCCATTTTGACGACCTTCTCCATCACCCACACGCTTTATCCCGAACGGCTCGACAACCAGTGGACGTTTGACAAGCCGACCGATGCCAAACTTGGCCCCTTTAGCGACCAGTGGACGCGCCGTTCGTCGGTTGAATATCACATGTCGGCCGATCCCAACCAAACGTTCCCCAACAACCTCGTCGTCACCGACCAGCCGCAAAGCGCATGGAATGTCATTACAACGGGAACAAATCCCGGCATATCCAATTACGTCGTCGATTATCATCTCCAGCAAGCGTTCACCTTCCCAACGACCCGCGTTCTCACAACAACGGGGATCAACAAATCGTTTTCGTACTACCTGACGGAAAATATCGCTATCCCGCTGGCGAACTGTCACAATCTGCTCGTTGGCTACGGCTGTGAGTTCAAAAATCATCCCGACGACACGCGCTTTTCCAACAAGATTGACATGGCGGATTTGTACGTGTTTGACGTGTTGCCAGCCGATGTGAGCGGCTTTGGCGCGTTGAGCGGTTCGCGTAACGCCAATGGCGCGGTTGGCTATCGACAGGCGTGGGAAAGCACGTTCCCCGTGCTAAAAGATGCGGACGGGGATGGGCTGATTAGCGCGTGGCATGGCGGGGCTGATCCTGATGATAGTTCGGCCGATCTCGACAAAGACGGCCTCCTCGACGCTTACGAACTGCGTAACGGCTTCGATCCACGACAGGCGGATGGGGACAAGGATGGATTGACCGACTATTGGGAAGTGTTTTACAAGACGAATCCGTTTTCGGCCGATACCGACTCCGACGGCCTCCTCGATGGCGAAGAGGTGTTCCACCCCGCATCCTATCCCGGATCACCGCAAAACACCGCTGCAAGCTGGACGGGCGGCTGGAACGTCGTCTACCAATACGACGCAAACGGCGCACAACAAACCCTCGTCACGTCCAACCCGATGACCGATAACTCCGACGGCGACAAAAATGGCGATCACTACGAATTTATCTACAAATTCAATCCGCGTGCGCCCTACAGTGTCGAACCACTCGCCATCAAATCGCTCGGCGGCAACGGCAGCAACGGCTACGACTTCGCCGCCCAGCCCAACACCAACTTTGGCTACACCGTCGTTGTGACGAGCAATCTCGATACGACGTTGCGCTCTCGCGGCTTGGTCGAGGGGGAGCTGCCCATCGACAATGTGCAGCAAACGCAGACGTTCGACCTACTCGGCGGCGACACGCTGACGATGACGGGATCGCTCTTTGTCGATCCCGCCGTCTACACCGCCACGCACGACACCGCTTTCGTCCTCCGCGCTGGCGCACATACCAGCGATGTCAACGCGACCCCACCGACCAACCAAATCGCCCAACTGCTGCCGCTCAACACACCGCTGACCCAAAACAGTACGACAGGCTTCTACCACACGCCTGACCGCTCCGGCAACAACAATAACCCCTACTGCGGTTCCAACGCCATCGTTCAATACTGCCCCGATTTCAGCGGTGGTTATGCCCAATTCGACAGCAACGATTATCTTTCGCGCAACATGCCGCTCACAGGCGATTTTGCCATGAGCTATTGGATTTTGCCCTCCCCTTCCACCCATGCGGAAGCTCGCTATTTTGACAACTTCGGCTGGGGAACAGACCTCCAAAACTACTACGATCTGATCAGTCTGGGCATATCGGCAAATGGCAAAACCGTCTTCGCCGACGTACTCGATGGTGGAACATGCAGCAGCGCAGTCGAGACACGCATCACGCCCAACATACAACTCGTCAGCGGACAGTGGAACCATGTCGTCTATAACTATGATGGCGCAAATGTCACAATTTTTATCAACGGGCAAGCGGGGGTGGTAAGACCAAACGTGGCAATGTGCGCTGACCCTGTGGATGGGCTAATGGGCGGTGGTCGCTATGTGGGTGTTCCCGGCTATCCCGGTGGCTTCCGCGATGTGACCGCCTACGACCGCGCACTCACAACCATCGAAGTTGAGCGCGAGGCGACGGGCGGCTATCGCAACGTCGATTTGCCGTTTGATGAACCGCCCGCGTCGAGCAAATTCTACGATGGGCGCACAAATGCACTCGCCGCGCAATGTTTGGGCAACTGTCCCGAAAGCGGTCGCCCATCGGTGAGCAATCAGGGGCTTTATGTCCCGAACTCCGTCGGCGCGATTCATGTAGAGAAGCCGGGCTTGCTCAAGCTGGAAGGCAAGGCAGCCCTGCACGGCCTCAACAATGGGGGTTCGTTCACGGTGATGGCGTGGGTCAATGGGGAGACGTGGGCGGGTGAGCGCAAAGCAATCACACTGGCGGACGGCGAATTCGGCCGATCCACCTCCCGTTTCAGCGTCATCGACGGACACCCCGCCATGACCTACTTCTCGGCTGGCTACATCAACCGCTACGACTTCACCGCCACCAACACAACTTTGCAAACCAACCGCTGGTATCACCTCGCGTGGCAATTCGACACGCTGGCGCAAAAAATACGCCTCTACGTCGATGGCGTGCTGGTCAGCGAACAAGCTGCCGCCAGCTTCCCCGTTGACGGCAATCTCGATCTCCTGATCGGCGGTCACGGCTACTGGTATCAACCCCATCTGAGCTATCGCAACATTCAGGGGTTGCTCGATCATGTGGTGGTGGTGGGACGGTCGATCAATTCGGCCGAAATCCAGTCGATCATGAACGAGTCCCCGCTGTTCAATCTCCACCTCGACGAAGACCTCAACGCGGGAACCTTCACAAACAGCAGCATCGCCCCCGTCACCGCCACCTGCACCAACTGCCCGACCGCTGGCGCAGATGGACAGATGCGCGAAGCTCCCGTCTTTGCCGATGGCGACAGCATCGCGCTCAACGGGTTGTCCAACTTGGGCGATCACGCGCTGACCTTCTGGGTTCGGCCGACCATCGCCAAGACGACGGCGCAAACGTTGGTGCAGCATGGGGATTTTTTGGTGGAACTTTCGGCCGATAACAAACTCCACTACTGCACCAACAGCAACGGCTACGTCAGCGGTGGCACGCTGCGCCGCAATGCGTGGAACCACGTCGCCATCGTGCGCGTCAACAACGCCGCGACCGTCTACATCAACGGCGCACCCGACAATACCAACCCGCCGTTTGGCGCGATCTGCGCCACTGGCACATCTCAAATCGGCGGCAACTTCGACGGGCAGTTCGACGAGTTCGCGCTTTACAATTCACCCCTCACCGCGCTCGAAATCAGCAGTCTGCATGACTACCAGAGCCGCTGGTTTGATGTGAAAATTCGGCCGACGCTGCTCGTCGATGGAGAAGCCCCCAGCGTCGAAATCCACGTCCCGCCGTTCATCAGCAACGCGGCAGGACAACAACTGCTCGTCTCTGTCAGCGACAGCGGCGCGGGGGTCGGACACGTCGGCGCAGGGATGAACAGCCCCGCATTTCTCGACCCCAATAACTTTACCAACGCGCCCCTTTCCAAAGATGGCGGCTACGTTGTCGGCTTCGGATCGATCCCATTACAAGAAGGGTTCACCTATCGTCTGCAAATTTACGCGACCGACAACCTGCTCAACACGGGCGTGACCGAAAAGCAGTTCCAAGTCGATGCGACTCCCCCTGTCGCCACGCTCACCACTGGCGGCAGCGTCATCCATGCCGTTTCCAGCATTACGCTCAACGGCACGATCAGCGATGCCCTCAGCGGCGTTGTGACCGATACAGTCACCGTTCACTTTGCGGGTAAAGTCGTCGTTGCAACGGTGACGGGCGACCAGTGGCAAGCGGTCGTCCCGCTCGACGCGCCTCCCTACGGCACATACGGCGTGACCGTGACGGCGCAAGATGCGGTCGGCAACGCAATGAGTAGCAACGTCGGCAGCGTCCAGCTTCACGGAACCGATCCGACCGTCGGCTTGCTCTTGGCAACCGATGTCATCAGCGGCGCAAACACGACGATTCAGGGGTTCGCCAGCACGATTCCATACCCCATCGCGCCGCTCGTCCATCTGCCATTTGACGATAGCGCGTTTGCCGACGCTGCGCCGTTTGACCGCTTGCCGACGTGTACAAGCTGCCCCACCACAGGCGCGACAGGCAAACACGGCAACGCGGCAACCTTCGCCGTCGGCAACCATCTGCAATACACCGACACGATCACCAGCGCGACCAGCACGCTGATGCTGTGGATGCAGCCCACGTGGTCAACCAACGTCAACGGCTTCGATCCCATCGTCCTCACCAGCGATCAGACGCAGGTACGCATCGCAGACAATCTGCAAAGCATCAAGATCGGCGCACACACCATCCCGTTTAATATGACGACCAATCAATGGACGCATCTTGCGCTGCAAAACGACGGCGCAAACATTCGAGTCTATCGCAACGGAGTGCAGGCGGGTATTCTCACCGACACGCTCAAGGCGGGATTGCCGCTCACAATCGGCGCGGCTGCACAAGGGTTTAGCGGCTTGCTGGACGATGTGATCGTCGTCAACGACGCGCTTGCGCCCAGCGAAATCTACAACATCGCCAATCCGTTGAGCGGCGCGATCAGCAAGGTCGAAGTCAGCCTATGGCATCCGACAACGACCAATGCGACGTGGAAAACGGCGACGCTCGGCACATCAAGCAGCAACTACACGGGCTGGAATTACACCATCACCGAGCAGATCGAGGGACCGTATCGCATCAATCTGCGCGTGACCGACTCGAACGGCTTGACGCGCACGGTCGGGTCAAACTGGACGGGCGTGATCGACACGGTTGCGCCGCGTGTGTCGCTGGCGGCGAGTAATGCGGGGAATGGGCAGAGTGTGGTTGATTGTTCGGCCGATGATCTACTCCTAGACAGCACCACATGGCAATGCACCGTCACAGGCACACCAAACACCGTTTACGAACAAGCCGTATGGTACACGCGCCACATCACCCCATCCCAGCAGGCGATCCGCCTCAGCAACAGTGGCACAATTGCCAATCAGCGCGTCACCGTCACCGCTTGCGACAATGTGGGGCAGTGCAGTAGCGACACGCTCGATCTGCTCGCCAACGCCCAAATCGGCGACGTGCCAGAGATTGGCGACTATCAACTCGTCTACAAATTGACCCCGCCATCAGCGAACGCCTACACAGGCCAACCGCCTTATGAAATCGACAACGCGGCGCAAGTCGGCGCGTTTGATCGCGTGGCGTACTGGCTCGAACTGGAAAACGGCAATGAGCGGCAGTGGGTTTATGTGTCGATGGATGCGTTCACGAATAGCGCAGCCGCGACGGGTGTGCCGATTGCCAACACATTTGAGCAGAACGTGACCAATCTCAACGTGCTGTCCAATGTGGCGGGCGTGACGACGGGCGGCCCCTTTGCGACGGGCAATATCGAATTTTGGCCTTCTGGCTACAACCACACCGCCAACTCTGGTATCGGCGGCAACTCGACCCATGCCGACTTTGACGACACGCCGACGACGTGCTGCTATGGCTCAATGCAGGTGCATCGTTACGACGTGCAGCAAACGCTGTTTGGGTGGAATCGCTGGGCGGTTGACGGTGGCAATGACGACATCGGAATTGGCACAAGCAGCGCGGCAGATAGCGATTGGACATACGCCCAAAACTCTGGGGATTGGACAACGCGGACGCTGTATGTGCTGGTTCGGCCGATCTCAGCCGCCACCAACGACAGCTACAACTTTATTCCCGGTGTCCCGCTCACGATTGACGCAGCCAGCGGTGTCCTCGCCAACGACGGTGGTGGCTTGACGGCTTCACTGGTCACGTCGCCGACAAATGGAACGGTGACGCTCAACGCGGATGGCAGCTTCGCGTTTGACGGCGCGGCAAGCGGCAATGAGACGTTCAGCTATCGCGTTTCGGACGGTCACTATTTGAGCAAGGTGGCGACGGTGACGTTGGTGAAATCGGCCGATGCCACCTGCCTTGTCGAAACAACAGGCGACGGTGTGACCGATCATCACAGCACCGATGCAACCGCCCTGCGAACCGCCGTCGCCAACGCTGCGGCTGGTTCAACCATCAAAGTGGCTGGCACATGCGCTGGCACAAACGCGGCACGCGGACAGGTGTTGACGATTGACAAGGCACTCACGCTGGCTGGCGGCTATCAAGCAGGGCAATGGCTGGCAACGCCAACCCCCGCCACCGTCAAGGCCACACTCGACGCGCAAAACAACGGCATCGTGCTATCCGTTGCGAACAATGCCCATGTCACGGTGAGCGGTCTGCACATGCTGAACGGAACGTGGACGGGCAGCAGTTGGCCTGATGATTACAAAACTGGCACACTCAAAAACCACGGTCATCTCACGCTATCGGACAGCATCGTTTCCGACAGCAGTTCTCAGAGCGGTGCGGGCGGCATTTACAACACAGGCTGGCTGACTGCCACCAACGTCACCGTTGAAAACAACACAGGCGGCACGTCAGGCGTTCTCAACTATCGCGGCAAACTTTGGTTTGAGTATGGCCTAATCAGCGGCAACTTTGGCGGAGGCATCTATAACGACACCGACTACGATACGGTCAATATCGCCGTGGCAACCGTGCGAGGAACGGTCATTCGCAACAACTCTGTGCGCGGCGCAGTTGAAAACCGCGCTGGTAGCTATCTGACCGTCGAACAGAGCGCGATCATCAACAATGAGACCAACTACGGCGCGGGCGGGATCAGCAATCGCGGGGTCATGACGATGACAAACAGCACCGTCAGTGGCAATCGCACGCTTGCCAACTCGTTTGGCACGCCGACTTCTGGCGCGTCGGGTGTCGTCAATCTCGCCGTCGCCACCATCCGCTACAGCACAATTGTGAGCAACACCGCGCCCAACGGCGTTGACTTCTACGGCTTCCACTACGAATATCAAGACCCGCCGCAAGCCGGGAAATACGAAACGACGCTGGAAGGGGTCGTGATCGCGCACAATGGCAACGGGGATTGTCGCGGCTTCTATTGGGAGCCGGGTTTTGTGAAGAATGAGACGTTTGCGCCGGCTGGCTCGAACAACTTCGGCGGTGGCGCGACGTGTACGGCGAGTAACTTCACGATTGGCGACCCGCTATTGGGATCGTTGAACAATGCGACATCTAACTTCGCCCTCTACCAAACTCACAAGCCGCAATCAGGCAGCCCCCTGATTGGCGCGGCGGGCAATTGCGGCTTGACCGATCAGCGGGGGATTGTGCGAGATGCGACGTGTGATATTGGGGCGCATGAGGTGTCTATGGTGACAGCGGATGTGGTTTGTGGATCGGCCGAAATCATCCACACCAACGCGACCCAAAACGCGACCCTCACCATCCCCGCTGGCGCAGTCGATTCGTGCCAGCAAGTGACGTTCACACCCGATGTGACCCCGACGGGGGTTGCGCCCGTTGCGTGGCAGTTCATGGGCAAGAGCTTCAATCTCGACGCATGGCAAAACGGCGTGCGGCAAGCCAACCCGACGTTCGCCCAACCGCTGCAACTGACGCTCAACTACACCAATGCCGAATTGGGCGGTCTCAACGAGCAGTGGGTGTCGCTCTACTTCTACGACACGGCAAGCGGTCAGTGGGTCGATGCGGCGACGACGTGTTCGCCCAATTCAACCTACGTGCGCGATGCGGCAAACAACACGTTGACGATCAACATCTGCCACTTCACTGAGTTTGTGCTGGCTGCGCCTGAGTCGCCGACGGCGATTGAACTGGATTGGTTTGATGCGACGGTTGAGGGAGATGATGTAGTTGTGGCGTGGGAGACTTCGGCCGAAATCAACCATGCAGGATTCAATATCTATCGGCGTGCAGCGGGGAGCCGCGAGGGGTGGGTGTTGGTCAATAACCAGCTAATCGCCTCACGTGGTTCGCAGGGGCAAGGTGCTGTTTACGAGTTTACTGAGCAGAATGTGCCAATTGGCGAATGGGAGTATTTGCTTGAGGATGTTGAACTGAATGGCAGCGTAACGCAGCACAATGCTCAGGTTGTGATGGTCAACGTCGGTGTGCCGACGGCAGTCAAACTGGTCAGTGTTGAGGTTTCAACTGGGTGGACGCATCTATTACCCATGCTGTTTGGACTGTTTATGTTTATTGCACTGCACAAGAGAGCGACTATGCCTCCAACCCCCGTCTCCCACACAAAGGATATTGTGTGAGGCTAGAGGGGGAGGGAGAAGACAATGCTACCGTGCCCTCTTTTGCCAACGCTCAATAATTTCGGGGAGACGGGTTGTGCGCTGGCGCAGGAGGACACAGTCTGGGAGAGCTGTCAAGAACAGCTCTCCATACCGTTTTGTCAGCACGCGCTTGTCGAGGACAAGGACGATGCCTTCATCTGACTTGCGTCGATTGAGTCGGCCGAAGCCCTGCCGAAACCGCAAGATCGCTTCTGGGATTGCATACTCCATAAACGGATTGGCAAAGGTCTCTGACCGCGCGCCCACAATCGGGTCAGTCGGTACGTCAAATGGCAACTTGACTAAGATGACCGCTTCCAACGCTTTGCCCGGCACATCAACCCCTTCCCAAAACGAGCGTGTCCCCAACAAAACCGCTCTTGCATCTGGTGACTTAAATTGGTCAATTAGTTGCTGACGCGATGCGCCTGTTTTTTGTGCCAGAATAGCGATGCCCGCTTGGGCAAGTGGCACACTCACGGCGCGTGTCGTTTCTTTTAGCTGTTTGTAGGAGGTGAACAGCACCATCGTGCGGCCTCCCAGCGTTTTCGCCACGTCGATAATTGCCTGCTCGACATAACGCTGATAGCCGGGTTGGTTTGGTTCTGGAATATCCGTACAGATATAAAGCAGCGTATTTTTTTTATAATTAAAAGGAGAACCAACCGACAACTCTTGAATACGATTACTATCTTGTGCATTCAGCCGCTCTCGCAGATAGTCAAAATTGGCACCTATTTGGCGACCGCTCGGTGCAGTTCGCATCGTTGCAGAGGTCATCACGACGCTATCGAGCTTATTCCACAGATATTTTTCGACTAGCTCACCGACGTGCAGTGGCGCGGCGTGCAGGGAAACACGCCCTTTCCAAATTTCGATCCAAGTGATGAATTCTGGGTTGACTTTTTCGATAATGAGATTGAGATGAGCTGTTATCTTAACAATAGAACGGTATTGGCTTGTTAGTTCCGCCAAAACGTCGTCACCATCGCTAACTTTTTTCTTTTTATCCAACAACTGGGCAAGCCCTGTCGTGATGGTTTTCATAGACTTGATAATTTCAGAAAGATGAACGTGGGCATTTTTCCAGTCCCGACGCACCAGATGGAACTCTACCGAATCACGCATCTCTTCTATTAGTCGAATTTGCTGTGTGAACTCGGTACGGCTGTTGATTTTGTCACTCAGGAAATATGATAGCGAGCCAAACAGGTCATCGAATCGGCCGATGGCGTGTGCGCCTGCTTGACGAAGTTGCTTAATCTCCGTCATCATTATGTCTTGCTTACCGCGTGACAACCCAGTGATGCTATTTTGAAGTGCGGTAATAATGCCTGCGTTTACGTTTGTGAGTGATTCAAGAACGACCTTTAGGAAGTGCTGATCGGCCGAAAAGCTCATTCCGCTCGTCACCGCTGCCTCAAAGTGATGTCCTTCGTCGATAATCAACTCTTTATAGTCCGGCAAGATGTGATTTTGCGCGTCTGCATCAGCCAGTAAGAGTGCATGATTGACGATGACGATATGGGCATATTCAGCGCGACGACGCACGTAATGCAGCGGGCAACGCTCGCTCGAACAATCTTGCGGATTACAGATTGAGGCTTCCCCGCTTAACCTGCGCCAGACCATGCGCTCGGCTGTATTTCGCAGCGGCAACTCCGCAACATCTCCCGTCTCTGTGCGCCTCAGCCACAACAATAGCCGTGCAAAAACGATCATCTCATCTCTGCTTTTTGGGCCGTGCTGTCGCATCTGCTGGAAAAGGTTCATGCACAAATAGTTGCTGCGGCCTTTTCGCACGGCAGCGCGAATCTCAAACGGTAGTGCGGCCGAAAGCGCGGGAATATCTTTGTGAATGAGCTGATCTTGTAAGTTGATCGTGTTCGTCGAGATGACGACGCGCCGCTCATTGTTATATGCCCAAAACGCAGCTGGCAGCAGGTAAGCTAGGCTTTTGCCCGTGCCTGTCCCTGCCTCAACGAGCAAATGCTGATGGTTATTCAACGCCCCTGCAACCGCGCTAACCATCTCGACCTGCTGTTGACGCAGCTCATAAGCAGGAAAGACGCGACTAAAATTGCTGCCTTCCTTGAGCATTCCGACCACCATTTCGACATCAATTGGCGTTAACTTTTCTTCATCTTCAATCGCAACAAGCGTATCCCCTCTTGGGTTCGGCACGTCAAATAGATAGCGTGGATGAGTCAGGGCATCGTTGCTCGTGCATTCGTGGAGCGCATTTTCAAAGAAAAGGGTCTCAGGCCAGCCAAGCATGTTGCCAAACTGAACGATCTCATCAAGGAGGGCGCGTTCTCGGCCGACAGCGATCCGCTGTAGCGCAAGGTACAAATTGAGCGTGTGCAGGGTGTCAGCTTCCGCACGATGCGTTGTTGTCTTTGGAAGATCGAGCGTGCGGACAAGATGCTCGAGATCATAGCTTCCCGCTTCTGGTAGCAAAATACTCGCTAAGGCAAGCGTGTCCATGCGGTGGTTGTGGTGAACGATTTGGGCTGCTTGCAAGAAGCTGACATCAAACTGAACGTTGTGACCGACAATGATGCCATCACCGATGATGCGTTTGATTTTCGGCCGAATCATCGGCAGCGATGGCGCATTCTTAACCATCTCATCCGTGATACCTGTCAGTTGGGAAACAAACGATGGAATTGCTATCTTTGGATTGATGAGCGATGTAAGCTGATCAACGATCTCGCCATCCCGCCACGCAACGACTGCGACTTCAATAATTCGATCTCGGTCTGGATTTAATCCTGTTGTTTCAACATCTAAAAAGACAAATGTTTGTGCCATATTTCCTACACCTATGCGAAGATGAACAGGCGATTATAGCACAAATTTTCGACTTTCGAGGATGTCGTGAAGCTCAAAGAGGGAATGCACATTTCTTTTTCTGCTATCTTTTTTGTGATCAAAAGTGATCAATAGACAAAAAAGTACCTGCTTCATCCACCGTCGCCGCAAGCGGTCTTACATGGTGTCCACAGGC
>CAYMGE010000053.1:0-43095 GCA_964389925.1 uncultured Ardenticatenaceae bacterium
TTCCAATCCTCTGCTTTCTTTTGCTCACCTTAATGCCTAAGTTGACACTTATGGACCTCCCTGTTGTCGCACTAGAAAGTACCGTCATCACGCATGGTTTGCCCTATCCCGATAACTTAACTGCTGCCCGCCGCATGGAATCGGCCGTCCGCGCCCATTCGGCCGTTCCCGCCACCATCGCTATTTTGGATGGCAAAATCCACGTTGGGCTGGATGATGAGCAGCTCGAACGCTTGGCACAGCTCGATGGCAGCAGCGTGCGAAAATGTAGCCGTCGTGATTTGCCAATTGTCGTGGCGCGTGGCGAACACGGTGCGACGACGGTCGCTGGCACGATGGTTATTGCACAGCTAGCGGGCATCGAACTGTTTGCCACCGGTGGCATTGGCGGCGTACATCGTGGACATCCTTTTGACATCAGCGCAGATTTGACCGAATTGGGGCGCACGCCCGTGACGGTTGTTTGTTCGGGCGTAAAGTCGATTCTCGATTTATCTGCGACACGCGAAGTGTTGGAAACAAATGGTGTGACGGTGGTCGGGTATCAATCAGACTGTTTACCCGCGTTTTATTCGCGTCAGAGCGAGCTGATGGTTGATGTGCGGGTTGAGACGGCCGATGAAGCCGCCAAAATTGTGCAGGCGCGACGCGCGTTGGGATTGCAGATGGGGACAGTGGTGGGGGTTCCTGTGCCGGAGTCGGCCGAATTACCTGCTCACATCGCGGAAAGTGCAGCTCTGCAAGCCCAATCTGAGGCAGATGCACAACGCATTCACGGTGCGGCCGCCACACCGTTCTTGCTCAAGCGCATGGTCGAATTGACGGACGGCGCGAGTATGCGTGCCAACATCGCACTGCTCGAAAATAATGCGACTGTTGCGGCACAAATTGCTGTGAAATTGCGGCCGAGTTGACAACAACAAAGTGATCCGTGCCTTTGCCTTCCAATTCAACGCCGTTTTGAGCATAGCTTTCCGGTGTTTGCGAATTCTTCACGCAAATTGTCGAGCAGTTAACGTCAGTCACGGATGAGCTTTTGTAGCCTATTCACAGTTTAACTACATTTCCTCCTTTTCTCCTTTTGAAAGCCCCGTTCCCCCACACGGGGCTTTGTGTTCCCTGCAAAAGCGGTACAATCCCCTTGATCACAAGAAGAGAAGAAGTATGTCCCAAAAACAAAAATTACCGTTGCGCCTGCAACTACTTTATGCGGTTGGACAGCTCGGTTGGTCAACACTCACCAACATCATCGGCCTACAACTGGTCTACTTTTATATTCCACCCAGCGACGCGGGATTGCCCACATTTATCACACAAGCGACGTTTCTCGTCGTTCTCAATGCGATTGTACTTGTCGCCGCATCGGGGCGTTTGCTCGATGCGATCACCGACCCACTGATCGCCAGTTGGAGTGACCGCACAGAGAATCCACGTGGTAAACGCATTCCGTTTATGCGCTATGGCGCAGTTCCAGCCGCCCTCTTTTGCTTTCTGATGTTTTTGCCGCCCAGCGAGAGCAGCGCAATCAATATCGTTTGGCTCGTGGTCGTGCAAGCACTCTTCTATGTTGCGCTAACCACTTACGTAACACCCTACTTTGCACTTTTGCCAGAGTTGAGCCGTGATGCAGATGATCGCCTCAATCTCTCGACGTGGATTTCGATCACATTTGCGCTTGGCATTGTTCTCGCGGCGCAAGTTCCCGCTATTGCAGGTCTATTTCCATTCGGAGCCGTTCAATCATTGCAGGCTGCGATTGCGCTTCTCTGCATCATTGCCGCCCTATTGATGCTTGTTCCCGTCTTCACACTCGATGAAAAAATGTACAGTGACAGTGAGCCGTCCAATGTGCCAATGATGGCAGCATTGCGCGAGACATTTGCCAATCCACATTTTCGCTACTATGTTATCGCCGACTTTTCCTATTTCACTGCCATCACAATCATCAGCACAGGTTTGCTGTACTACATCACTGTTCTGCTATTGCAGGAAGAAGGATTGGTCGGCCTACTTCTGACCATTACCGTTTTGCTCTCTTTCTTGATCTATCCACTTGTCAATATCTTGGCGAAACGGGTCGGTAAAAAGTTGTTGGTCGTCGTTGCATTTTTCATGATGAGTGCGGTCTTTGCGCTGGTCTACTTTTTAGGTGACAGTATTCCCCTGTCCAATACGGCACAAGCGTATCTCGTCGTTCTCGTGTATGCGATTCCGCTGGCATTTTTGGGCGTTTTGCCCAACGCGATTCTCGCCGATATTGCGACACACGATGCGCTGGAAACGGGCAAGCCAAAAGAGGGGATGTATTTTGCCGCACGCACATTGGCGCAAAAGTTTGGGCAGACGTTTGGTGTCCTCATTTTTGCGATGATGACGACGTTTGGCAAAGATGTCGGGAATGATGCAGGGATTCGTTTGAGTGGGGTGGTTGGGTTTGTTTTGTGTTTTTTGGCTGGGGTGATCTTTTTGCGTTATCGGGAGGGGCAGGTTTTGAGTGAGATTGGGGGGATGGAAAATTAGAGCCGCAGTGATTGAACTCAATTGTAGTCATTTGTCCATTTCTTCATCATGACATAAAATAACCGTAAATCGTTCCGAAAAACGCTGTATCTATCTTTCCACCCATTGGAGGCAACCTATGTCCCGTGAGCGACTGTTCCAACTCACCCTGCTCATGCTCGTCAGCTTGCTGTTTGGCAACTTGAACCAACCTATATTACATGCAGATTCGGCCGAACGCGCCGACCAAGAAATTTTCATTACCGATAGCGGCTTCTCTCCGACCGATCTCACAATTGAGATTGGCACAACGGTCACATGGACAAATAACAGTTCGACCGTTCAACAGGTCAAAAGCGGCCCCGCGCCAGACTTTTACTACATCTATCTGCCGCTTATTGTCAACGGGGAAACGCAAAATCGAACGTCATTATCGCTACAAACTGAGGGATGGGATAGCGGTCGGCTTGATCCAGGTGAATCTTTCACCTACACCTTCACGGAGATTGGGGATTTCACCTATCACAATCCGCTCAACATTGAGCTAGAAGGAACGGTCAACGTGACGGAGGTGCAGGTCGAACGCGACCCGACGGTGACGATTACAGAACCCGTCGCGGATGCCGTCGTCGCTGCCTCAGATTTGACGGTGCGCGGAACGGTTGACGATAACGACCCCATCGCCAGCGTCACGGTCAACGACGTGGCGGCAACGATTACGGGAGATGCGTTTGAGGCGGTTATCACATTGACCGATGGTAATCAAACGATTGAGGTGGTTGCCACAGATGAGGATGGCAACGTTGGGTTAGCGAGTCGCGTTGTGCTGGTTGATGGCACGGGGCCTGAAGTGGCGATTAACGAGCCGCAAGATCAGGACGCGATTTACTCGACCACACCAGCTGTCAATATTGACTTGTCTGACTATCGCAGCGAAGTGGACGACGCATCGATTGGGGTTGCGTTGGAAGGTAACGGAACAACGGTTGACGTGACGGATGAGTTGACGATTTCGGCCGAACAAATCAGCGGCAACCTCAGCACCCTCGCAGAAGATCAAGTTTACAGCCTCATCGTGACATTGACCGACACATTAGGCAATGCAACGGAAGCACGCTCGACGTTTTATGTGCCAGAAGATGCGGACAACATCACGCCGCCGGGAGAATCGGCCGATTCTGGCTTCATAGCCGGCACCATTTTCGACTCTGCCACATGCACCACTTACCAAACGGAGTGCGATGGACTGGCAGGCGCACAGGTGACGCTCGAACGGATCGATGTTGGCCTCCTGCGCGAGATGCGCGAGGCACGCGCCCAAGCGGTTGAGGACGCATGGATCAACGAAGGGCGGCAACTGCCCCCGATGGATGAATCGAGCCGCGCCGCCTTTGCACAACCACAAGAAGGCACCGTCATCACAGGACCCGACGGCTCATTTGAGTTCCCCGTCAGCGAAACAGGCATCTACTGGCTGCGCGTTGAGCGCAATGGCTTCACTTATGGACAGCGCGAAGCCCAAATCGTGCGCGACCGCAGCACCGCCAGCAACGACATCTACCTCACGCCAATTGACTCAGCCGTTTCAACCTGCGACGATGCAGGCTGCCTGCACACCAGCAGCGATGACGCAATGCAAATCGACATTCCTGCTGGTGCGGTTCCCAATGGGCAATCGCGCGATGTAACCGCAACAGAATTTGACAATGTTGAATACCTGCCAAGTGGTGACCTGCCGCCCAACACCTATGAAACGTATGCGTTTAACGTCAGTGGTGATTCGGGCATGGTCTTTGATCAGCCCGTCACGATTCGTCAGAGAAACGCACGCAACTTTGATCCCGGTCAGCAAATTCCACTCGGGTACTGGAATCCAACGTTGCAGATGTGGGAACATGCTGGCATTGGTACAGTCGATGCAACGGGAGAGTGGGTCGAAATGGAGGTAACACATTTCTCTAACTACGACATCAATATGCCAATTGCACCACCCGAAGACACTGACCCTGATGCAGACGATGAGTCGGATGATGACGAAGATGATTGCGGGGAAGGAGAAGGGGGTTGTTTCATCGATCTGAAAAACGGGACGTTTGAGGAAGAAATCTCCGTACCGTCGGTCGAGGTGTTAGGTGAAAATATTGCACCTACTGTGATTTACAACACGCGCCGCGTCGAGCCAAACGAGACGATTGATGTCAAACTGTCGCTCGATCTCGGCCCTGGTGCAGAAGTCGGCGAGTACATCGGCTTTGAGCTATTTATTCAAGGGGAGACGACAGACAATTTCACCTTTGAAGCACCGCTGGATGGGGGCGAAGTGGGACGCTATCGCTATCTCTGGAACGGACGCGACGCAGACGGTGATCTGCTTGAACCGGGCGTTTATGATTACCAAATTCGCTTCACAATACCCTATACGACGCAATACTGCTTTGCACTAAACGGCATTTTTGGCAATCCGCCTGACTGTGTGAATGGGGGAACGGGGCGATTCTTCACGGCCGAAAATGAAGTTTTTGTCAATGGAACCGTCGAAGTAGACACACAAACGGAATCCGCTTACGGTGCGGGTTGGGTTGTTGATCAACATCAACGCCTCTACGAAGACGATGCGGGCAACATCATGATCGCCGATGGTCGCCGTCATGATGAGTTTTACTTCCCAGGCCGCGATCAACTTTTGATTCAACGTCTACAACTTCGCTCACCCGTTTACACAAATAGTCGCTCAGTTGAGCAAGCGGAAAAAAGTGAGAAAGGTGAAGAAAGAGCGATAAGCGTGCCAAATGAGGTTGCACGCCACAGTACATCCACAACGCACCGCTTTAATCCAGATGATGTTGGTGGAGCAGGTAGTGGGTGGAACACGTTCGCCTCACCAGATACATTCAATACCAATCAGCTTTACGGCCCCCCCTTCACGTGGGTCGCAGTCAAGTTTGATCAACACCCACAGGGTTTTGTGGATGATGGTAATGATGGAGACTTCACTGGTGGTGGGATTGAATTGCACGATCCGAGTGAGACAGAAACTTATAAAGAGGATACAGCTGGAATCTTTTACGGCTCGTTACCTTACCGCGTTGACCAAAAGACCTATTCAAACGACACGGACGACGGGTCTCATTGGGTACTGTTGGACTATGGCATTACGAATGAGGGCAGTGAACAGCTCACCAACGGTCGCTTTATGTTGAAGTTAGATTGGGACATATTTGGCTCAGACGGGGATAAGCAAGGATTTGATGAAACACGCCAATTGATCATGCAGTGGGATGATAATGGTAGTGAGACATGCGCGATGGGGCTTGCGCTCATTGATGGGGCATTGGGTGGCTATGTTGGGACGGGATACACAGAGATACAGACCGATTCTACTCGTGAAGCCCAAATGCTCAACCCAACAAATCTGATTGCACCATTTATTGGTGATGTCGCAATGAGTGAGGTTGCATTTTTAGCCCCTTCATTGTCGCCGGGTGAAACAACATCACTTTCATTTGTGATGGCGGGTGCCTGCGCGCAAAGTGAAAGCGAAGCCTTGGTATTCTTGCAAGAACAAATTGACGATGCTTCCTCATCTTTTGATCCATTGCGGATAAGTAGTCGGACAAGCACAGATTATTCCACCCTTGCCTTCGATGTTGACACCAACACCTACACACGCACCTATCTCGATGGGACGCAGGTGCATTTCAACAGCGATGGCAGCCACGACTTTACGCTGTCGCCTGATGGTCGCAAATTGGCATACACGTATAACGAGGATGGCTCGATTGCGACGATGACGATCACCGCGCCGGGACACACCGCGCCGAGTTGGGTGTGGACGTTCCAGTATAGCAGTGGCAAGTTGACGGGCATCGTTGATCCAGCGGGGCGCACAACGGCGTTTAACATCGGCTCACGCGGCGACCTGCTCAACGTAACCACGCCAGATGGAGCTTCCCAACAGATGACGTATGATGCACGCCATTTGATGACGCACTACACCGATCAGAATGGGGACATTACGCGGCATGATTTTGATCAATTCGGCCGAATCACCACCCTCACCGAACCCCCACGCGCCATCTACGACCCCGCGACAGACACGACGACCGTGCGCCGCGAAGTCAAGACATTTACGCCGTCTGATGTCAACTACGCATTGCTCAACGATAGCGAAACGGGTGATCCCGACAATCCCGCGCCAGCCGTGCCGAAGACGGCCGACCTGATCGACAGCGTTGATTACGAACGCGGTGGACGCAGTGGTGTGACGAATCAGTGGGGGAATTGGTTGCAGGAGACGGATGCGATTGGTCGCACAACCGACTATGAACGCGACGGCAAAAACAACCTCACCAAAGTGACCTATCCCGATGGGGATTGTGTCGAACTGCAATATGACGGACGCGGTAATCGCTTACGCCAAACGGAAGTAGCCGCGTCACAATGTAATGTAAGTCGTGGCGAACGTGATCAATCGCTTGTGACGGAGTATCGCTTTGTCTACGAAAGCCGCTTTAACAACATCAAGCAGATGACCGACCCACTCGGCAACGTCACCACTTACATCTACGATTATGAAATCGGCGTTGGGGAAGCAGGACATCTCGTTCAGGTCATCTACCCAGCTGTCGAAGATGAGACGCGCACCGTCGTCACGCCAACCTTGACGATGACGTACAACGCGCTTGGATTAGTTGAAACCGTGACGGACGAGCGCGATGTTGTCACCAAGTACGTCTACACAACTGGCGCAGAAAGCGACGGCACGTTTGCCACAGGTGTCACAGCCGTGCCGGGTTTGTTGACCCAAATCATTGAGGACTTTGGCGATAGCAGCCATCGCAACTCGACGACAACCTACCGCCAATTTGACGGCGCGGGCAATCCGCAACAGGTGATCGAACCGCGTGGTGAACAGGTCGGCTATGCGTATGACGGCATGAACCGCGTGACGCAAATGACCAATGGGTTAGGCTTTGTCAATAGCTATCAGTATGATGGCATTGGCAATGTGACGCGACAGGTTGAGGGAGATGCACCGAGCAGCCGCAACCGCGAGACGCTGTTTACCTACAACGCCGATGACCAGATGTTGCAAATGACGACCCTCGCGGACGACATCATCTGGCAAGAGACACAGGCGTATGATGTCAATGGCAAACTTGCCAAGCAGTTTGACAATCAAGGACGCACGACGCTTTACGGCTATGATGATGCCGATCAACTGATCTCGATTACGGATCCACTCGGCCGAATCACCCAATACACCTACACGGATCGCGGCGAGTTAGCTTCGCAAATTTATCCCGATGGGCGCACAGTCACTTTCGCTTACGATGAGCGCAGCAATCTCGCTGAATTGACCCCGCCCAGTCAGCCGACCCACTTCTTCGACCACACGCCGCGCGATTTGGTTAGCGACTACACGCCACCAGATATTGGCATCGGCAACACGTCAACGACGTATACCTACAACGAATTGCAGCAGTTGACGAGTGAAAGCCGCCCCGATGGTCGCGTCATCACCACTGCTTACGATGACAAACATCGCGTCGCCAGCGTGACAATGCCGCGTGGGTCGCTCACCTTCGAGTACGATCCTGCGACAAGTCAGATGACGCGCATCACGGCTCCCGACAATGTAGTGACGACATACGGCTACGATGATGATCTCGTCGATAGCATGACGTGGTCGGGCGCGATTGCGGGAACGGTCGGCATGGCCTACGACGAGCAGTATCGCGTGACCTCAGAAACGGTCAACGGCAGCACCGTTAACTTTGGCTACAGCGACGATCATTTGCTGACGCAAGTTGGGGCGATGGCGTTGACGCGCAATGCCGAAAGCGGTCTGCTTGCAGGCAGTATACTTGGCAGCGTGACGGAAGGGTGGACGTATAACGAGTTTGGCGAACTGGTCGATTACGCGGCGGGTGATCTGTTTGGCGTGTCGTACACGTATGACAGTCTCGGCCGAATCGACACGCTCACCGACACGATTGACGGAACCGCCGTCGTCTACGATTACGAATACGACGTGAGCGGTCGCCTGATCGAAGTGTCGCAAGACGGTGCAGTTATTCAAACGTATGTTTACGATGACAACGGCAACCGCACCGCCTTCACCGACAGCAACGGCACGCTTTCTGCCACGTATGACGACCAAGATCGCCTAACGCAGTATGGCGACAACGCCTATACATACACCGCAAATGGTGAGTTGACGAGCAAGACGACGGGCAGCGCAACGACGACGTACAACTACGATGTGTTCAGCAACCTGATGGCGGTCACATTGTCTGACGGCACAGAAATCGCCTACTTGATCGACGGTGAAAATAGGCGCGTTGGCAAGTTGGTCGATGGGTCACTCGTACAAGGGTTCCTCTATCAGGATGCGCTCAACCCAATTGCAGAGCTTGACGGCAGCGGCAACGTGGTCGCCCGCTTTGTCTACGGCACGCGCTCCAATGTGCCAGATTACATGGTCAAAGGTGGCACGACGTACCGCATTCTCAGTGACCATCTCGGTAGCGTGCGCTTTGTCGTCAACACGGCGACCGGCGATGTTGCCCAAGCGATGCGCTATGACGCATTCGGCAACGTCCTTGAAGACACCAACCCCGGCTTCCAGCCGTTCGGCTTCGCTGGCGGCATCTACGATACCGATACAGGTCTCGTCCGCTTCGGTGCGCGGGATTATGATGCTGAGATCGGCCGATGGACGACTAAAGACCCGATCAGCTTTTTAGGTGGAGAAGCTAATTTATTTGCCTATGTAAGCAACGATCCAATTAATGCTATAGACAAACTTGGTTTGACAGCTAGTTGCCCATCATCACCTCCTCGAAGTAACCCTAATTGGACTCCTTACAAGGGTGATCCTGATTATTTCCATTGTGGGTATGAAGGGTATCTCGAAAATAGAAATCCAATACCAGAAGATCCCGCTCAAGAATGTTTCTACGACGAGACAGGTGATTTGGTCGATGAAAACCATCCTTACGCAGATTGTGGCGGAACCGCAAATCAATACCCAGCATCCGAAGCATGGGATCATACTTTTAATGATTCGGGAGGTATTGTTGAACATGGATGGGGAGCGTATTGGGAATCACGAGGACATGGCTGGGACAAGTTTTGGGAAGGCTGTCAATCAACCGTGGATGAGATGTGGCGTGAATACCAAAATTGGGAAAACTGGCTTAAAAGTGGATATGGAAGATACTAATCTTGAAATATCTATTGCGTTTTGCGTCAAGCGACGGCGATTAGTATGCTAAACAAAGGGTTGGACAATTTAACAAGAAGAGAGTTCTTGCAACTATCTGGTGCTGGCATCGTCGCCACGGCGATGCCACGCAAAAGCCAAGCGTGGACAGCCACAGGGCAAGCCGTGCCAGAACTGGCGGCGTTTGACACGATCGTGCAGAACTTCATGGCTGACCGCAACATCAGCGGTGGGGCGTTGGCGGTGACGAAGGATAGTCGGCTGGTCTTGGCACGTGGATACACCTACAACCCTGACGGCGAAGACCTGACAGTTCAGCCGACATCGCTCTTTCGCATCGCCAGCATCAGCAAGCCGATTACGGGCGTGGCGGTGATGCAGCTTGTCGAGAGCGGGCTGCTCTCGCTCGATGATCGGCTGACTGATCTGTTGACGCTTGTGCCGCCTGATGGTCAATCGGCCGATCCCCGCCTCCCCAACATCACCGTCCGCCATCTCCTCCAACATCTCGGCGGCTGGAACCGCGACCAAACGTTTGACCCAATGTTCCGCGATTTCAACGTTGCCAGCACGCTCGGCGCGTCACTCCCCGTTTCACAGGCCGACATCATGACCTACATGACGGGGCAACCGCTGCAACACACGCCGGGCAACACCTACGCCTACAGCAACTACGGCTACATGCTGCTCGGCCGCATCATCGAGGCGGTCAGCGGCGTTGACTACGAAACCTACGTCCAGAACAACATCTTTGCGCCGCTGGATGTCACACGCCCACAGCTTGGCAGGTCGCTAAAGGCACATCGCTTGGCAACAGAACCGAAATATCACAGCCGCTTCTCTACGCGCACGGTGTTTGACAATAGTGGTAGTTTTGTGCGCTGGCCTTACGGCGGTTGGAACCTCGAAAATATGGACGCACACGGGGGTTGGCTCTGTTCGCCCGTCGATCTCGTGCGCTTCGCATCCGCATTTGACCAGCAAGCCTCCTCCCCACTCCTCTCTTCTGCCTCCATCGACACGATGTTTGGATTACCAGAGAATATCGACCCGAATAATTACAATATGGGCGACTATTACTATGCCAACGGATGGGCAGTGCGTGATTATGGCAACGGCAACCGCAATACGTGGCACGACGGCAGTTTGGATGGTACATCGACGCTGATGGTACGGCGGTGGGTGGATGGCCTAAATTGGTGCGTGCTGTTTAATCAGCGTGATGATCCATCGGGGCTGCCCTATTGGTCGATTGATGGTGATCTGCACGCGGCAGCCAACAGCGTTGCGACGTGGCCGACACATGATTTGTTCCCGACTTATCTGACGACACCAACGGCGGTTGCGTTGAGGCGTTCGGCTAGTGAGGGAAAGATTCTGCCAGTAAAACTGCTTTCAGCGACTTTGTTAGCTGCAACCGCAAGTGCAGTTGCTCTGCGTCAACGCACTCAAAAAGAGGACGAACCATATCTGTTAACTTAAGGAAAAGAGAACGGAAGAGCGAAGTTCAAAAGGGAAAAAAAGGCTATCATCTTCCCAAAGCAACAAAACAAAGGAAAAATGATGGCAAGCTGAAGGAAAACAAAACGAAGTTCGAGGAAATCTTGACAATGGTATCATGGTCGAAATCTACTCCGCTCTTATCTACTACCTTTTCGTTCGCATTGCCATTGCTTTAGCCGCTCAACAATCCAGCCGTTCTATCCATGCGTTCAGTTTTGAACGCTCTCATAAGCTTGTTCGTGGCTTCATGCTCTCTCATTTCCACCTTTTTTTTGCTCCCTCCGCTCTGCTTCTGTTGCTTTTGAGCATCTCATTGCCATGATTTCTGCTCTTGGCCTTCGTTCCAAATCCCCTAAAATTCTTGAACTTTGTCCTTAAGTTAACAGATATGATCTAGGCCTATATTGCCGCTATTGCGTATTGCGTGTCAGCTTACGCAATACGTTTTACAGTAGCGCACAATCAGTAGAGACACCGACAAAACCCTAACCAACCCCTAATTCTCGTAACTCTCGAATCAAATCGTCGGTATTTTTGCTCGGCGGATAGTGAATTGTGTGCATTCCGGCCGCTTGTGCGCCTTCAATGTTATGTTGGAAATCGTCGATAAAGACGCTTTGCTCGGCCGGAATCCCCAGTTTTTCGAGGGTATGGCGGTAGATGGCAAGGTCGGGCTTCATTGTGCCGAACTCGGCCGAGACCACGATCAAGTCAAACGCATCTGCCACCCCATGCACTACGTCTAAATCCTCGCGCAGACCATCCATCGCATTGCTGATAATCGCCGTCGTAAAGTGCGGGCGCAAGCCGTGAATAAAGCGCATTAGTTTTTGGTCAACGACATCGGCCCCAAAGAAATCACTGCGGAATTGCTGTGCCTCTTCATCACTTAGCGACCATTTTTCTTGCAACCATGTCCAATGTTCTGGCTCGCTATGTACGCCGTGCTGTGCATCACGTCCGTGCTGACTGTTAAACACAATCTCTTCAACCGTTCCATGCGGCAACGCTAGCTTGTCATCCCACTTGTGACGCAACTCGCGCCCAGCCGTTCGCACGATCACGCCACCAAAGTCGAAAATAACCGCCTTAATGCTCATGCGCTCACCCCGCGGATCAGTTCAAGCATCTCGCTGTTGGAAATATGCTTAAACTCCGGCAACGCTCCTGCCTTAGCAAACCCTTGTTCGAGTTGATCCAGCTTTTGCCAATCAGATTTTGTGATGATGTCTGCGCCAGCGGCGAGAACGGCGTTGAGAATTGTGGGGTAGTCGGCCGATCCCTCGCGCCCCGCCAAATAACACAAGACCGCCTTAGCTCCATTGATCCCATCTTTGCGAGCCGCGCCCACTAAGCCGGTGCTGGCTTCACGCGCCCACCCAGCGAGGAAAACGCCTTCGACAGGCTGTTTAAGCAGTGGGTCATACGCCTCGTAACAAATCGAATCGATAGGATAGCGCGGTTCAGGATTCTTGGCGTAATCATTCCATTCGTCAGTTGGTAAACCGAGTCCCACATCAACTTTGTCGCCGACGGCGAAGACGACCGTATCGACATCTAGCGTGCGCGTTGTACCGAGACCGCGTGCCGACGTGCTGCCGTTGTCGCGCAGTTTGAGCGTCGTGTCCTCCAGCTCAAGGGCAACGACATTGCCCGCTTCATCGCCCAAGATACGCTTTGTAACGGCGAGAAACTCAAAGCGGAAACGGGTGTCGGAGACGGAGGGGGCGGCGCGTCTTTCGGCCGACAACACAAACGCCCGCGCCTTCTCGACATCGATCCCCACAGACTCCATCGTCGCTCGCGTGCGCTCAATTTCTGCATCAAATGCGTCACGGTCAAGATTTTGGAAGACAGCTTGCATCTCCTTTTTTGTGAACTTAACCGCGCTAGGATCGCGTCGCACAACGGCGATCACCTCATCGATCTTGAGATGACGCACCAGCCAGTTTGCAATGTCGAGCATGACGTTACCTGCGCCGATGATGGCGGCTTTGCGGCCGATGGGATAAGCTCGCTCTGAGAATGGCGGCAGCTTGTTGTAGTGGTAAACCAAATCTTTTGCATGATATACCCCTTGCAACGCTTCACCCTCTGTCCCCAGCCACTTTGTTCCTTGCGCCCCGACCGTGACCAAAATCGCATCGACCCCCAGCCCGCGCAGTTGTGTCAGCGTCATATCCCCCTGTTCACCCACCGTGATATTGCCACAATAGTCGATCAGTGGGTTGCCCAACACCTTGCGAAACTGTTTTCGCAAACCATCTTTCATCTTGTATTTGTCAAAAAAGATACCATACTCTGCCAAACCGCCGGGCTTTATGTCACGGTTGAGCAACAACACGCGCATCCCAGCGTTGGCTAGCTCCTGCGCCGCGAAAATGCCCGCTGGCCCTGCCCCAATGACAGCAACAACTAAATTATTTTCATTCATACGCTTTGTGTTTCTGACCGTTTAAGAACACGGTTGAAAACCACGACTACATTCCGCAAATTCGACACTATTTACTATATCCATCTGCAAAAATATCAATCATCAGCTTTGCATCTCCAAGTGGATACAAAATTGGGCATGTCGCACCATTATCGATGTACTCACGCACCTTTGCTTTGACCTCTTCCGGCGACCCTGATGCTGTACACATTTGTACCACATCGTCCGGCACGAGGTGCATTGCCGCTTCAATCTCTGCGTCTGTTGCAGGCCATGTCAGCACCTCATGGATTTCGTCTAATAGCTCTTGGCTAACGCCACTGGCCTTCATCAGGTGGGGTTGCTGCCCCAGATATTGGGTCATCATTTTGCGTGCGCCGTCGAGTGCCTTCTGGCGGTCTTCATCGACAGAGCAGATGACGAGTTGCGGCCGATCCACCTCATCAATGCTTTTACCCGCTTTCTTCGCGCCTCTCTCTAACGCATCCATCGCACGTAAATTGTAGGAAGGGTGAACGAGATAGTTCAGGCACACGCCGTCCGCGATTTCGCCCGTTAGCTCCATCATCTTCATGCCCGTCGCGCCAATGTAGATCGGCACGTTGCGCGGCCCTTTGCGTCCATGTACGACATCAAGCTGGATATCCTCCACCTGATGAAACTCTCCGTGAAACGTGACGTTTTCGCCAGCCAACAGGCGGCGCAATACTTCGACTGTTTCACGCATCGCTTTTAGCGGCCGACGACGCTTGATCCCGACCTTGCTCGCCAGCGGATCCCACCATGCCCCGATGCCACAAATGATGCGGTCTTCGGCTAAATCATCCAGCGTCAAAAATGTCGCTGCCAGCAGCCCGATGTTGCGTGTCCAGTTATTTGTGACACCGCTGGCAACTTTTAGTGTGCTGGTGTGCGCCGCAAATGCCGCCATTGGCACAATACAGTCGCGCACCAAACGGCTTTCCGCCTGCCAAACTGCTTCAAACCCTTTCTCTTCCGCATATTTTGCGAGTTCGATTCCTTCTTGCAATGAGTGTGCATCTTGTAAATATAGGGCGACTCTGTCTTTAGACATAATGTTTCCTCTTTAGTTGGGTAAAATGTTGAAATAGGGGGCGTGTTTCGGCCGAATCATCCGAAAATCCCGTTGGTCAAGCGTCAAAACGGCCATAAATTATGAATGGGTTCCTGCCTTCGCAAGAATGACAGTTTTAAGCAAGTTGAAACACACCTTTGGATATTTACCCGATGTTTGATGGTGTATTGTCCCTATTTCTTGCGGAAATACAAAAATACGCCTGTGCCAAATGAGATGATCATAACGCCTGCAACAATGCCCAAAACGCCAGCCAAGAGTGGATAGTTTTGCGCCACCAGACGCACATTCTCAAAATCTTGTACAAAGGGTTGTGTGTCAATAAATCGGCCGCCCTCCCCAATCAATGCCGGAACAGGCGTTTCTGTCGGAGCAAAAACCATCGCCGTCTGGGTCAGGATCGAAGTAGGCAATACGTCGGGTGTAATCACGCGGGTCATCGTCGCCGTTGGAATCGCAGTCGCCGCAGCAACAGTACCCGTTGGTTGGATAACCTCAGCTTGTTCCAGTGCGGGCTGCACAATGACGAAATCTGGATCAGGGGTCGCTGTCGGCAGCGGCGCAGGTGTATTTGTGACGACAGGCTCGACATAAACGACCGCATTTCCCGCATCACTCCACTCGACAACCTGCATCGAGTGCGGTGGCAAGACAAGCTCATAACTCTGGGAAAAGTCGTTTAACTGGCGTGACTTGCGCGTGATGCGATTACTCGTCTCATTGTTGGCGCGAATGTCATCGCCGTCAAGCCAATGCAGGAGAGCCTGTGGATCGGGCGTGTTGGGCGTGCGTAAGATGACGCGCTGGTCTTGGTCTAGGCTCAGGTTGAATAGTGCCACCGCATAGCTATCCCCATCTCGATAGGCGAACGACTGCACAAACGGCACGTTGACGGGGAACTCGATCTCATTGATCGTCGGTGCAATGTAAGTCGGATTATCACCACCATGTCGCGTCAACAGCAGATCGCCACGGATGGCGAGGTTGGCGAGTTCGAGCCCTAACCACGTCGGCCGTTTTCGCCCCGTCGCCTCCAAATCACGCAACAACCCCCAAATCCGCGCATACTCGCCATTTTCCAGTTGATATGAGTACTGCGACAATACAAATGCTGCCTGATTTCGCACGTTGAGCCACTTTTGATAGTTCAACATGTACAGCGGTAACGCGATCCCACCGCTCATGCCCGTCACAAAATCGTTGCGGATCGGCAGCGGAATATCACCTGTCGTCGTGTGAAAGTTAATCTCGTAGATGGCTAGATCGGTTGCGCTTTGTTCTGAACGAATGACATCGCCCGTGATTGCCAATGCGCCAAACTGCATGTCCTGCTGCACCCGCGCAAACAGCGGATAGAACAGGTCTTCATTGTTGGTCGCTACGTCGATATAGCCAAAGTAGGGTGAAAGCGCAACGCTGTCGTGCCATTCGCTGGCAAACTCGATTTGCGCCTGTCGTTCGGGATAGCCAAATTGACCGCCGATAATTAGATCGAACTTATCGGCCGCAAACCATTGGCTATCACGCATGATCGCAAAACGCGCATTTGCCAGCGTTCCGACGCGCTCTCCACCGCGCAGCGTTGCACCGATAAACGGATCATCACCCGCATTGCCTCCCCACAACTCATTGCCAAATTCGAGATGGATTTCTGAAAACACCTCCGTCCATGGCTCGTGTTGTCCCAGATCCGCACGGCGATTTGACCACTGTGAGTCGCCGGCGGGTGCGGCGAGGTAAGCGACGAGCGCACGGACTTCCGCATCTGTCCATGTCGGTGGAATCACGTACCATGGCTCTGCGTCGATGTGATCGGCAAGCTCAAGAAATTCATGCAGCGAATAGGTGTAGTTGAGCGGCTGTCCGGCACGCGGCGAATGCCCAGTCGTTTTGCGAGCGAATGGTGGCGCGATTTGATTCTCAAACGTGCTGCCGAGCTGGCCGCCCCAATCGCGCAAAATCCCCGGCTGTAGCTCATTTAGCGCGTGGACAACTTTATCGGTGAAGACGGTAGGGTTTGTGTAGTCGCGGCGTGAGAGTTCAATATCATCGATCCAGACGGGGGGCGAGCCATTGGGGAGACGAATTGTGAATTCGAGAACGCCATTGACATCACGATCTACGCTCATGTCTCGGCCGTCAAGCCCCGGCTGGACATAAAAATCACGGCTAATTTTGCGCCATTCAGTTGTCAGCGGAAATGTTTCGCTCAAAAAGACCGCTTCTCCTTGTCGCTGCCAAGTTACCTCCATCACGTCTCCGTTACGGCTGCCCTTTGCCCAAACCTCGAAGTGCCAGTTGCCCTCGACGATCATTAGTTTGCCAGCCGTTGGGTCACCATCGCGCCAGAGCGAGTCCATGTAGTAGGCAAAAGCGGGTCTGAAGCCGTTGGGTTCGAGGCGTAAAGACTGTCGGCCGGCAGAATTCGGCCGAGTTTCCCCCACTTCCACCGCTGACTCGTTCCCCAAATATCCATCGACCTCCTGTCGCAACATCACGACATCCTCGTGATTTAGCTCAGGTGTCCTGTCGAGCAAAAAGGTGTTTCGGCCGCCTTGATAAACGAATGAGTCAACCGTTCCCCTTGTCCCCGTTGCCTTGCCAAATAGCACCTCATACTCTGCACCGTCCCAAAATCCCTCTGGCTGTCCGACATTGCGACTATTCCAGCGCGTCTCCCAGTTGTCTTGCTGAAACATGCCTGTCTCTGGCTCCTCCGCCACAAAAACAAATGAGGCAAATTCACCCGCCTCAAAGCCGGGATTGGTGATGACGTTTTTGAGCAGTTGACTTGCGCCAAACTGGTCGTGTGTCCCCAAATTTACGCCAAGATGTTTGGGCTGTTCGACAAAAATCTCATCTTCGACAATGACGGTAGTGATGGGGAGGGATTGGGCTTCGGCCGAAATAAACCAAACAAGCAACAACGCGACTCCCAACAAACGACTGTATTTCATAAATTTCGTGCGTCGGATTTTAGATTTTGGATTTTGCGCTCAATCCAAAATCACAAACAAGAAAGTGGCTTCACCGCAAAATCCTAGCCCCTCTCCCTCAAGGAGAAGGGTATGTTTCTCCTTGAGGGAGAGGGGAGTGAGGATTTTATACTTTCCTACACCACAAAAAAACGGCTTCTCCCACAAATCATAGCAATTTGCAGGAGAAACCGTTCTGCTTCTTACAGTGAGTTCACTGAAGGGTTAAGGTGTCCACTCCAATACAACCATCGAATGGGGTTGCAAAGTTGTGCTGTAGGAGCGCGAGAAGTTGTTAATCTGACGCTCGCTGATCTGCACTTGGACGTTTGTTTCGTTGTTTGCATTCAATGGCGCAGAGATTTCGTACATCGTCGCCTGTGAACCTGCGCGTGGGACGTTCAAGGTGAAGTTACGTGCCTGTCCGAGATCGACATTGAACAAAACTGCTGTGTAGCGATTGCCTTGCTGGAAGACAAATGCCTGCACATAAGGAACCTGCGTCGGCTCCAATACGCCGTTCATTGGCTGTTGGACAAACGCGGGGCCGGTTGAGTTGGTGACAAGCAGGTTGCCGCCCATTGCCTTGTTGACAAGCTCAATGCCTAAGAATGTCGGCCGTTTGCGCCCCGTCGCCTCAATGTCACGCATCATGCCAAAGAGTCGTTGGGCTTCCCCTGTGCAACGCCGGAAGCTGTTTGAGTATTGTGCCAATTGGAAGGCAACTTGGTCACGAATGCCTAAATCTTGTAGATGATGCAGCATTACGAGTGGCAAACTGATGCCTGCCCCCTCGCTCGTCAAGAACGCATTACATACATTGCCCGGCACGAAATGTTGTGCGAAATCGAGGTTGATTTCGTAAATCATTGGCCGCGTATTGTTGCCGCTCGTCGCCAGAGTATCAACGTTCTCACGCATAAAGCCGCGTTGACCCAACTCAGACCCATGCGCCCACAGTGGGTTGTACTTCTCCGCGTTGTTTGAGAAAGTGTTCAGTTGACCGTAGTATGGTGCAAAACCAATCGAATCGTGTGCGCTACTGTTTGCTTCAAGTTCGATCTGGCGGCCGACAAAACGCGATTGCCCTCCAATAATGAAGTTCATTCTTTGCGTGTTGTAGAAGGGGCTAGCCTTCATGATGTTAAAGCGGTCGCTGGCAATCTCACCGGCACGGATGCCGCCACGGAAAGTCGCGCCGACATAGGGATCGTTGTTGTCATTCGATCCCCAAATTTCGTTGCCATATTCGATATGGATCTCAGAGAAAACGCTCGTCCACGGTGCGTTTTGCCCAAGCTGTGCGCGAATATCAGCATAGCGATGTGAACCGGCTGGGGCTGCGAGATACGCAACGAAGTTTTGCAACTCGGCCGGTGTCCACGTCACAGGGATGACGTAGTATGGCTCTGCGCCAACTTGTTGGCTCAGGCGTAGGAAGTCGTGCAGTGAGTAGTGGAAGCCTGACGCAATGCGGTCTTTTGGACTATAGCCAGTTGGCTTGCGGCCGAATTCCGTTGCCAATTGATTATCGAGCGATGAGCCAAGCTGATCTCCCCAGTTACGCAAAACACCGGGACGCATATCGCGCAGGGCATCGACCAATGCGCCGCTAAACGCCTCATTCCCATAGCTCGCACGCGCAAGGCGAATGTCATCGATCAACACTTGCCCATCGACAAACATTTGCAACGCAAGTGCGCCGCCACCTTGCAGTGTCTCATTTCCTGTAAATGTCTCTTGGATGTTTGTCCAACCGCTATTCAGGCCAAAAGACTTCTCAAAGAAGACGTTGCCGCCACGTGCAAAACGCACGCGCAGTGTCGAGTTTGCATCTGACTTTGCCCACATGTTGAGGTTCCACTCACCGTCAACGAGGAGCAGCTTGCCCGCAGAGGGGTCAAGTGAGTTGCCATAGGTATCAAAAAACTCTTGAAAAGAGGCTTGGTTATTAGCAGCAGGCGTTAGACTCAACGACTGTGTGCCGGGGCTACCGGGACGTATTTGACCGGGAGCCGCTTTTGCGTTGGGCAACGTGTTAAAGTCAAAGCCACTGATGCCTTTACGAACAGCCATGACGCTGCCCACGTCTGGGACTTGATTACCGCCTGACAAGTTGAATGTTGCACGCCCAGCGTCAAATGTGTAGCTGGTCACAACGCCCGTGCGCCCTCTTGCAGAACCGCTCAATACCTCAAATTGTGCGCCATCCCAGAAGCCGGCTGGCTGACCGATGTTGAACGCTTCATTGTTAAAAGATTGCAGCCAATTGTCTGACTGAACTTTCGTAGCGGTTGGATTGCTGTCGTAAACGAGGAAGATCATGCCAAATTCGGCCGGTTCAAAGCCCGGATTTGGCACAATGTTAGCGAGGATTTGACGCGCGCCGAACTGATCGTGTCGGCCGAGACCAACACCAAAACGTTGTGTCCCACCCACTGCAACCTGATTTGTCACATTGAAAGTCGTTGGGCCACCTGCTGTTGGGTTAAATGTGCCACCATTACCGGGGTTTGGTGCGGGTGTGGTTGGGTCTGGGGTTGTTCCACCGCTATCTCCCCCACCTGTGGCACAAGGCGGCCACGGACCAGACGGTGGGATCACACAATCTCCGTCTGTGCTACCGCCCGTATCGCCGCCACTATCACCACCTGTGGCACAAGGCGGCCACGGGCCGGAGGGTGGGATCACACAACCTTCCCCGTCTCGTGGCGTGTTGACAGGTGCATTGGTGGAGCCATGAACGGCTAGACTATTGCTGCCATCATGCTGGTCTTGCGCGGCGGCCGAACCGCTGAATATGCCAATGGCAAGCAGAAAAATGGCAATGACACCGATGATGATCGTCCGTTTTGACACGCGATCTTCGATATAGGACATATGCGTTTCTCCAAATTTAAAACTATTGCTATCTTTTATTCTTTCCCACCCTTCACCGGCCGCTGCTGGGATGTACATTCGTCTACTTATAAAATTACCGAGTCGATGATGGCTGAACACGGCTCCCCGTCTACACGAGGACAAGCTTAGCGGCTGCGCCCAAAGGCGCATCTGAAAAAGGTGACCGATTTACCTCACGGATGGCTCGACTAGGCCTTCTACCCTTGCGGGCGTAATTATCCCCTCGACAATGTTATCCACAGGTTTAACGTATACGACACTGGCTTAACCCTTACACCTGTTTAATCGCATACCGTAGCGGTTCAGACTTGGGAGGCATCCGAACGTACCTATTTCTCTGGTAACGTAGCCTTTGTTTCAAGGCTTAGTCTGGTCAGGTCACGAGGCTATTTCAAGCCCTGCACGCTTCGTGAGGCTGTTGCCTTTAGCGCGGGGTTCCTGACAGGGGTAGACACATTGCTGGTAAAGGATTCTATCTATTATAGATGTGGATAGCTAAGTGCAAAACACAAATGGCGTAAAAAGGTAAATCGCTGAGATTGCGGTTAGGAATCGGTGGATAGCCCTTCCTTTTCTGAATAGAAGATGAATAGAGGCAGATGTGACGAATCTCTAAGATCATGTGCTTCAACAACTGCAACGCACGCTCAAAAATCGCGCTATCTATCCTTGATATTCTTTGCTATACTGTGCAACGGCCTGCCGCTTTCACCACATATTGAAAGACCAAATTTGACAAGCAACCAAAATATGACCAACCACCAATTTAACATTGGGAAAAGTTTGGTCGCCGCATGTGCATGGACGATATTTGTCTGTGTTCCCTGAGTGATGGATACAAAATCAATTGAGACGCTAGAGTTTCCAAAAGTGCTGACACGGCTAGCTGAGTATACGAGTTTTAGCGCGGGTGAGAGCGCGGCGTTAGATGTTGCGCCGACGACAGATGTACGCGAGGCACAACGCTGGCAGATGCAAACGGCCGAAGCAGTTGCGTTACTATCTGGTGATGATGAGGTAAGTATTGGCGGGACAAAAGACGTGCGCCAATCGGCCGAAAATGCCCAACGCGGCTTCACGCTCCTCATCTCAGACCTAATCGCCATCAAGGACACCCTCATCGCTTCGCGCACGCTCAAACGCAATCTGCTCAAAAAACGCGACCGCATCCCTGAACTGGCAGAGATTGCCGATCTGATCGAAGAAATCCCCGGTCTCATCAATGACATCAACCAAAAAATCGACGAGCGCGACGAGATAGCGGATAACGCAACTCCGACCCTCAGTCGCTTACGTCAGCAGCTTCGCAGCGCCCATGATCGCATTCAAGATCGTTTGCGCGGCTTGATCAACAGCAGTGCCAGCCAGTATATGCAAGACCCGATTATTACGATGCGGGGCGGCCGATACGTCATTCCGCTACGTGCTGATTTTAAGGGGCGCATCAAAGGGGTTGTCCACGATCAAAGTTCAAGCGGCGCAACACTCTTTATCGAACCACTCAACACGGTTGAACTCAACAATCGGTATCGCAGCCTGCAAATTGATGAAGAGAAAGAGATTCAGCGCATCTTGGCTGAACTTTCGCGGCGGGTCGCGCTGAACGGCGAAGAATTGATCCGCATCGTTGAACGGATGGCGGAGCTTGACCTGATCTTTGCTCGCGCTCGTTATGCGATGGCGACGGACGCGGTTCGGCCGATTTTCCTTGACTGGCGCAAGCTCAAGCCGCCCCATCCCGGCTCGACCGTCTGGATTCGTGCCGCACGCCATCCGCTGCTCGATGCAGCTAGCGTCATTCCAACTGATTTTCTCGTCGCCGACGATCTCTTCACCGTTTTAATTACGGGGCCGAATACGGGTGGCAAGACAGTTGCGCTCAAAAATCTCGGCTTGATGATTGTGATGGCGCAAAGCGGTCTACACGTTCCCGCCAACGAAGCGCGGCTGACGGTGTTTGACAACGTGTTTGCCGACATTGGAGATGAGCAGTCGATTGAACAGAGCCTCTCCACGTTCTCCGCCCACATCACCAATATCATCCGCATTTTGCGACAGGTCGATGACCGCTCGCTCGTCGTACTAGATGAGCTGGGGTCTGGGACAGACCCAACCGAAGGGGCGGCGATTGCACAAGCGATCATCAATTTTCTGCGTGACAAAGGGGCAACCAGCTTTATCGCCACGCACTATCCAGAGCTAAAGCTGTATGCTAGTCAGACGGATGGGGCGACCAATGCGTCGATGATGTTTGATGTCGAAACGCTCTCGCCAACTTATGAACTGGCGATTGGTATTCCGGGCAAGTCGAATGCGCTGGCGATTGCGCGGCGGCTGGGGCTGGATGAGTCTATTTTGGACGAGGCGATGGGGTTAGTTGGGATTGGGGATCGAGAGGCGGAGAAGCTGATCGATTCGATCTTTGATTTGAGAGAGAAAATTTCGGCCGAAGAAGCCGCCACCCGTCTCGCTCGCACCCGCGCCCAAAAAGAACGCGATCAGTTGCGAATGGAAGCCGTTGCCCTCGAATATGAGCGGCGCAAGATTCTGGAAGAGGCGCGTGAACAGGCTGAAGCTGAATTGGAGCGTGTCCGCAATGAGATCCGCCGCGCTCGTAAAAAGCTCAAAGATGCTCAGTCGCTGACGATGCTAAAAAAGGTCAGCAAGCGCGTTTCGGAAGTCGAAGAGGGCGTGCAGCAGCCGATTGACGATTTGACGCTGGTAGATGTTCCCAAAGAGCCAAAACGTCGTCGTCACAAGCGGCTGCAAGTTGGTGATACGGTTGGCATTGCCAAGCTCAACACGACGGGTGTGATTACGCACATTCAGGGCAAGGAGGCTGAGATCGCTGTCGGCCGAATGACGATGCGCGTGCGGCTCGACCAGCTTACGTTTCGCGGCCGTGTAGAACCTGAACCTGAACAACGCCCGTCTTACACGCCCACCGTCACCGACATCAGCATGGAGCTTGACATACGCGGCGAGCGCGTCGAGTCTGGTCTTCAGCGGCTCGACACCTATCTCGATGCGGCCGCTATTTCCGATCTACCGTGGGCGCGTATCATTCATGGCAAGGGAACCGGCCGATTGCGCCAAGCCGTCCGCAAAGCACTCAGCAAGCATCACGGTGTCAACAGTTGGGAAGATGGCAAGCGCGGCGAAGGGGACAATGGTGTGACGGTGGTGCGCTTTAAGCGTTAATGCTCGTTTCACTGCTTGCAATGGGTCTAGCACATTGCCGCTAATGGTGCATATTTTTGTGTTGGTCAATTCTTGCGACACTCCAAACTCTATTTCCATGATGTTGTTCCTCTCAGCCTAAGTCAAATGAACTTTTTCCACCATCATCGCACATCTCCCTCATTTCGTCTATTCGACCCTCATTTCCTCAATAGAAATGCCCTCTGTTTGCACTGCCTTGCCTCATTTTTATAGAAACCGCTTCTGTTTGCACATTTTCGTGCAAAAATAAGGTAACAATCTTTATTTGACTTTTTTGTATATTTGATTAGCCTTAAAAGATGAGTGAGCTAAAAAGACCCCGGCAAAATAAGACATTAAGTGATTATTTGAGAGCAAATACCAAAGGCGTGATCGATCCAGTTGTTGCTTTGCTAGCGCGTTTGGGTGTCACGCCAAATGCGCTGACGCTTTTTGGCTTATTGATGCACATTCCTGTCGCGTGGGCATTGGTCAATGGGGAATGGCGTTGGGCGGCCTTTTTTGGGATTTTTTCGGTGGCAGACGTGCTGGATGGTTCGCTGGCACGCTATTTGAACAAGGAATCGACTAGCCGCTTTGGCGCATTTTTGGACTCGACGACAGATCGTATTGCAGAAGTGCTGGTCTTTGGTGGATTAGTGTGGTGGTTCTCGGCCGAGACGCAACCTATATACGCCCTCCTCTCCCTAATCGCCCTCGCTGGCTCTCTCCTCGTCAGCTATACCCGCGCCCGCGCAGAGTCGCTTGGCTTTGAGTGCAAAGTAGGTCTCTTTTCACGCCTAGAACGCTACTTTGTCCTCTTCATCTTTGGCATGTTACAGCAACCTGAACTATGCGTCATCGTTCTAGTCATCGGCACATGGTTCACTGTCTTACAACGCGGTTGGGCTGTTTGGCAACAGGCAAAACAGGTGTGATGCGAACAAAAAGGCATCGAGAGCGACCCGATGCCTTTTTGTTATTCGTAGAACCTGACCTTATTTAGACGCTAAATAGCTCTTTAAGGGCATGGTCATCCAATTCTTTTTCGGTAAGCGTCAACTCATCCGCTTCCTCATCTACGTCGATTACAATCGTGTCACCCGCCTCAAATTCCAAGCCCAGCATTTGGTCAGACAACTCATCCTCGATTTCAGACTGAATTAGGCGACGCAACGGGCGTGCGCCAAATTCGCGGTTGTACCCCTTCTTCGAGAGCCAATCACGCGCTGCTTCCGTCGTCTCAACGATGATTTCGTGTTCCTCAAGTCGCATGTTCAACTGATCCAACATGATGCTCACGATCTGCTTGATATGTTGTTGTGCCAGTTCGCGGAAGACAATCACGCTGTCAACACGATTGATGAACTCTGGGCGGAACTGCCGTTTCAACTGCTCAAGCAACGTCTTCTTCATGTCACGGTACTTCGTGTCTTCCGTTGCAATGTCTCCCTCTTGGAAGGAGAAACCGAAGCTGGGACCGCGCTTGATCGTCGCTGCACCGACGTTTGAAGTCATAATAATCATGGCGTTGCGGAAATCGACGATCGTGCCTTTTGAGTCGGTCAGATGCCCTTCCTCCATGATCTGCAACAGAATGTTGAATACGTCGGGATGAGCCTTTTCGATTTCGTCAAAGACAATGATTGAATAGGGGCGGCGGCGGATCGATTCGGTTAGCTGTCCCGCGTCATCATAGCCGACATAGCCGGGAGGCGACCCAATCAGCCGTGAAACGGTGTGGCGTTCCATGAACTCACTCATGTCGAGTTGAATCAGTGCCTCTTCTGTGCCAAACAGGAAGCGTGCCAGAGTTTTTGTCAGCTCTGTCTTGCCGACCCCTGTTGGGCCTAAGAAGATGAAAGAGCCAATCGGCCGACGTGGATCCTTCAAACCACTACGCGCACGTCGTACAGCCTTTGCAATCGCCTTGATCGCTTCCGGCTGTCCAATGATGCTCTTAGTCAGCACATCTTCCATTTCGAGCAAACGCTGTGACTCGGCCTGTGTCAGTTGCGTGATCGGAATGCCCGTCCACATGCCCAGCACCTCGGCAATGTCTTCTGCATGTACCTTTAGCTCGGTTGTGTCGAGCGCGATCTTCATGTCGAGATCGTGCTGGACATCATCCTCACGCTCACGCAGTCGTGCCGCATCGTCAAAGCGGCCTTCGCTCAACGCACGCTCGCGGTCTGACCGCAAGTCGTCCAGTGAGTCACGCAAATCATCTATGTCGCCCGGCTGGATGCCGCGATAGAGGCGTACACGCGACGCACTTTCATCGATCAGGTCAATCGCCTTATCGGGCAGATACCGCTCGGTCACATAGCGAGCCGAGAGCTTCACCGACTGCTCAATCGCCTCATCGGTGATGACGAGGTTGTGGTGCGCTTCGTAAGGCCCCTTGATACCGTGCAAAATTTTAATTGCGTCTTCGGGGGATGGCTCATCAACGGAGACTTTTTGAAAACGCCGTTCGAGTGCGGCATCGCTTTCGATGTATTTGCGATACTCGTCTAGCGTCGTCGCGCCGACGCATTGCAATTCGCCGCGTGCCAACGATGGCTTCAAAATGTTCGCCGCATCGACCGAGCTACCTGCTGATCCTGCACCAACGAGCATGTGTACCTCGTCGATGAAGAGAATTGAGTCACTTGTTTTGAGTTCCTCAATGATACGCTTGAGTCGTTCCTCAAACTGGCCGCGATACATTGTGCCAGCGACGAGGCTGCCCACATCCAGTTGCAAAACACGTTTGCCAGCGAGTGCTGTCGGGACTTTGCCATCGACAATACGCTGCGCTAACCCCTCGACGATTGCCGATTTACCAACGCCGGGCTGCCCAATGAGCGCGGGGTTATTCTTGCGTCGGCGTGCCAACACTTGGATGACGCGCTCAATTTCGGTTTGTCGGCCGATGACCGGATCCAACTTGCCTTCATCCGCCATTGCCGTCAAATCAGTTGCCAACTGATCGACGAGAGGCGTTTTACTCTTTTCTTTCTTACCTTTGTTACGGCGATTTGTCTTCGGTGTTTTTTCTTGCGCCCCGCTGGCAGTGGCGGGATTCTCACGCAACATACGGCGTGTTTGCCGACGAATTTGTTCTTGTGTCACGCCAAATTTTCGCAGCACTTCGACAGCACGCGAGTCGCTTTGACGCACCATGCCGAGCAGAAGATGTTCTGTGCTGACATAGTGTTGATTCATGCGCCCAGCTTCTTCCAAAGCGTATTCGAGAACGCGCTTTGTCGAGGGGGCTAATTCGATTTTTGAAAATGGGGTTCCACTGCTTTTGCCCCCTGTAAGTCGTTCCACGACCGTGCGGACGCGGTTTGTTTCTAATCCTAGCTCACGCAAGACGCGACCAGCAACGCCGCCTTCTTCTCGTAACAACCCAATGAGCAAATGCTCTCCACCAATATAGCTGTGGTTAAGACGTTTGGCCTCTTCTTGGGCATAACTGAATACCTGACGAGCGCGTTTTGTAAATCGTTCCCAGATGCTTGAGTTCACAGCAATTTCCTCTGAGTTCCTTTTATCCGTCTCGACGGATTTTAAGGTTTAATCGGCAATTCAGGACGCTTGAAATCTTGTATTACCTTTGTCAAAAACAGTTCGGCCGAACCGCAACCGACTGTCTACCCCTACGATGATTTGAATCATAGCTTATTTATTATCTACGCTAGGCAGTCTATCAATTCACACTTAGAAACGTGTAAATTAAATAATAGGAGCAGTATAGCATATCCGTTTGCCATCTTTGCCATTAAGTGGGCGCAGTTGTCTGCATTTGGGTCAACTTATTCGGCGATATGTAACCAATAGAAAGCAGGGTCATTGATGTAGGGGGTTTGTGGCATGATGATGAGGGTGGTCGGCTCGGCCGAATCCTCAATCGTCACAACCCACCGCCCTCGATTAAAGTCATCAAGTTCTAGCGTCATCACCTCATGCCCTTGCACCAGTTGGACTGACCACTGCTGCGGAATCATTATGCCAATTTCGACAAAGCCGTTGCGTGTCCAAGTGGGATCGGCCGATGTGCTGACAAGACCAATTTCGGGAATGCTGATCTCTGCCAATGCAAAGCCTCGTTCTGAAAACGCGCCATCGCTTAACACCTCAAACCGCAACAAAATTTCTTGCCCTGCATAGTCGTTTAGTGCAACTGACCCATCAACCCATCCGTTGTCATTGCCTTCCTGATCGCTGCTAAATCCCGTCATTGCCGCGCCATAAAGCCCAGACGCAAAACTATCAAATGGCAAGATGCTCTCCCAACTGCGCCCGTCATCAACCGAGACAGCGACGTAGGCAAAATCATAGTCGGGTTCAAGCTCAAAATAGGTCGTGAAGTTGAGTGTTGCCGCTTTGACATTGGTGAGATCGATGGGGCGGGTCAGCGTCGCCGCCAGATCAGATTCAGAGGGGGCAAACCAGAAGCGGTCATGAGTTGGGGCAAGCGGGAGAATTTCGGCCGAGCTATCCCCCGCAAAACTAACCGTCAATGTCCCTTCCGTGCGTAGATCGATGTAATGCACGCCATACTGCGAAATAGATTTCACTTTTTCAAACGGCAAATCCCGAATGCGTGCGACTTTATCTGGAAAGCCAAGCGTTAGAAACCGATACCCATAGCGTTCATCACGCGCCGTATCGTCCAACAAATTGGCAACCGCCCAATCGGACAACAGTTGCTCCAGCGTTCTCTCAGACGCAATTTCCCCCAATACCGCACGCACTGAACTCAGCCCGTTTTGCGGTGATGCGGCAATCTGTCGAATCGCTTCTTCCCCAAACTGCTCCCACACATAGGTCATAAACAGGTAGCTGACAGCGTAATGGCGATAGACGGCAAACTCCTCGTAATCCCAAAAGTTAAGCTGAGTGTCGGTGTCATCGAGATAGTCCAGCGTTTCAGAAGTCTGATAACCGAGATAGCGTTCAGTTAGCTGTGCTATGCCCTCATTGAGCCAGACGGTTTCATTTGCATCGAGGTTCCAATGGATGAGGTGATGGAGTTCATGCGCCAGCGTTGCATAGTACAATGTCGTCTCTAGCTCCAAACCGGACATATTGAGAAAGATGATCTCTTGCTCGTTTGATGCGTCGTCTAGGGTACGCGGGAACTGATTGATGCTGTTGAAAAAGCCAATTTCGTCAAATTGATTGCCATCCGCTAGATGCAAGATGCTGATGTGTGGGTCGTTGTCGATGCCGGGGTTCCATGGTTCACCATAGAGTGCGAGCAGCTTGGGGTAAATTTCTGTCTCAAGCTGTGTGGCGACTGCTTCAAATGTTGTGTTGTCGTAGTTGAGGGACGTTTCTGACCAGAGATAGAAGTTGTCGGTGATGAGGGCGAGCTCGGCCGAAATTTCCTCCTCATCCACCCAAAATGTCCGCACTTCGCCATTCTGCCCAATCTTCCCCGCAATTGTTCGTTCACCTACTGCATCTCCATAACGTCGCGCCACTTCATAGTAATCGTAAACGGGCGGATTCATTCCCCACAGCGTTTCTAAATCACGCCATTGCTGCAAGGAAACAGACTCTTGTATGACGGCGGGTGGCACGACAAACGGGGGGCGCGGTTCTTCGATAGGGGCTGGTTCAGGCGACGGGGGGATCGTTGGGCTGGGGGTTGGCGTTGAGGGACGTAATGTCGGTGTAGCTGTTAGGATGACCGCGAGTGGTGTCGCCTCATCTTCGGCCGTCTGCATGATCGCCAAAAGATAGCCAATCCCTATTGCGCTCAGACAAGCAAAAATCATGACTGTTCCAAGACAACCACCAACGAACCATTTCCAAGCCTTATTTTTCTCCATTTCTCCAAGCTCCCCAGCTTTATTGATTGCCCGTAATTAAAATTGTCGTTTGCCGCTACATCCTATGGCGGTGTGATTTGATAGCGATAGGCTGCACGTTGCGTCGTGACAGGGGTCATGCCCGAAATGGTAAGAACCACCTCATCAAACGCCTGACCGTTGCCAATTGCCAATTGGTCGCTATTTGTCTCAACCAGTTCAAACCTTTCTAAATCGACAAATTCGCCGTCTAACAAATAGATCGCCTGAATCAAAAATTGCTGTTGCAAGATGTTGGCGTGACGTACCCAGCCGGCCGATTGCCAACTGCCCAAGCCATTTTCAAAATCTTCGCTGTAGCCAATCGCGGGAATGCTGATGTCATCAATCGCCATGCCCGCTAAATTGACCGCATCATCGGTGACATACTCAAAACGCAGCAAGAGCGTCTCACCCACAAAATCGGTCAGATCGACGTTGATTTCCGTCCATTCGGGCGCGTCAAGTTCTTTTCCCAAGCCACCTGTGCTGTAGCCCGTCAACGCTGTGCCGAAGTTATTGCCGTGAGGGTCGGCTTTGGTGGAATAGATCGAGGGTAGCATTTGCCATGTTGCGCCGTCATCGGCCGAACCCAACAAGTAAACATAATCCCACCCCGCCTCAATGTCATACCACGTCCAAAATGTCAGGGTTGTTGTGGTTGGTTCGGCCGATGTCAAGTCAAACGAGCGCGTCAGCGTCATATCTGACCGATCTGCGGGATATGTCGTCACGAAATAGTCACCACTGTGCGGCTCTGTCGGCAACAATTGCACCTGTCCTGATCCCATGAAATCAAGATTGAATGCCTCGCCCGTCTCAACCTGAATAAAATCTGTACCAAATTGATAGACCGCACCAGACTGCTCATCTGTCGCCCCACTATGCTCGGCAAAGTAGTCGATGGCTGACACATCGATTGCGTCATATTTGTATACGCCGTTTTCAGCATCACGACTGGTCAGATAGGTGGCAACGATCCAGTCGGCGAAGAGCGTATTGGTCGAGATACCTGCCCCAATCGCGTCCAACGTCGCTTGATACCCCAGCATTCCATTCTCCGACTCGCGCACTAAATCTTTAGTCGCCTCTTGTCCAAAGCGGTCTAAAAAGTAGGCTGCAAATAAAAAGCTCGCGCCGTAGTGGGCAATATCTTCATTTGTACCAATCTGCCAATCTGTTAATTGCACATCGGTTAACTCGGTGTAGCTAGAGACTGAATCGACCTCATTGTAGCCGTTGACATAAGCCGACAACTCTGCCAAGCCCTCATCTTTCCACGACGCTTCGTTGGTATCGGTTGCTGACTGAACGAGATGCTCAATTTCATGTGCGATCACTTGATAGTAGCCATTACTGTCGAGCGGCGAGACCGCCAGCGAAATGTAGAGCATCTCACGCTCGTTGCTGTATTGATTCGCCGTCGCGGGATAGCGATCTGCACCACTAAAATAGCCCGCCGTCACGGTATTTGACCCTTGTCCGCCTAAATCTTTGACGTGTAAAAAGTTAATGCGCGGATCGCCGTCGATGCCGGGGCTTGGCTCATTGCCAAAGAATTCGCGCATGGTAGGGATGATTTTCTGTTCTAACGTTTGGGCAGATGCGACTAGATCAGACTCATCAACCCTTGCCCCTTCCTCAAACCACATATTGATCATGTCCGATTGATAGAGCAGCTCGGCCGAAACGCGCCGATTGACATCCGCTCCTTCCAACACGTTAAACTGCACGACATCCCCAACCGAGTCGTTTTTTGGCGCAGGTGGTTCGACAGTGATCCCCTTGAGTCGTTGGGTGAGGTCGGCGAGATCGCGTTCGGGGGGATCGGCCGATTGCAAGGCAGCTAGGGTTTCGGCCGACGTATCAGGCGCACGTTCTTCGACCAACGGCGGGATAATTTCATCCGATTGTTGCAAATTGCAACCCGTGAGTAACAGTAAAAGTAAAAATAGTCGCTTCATGTCGAGCGGATTATAGACGAGCCTCGGCCGATGTGACGCAACTTTCACGCAACTTGCAACCTTTCGCATTGCGAACAGACGGGCTACAATCATAGCTTATGGAAACATTGTTTGCACCACCTAAACAGTTCACCACCTCTTTTCGCGCAGAGGCTGACATTGTGATGTACGACGGGGAAACAAATGAGTTGGTTGACACGTTGCCTTCTGAATCTGTGCAGTTAATTGTCACATCTCCGCCCTATAATCTGGGAAAAGAATACGAAGTTCGCTCCTCAATCGAACATTATTTGGAAGAACAGACGATAACGATCCAAAAGCTATACCGTATTCTCAAACCACAAGGGAGTTTGTGTTGGCAAGTCGGTAATTTTGTAGAACGAGGTGAGGTTTTCCCACTGGATATATACTACTATCCAATTTTCAAGCGACTGGGCTTTCAACTGCGTAACCGCATCATTTGGCATTTTGGACATGGTCTACATACGAAGAAACGTTTTTCTGGTCGCTATGAGACCCTGCTTTGGTTCACGAAGTCGGCCGATTATACCTTCAACCTAGACCCTGTGCGTGTGCCGTCCAAATATCCGGGCAAAAGACATTACAAAGGCCCAAATAAAGGGAAATTATCGGGCAATCCGAAAGGAAAAAATCCGTCGGATGTATGGCAGAAAATTTCGGCAGAGTGGGAAGATAGCTTTTGGGAAATTCCCAACGTCAAATCGAATCATCCTGAGAAAACAGGACACCCATGCCAATTTCCTGTTGAGTTAGTTGAACGTTGTGTCCTTGCCTTGTCTGATAAAGATGATTGGGTGTTTGATCCCTATGCAGGAGTTGGTTCTTCTCTGATCGCCGCTATAAAACACAATCGCCGTGCGATGGGTAGTGAAAAAGAGGGTGTTTATTTGGAGATTGCGCGACAGCGGATTGAAGCGTATTTTGCTGGGACATTGCGACTTCGGCCGATGGGAAAGCCAGTGCATAAGCCATCTGGACGTGAGAAAGTTGCTCAACGACCGTTAGAATGGGATACATTAGAGCAACAGCGTTTGCTTGAGGAAAAGGAAAAGTACGGATGATCGTTGGTGGAATTTATTCATTTAATGCTGGTCGGACGGTCATTGAGCGTGATTACGCTGATGCGCTTTCTGAGGTATATGCAGCGATTGAAACTATTGATGCTTCACTGTACAAGACGAAAGTCAGTCGAGAGAAAACGATGTTGGATCGGGTTTTGTATCGGCCGAGCGCATTGAATAAAGCCTTCAAACGAGAGCTATCGACACGAGGATGGCAAACTGGCATACGGCTTAAATGTGACTACGCCAACGATTTTTATACACCCGCATATACACCTCCCTCTGTCCCTCAAAATGCGTATCGAGAGATAGATTTTGTCAAACATCGACTTGGCGTTGAAGTACAATTCGGCAAATATGCGTTTATGGTTTATAACGTCTGTGCAAAGATGACCATATTTCACAATGAAAATGTCATTGATGTTGGCATCGAAATTGTTCCTCTCAAGCAATTAGCCGCAGAGATGTCCACAGGCGTTTCCTATTTTGAGCAATTTGTTTGGGATTTAGAGCATCGCGGTGTATCTAATATTGATATTCCTGTGCTGATTCTCGGAATTACAGCCTAGATGCCCACCTTGCGTGCCGCTTTACTGCTGACAATTACCGCTCCAATTCTGGCAATGGCAGGAGAGTTGCCATTTCTGCTCTGGATAGCGGCAGGCTATTTTCTGGCTGTATGTGGGGCGATCATTTGGGATCGGCGACAGGCGCAAAGTGATGACACATTGCCCACTACGCGCACTCACGACAATCGCCTCTCGCTCGGTGTAGACAACACCATCACGCTCACCATTCGCAATCGAAAAACATATCCTGTCACATTCTGGCTGCGTGATGAGCCGCCTGACGCATGGGTTGAAGAGGCTATCGTCCTGCACAACACAGTTGCCCCACGTGAGGAGTGGACAGGCACATACACAGTTCTCCCATTGCGACGCGGCGACTATAGTTTTGGCAATTTGACATTGCGCTGGCTTTCTCCACTTAAGCTGTGGATATGCCAGCAGCGCGTTGGCAACCCCTCTAGCGTTAAGGTATATCCCAACTTGCAAGATGTGCGGAAGTATGATTTGCTGATGCGGCGCAATCGGCTACAAGAGATCGGGCTGCGAAATAGTCGGCGGATGGGAGAAGGCACGGAATATGAACGGCTGCGTGAGTATACGCCCGATGATGATTTTCGGCGTATTGACTGGAAAGCGACAGCGCGGCGGCATAAGCCAATCACCGTCGAATATCAAGTTGAACGTAGTCAGAATATTGTCGCGGTGCTAGATGTGGGGCGCATGATGCAGTCGCCCGTCGGTAACATTGCCAAGTTGGATTATGTGATCAACGCCGCGTTGTTATTGGGTTATGTGGCGACGGGGATGGGAGACAAAGTCGGGTTAATGACGCTGGCAGATGAGGTCGAGACATTTCTCGCGCCAAAGCAGGGTCGGGCGCAATTTTATCGCATGTTAGAGCAGCTTTATGCGGTAGAGGCGCAAGCGGTGGAGCCAGACTTCGGCCGAACCCTCCCCCTCCTCGCCCGCAAACAGCGCAAACGCAGCCTGATCGTCCTTTTCACCGACCTCAATGGTGGCACAACCGTCGATCAACTCGTCGCTAGCATCGGCATGTTGGCACGTCAACACCTGCCCGTCGTCGTCACGATCAGCGATCCCGATGTCGTCGCAGCCAGTCAGCAAATTCCCACCAATACACAAACTGTCTATCGGCGGGCGGCGGCAGCTAATCTACTAGAGGAACGTCGTCTTGCATTGGAGGCTCTCGGCCGACGGGGTGTCCAAACACTCGACGTTCCCGCCAATCAACTCTCCCTCGCCGTCATTCAGCGTTACTTAGAGATTAAGCACAAAACGCTTTTGTGAAAGGATGAAGGATGAAGGATGAAGGATGAGTTGCATTTTTTCATGGTGGATGGCTGGTGGTTAGATGGGGTTTATTGCCATGAAGCCTAATGTTGCACGCGCTAGTTCTTCCCCTTTGTCTTCCTGAATAAAATGTCCCGCATCGGCAATGATGGTGTGGGGTTGCCCTTTTGCGCCGGGAACGAGTTTTTGGAAGATGCGCTCGGCCCCTTTCATGATCGGGTCATTGTCACCGAAGGCGGTTAGGAAGGGTTTGTCGAATGTTTTGAGGGACTCCCATGCGGTGCGGTTGGGGATGGTGGCGGGATCATCGGCCGAAATCGGCACCAATTTCGGAAAAACCCGCGCCCCAGCTTTATACGCCTCATTTGGAAACGGCGCATTGTACGCATCTAGCACATCTCGACTCAATTTTGACACCGTGCCAGTTTGAATCACTTTGCCAATCGGAAAGATGGGCGTTTTTTGTGATAAGGTCAGCCACGCTTGGAAGGCTGCGTTTGAGCCGCGATCACCTGTGGGCAACATGCCGTTGGCGACGATGACACGGGCAAAGCGTTCGGGATGCTCTGCAACGAGGCGCAGGCCGATCAGCGAACCCCAATCTTGGCAAATGAGGGTGATGTTGTGGAGATCGGCCGATTTCACAAACAGCCACATCCAATCGACATGCGCCTGATAGCTATACGCATTTTTGTCCGCCAGCTTATCCGACTTGCCAAACCCGATCAAATCAGGCGCAACCGCCCGATACCCCGCCCCCACAAATAGCGGGATCATCTTGCGATAGAGATACGACCAACTCGGCTCACCATGCAGCATCAGCACCACATCGCCCGCCCCCTTATCGACATAGTGCATCCGCAAGCCACTCACATCGACATAGTGCGGTGCAAACGGATAGTCGCTCAAATTCTCAAACCGCTCGTCGGGTGTGCGATAGACCTCTGTGCCAGCATACGTCCCGACAGGCGTTGGTGGCTCAAACTGGTCTTTTATTGCCATTCCTACGCCCAAGACGACTCCTGCGGCGATGGCTGTTTTGGTTGTTTTGTTCATAAATCTATCTCAATGCTGTTAGTCGGCGTATGGACGGTTAAGACAAGTTCAAAAATGTCACTGACCAATACGCTGAACTCTTTTTGTTGTCAAAACTTTCAGATTTGTCAACGAGCGGTAGACGTAAACCTGTTGGGATTCTGGGATAACGATCCAGACCATTCGGCCGACATCCCCATCGCATAAAGCCGCTCACCCGTAACAGGCATATTGATAGTGTCTGAAGGCGTTGATTCGATCAGCATCAGGCCGCTGCTCATACCGCCTCCTTTGCCAACATTTCAAGTTCTGGCTTTAGATAATAGGTCATATGTTGCATCTGTACGACTGGATCGCTATAGCGCACTTCCACATCACTGGGAACATCGACGTTAATCGGTGCATAGTTGAGGATTGCCTTGATGCCTGACTCAACTAGCAGGTCGGTGACCGTTTGTGCGGCCGATGCTGGAACGGCAAGCAACGCTACTTGTATATTCTCCCGTTGAGCCGTCTCTTCCAGCTCATTGATATGTTGAACACACAGCCCGTTCATCTCTTCGCCAACCACCTCCTCATCAATATCAAAAATCCATGCCATGCGAAACCCACGACTAGTAAATCCCTGATAGTGTGCTAGCGCATGACCCAGATAGCCTGCACCGATAATCGCAACGCGCCAGTTTTGCTCCAAATTGAGGATGGCACGCAGTTGTTGGAGTAGATAGTTGATGTTATAGCCTGTCCCTTGTTTGCCAAATTCGCCAAAATGAGAGAAGTCTTTGCGGATTTGAGCAGAGCTAATACCCAATCTGCGACCCAGTTCATGTGATGATGTATTTTTTTTACCACCTTCAGCAAGATTTGTTAAAGCGCGTAGATAGACTGGCAGTCGGCCGATGACAATATCTGGAATCCCGTTTGTAATACTCATAAAAATGCGAGGGAAATTAAGTTGATGCTATTCATACGCTCTTTGACAATTGTATCAAACGGATAAGTGGCAACGCAATAATCACAAATGTGATAACTTACGGCTTGGATAGGTAAATTAATCTCGTGTCCAGAAGGCGATGCGGCCGGGTGCGAGAGGAGTTGGCTGCGCCCTGTTGACAGGGAAGCGATAGATAGTGACCCCTTCTTCGGTTTGAATGGGCAGAGCAAGTGCGGTGCTGTCAGGTGACCAGAGGGAATGGCTATGTGCATACTGGTCGAAGAATGGAATAAATTGTCTGATGAACAAGTTACTGGGTCGAAATGAACCAAGCCGATGTGTTTGTGTGGTCGTGGTATCTGCGATCCAGAGCTGATACTCTAATCGATCTGATTGGAGTGAGCGTTCGGCCGATTTTGCAGACAGTCGCCCACGCATCACTTCGGGCGCATCGCCCTGCGTATTGAGGGTGAGATAGGCTATTTTTGTTCCATCGGGAGACCAGAAGAAGGCAATCACAGCATCGGCAACCAGCGTTATCTCCTGCCCTTCGGTGTTGAGTACATTGAGGGGGCCATAGGGTAGAGGTGCTTGACCAACGGAGCTAATGTAAGCTAACCGATTTTCAACCGGACTCCAAGTTAGGGCGGTCAACCCCTGATGAGCTTTCCTGATCGTTTCGCCCGTTGCACGCTCTTCGATGACGATCTCGTTGATCCCATTTAGCCCGCCTGAGTAGGCAAGATACGCATCATCATACGATAGGTCGGGCGATTGGAAGAAATCAGTCACCGTTGCAATATCTTCACCGATGCCGCCGGTGGCAGGATCGACATAGGCAAACTTAGCATGGGTGGTGCGTTTAACGTTGATAATGATCTCATCCCCCGTCGAGTTCCAATCCCAGTAGAACGGCTGACCGAAGGCGAGATAGCGGCTACGCGACAGACCATCGCGCTGTACGATACGCAGGTCAAGCAGAGTTGAACCATTGAGACGCGGGGAGATAAAGCTGACATTTTCGCTGTCGGGCGACCAGTAGAGATAAATGGGTTGTTGGCCATCGGCCGTGTGAATGCGTTTTGCCGGAACATCGGCCGAATCCTCAAACACGTAAACGCCATCCGTCGCAGGTCGATCACCTGCGCCAATTGCCGCAATTGACTGATTATCGGGCGACCATGCGGGGAAAATATAGACGATGCCATCTTCGCTGTCCGTCAAGCGACGAATGTCACTGCCATCTGGGTTAATCGTCATAATTTGGTTTTCGTTGTCTATAACGAGCAGACGACCATCGCTGTTACTATCGGCGGGGAGGGTTGGGACGGGTGTGGCGGCCGATTCGCAAGATGCTTCGTCGCATTCTTCCGTGACAACCTCGGTTGGGATATTAGAGGGTTGTGCGCTCACCTGTTGGGGAACCGCTGTCGGCAATGCAACAACAGATGTTGTTGGCGTTGCCAAAGCGTCGCTGCCGCAGCCCAACAATAGAAAAATCAAAATGATGAATAGGAAAAAGTGCGGAACCTTCATGCTCACCTGCCTTAAAATGTGCGTATACTCAGATAGTAGCAAACGATGCTATTTGCCCTTATCTCGTGCCTAGTATCATACGGAATATAGATGGCATTTGCATTGGCACAAAAGGCGTTAGAATTAGGGGAAGGCGAATTTCTGCCAGTTGGAGTAAATAACATGAGCAAAGCGGTGATTGAGACAAAAGATTTGACGGTTGTATATGGGAAACATCGCGGAATCAAAGATGTCAACTTGCAGGTGAATGAAGGGGAAGTCTTCGGCTTTTTGGGGCCGAATGGGGCGGGTAAGACGACGACGTTGCGAGTGTTGTTGGATGTCATTCGGCCGAATCGCGGCACCGCCTCTATTTTTGGTCACGATTGCCAAAAAGATGGTGTTGCTGCACGCCGAAACGTAGGCTATATCCCTGGTGAGCTATCACTGCCACCTAACATGCGCGGCCGAAACTATCTAAATATGATGGATGGTATCCGCCGTAAGAAAGCGGATGCGGACTATCGCCGTGAATTAACCGCACGCTTTGACCTCGATCTCAGCCGCCGCATCCGCGAGTATTCGCGTGGCAATAAGCAAAAGCTAGCACTTATCGCCGCTTTTATGCACCGGCCGCCCCTTCTAATGCTGGATGAGCCGACAGGCGGCCTTGATCCACTGATTCAGCAAGCTGTGCTTGACACCGTGCGTGAAGCCAAAAATGAGGGGCGCACCATCTTTTTCTCCTCTCATATCCTACCCGAAGTGCAGGCCGTTTGTGACCGCATTGGTATTATTCGGCATGGAGAGTTGATTGCCATTGAATCTGTGAGTGATTTGTTGGCGCAACGCTTTCGCCGCATCGAAATCGAAACGCGCCATTTGGTTGCCCAAGATTTGCTCCTGATCGAGGGGGTGCGCGTTGTATCGCGGGAAAATAATCGACTTGGCTTTGAAGTGATGCAAAACCTCGACTTGCTGATGCAAACGCTCGCGCCGTATGGCATCATTGACGTACACACGCAAGATGTGTCGCTGGAAGAGGTATTTTTGGCGTTTTATGACAAGAGGTAATATAGTCGAATGATTCGTTTAATTTTGACAGAAATCGGCCGAAGGCGTACAGGCATCATCGGTTGGGGCATCGGTATTTTTATCACCGCACTGCTCTTTCCGTTGATGTTTACTCAGGTGACAGAACAGTTCGCACAGCTCAACCTAGAAGACATTGCTGTTTATCAAGCATTTGGCATAGGCAATGACTTTGCCACCCTGCCCGGCTTCTTGGCAACCTATCTCAACAGCATGTTCATTCCATTGCTCGCCGCCTACGCGATCATTCTCGGCACGAGCCTGTTGGCAGGTGAAGAAGATGACGGCTCGCTTGAAATGTTGCTGACATTGCCATTGCCACGCTGGCAGATTGTCCTTGCGAAAGCGATTGTGCTGACCCTAGCGATTGGCACTGCATCGTTTGCTGTTGGTGCGGGCTATGCGCTCACTACAAACTTAATTGGGGTAGACACCAACTTAACAGCGGTAGAATTGCTAGCGGCGGGTCTCAACCTCTGGCCGATTATGCTCGTCGTGGGCATGTTCAGCTTTTTTCTGGGAGCCTACCTGCCTAGCCGTCGGCCGTGTTGGATCATCGCAACGATTCTCTTAATCGTCACTTACTTGCTCAACAATTTCTCGGCCGTTCTCCCCGACCTAGACAAGGCTGCCATGTTTTCACCCTTCCGCTACTACAACAGTGGGCTCAACGAACCGATTTATGCAGTGGAAAATGTAACGTTATTTTTGATTATAGGGGTTTGTCTACTACTAGCGATTTTAGCTTTTCAACGACGGGATGTGACCGTTGGTCTCTGGCCGTGGCAGCGAGACCAGCTACCTACCTAAACACGGAACGAGGTTCCTCTAAGGAACCTCGTTCCTAGAGTACTACTTTGAAAAGGAGGCTCAAGGCAGCGAACGTACTGTCGCGGTTGCCATTCTAACTGCTGTCACGATACAAAGAAATCCGATAAATTCAATCATTCCGATACCTCTTATCTCTAAATGCACAGGCAGTGTAAGGTTAAAAACTTACAGACGACATGACGACAGTACTATGGATCGTTGGCGGATAATTTAGCGTGATGTTTTGAGAAATTGTTGGTGTCTTTAATGATTTGTCGCTATAGAGCGTATTGCGTAATATGTATTCAGTTTACGCAATACGTTTAGCTACGGAAAGCCCTATCACAGGGTCACAGAGCGATATTCCCGAAACACCCTGCTACCTTAAACGTGTGCAAAAGTGTGCAACACGCGATAAGTACCTGCTTCATCCACCGTCGCCGCAAGCGGTCTTACATAGTGTCCACAGGCGTTACGCCGCTGTAGCCCAACGGCGGCGACTTTTCAGGGGTCGCCTTCCTTTTTCAGACTTCTTCTATGTTTTCATCTATCATCTTGGTTTTCAACGCAGATTGCCACATATTATCCATCTTTGGTGATTATAAAACGTCCTCTGTCTTTGTCAAGTTGCTCCCGCCACAAGCCACATCGAGCGACAATCTGTCTCCCTCTGCTTCTTTGCGCCTCGTGTTCTCTACTCTTTTGCGCGACCCTTCCTTGTTACAATTTGTGGCAGCATGACCACGCTTGTTCACCTATGACCACTTTTTAACTATCTCCAAATAATCGTTAGTATGCCTTATTCCATCACCTTTTTGTAGTCTACATAAGCAGGTAATGGCTTAAATCCAAATTTCAGATTGATCTGATACATGTGATTTGTCTCATGATTATCTGTCTCGATCCGCTCGATATTTTGACTCTTAGCATAGTCAAAGGCTCGCACTTTCATGGCGGTTGCCACGCCTTGTTTGCGATACGGCCGATCAACACCCGTCCAGCCCGTGTGCATCTTCTCTGGGAAGAACTTGTCCCGATACAGTGCCGTCATCCCTGCGTAGTTGCCATCTTTGTCGACAGCAATAAACCAACTCTGTGGTTGGTACTCTGGGTGTTCAAAGCGACTTTTTACAAACTCGTCAAATGGTTCTTGCACCCATTCACCTTCAGTTGGCTCATCTTGCTCAAAAATCCATTCGAGATCGTAGATTTTCTTCTGATAAGCAGGATCGCTTTTTGCAAGCTCGGCGACCGTTGTGATCGTAATGTCTAAGTCGTCCATCTTCTTTGCAAGCCCTGAGTAAGGTGCAAAGTCAAACGTTGTCAGGTCAAGCTCTGAGCGTGCGTAACGATTTTCCAGCTTATAACCTTGTGCTTCCAAAAACGCGATTTGCTCAACACGGTCTTCGCGGGTATCGCGGTAGATAATGTCGATCTGCCCTTTCTCACGCTCAATTCGCTCTAATACCATCGCATAAAATGGGACCACGAGAACCGTATAGTCCTCCTCTGGTTTGCAAGCGAAGAACCATAGATAGGTATTCTCTACTTTGTCCCACCAGCGTTCTAACAGCCCGCCATACGCGATGACCTCATCATCTCGTTCAACCATAATGCGCTGAAAGTAATGTTTAGGATTGCGTGTGTTATCGTTATGCTTGAACGCTTCCATCGTTTGTGGAGAATCGTGATAGACGATATTGTGAATTTCAAGCGCAATCTCGTAATCACGCTCGCTGTTATCAAAGTCTCGGAAAGTTATCTCATTCATCTTTATTCATTTCCGCCTGTTCATCTTCAACGAGTACCAGCTTATAAACTAGCCAGTCTGGTTGGCGCACAAAGCCAAGTCGCTCATTGATAGTGTACATCGGGTTATTTTCTTCGTTTTCTGTCATGACCGCAGGAGCCTTGCCTGCTTTTGTACGGAAGTTTTCTTTTGCATAGCTCAGGTTTGCCACTTTCAGAGCCATCGCTAACCCACGTCGTCGATAGGGGCGTTTCACCGCTGTTAAGCCCGTGAACAACGTCTCGGCCGTTGCCCCACTCTTGAACAATATGGTTACCCCTGCAATCTCATCTCCATCCATCGCCAGTAAATATGTCTCAGGAACGCGGTTTTGATGATTGAGGTGACGCTTTTCCCATACGTCAAATGGGTCTGGTGTCGGCGTTTCATGATAGGGAATGTCCTGCGACATCTCGACATCGGCATCATATAGACGGCGTGTCCAGTCATCAGGAAAGCGTCTGCGTAGCTCATCATGATTGATGATCGCTAGCTCACTGGCTCGAATGCCATCGAGATATGACTGAAAGAGTGTGGGATCAAACGTGTCGAGTTCCAAGCGCGAGGCATATTCACGTGTCTTTAGCTCATAACTACGATCTTTGAGAAAGCGGATGCCGCGTGGTTTGTGAGAAGCCGTATGTGCCTCAAAACTGATCGGGCTTGTTGCTCTGACATCATCCTGTAATGCTCGGTAAAGCATTTTGCCAATGCCATTCCCTTCGTATGTGGGATGAACCATGATGTCGATGGCGTATTTGCGAGGATGAAATCCCCAATGCACATTGCCGACTGAGCCAACCGCAATGAGCTTGTCGCTTTGGGCATCTCGCATGACAAAACGTTTGTAATAGCGTTTCGGGTCACGATGCTGATCCCAACGCTTCCAATCGTCTATTGTGTCTGGGTATAGTTCAAACTGTAGATTGTTGACCTCAACACAATCAGTGTAGCTTGCATCAGAATAGTCAAATTCTTCGATCTTAAATCGTTCTGTGTCCATGTTTGCTCTTGGGAACGAGGTTTTTGTCAGAAACCTCATTCCCGTGTGTTAAGTATTCTGGTGTTCAAAAACCAGAATACCCTATTTGAGTTTGTGATTAAGTTGTGTTGGGTGGAGCCAACGCAAAACGACTGCTTGGCAATTGCCAAACGTCAATAGGCGGCGCACGTGTGTGCAAATCACACAGGCACGGAGAGTGTCGCGTTCGTGTCGTTTCGAGTTAGAAGTTTAAGAAGACCATCATTGTTACTGCCTGCTACCTTAAACGTGTACAAAAGTGTGCAACACGCGATAAGTACCTGCTTCAT
>CAYMGE010000054.1:0-42532 GCA_964389925.1 uncultured Ardenticatenaceae bacterium
ATTTGGTCACGTACCACGTACCACGTACTACATTTACCCGTTTAATTTTTTAATGTTCAACCTTGTAATGAATCAAGTTTTTCATTCATCAACGAACTCTGCCGAAAATCACCCCCAAATTTTCCTGCATTCCGGCTGATTGTAAGTTCGCCAAGACACCGCGTGCTGCCCCTTGTGGCTCACCCAGCGAAATCCAGTAGACAGGGATAGCCAATGGGTAAATCTGCTGCGCCAGTTGATTTGGATTTGGGTTTGATTGCTCAATTTGCAGCGGCCGCACCTGATCCTGTTCTTTCAACGCCCCCATTGTCGTTACCCCAACCGCATTTGACTGACTCATTACTGCTGCAATGAGCGCATCGGGTGTCGGACTCACTTCTGCATTGATCGAAACGCGCTGTGCGCCCATGACACGCTCATTAAAGAGCGTTCGTACATCTGTTTCTCGACCCGGCACGATCAGCTCAATGGGCGCATCTCGGCCGCCAACGGCCGACCAGTTTGTGATCTCACCACTATAAATCTGACGAACTTTTGCCAACGCGAGATGCCTCACAGGGTTTTCGGGATGCACGATTAGAATAATGCCATCAACGACAACAGGATTGAACCAAAACGTCTCATCTGGCACGATATAGACAAAGGCACTATCTAGCACGCCCCGCTTGACATCTTCGCGTAGCGATCTTCCTTCGGCAAACGTGTAGCCAATAGAGAGCGTATTCGTTTCATTGAGACCAATAAAGGCTAACTGTTGCGCCCCAGATACTACCCCCACACGCACTGTTTCTGGTACAGGGATTGTTAACATATCAGGCGGATCAGGCAGCACACGTTCTTTGCAACTTATTGTCATCATGCCAAAAATAACCATAATGATAAAAACCATCCTTGTATAATGAGGACAGAATAGAAATGAAGAATAATAAAGATGTTTCATCGCAAAAAGAGTATAGATCAATGGTCAAACGTAACCTACCCGCGATTTTATTTGGTATCTTGCTGTTGTTGCTATCACCATTAGTTGTCGGGATCATCTTTCTTTCAGGCGATAGCTGCTGTGGAGAAGATACAAGCGGCACGATGCGGATCGTCACATACGTGTTACTCACAATTATTTTTGGATTGGCATTTCTACTCAATGGCCTATTCTTTTTATATAAACGCACAAAACAAGAGCCATATCCATTACTCAAAGCGAGTTTTGTTTCATGGTTGCCAAGCGGTGTTATCTATCTACTTTTTGTAGAAGTCCTCATTCAATCCGCATTTGGGTAAACTCGCAGAAATCAATGACATGCGCCGCGCTTGGCATGAAATTTGGGCGAAAAATAAAATAAACCTCGTAGATCGCGGTTACAATGCGACCCTAGCTGATGTGCCAATTGTGGCATAGTGAGAAAGGGAATTTAATGGACAGCGATCAATTTAGGGTAGCCCTGATCCTCAGTGGTCTAGCCGGCTTAATGCTAGGATTTATCAGTTTTGTCTTTGTGTCAGGTGTGAGAGAACATACCATTCCGATTCATCGAACCTCAACACCAGCCGTCGTTCCAACACCATCAGAAATCCCGCTGCTCCCATCGCGTCGTGTGCTGACCATAACGCCATCGACTACGTTGGTCAACACACCCATCCCAACAAATTCGCCTTATCCAATTCCTGAAGTAACGCGCACGTCTTTGTCACCACCTGCGACAAAAGCACTATCGGCCGAGACCACGAACTGGGTCATTGTGACGGGCAGCTATCTATTGTTGCGAGAGGCATCGGCCGATAGCGTCCGCTTCCAGCAGGCGGGTTATAGCGTGACGTTATTTTTGCGAGACGGTATTTTTCGTAGCACAATTATCGGCTATCCAACCATTACCGATGCCCGCGAACCACTAGAAGATATTCGGCTCACGTTAGCCGATGAAGCCTATTTGCGTGATTTGCGCGTCTGGTGCCCAGAGTGGATACAGCAATCGGGCTATCTTGCCTGTGAACGCTAACTTTACGCTACAATCCTTGCTGATTTTGAAAAAGATAGTATTGGAGCAAAATAAATGTGGCGTTTAGTTGTTGTTTTTATCATTACATGTTTGGTTGGCTGTGAGCAGATTGAGCCAACAGCAACACCGCTTCCCCCAACCGCTGTGCCAACAGCGATAAACACCCCGACATTAGTTCCAACAAATACACCGACTTCAACAGTTACACCAACAAATACCCCAATTGCCACTTCGACAAGCACACCAACCCTCACCCCCACAAATACGCCAACTGCGACACCACTTCCAACTGACACGCCAACTGCGACACCGCCTCCAACCGATACGCCCGCACCGACCGCCACCAACACACTGATTCCGACAAATACGGCGACTTCTCTGCCGATCTCAACACCTCCCCCCCCAACGAATACAGCCCTTCCTGTTCCTACTGCAACATCAACGCTAGTTCCTGCTACGCCACGTCCGGCTAATACAGCGGCCCCAACAGCAACACAGAGCGGGGCGGTTCAGACGATTAGCTATACGGAGGCTGATATTTTGGCGACGGTGTTACAGATTGCGGCGGCACAAGGGTTGCCGCTTTCGGCCGATAACAGCACCCTTATGCTCCAAAATGGGCTTGTCACGATTCAAAGCACACAAATTTTCTTTGGTCAACAGCTTGTCAGCAATTTTGTTGTGCGCTTTCTTGTCATTAATGGACAGCCTGTGGCTGTTTTAGATCAGGCAGACGTGAATGGTGAGGCGTTGCCGGCAGAAGCTGTCGCACTAATCGCGCAGGAGATCACGCGGGGGATTGCGGCCGAACTTCGCGCTGATACCAACTACACAACCGTACAGTCTATCGTTATTGCCAATGGGTTACTGACCGTCACTTACCAATAGCAAGACGCTTGCGTAAAGCACGACCAAAAATCGCAAACACAAATGGAATGTCGTGCAGCAGATAGCGTTTGTATAGACGGCTTGGCTCTTGAATCATGCGGTGGAACCATTCTAACCCCATATCCTGCATCCAGAGTGGGGCGCGTTTGACCTCCTTTTTTGTGACACAATCGATCTTATAACCCTCGATCTCAACATACTTTCGCATCATCATCTCCATATTTTTGCGTTAACGTCTAATCTAATTGACCCATGAATACCCTGCTTTCAAATCGTAGACAAATTGTTGTTTTCTAAAATGGAAGCGTGAATTGTAACATGTTGTGAATGGTCTCTTGACCGTCTCATGAGTGAGAAATAGTGACAGAAAAAGTAGACATTTTGATCGTCGGATCGGGGCCGACAGGCTCTTCAATTGCGTTGCATTTAGTGCGCGAAAATCCACAGTGGGCAGAGCGGATTCTTATTGTCGATAAGGCGGTTCACCCTCGTGACAAGTTATGTGGTGGTGGTATCACTTATCTTGGCGAAAACATTTTGACCGATCTAGGTTTACCGTTTGAACCAAACAATTTTGGTGTGCGAGAAGTCCAAGTGCGTTACGAGGACAAAAGTTACTCATTTCATGGCAACCCTGTTTTCCGGATCGTGAGACGGCGTGAATTTGACCATTGGCTGGTGCAACAGGTTGAGGCGCGGGATGTGGTTGTGAGTCAGGGGGAAGGGGTGGTTGGTGTGGAAGTTCGGCCGACCCACGTCCAAGTCACCACCAACAAGCGCACGATTCACGCACAGATTTTGATTGCGGCCGATGGCTCTCGCAGCTTTGTCCGCAGTCGCCTCAAATGGGCTGATACGTCCCGCGTCGCACGACTCATCGAAGTGGACACCCCTGAAGACCCGCAGCAGAATTGGAACTTCCGCGATAAGGTTGCCGTCTTCGATTTCACACACATGACCGACAATTTGCAAGGCTACTATTGGGACTTTCCCAGCTATGTCGAGGGCGCACCGACGATGAATCGCGGCGTGTTCGATAGTCGTTCACGCCCTGAAAAACCGAAAGCCGATCTCAAAGGGGTGCTGCGTGACTCAATGGCAGAGCGCGAACGCACGCTAGATGATTACAAGCTCAAAGGCGCACCGATTCGCTGGTTTGACACAAATGGGCAGTTTAGCCAGCCGCGCGTTCTGTTGGCGGGGGATGCAGCCGGGGTTGATCCACTATTTGGGGAAGGTATTTCGTTTGCGCTGGCCTATGGGGAACCAGTTGCAGAAACGGTGATCGATGCGTTTGAGCGGGCTGATTTTAGCTTGGAGAGCTATCGGAAGCGTCTACTCTCCTATCCAATGTTCAAGCAGCTAAAGTGGCGTGTCAAACTCGCGCGATTTGCCTATAAGCTCAACTCCCCGCGTGCCTTTCGCATGGGTTGGACGGTGGCGAGGTGGGTTATCGGCCGAACGCCATGGCGCAACCCCAACTACGTTCCTGCCAAACAACCATAGGAACAGCACAGCCCCTTGTGCCGATCTTGTCTCTTGTAATCTATCATGGCGCATCGCGTTGGAATGTGCCAACTCAACTCTCTCTGCTGTCCGATGTGGAAACATCTGGCTACGACTTTGTTTGGGCATCTTGCGTGCTGCTGTTGTCAAATGGCTACCCGATTTGATACAACTTAAGAGCCTAAGTCGGTGCCTTTCAGTATCATTTTGTAAGGGCAGTCACCACCGCTTTATCGCAATGCAAAGTAAGCACGGTCTCTACTTCGATGAATTCACTCTTGGCCTAACTGCCACATCTCCCTCTCGCACCATTACTGATGCGGACATCATGACATTTGCCAACCTCGCTGGCGACTTCAACCAAATTCACACTGATGCTGAATATGCAAAAACAACTCAATATGGGCAGCGTATTAGCCATGGTTTGTTGATTCAGGCAATTGCTAGTGGACTCGTCGTTCAGACAGGTGTGTTAGAAGGAACTGTCGTTGCCCTGCGTGAAATGACGTGCAAATTTTCCGCGCCCGTTTTTATTGGGGATAGTATTCGGGTGACGCTGAAAGTCGTGGAAAAGAAGGCGATGCGTCGGTTAAACGTTGGGAACGTTCTGGTGCAGTTTCGCGTTATAAAACAAGACGATACAATTGTACAACGTGGTAACTGGCGATTCTTAGTGAAGTTGCAACCATAACGGCCGACATGAACGAAAACGACAAACTCGAACAACAACCTGACGACCAACCAACGATTGACATTGAAGCGGAAGTTTTGGGGAAACAAATAGCCATTGGCGAGCCATCGGCCGATGAGCCAACCGTCACCATCACCTTGGACGATCTGTTCAGCGAAGATAATCCCGTTGTCAATGATGAGGAGGACACACTGCCCCCTCGCCCTGTCATGACAACGCAGCAGCTGCCCGACGATGACAACACCCCATCTGCGCCACCGCCACCCATCATCATCAATCCACCGCAACGCAACCCTGCTACGTTGCGCCCTGCCAGCGACACACCAAAATCTGATTCCCCGACATCACCGCGCCCACGTTTCAATCCGCCACCAACCGCACGTGATACACAGGCAACCGTTGTTAATCCGCGCACGGCGTTGCCGCGTCGTGATCCTTCGGCCGCAAAAGTCGAAGAAATTCGTCGTCGTCGCGCTCGTCAACGGGGGCAAGAGCCAAGACAAACTGAAGAACAACCAACACGAGTCTCAACGCGGCAGACACGCCGTGAACTACCACCAGAGGCCACCATCGTTGCGCCGCCTCTCCCCGAAGAGCCAGTCACCCCGAAGCGCGTCGTCATTCCTCCCACAAAAAAGAAAAAACGCTCAACGCTGGGTTGTCTCATTAACGGATTCGTCATCACGTTTCTCGTTCTATTATTTGGATTTATCCTCAGCGTTGCCGGATTAGCCATTGGCTATGTGTCGATTGCCGGTGATCTGCCATCTGTGACTGAGTTGCGAGATCGAGCGAGTCAATTTGAGACGATCTTTATTTATGATGCGAATGGCGATCTGCTCTATTCGGTTGCTGATCCCAATGAAGGTAATCGCACGTATGTCCCGCTTTCCCAAATCGACCAAGATTTGATCAACGCGACAATCGCCACAGAAGATGCAGACTATTGGACAAATCCCGGCTTTGCTCCGCGAGCAATTGCGCGTGCCGCTTACACCGTTATCTTTTCGGGCGCATTTGCCGATGGAGACATCACGGCTGCGGGTGGCGCAAGCACGATTACGCAACAGTTAGTACGTGCAACGCTGCTCGACGAGGATGAACGTGGAACGCAGAGCGTGCGGCGCAAATTGCGCGAGATCATTTTGGCGGCCGAACTCAGCCGCGTTGAATCAAAAGAGACGATCCTTGAGCTTTATCTCAACCAAATTTATTATGGCAATCGTGCCTATGGCATTGAAGCGGCGGCACGGACGTATTTTCGCAAATCGGCCGCCAACCTAACGCTAGCCGAAGCAACCCTGCTGGCGGGCTTACCCCAAGCCCCTGCTCTGTGGGATCCGATCTCCGCACCTGACTATGCGACTGGGCGACAGAGCGAAGTTTTATATCTGACCAGTCGAGCGGGGCATATCACAACCGCTGAGGCACAATCGGCATTAAACGAGGGTATTGCCTACACAATCGAACCGCCTTCTGTCAACATTCGCTACCCACACTTTACGCTGGGCGTGCTGCAACAGCTTGAGAATATCTATGGATCACAAGCGATTTACGGAGCGGGCTTCCGCGTCTATACAACGATTCAACCTGAGATTCAGAACTTAGCCGAGCAGACGCTAGCGGCGCAGCGTGGCAACATTCAGGGTTGGGGAGGCAATAATGCGTCGATAGTGGTGCTTGATGCACAATCAGCCGAAATCCTCGCCCTGATCGGCTCGCTTGACTATCGTGATGAGGCGATTTCAGGTCAAATCAACATGGCGCGTGTCCCACGTCAGCCCGGCTCGACGATCAAGCCATTTGTCTATCTCGCCGGCATGGAGCGTGGCTACACGCCTGCCACGCTATTCTGGGATGTCGAAACCGCATTTCCCGACGGTGCGAACCCCGCCTATGTTCCAAAAAATTACGACAATGACTTTCACGGGCCGATGTTGCTCCGCACTGCACTTGCAAACTCTTACAACATTCCAGCCGTAAAAGCGCTCGAATTTGTGGGGGTATGCTCGTTTATTGAGCGTGCCAATACATGGGGCTTGACGCTGACCGATGATGGGTGTGCTGAAAATGGCACGCCACGCAACTTCGGGCTTGCCCTATCGTTGGGTGGTGGCGAAATAACGCCGTTGCAGATGGCTGGCGCGTATGGAATGCTGGCAAACGGGGGAAAGGTGCAGAGACCGGCCTCCATTCAACGAATCGTCGATAAAAATGGGCAAACTGTCTTTAGCAATGGACAGCCAGTTGGAGATACGACGGTGCAAGAGGTTGACACGGTGGGAATTTCGGCCGAGCACGCCTATCTTCTCTCAAATATCCTCAGCGACAACAATGCTCGTGTGCCTGAATTCACCCTCAATAATCTCCTCAACATCCCTGGTCACAACGTTGCCGCTAAAACAGGTACAAGCGGCACAAGTGGAATCGATGTCCGTGATGCTTGGACAATTGGCTATTCGGCCGAAATCGTTGCGGCTGTTTGGGTCGGCAATACGAGCAACGCACCGCTGGCAGAAGGCGCGTCAGGATACCGCGTCGCGTCTCCCATTTGGAATCAGTTCATGACGGGTTATCTCGCCAATCGCCAGCCCATCAACTTCTCGCGCCCTGCCAGTGTTATTGAGCAAAACATCTGTGCTGATTCGGGTGTTGCCGTCACACCCACTTGTCCAAACCGAAAAACAGAGCTTTTCAATATTAATCAGCTTCCTTTGCCATCCAGTAATCATTTTGTTCGTAGCATCACAATTGACCGCTGGACGTTGCGCCGTGTCACCGAGTTTTGCAACGATGAGGAACAATTCTCTGTCAGTAATTTTAATTTATTTGTCGGTGGCAACACACCCGAAATGCAGCAGCGTTATGCACAGTCAGTTGTCAACTGGTTGGGGGGTAGCGGCCGATGGTGGGCAAATCAGAACAACGTCACATTTCCCATCCAAGATACGACACAACTCTTTGCTGGCTGTGAGGCTGGCACACAGCGACCTCGCGCCCTGATTCAACAACCGTCTCAGAATGAAACGCTTACCCAGCCGCTTATTCAAATCGGCGGTGTTGCCAATGCCCCCGGTTTTGCAGGCTATCAACTTGAGTATGGTTATGGGACAGACCCAACACAGTGGTTTCCAATTGGTGGTATTGAACCCAACACGCAAACAGGCGGACGTTTAGGGGTGTGGGATACAACGGCCGTTCCAGAAAGTGGCATCATCACCTTGCGCTTGCTTGTTTTCGGCCCCGACAATCCCTATACGGGCAATGTCGTAGACCGCCCTCGCAAGGAAGCCCGTGTAATTGTCAATCTCATAAAGCCAACGGCCGTTCCTCAGCCAACAGATACGCCTACTCAAACACCGACGAATACGCCTATCATCGTCACACCAACCCCGATTATTGTGACTCCGACTCAAACACCGATCAATGCTACCCCAACACCAATTGTTGTGGAGCCAACACCCGTCGTCGTTACACAAGCACCTATCCTAGCGTCGCCAACCCCGATTATTAGTACGCCAACGGAGCCGCCTGTCATCATTGTGCCAACAAATACATCAGTTATTGTCCCTGTGACACCTACTGAAACGCCAACTATTGCCCCACCTGCCACTCGTGATGTCGAGCCAACAGCGTATCCCAGCGTAGATGAATAAATTTGGCACATTCCCCCGATAGAAAAACGAGCCTGTCAATTGACAGGCTCGTTTTCATTCAGATGTTGTAGAAGACTGACCAATCTGGCTCTCGTTTGCCTGAAGTCACAGGATTCCCATGACACCTGTTTTTCAACATTTCGCATATAATTTCTTAACGAATTCTCCTGAATCGGTCACGAGTTGAATAGATGGCTGATAGCATTTTAGCCTCTCTTATCACTGCATGAGGTGTAGTAATATGAATAGTATTCTGATAATAAGTTTTGGTTTTGCAATTGTGACGACGATCTTAACCGTTTTATGGCGGCAGCAGCGGGGGGCGGCTGTTGCTTGGGCGGGGATTGGAGCATTTGTTGGCAGTTTTATTGCCAACGTTATCCTGATCTATGGGATGACACCCAGCTTTACACATTTGCTAATGGGTGGGTATCCACTGTTGGCGTTTGTATCGTTTGGGCTTGCGTTGTTGTTGTCATGGCATAAGGGGGAATGGTCAGTCATCGGCCGATTTGTCTCCGTCGCCGCGTTCATTCTTTGGAGCCTCAGCAGCTTTTTTGTCACCTCACCCGGCTTGCTTTGTGACAATGCAGGGGCTGATAGAATGGCAAGTATGCTCCAAATTAGAGAAGGGACAGGCATTCCCTCTGACACAACACCTGACACACTTTTGCGTGTCACGCCCAAAACCGCACATCTAAAAGCGAGTCGCGCCATTAGCTCTGAACGCAACTTGGGCGCATATCTTGAATTGAATAAGACAACGCTGCAAAAAGTAAATGGCGAGTGGGGCTATGCGGTTGATTTTGGTGTACGGAGTTGGCGAGGTTTCCGTTCACAGGGTGGCATCATTCCCGGCTATATTTGGGTCAATGCTGAAGACCCATTTGCAGAAGCAGAGTTGCGTCTCGGCTCCGCCATGCGCTACGTGCCAGATGCACGATTTGGGTCTGATCTGGAGCGTCATGTCTACATCAACTATCAGTTGGAACACAACCTACAGTACGATGATCTGACGCTGGAAATCGACGACAACGGCACACCTTACTACACCGCGTCACTACTCGATCACACAGTCGGCTGGAAAGGTCAAGAGATCGTCGGCGTGATCGTCATAAATCCCGCAACAGGTGAAATCTCTGATTATTTGGTGAGCCAAGAAGAGATTCCGTCATGGGTTGATCGCGTCTATTCGCTTGAGTGGGTCGAGAAATATGCAGGCTGGTGGGCGAGACATGACCAGTATGACACTTGCCAATTTCAAGGCGAGGCGGGCAAAAAGCAGATTGATCGCGTGAATGATGTGATCCGTGAAGAAGGGCTCGTTTATCAAGTGACGTTGACGAGTGTTGGAGCCGATCAATCGGTGACAGACATCGTATATGTCAATCCGCGCACCGGTGCAGCGACGCGCTATCCATTGACTGGTTCAACGCTAGAGGGGGTGGAAGCACTGATTTCTGAAGCTGTTTTCAATCGTTTTACACCGGAAGAGTGCGAATTACATCAAATTGTGGGGGAGCCTGTTTGGTATTGTGTTTTGAATGGTAAAGGTGGCTCAGGGGGGTCAAGCGGCAGTTATGCAGGTGTGACGTTTGTGCAGGCGAAGTATTCGGCCGAATATACAAAAGTCATCCGTAACGAAACGCTCCTAGACGGCTACAACAATCTCAAGCGCCAAATCATCGCAGAACATCCCGACCGAGCCGATCTTGAAGACGAGCGGCCTACAACGTTTCTTTGGCGAGGCACACTGGATCGCCGCACGGTTTGGCATGATGGCATTTTGATGTCGATCATTGGCGCACCACCCACATCAACTGATGAGCCGACAATGCGTTGGTTTGTTGTCAGGAATAGCGATCAAGCTGCGCTTGCGCTTGTTGGGGATGATATTTGGATAGAGGCAGTTTTTGAGGAGAATGTCAACTATTATCAAACAACGGGATTTTGGAACTATTCCTATCCGCCGCCACCGAGAGAGTGAGTGGGTATTTCGGCCGAAAACGCACGTTGAGTTTTCGGCTGACTGTCTTGATCTACCTAACTCGCACGCAACGCTTTCAAAAACGGCACAGGCTTACAAATTCCAAAATCATTACTTCACCCCCCGTTGTATCAGCTAGTTAGAAACGCACCCCAAATTTCGCCAAAATCCAGCATAAGGTCAATGTTGGGATTGGCTGTGTAAACGGAATAAAAGCCTCCACACTGCTGACATTGCGTAATGCTTTTAACCCCATGTGGTCTAAGATGACCCATGTGAAAGGCAGCGCAAAAATATCGAGCGCAAAATCGAGCAAATCAACCCCAAGCACGACAATAAATGGCGTGACAGCAATGGTTTCCCAAAAGCCTGCATCGGCCGGAATGTTAAGACGGCGCATACGCCGATATGCGAAGAACAACAGCAAGATACTCAATACAAGCGCAGTCCCAGCAAAAACGGCAAAATAGGTAAGAAAGCCGCGTACAATTTCGGTGAAGTCTGTCATAAGTTGATGTCGTCTAATTCGATTTTACAATGATCGCCTGAGCAACCTCTGCCATCGTGCGATTTCTGTTGCGAGCAACTTGTTGAATTTTTGTGTATGCTTCCTCTTCGCTCATACTATTCGCCATCAAGATCGCCTTAGCGCGGTCAATCAGTTTACGCGCAGCCAGTTGCTCTTCAGCCTGCTTTTGCTTGGCAGCCGCTAGTTTCTGACTTTGGAAACGTTTATACGCAATGGCAATCGTAGCACGTAAGGTGTTGGGGTCAACGGGTTTGATCAAATAGCCCTGTACGTTTAAGTCAGTTGCCTGTTCTATCAAATCGTCTTGACTGTAGGCGGTTAGAAAAATAATTGGGAGCGGATTGTGCTTATTGAGGGCCTTGGCAAGTTGGATCCCGTTTGTCTTGGGCATCCGAATATCGAGAATAGCGAGATCGGGCGTGTGCCGAATCGCTTTTTGCAACGCATCTTGACCATCACGTGCGAGGATGGCAGTGTGCCCCATTTCGGCAAGTATGGCACGCATTCCCATGCGAATGATTGATTCATCGTCAGCTACAAGTATGTTCATAAGTAGATTAGGGGTGAGGCATCGTTAAGATGACTTCAGTTCCTTGCTCTAGGGGGTGAAAGTCGATTGTTCCGTCGAGATCGTCTATCATGAGCGTTTCGGCAATTTCTAATCCGAGGCCATGTTCAAAAATTTTGGGTAAGCCAATGCCGTTGTCGCGTACCCAGATGTTGATGTTGGCGGGAGATCGGCCGAGTGAAACAGGTTCGGCAGCAATCGTCACCTCGATCATCCCCTGTGTTCTTCCAACAAACGCATGTTCAACCGCATTTTGTACCAGTTCATTCACAATCAGAGCCAAAGCCGTCGCTGCTTGGCTTGATAAGACAAGCGATTCACCCAATACGTCAATCGTGATAGTACGAGTGGGCGCATTGACCGCTTGCACCGTTGCGCGGGCTATGCGCGTCAAAACATCTTTGACATCAACGAGATGAAAGCCTTTTTCTGAGAGAACCTCATGCACGGTTGCGATACTGCGGATGCGGTGAATGTTCGTTTCCAGCACTTCACGAGTGTCAAGGCGAGCAGCGTCGGGAATTTGCAGCTGCATCAACATAGCAACTGTTTGCAAGTTGTTTTTGATGCGATGGTGCATTTCACGCACAATGGCGGCATGAGTGGCGAGACGCGCATTTTCGATAGCGAGTGCTGTCTGATTGGCAAGCGTCGAGAAAAGGGAGATTTGACTATCGCTAAACTCGCGCTGCTCATTTGTGTAACAAGAAACGACGCCGATCACTTTATCGCGCACAGAGAGCGGGACGGCGAGCATAGAGGCGAGGTTTTCGTTGGCAGCGAGTTGAGGATTAGCGAAGCGGGCATCGGCCGAAATGTCCGCGACGTAGATACGTTCGCCCTGTTGCGCTACAAGCCCAATAATTCCCTGCCCCTTTGCCAATGGCTTTCGCGCTGCATACGGGCTTGTCACGCGCTTTGCCGAGCGTAATTCCAACTGTTCACCCGTCTCATCGAGTAGAAAGAGCGAACAGACCGCTGCATCCATCGTGCGTGCTGCCATGTCGGTCACGATGTCGAGCATATCGTCAAACATCGTCTGAGCCGTCACAACTTCGCTGACGGTTGCCAATGCTTGCAGCTCTTCCAAGCGTAAACGTTGGGCATCGTAAACCTTCGCTTTGGAAAGTGCGCCAGCCGCCAGTTCGCCAATGAGCGAGAGCTGCTCGATCTCACTGGGGGTGTACGCATGGGCCGGGACAGTTTGGACATTCAGTGCGCCAATAGGACGATTACGAATCAAAAGCGGAATCGCCAGTAATGAGGTGAGTTCATCTTCGCTAAGACGATCTATGTACTTGAAATCGGGATGTTGGCGAGCGATAGGGGCGTATATCGGCCGATTCTCCCTCACCGCAACCCCCGTCATTCCCTCCCCAATCCGCAATGTCGCGTGACCCAACATCTGCGCTCGTAGCCCGGTTGTCGCTTTGAGGCGTAGCGTCACATTGTCCTTTTCCAACAAATACAACGTGCAGGAGTCAACACCCATCACATCAGTTGTCTTATTGACAATCAGGTTCAGATTGGTGTCTAGATCAATCGCCGTACTGAGAGAACGAGCAATTTCGCGCAATGCGCCAAGCGCGGATGAACCAGTCAGTGTGTCGAACATAGTGCTATTATAACCCGTTAGTCCCATTCGTAGATTATTCACCGCGGCTTGATGTGGATTAAAAATCGGCTCGTTATAATGCCCGAATGCACATGAGCGAACAGAGTTTACAGACAAAGTTGGGGGATGCGCTTGCCGCTGTCCACACATATCACGACGCGCCATCGGATGGACAACAATTGGCAGCAAATCTGGAAACAGTTGCCATCGTGACCGATGATATTTCTATTGAACAGCTAATATCATTGGCTGATTTGCCACAGCTACCACAAATCGTCTCGGCCGATCTTTTCCCCTTCTTGCTACAAATCGATCCGATTCTAAACGCTCAAATAGATAGGGACGTTCTGCCGCGTGCGGAAGAAACGGCTCACTTTGCAACACAAGCGTTGTATGCGTCGGCCGACCTACGCAACAATTCTCAAACTGACAACATCCAAAAATTAGCCGACAGTTTTGGCATCGCTGGCACACCGCTTGAACAGTTGGTTGGCGTGCTTAAAAATTTGGAACAGACAGTTGAATCTGTTTCTTTGCCAAAAAGAGACGACGCACCGACTGAGCTGCCAGAATTACGTGCATTCTATGAAGAGATCGATATGGCAATTGTCGTTTTGCCAGATGCCGCGGCGGTTGGGCGCGTTGATTGGACAGAAATGCGGGGGGTTTTCGGCCGAAAATTCACAACCTTGCTCATCACAACCGCCTCGTTGTTGCCCTTGCTTGCCCAGTACGATCTCGCTGTCCCTTTTGCAATTGACCGCTTTCGTCACACATGGGGGGCTAATCCCATCCCCACACAGAATGTCCCTGTCACAAATCTGCTTCGCAATGCCGCACAAATGATCTTCAAGCTCGGCACAACGACATTTCCGCATACCCTGATCTGCACGCCAGAAACAGCGTATGGCACATTGATCCACAACATCCAAAATCAACTGCTCAAGACGCAATTTCAGTATGAGTTATTGTCGATGATTTATGAGCTGCCGCCGATTGCTGCGCCGCGTTTATCGGCCGAACGCTCCCTCCCCAATCATCAACGTATTGCCAATATCAAAGAGCATATTGCCGCGTGGCTTGCACTTTATCAGCAGTTATTGCAAACTGTGGGCAGTGAACAGTGAACAAGATGTCATAAACAGCACACAATCCGCATTTTTCTGGCGTAGGCGTAAGTACGTTCTCGCACTCAAAATAACCTTCTTTCTCGTCCCCATCTTCCTTATATTTCAGCAGAGCCGCCGCCAACCTGAAGTCGTTCCGCTAGGCGACTATCAAACAGTAACCACAGCTTATCCACAGCTAGGCGTACATACACGACTAAACGATGAGGTTGATGAGTGGAAGATCAAGCGCACACTTGAACTGGTGCGTGAAATGGGGTCGCCAACTATCGTCGAGCTATTCCCATGGGCATATTATGAACCCGTGCAAGGTGAATTCTCGTGGTCACACCCCGACATGGTGATTGCCCATGCAGAGCGACAGGGATTGCGTGTGATTGCCCGCATTAGCCTTATACCCGCATGGGCGCGACCAGAAGAAACGCCTCTCAACTTTTTGCCGGCAGATCGTTATGATGAATTTGCTAGCTTCGCGGCCGCATTTGCAGAACGGTATGCGGGAAGAGTAGACCACATCATCGTCTTAAATGAGCCAAACTTGACATTTGAATGGGGTGGGAGAATCACAAAACCAGTTGATTATGTTGAATTGCTCACAAAAGTCTACCCAGCGATCAAAGCGGCGAATCCTGATGCAGTTGTGTTAGGGGGTGCGCTTGCGCCCACACTAGAACCAGAAGGGTCACCCAATGGACTGAATGATTTAATTTATTTGCGGGAGATGTATGAATTGGGGGCAGGTGAATTGATGGACGGATTGGCTGTGCATACTTATGGGCTGACGTTTCCATTTTCGGCCGAAGCCGACCCCAACGTTCTCAACTTCCGCCGCGTTGAACTCCTGCGCGACATCATGCTCGGATACGGCGACGACTCCCCTATCTATATCACCGAATCGGGCTGGAATGATCATCCGCGTTGGACACACGGCGTGCGCCCCGCCCAACGCATTGACTACACGCGCGAAGCAATCGACTACGCAAAAAAGAATTGGCCTTATGTCGAAACAATCAGTTTCTGGATGTTTCGCACGCCCGCCCTAACCCGCTCTTATCTCGACTACTATACGTTTGTAACGCCTGAATTTGTCGAGAAACCGATCTATACGGCCGTGCGCGACTTTGCGACACAATCAGATGGTAATTAATTGCGTTCTGCCAGAAGCTGCTTCAGACGCTCAATTTCTAACAAGGCAGCATCATGTTTAGTCTCGGCTTGTTTGCGAGCAAGTTCGGCCTGTTCGCGCTCAAATATCGCCTGCTCACGCTCAAATTCAGCTTCTTCGAGAGAGCGGAGAATTTCGCCCGTATCTGGATTGTAAAGTCGTAAAGAGTTTCCAACTGTTCGCAGAATCAGTTGCAGTTCCTCACTGTAGAACTCTAGCTCACCTGTTGGCAACCGCTTCGGCTCAAGCTGTCGATAGAATCCATTGACAAGCCGAAACCCCTGTATCAGCGGTTTCATGTATTCGCCGTAGGGATCAAACAGAAAGTATTCTGCAATGCCTAAGTCTTCAAACAAGAAGCGTTTTTCACGCCAATCATTGCGTCTTGTCGAGGTCGATGTGACCTCAATGATAAAACAGGGTGAAACGCCCTCATCCCAAAGTTTGTATGTGCGTCTTTCATGATCAGACACGCCTTTTACGACAAATACATCGGGCGCAGTGCTGCTGCGCGGATTGCCCTCCTCGTAATAGAGAAATAGGTTGCCAGAGACGTAAATCTCTGGCTCGTCACGAAAATGTTCGATCAGTGGATCAACTAAAAGCGTACTAAGTTGCTTACGGTGTACATCTGTCTCCGCCATCGGTTCACCGTCTCCTTCGGGATAAATAATTTTCTCTGTCGATTGTGGAAAAACCATCGTTTCAGGTTGTTTGAAAATTGCTGTCATATTATTTTCGCTCCTGAGTAAGTCGTCACTACATTATAGATTGATACGTGATCCATTTGCAACGTGCGGAAAAGTATGATGGTTTAATGGATCATGATCTGAAAAAATTAGGTGAGAAACTTTTCGGCCGAAACCCCGTAAAGTGTTATAAGTTCGGAGACAGAGAACGTGTATAACGAAGAAAAAACTTGGTTGGAACAGGCGCGACAAGGTGACAAAGTCGCATTTGGTAAACTGGTTGAAGCATATCAAGGGCCGGTCTATAACCTTTCTTATCGCATGTTGAACAATGCGAAAGAAGCAGAAGAAGCAGCTCAGGAAGCATTTATCCGTGTTTACACGCGACTGGATAGCTATGACCCAAAGCGCAAGTTCAGCACGTGGGTACTGTCAATTACGTCAAATTACTGTATTGATTTGATTCGTAAAAGACGTGCCGTTTTGCTTTCGATTGATGAGCCATTGCCCTCCCATCCGTCGCTGATGTCGGAAAAAGAGAAGCAGCCCGAATCGCAGGCAGTTACAACAGAACGTGATGAAATGGTGCAACAGCTTTTGCAAACGTTACCCGAAGAGTATCGACAGGCTGTTGTGTTGCGCTATTGGTATGAACATTCTTATGAAGAGATCGCGGAAGTGATGCAAACCTCCGTTAGTGCAATAAAGTCTCGCCTCTTTCGCGCTCGTAAAATGATGGCAAAAACAGGGGCAGGGATGGGTCTTGGTGGAAATAGAGAGCTTGCAGTCAGCCGTTAGCGATGAATAGTTGAAAACAACTGTTCACCGTTCAACTGACCACTGCTAACTGAAACATGGAAGAAGAACGTATCTACACACTCATGATGGAAGCCCTAGACGGGGTATTGGATGAGGCGGAATCGGCCGAGTTGACCGAGCTTCTGCTCCAACATCCCGATCTGGCGCAAGAATGGGACGCAATGCAGGCGGTTGATGAGATGTTGCGCTTTGCACCGCCAACGCCTGCCCCCGTTCACTTTGCCCAAATGACCCTTGCGCGGCTGCCAAATCCGCGCAATCGGCGCATCTTTCTAGCCGCTTTCTATCTTGCCCTGTTGCTTGGTGGGCTAACACCCATCTTGTTTGGTGTTGCCTTATCCTCACAATTAGGTGGAATCACGGCTGGGATTGGGGAAACATGGCGCGTATTACAAACAATTTTTTCCGGGATATTTACCGCGACACGTAGCATTATGCTCACGCAACCATACATCACTTCATGGTTAGCCGTACTGGTTGGCGTGATTCTACTCTGGGTTGCCGCCTATCGACGGGCGGTGAATGATGTGCAACTGGTTCCGCTCCCCATTGGGGTTGCGAGATAAGTGAACGACATGAACGAACGAACAAAACGCTTGGGTTTACCGTTAATTATATTGGTCGCGCTCCTGACTTGGGGGGGAGGGGTAGCATGGGCGGGGGAGCCGCACGACCGAACCATTCCGCGTGGCGGCCGATATGATGGTGATATTGAAGTCATTAGCGACGACTTTGACATTGGCGAGGATGCCACCGTCCACGGCGACATCACGATTATTGGTGGTGATGCCAAAATCGCCGGCACAATTGATGGCGATCTGTTTGTGATGGGTGGTGATGTCGCTTTGTTGGAATCGGCCGAAATCAGAGGTGAATGCGTCTTGTTTGGTGGTGAGATGACCAATCAATCGGCCGCTGAATGTGCGGCCTTTGGCAGTGGCGATTTTAATGTCGCTGACATGATCAGTAGTGCAACTAGCGAAGGACGTGTGCCGGGTGGTGAACGGGGTGGCGACAGTGCTACATTTGGCGGCGCACTGTTTTCCGCACTGTTCTTCAGCGTTATCGGCTTTTTTATCGCCTCGGTTGCACCACATCGGGTCGAGCGTATTAGCAATGCGGCCGCTGTTAAACCTATTGTCACGGGAACGGTTGGCATTTTGACGCTACTAGCAACCTTTGCAACTTTAACAATTGTGGCAATTCTAACGGGTCTTCTATTAGTTATCCTCATTGGCATTTTGGGTATTCCTGTCTTGATTGCCATTGTCGGCATATTAGCCGCTGGGCTGTTGGTTGGCTGGGTTGCGGTTGGTAAAATTGTCGGCGCAACGTTGACTGATGCGCTGCGACTGCACAATGCTAGCCCAGCAATAACGGTTGCACTCGGCACAGCCGCGCTTACGTTTGGCGTTGGCTTGCTCAAGCTAATGCCGCTTGTCGGATTCAGTGGCAACATCGTGGCCTTCTTCATTGCAGGGGTTGGGCTTGGCGGTGTGGCACTGACACGCTTTGGCGCAATTCACTACCCACGCTTGATCCTTCAGAATCTAGCAGATCAAATCATCTTGCCCGATGAAGATGACATTATTTTGTAGAAATCTCTCCTTTCTCCTTACTCTCTAAAAGCGCGGATTTGTCCGCGCTTCTTTTTTGCCTACAGGCGAGGATGAGCATGGTGCGTTACAATCCGCAATTATGAATTTTTCCGCATCCATCATCATTCCTGCCTACAATGCCGAAAAAACATTAGGCGCGTGTTTAGCGGCATTACAGAGCCAAACAGTTGAGGCTGAGATTATTGTGGTGGATGATGGCTCGGCCGACGACACCGTAACCCTCACCCAATGCCACGGTGTCAGGGTCATCGCCCTACGACAGAATAAAGGGCGTTCTGTCGCACGCAACATCGGTGCAGAAGCTGCCAATGGCGACATTTTACTATTCACCGATGCCGACTGTGAGCCAACATCCAATTGGGTTGCTGAAATGCTCAAGCCGTTTGAGCATGATCCTTTGGTCGTCGGGGTCAAGGGCGCATACTACTGCAAACAACGTGAGCCGATTGCCCGTTTCACCCAAATCGAACTTGAAGATAAGTATGCAAAGATGGCACAGCAGGAAACGATTAGCTTTATTGACACTTATTCGGCCGCCTATCGACGTGACGTATTTTTAGCAAATGGCGGCTTTGACAAGCGACTCATCTACAGCTTGGAAGATCAGGATTTTTCATTTCGACTCGCGGCGCGAGGCTACAAAATGGTGTTTACACCGCACGCCCGTGTCTACCATCAACATCTCACACGGCCTGTCAGCTACTACCGACGCAAATGGACAGTTGGCAAATGGAAAACAGTTATCCTAAGACGACATCCCGAACGCCGTGATAACGACTCGCGCACACCACTAACGCTCAAACTACAGTTTGGATTGGCGATAGTGCTAACAGGGCTTTTACCGCTTATGCTGTTGGTGCGCTCACTCTGGAAAGTCGTTCGATTGCTGACAGGAATTTTTGCAATAACAACCTTGCCCTTTCATTGGCGAACAGCGCGACGTGACCCGTTATTGCTGCCGCTCATTTTGCCGCTGCTCTTATTACGTGCATTTGGATTAGCACATGGATATTTGGATGGGTTATTGCGTTTGCGGGGTTGGGAATAGGAGTGAAAAACGTGACGCTTCTTACGGATGCCCATCGCCTGGCTCTGTTCAATGTCGCGTAGATCAATTCAAATATAAGTATACAGGGAATTGGAAAAAATGTAACCTATTCGTCCGACTAATTTTGAAAAGTGAGGAGAAGATTTAGATGTTTGTGATTTTAGCACGTTGTAAAGTGATTTTTGCATGAGTCTGCTCCAATGATGCGAGTTGTAATGGTGGGCGCGTTCGGATTTGCGCCAAAAAAAACGATGCGGGCGCGGGCGTTTCGGTTAGCGCGAGAGTTAGTCCAGCGCGGTCATGTGGTCAAACTCGTGATGCCCCCATTTCACACACCAGCAGAAGGCGGGCGTAGTTGGACAGAAGGCCGCGTTGAAGTCTGTTATGTGCCAATTCGTAACACAGTACAGATTGTGCGAGACATGATTCAGGAGGTGCAAAATTTTCGGCCGACAACTGTACACATTTTCAAAACGAAAGGGTATAGCGGTGTGGTGGCAGAGTGGCTTTGGCGCACACAGCGTAAGAAGATTCGCATCGTGGTGGACATGGATGATTGGGAGGGTTGGGGTGGCTGGAATGAACTGGAGGATTATCCACGGGCAATGAAACACGTCTTTGCAGCGCAAGAGCAGTTGGGAATGCGTCACGCACACGCACTAACCGTTGCCAGTCGGGCATTGGAGACGTTGGCGTGGGGGCATGGAGGGAAGCACGTTTTTTATGTGCCAAATGGCACTGGGATTGATTTTGCCCATGAGGGACATGAGAAACGCGCTGGGAGGAGGCTGCTTGTTTATAGCCGAATGTTTGAGTTTAATGTGGGGCGGCTAGTGGCAGTGATTGAACAGGTCGTAAAACATGTTGCAGATTTGCGAATTTTGTTGGTGGGGGCCAGCTTAATGTCGGAAGATGGGGAGCGGTTTCGCGTGTTGATGAGAGCGCGGGGGCTGTGGGAGCGCGTTGAGGATATGGGGTGGGTCGAAGAGGAGAGGTTGGGGAAGGTGCTGAAATCGGCCGATGTTGGTATCTATCTCATGGAGGACAATCTCCTCAACCGCACAAAATGTCCCGTCAAATTAGCAGACATGGCTGCATTAGGAATTCCCGTCGTCGGGGAAGCCGTTGGGCAAGTCACGGAATATATCAAACATGGGCAGACGGGATTTTTAACAGAGACAGGAAACATAGAGATGACCGCCAAACATCTCATTCGATTGTTGCAAGATGCTGATCTACGTGTGGAAATGGGAAATGCGGCGCAGCGACACATGAAAGGGTTTCGCTGGTCAGCATTGGCTTTAGCCTTGGAGGCTGCTTACGGACTTTAGCTGTCCATCAACCATCACGCATCGCATCATCATACAATCGTTGCAAATTGGCCAAATGTAGCTCTGTTACAAACCCGTTGAGCGGAATCCGTGATTTGCCACAGCTTTCGATGGACACGGCCTCAAGGCTTTCACGTGGCAATCCTTCCTCAATGATTTGGGCGACTTCTTCACGTGCGAGACGAATATATTCGAGATGGCTGCGTGCGGCGTGTGGCACTTCGCCGCGCAAGATGATCTCGCCATGACCTTGCACAACCGTATCGGGAGCCATATCAGCGACACGCTGGATTGATTGTGCCAAAGCAGCATAATCACCATCAAAAAAGGTGGGAACAGGCATCATCGTATCAGAGGCAAACAAAACGTTTTCATCAACAATGAGAACACCCATGACATCTTCACTGTGTCCGGGAAAATGAATCAGCCGCAGGCGTTTTCCACCAATCGTAATGTCAAGCGTGCCTTCTCGCACGATCAGATTGGGAAGCACAATTTCCATGTCGGAAAAATCGGGGTTTTGAGATTTGGTGCGTTCGAGACCTTTTCGGCCGACCTTATCAAGCAACTCTCGACAAAGCGCGTGGCTAACGACGGTCGCCTGTGGATATAGATATGTCCCGTTGGTGTGATCGCCATGATAATGCGTATTTATGACGTACCGAACATGTAGACCGAGCCTCTTTTCGATAAACAATCGAACTTCGCGGCATTCATCTGGGTAGTACAGGGTATCGACTAAAACAACACCCTCTTTTGTCAAGATCGCACCACACGTCACGTGTGCGTAACGTCGGCTTGTAAAAACGTAAATATCATCCGCAATGCGCTCTCGAATCATGCAACTTTTGCTTATTCACACCCACGTTTATCTATCTGATTCTGTATGGTCTGTGGGTCTAAAATAGCTGACTAGTGTTTATCTAAACATTGATTGTATCATTGTTCGAAACGGCTTTCTAAAATGTGAGTTAGTGATGAGAGCTAGTGAAACTACATGCGCCAAATTCGGCCGAAATGCCCCCCAGCACGCAAATGTGCCAGATGGTCAGCGAGTCGCTCGGCGCGAAATCCAAACTGATCGTAGATGGTGTTTAGATCGATAATTTCCGGCGCAGAGAAACGATCATGGTCAAAACGATTAAGTGGCGGACGCTGAAACATCCACGCACTCAAACGGTTCAACGCTCGCACTACCTGAGAGCGCACTTTTAGCGGGTAACGTCTAATATTGGCAGCCAGCATCACCTGTGTCACGATCTCAGCGTAGTGTAGTCGCTCCCCTCCCGCAATCGAGACGGTCTTGTTGAGCAGATTGGTATTGCCGATAGTTGCAACAAGGCAACGTGCTGCATCTTCGACCCATACCGGTTGCATTGCCGTCTTGCCGCCGTTTGGTAGATAGACGAAAGGGAAACTCCAAGCGGCGGTGGCGGCAATGGCATTTGTGAAGCGGTCGTAACGGCCGAAGCATGTCGTTGAGCGCACAATCGTATACGGCACGCCACTATGTTTGACAGACTGCTCGACTAATCCTTTTGCACGCAATAGGAGGTGTACGCCATTGGGTGTCGCGTTGAGCCGACTAATAACAATGAGCTGTTTGATAGGGCGTTGGCGCAATGCTTTGAGTAGTGTCTCTGTGCCATCTATGTCTATTTGGCGTAGTGGGCGTGCGCGTCCTGTTGCTTCTGCACCTGCGAGGTGAATCACCGTTTCTACGCCGACAAGTTGTTCACGCAGGGCAACAAAGTTATTGATGCGGTCTGTATAGGATTTGTAGGGGAGATTAACCGTGGTGAGCTGACGGGCGAGGGATCGGCCGATAAAGCCCGTTGCTCCTGTAATGAGTATCATACAAGGATAGTGGGCAACGTATGTTGCCCACTATCAGAAATTTTTAAAACGGAATGTCGTCTTCTTCAACGGCAGGTTGGCTAGATGATCCACCGCTGTTGCTGCTATAGCCACCACCGCTATTGTCTGATGGGCCATTGTAATTGCTTGAGTCATCACGCGAGCCAATGAAAGAGAAGTTGTCCGCTCGCATTTCCCAGCTTGCCCGCACCGTTCCATCGCGTGAAGTCCACGTGCGCGGTTCGCCGTTGTCAGTTGAGTTCAACGTTCCTTCAACCAAAATTTTGCTACCTTTAGACAGATATTGGTTTGCCACTTCTGCTCGTCGGCCGAAGACCGACACGCGAACCCACAGCGTCTTTTTGCGATCTCCATAGCCATCACTGACGGCAACGCTAAAGTTAGTCACGGCGGTTCCATCTTGGAGATAACGCATCTCTGGGTCGCGCCCTAAGTTGCCTGCAATAATTAATTTGTGATACATAATTCACTCCTCGAATGCTTTTGATTTCCTGTTTTTTTAGCTTTTTGCGGCATCCGCATTAGTCATTTTGACCCCTGAATTATACCAGAAATTGCAATTTGGAACAACGGTTCAAAATTGCGAATTTGCTGATTTAGTCGGCTTGACTATCCGGTTTTTCGCGGCGAGCAGCACGGCGTTGGTGGTGTGTTTGGGGCGCTTCGGCCGAGACCAATCGTTCATTCAACCAACTCACAAATAAGTCAAACGCTTCTTGCTTATCGGGGCCGTTATGAATTTCATGGTACGCGCCTTCAAAAACTTTTAGCGTCTTATCTTTGGAACCTGCCCGTGCGTAGAGTTGCATACTGCCCTCAATGTTCACAATTTTATCTTCAGAGCCATGCACGATTAGCATTGGATACATCAGCTTAGGAGTTCCCACCTCAACTGCCTTGAATCCGCGAAGCATTTCCGCGCCTGTGCGTGCAGGGATGCCGCCGCGATAGTTGAGCGGATCGGTATCATAATTTTGCACGGTGGCGGGGTCGCGTGAGATATAGTTACTGTCGAGCTTTGTCGTCTCAGCTTTTGGCAAAAAGCGACCCAAGATGCCGGCGACCTTGATAAGTAAGGGGGAAATGTCATCGCCGGGAACTAGAGCTGGCGCACTAAAGATGATGCCATCCAGCTTTGGCATATCGCGGACGGCCGTATAAGCCATAATTTCCCCCCCCATGCTGTGTGCGTAGACAAATAACGGGGTTTTGGGGTGCTGCAAACGCACACGGTTGATCATTTGCATTAAGTCATGACGGAAGGCATCAAGGCTATCGACATAAGCGCGGCGACCTTCTGATTGCCCGTGACCCTTGTGGTCGTAACTGTAGACGGCATAGCCATTGGCGTTGAAATGGGCGGCGACGTGCGCGTAACGACTGCTGTGTTCACCTAATCCATGCACAATTAGAATGACTGCTTTTGGGTCATCAATGAGCCAGCTTTGTTGATAGAGTTGATAGCCATCTTTATTGGTGAATTTCTGGTTGGAATAGGTGACTTCGTTCATATTGGGAAAAGTGTCAATGGTTGACAGCAGTTAGGCTAGGATTAGCAGTGCGCCAAAGCGACCGGTTTTGCCCTTTTCGGCGCGGTGAGAAAACAGCAGATCGGTGCGGCTGGCAGTGCAGAGGTTGGGGAGTTCGACATTTTCAAGCGGGATACCTGCGTCGTGCAGGCGAATGTGATTAGCGAGCGGCAGGTTGAAGTGAGGTCGGCCGAGCCGCCCCTCATCAAAGTAGATCAGCAAACGATCTGCCCATTTTGCAAACTGTTCGTTGACCTGAGAGATGACAGGCTCATCAACCTCATAGCGGCTGACGCTAATGCAGGGGCCAAGTGCCGCAATCAGACTTTCGGGATCGCTGCCAAACTCGTGACTCATTTTGCGAACCATCGCGCCGGGCAGGTCAGCAATCGCGCCGCGCCAGCCTGCATGGCCGAGACCAATCGCGTGATTTTTGGGATCGTAGAGAAAGATGGAGCCACAATCAGCGTAGTTCATTGTGAGACCACAGCCAACTTCATTTGTGATGAGGCCATCACAAGACGGGATGACTTTGCCCTGATCGGCCGAGCCAACCCGCGCCACATTTGCCTCATGTTTCAACGCGGCATGAACGAGTGAGTCGCTATCGCGCTCAAACAGACCATACGCACGGCGACGATTTTCATGCACTGTGTCGCTGCTTGGCTCAACGGTCGTGCTAAGATTGAGGGAGGCGAAAGGGGCGGGGCTTGTACCACCGTTGCGGCCGAAAACCGCGTGGTCAATAGCCGCCAATGTTTCAAACTGAAAGTAAGTGATACCATTTTTCTCATTCTGTAGCATAACCTCAGTTTTAACATGAAGCAGTAAAAATAAACAGACCTACACAGAAAACGTGTAGGTCTGAACTTTAATGTCTACGGCCTGCCCTCAAAACCCAGAATTATTGCCAAAAGCTGGAACGTCCTCTCTATTTGGCCTTTACAAACCGTAGACAGCAATAGTACTCTGGTACTATGATTATGTTGTTTACTTATCTTTTTAGCCGTTAAATAGCCTACAGCTTTTCTATTTGGTATCGACGGTTTGCCTGTTGCTTATTTTACTTTGACGATATTGATGCGCCGAATCTTTTCCAATGTAATCCCCGAAATACCCAAGTCGAAGAATGGATTCCTGCGAAGACAGGAATGACAGACAATTCTAGGCAAGACGAAGTATTCCCCCAATCCGAATGAGGTTCACATGCAAATTGCGTGTGCTATAATCGAACTATTGTTTGCATTTTTTGAATCATGACTAAAAAGAAACCCACAAGCAAAATCTCATCCAAAACTGCAACACAGGGTCGCACAAGCGGAAAGTCCTCTCGCTCAAAAAGCAATTCAACACGCAAGAAAAAACCCAAAGCGACACCTCGCGCAGAGCCAGCAAATCCACAGCCGACTTTTGTCATGACCGTGCAACAAAAGGCGTTAGGTGGCGGGATTGCGCTCGTTTTTGTGACAGCAATTTTGTTGTTGAGCTTGTTTTCACCCGGCCAAGGCCAGTTGACAAATACCCTAGCGAACGGGACGTGGCGTGCATTTGGCTGGGGTGGCATCTTTGTTCCCATTTTGATGGGTTACTTCGGCTACTATTTTCTGATGTGGGGAATGGAGCATCCTCTCAAGTTAAATCCATACAAGGTGCTGGGGGTGGCATTATTTATTTTAGGTTTAGAGGCAATGTTGACAACTGTAGCCTTGAGGAATCAAAATGGACTAAATGACGTTTGGTCAATCGCACGTGATGGGTTAGGTGGAGGGTATCTCGGTGGTATGTTGACATGGTTGGGACAATCGGCCGTTGGCAACGTCGGCAACCTACTGCTCTACGGGCTATTGTCCATCGCTGGCATCGTTTTGCTATCGGGCGTAACGCGCCAGCAGGTCAGAGAATGGGCTGTCAAGCAAGCCGAACAACAGCAGGCACGCGCACAAGCCAAAAAAGCGGCAATTGTTGAAGAGGTCGTGCCAGTTCACTCTAAAAGTGAGCAAGTTGAGACGGTTGAGCAAACTGCCAAACCGCAACTCTCCGATGAGGAACGGATCGCACAAATCCGATTGCGTCATCGGAAAATGCGTGAGAAACATCAGTCAACACAACAGAGCAACGGTGGGGATAGTGGCGTTGCCAATCGCCGCGTTATACAGACGGAGCCTGCTGCCATATCAAAGACAGTTTCGACCATGATTGAAACTGTTGTTGGGACACAATGGCAACTGCCAGACTTTCAGCAAATGCTAGCGCCGGGCTTAACACCAGAATCGGCCGATGACCTTGTCCGTGAGCAATGGCTCACCATCGAACAGACGCTTGAGAGCTTTGGCGCACCGGGCAAAATTATCGACCTCAGCCAAGGGCCGACCGTGACAATGTTTGGCGTGGAGCCGCAATATCTTGAATCACGCAACGGCAAGCGCACCAAAGTCAAGGTCAGCAAAATCGCGGGACTCGCTGATGATCTCGCATTGGCATTGGCGGCAAAAAGCGTGCGGATTCAGGCTCCCGTGCCGGGTAAAGGGTATATCGGGATCGAAGTGCCGAGTGCCAAGAAAGTCATTGTCAGCCTGCGTGACACGATGGAATCGGCCGATTTTCAGCAAATTACACAGAAGTCGCCGCTGGCTGTTGGGTTAGGGCAGGATGTGAGTGGCAATTCGATTTCGGCCGATCTCGCCAGAATGCCCCATTTGCTCATCGCAGGGGCAACAGGATCGGGCAAATCAGTCTGTGTCAACGGCATCATCGCCTGTCTGTTGCTACAAAATACGCCGAGCGATTTGCGGTTTGTGATGGTAGACCCCAAGCGCGTTGAGCTGACAGGTTACAACGGTATCCCTCATCTCGCCGCGCCTGTTGTGGTTGAAATGGATAAAGTGGTCGGCGTGCTGCAATGGGCCTTGCGCGAAATGGATCATCGCTATCAGGCATTTGCCAAACTCGGCGCACGCAACATCATCACCTACAACAAAAAGAGAGAAAAAGCTGGCAAAGACAAGCTGCCATATATCGTTATCATCATCGATGAATTGGCTGATCTGATGATGACCGCGCCAGAAGACACCGAACGTGCGCTGGCTCGTTTGGCACAGATGGCGCGTGCAACTGGCATTCACATGATCGTCGCCACCCAACGCCCGTCTGTCGATGTCGTCACCGGTCTTATCAAGGCGAACTTCCCCGCCCGCATTGCCTTTGCCGTTTCTTCCACGACAGATAGCCGGGTCATTCTCGACCAGACAGGCGCAGAGCGGCTGCTTGGTATGGGAGACATGTTGTTCCAAAAGCCAGATGCGCCGGCTCCGCTACGGATGCAGGGATGTTATGTCAGCGATGAGGAGTTGAGCAAGTTGATTGGCTATTGGAAGACGGCGCGGCGGTTTCAGACGTTTACGGCGGCCGATGCAGAGCGCAAGCCAACTGTCGCCGAGCCTGCTTCTGTGCGGAAACCCTCAAAGAGGAAATCATCAGCCGTCGATAGCAAACGGGCAAATGGGGCGGCCGAAAAATCACCCTCACCTAAAAGCAGTCCAAAATCCAGCCTCGCCTCCCCGCAACCACTTTGGGAACATCTCGCCGAGCAGGAAAAGAAGAAGGAAGCAAATCAAGTTGATGAATTGTGGTCGGATGCGGTTGCTTACGTCAGAAAGATGAACAAAGCATCCACAAGTATGTTGCAACGCCGTTTTCAAATTGGCTATACTCGCGCTGCACGCATCATCGACGCAATGGAAGATGCAGGCATTATTGGGCCACCGACGGGAACAAGCAAAGCACGTGAGGTTTTGCCCATTTCAAAGGAAAGTTAGCTATGTTAACCAACTATATTCAAGCTGCGATGCGTCATGCAACATTTGAGATATTAGAGGACGATGGCACAATTTACGGCGAAATTCCGTTGACAGAAGGTGTGTGGGCGAATGCAGAGACCCTTAATGCCTGTATCATTGAATTGCGCGAAGTGCTTGAGGACTGGATTTTTGTTGGCATTCGTTTTGGGCACGCTTTTCCTGAGATCGATGGTATTCGTCTTGAACAAAAATTGGAAGTTGCATAATGCCCGTTTTCAAACCAATTAGTCGTAAAGAGTTGATTCGCGGATTGCGTGCTGCCGGATTCTCAGGCCCTCACTCGGGAATGAAACATCAATACATGATGAAAGAAAATTTGAAGATAAGAATTCCGAACCCTCATCGCGGCGATATAAATCGTCGCTTCTTGCCAACATATTGCGGCAGGCACGTATCTCACGTAAAGAATGGGAGTCATTATAAATGGCACATTTAGAGGGACAGGAACGCGCAGAATATGTGCAGACAATGTTTGACCGCATCGCGGGTCGTTATGACGTGATGAATCGCCTGATGACGGCGGGACAAGATGTGACATGGCGACGGTATGTGATCCAAAAGGCGAATGTGCCGCCAAAGGGACGCTTGCTCGACATTGCAACGGGAACGGGCGACATCGCTTATGAGGGTGTTGTGCAACAGCCCTCAATCCAGACGGTCGGCGCAGATTTTTCGCTCGGCATGATGCGAGCAGGACGGCGTGATTACGCGGAGCGGCGCAATGTGATTAAGTGGACGGGGGCGGATGCGCTGGCATTACCATTTGCCGATGCGTACTTTGATGCGGCAGTGTCCGGTTTTTTGATGCGAAATGTGGTCGATGTGGCGGGAGCCTTTGCGGAACAGTTTCGTGTTTTGAGGCCGGGCGGCCGATGTGTCGTCTTGGAATCCAGCCCACCAAAGGATAATTTACTCAAGCCGTTCATTTTGGCGCATTTGAACTATGTGATTCCCATGGTCGGCAAGCTGGTTGCGGGCGAATCAGATGCGTATCAATACCTCCCTGAAAGCACACAAGGGTTCCGCAACCCAGATGACTTGGCACAGATCATGCGCTCGGCCGGGTTTATGATGGTCAGCTATAAGCTATTTATGTTTGGGACTGTCGCGGTGCATTTTGGAGTTAAGCCGCTTTAGCCACGTCCCAAAAAGTACCTATCCGCGATCTTTTAGGATTTGTTGAGCCGCGAGTTTGCCCGGCCCCCCCATCACACAACCACCGGGGTGATTGCCAGAGCCACATTGATAATAGCCAGCGAGAGGGGTGCGGTACTGGTTCCAGCCAGGGGCTGGTCGGTTGAAAAACATCTGTGATGCGAAAAGTTCTCCTTGGAAGATGTTTCCTTCGCTGATACCCACGACACGCTCAATGTCGAGCGGAGTCACTACCTCGCGGTGCAACACAAGGTCATGGAAGCCGGGAAATATCTCATTGAGGGTATTTTGCACAATGTCACCCAATCTGTCTCGTTCACTATCCCAATCGCTTTCGGCTAATTGATAAGGCGTGTACATCACGAAGCAGGACATGATATGTTTGCCCGCGGGTGACATATCTGGGTCAACGGTCGATTGAATGCAGCCATCAATAAACGGCCGACGGCTTATACGCCCTTCAAGCGCATCTCGAAACGCTTCCTCTAAATAATCCATCGTGGGGCCGATATTGGTAAACCCTTGAAAGATGTCAGTACGACCTTCTAAGCTAGGGAAGGTTGGCAAGTCTGACAAGGCAAAGTTAACCTTTGAGGCAGAACCTTGAAATTTGAAATCTTTGATAGAGGCGATTAGATCGGCCGGCATTGTGTCAGGATCGACCAAGTGCATAAACGTTCGGCGTGGGTCGAGAGAGCTAACGACCACATCGGCCGAAATCACCTCCCCACCTTCGAGTTGTACCCCAACCGCTTTGCCGCACTCTTTGATCACTTTTTCTACCGCCACATTACACTCGACCGTGCCTCCAAGTGCTTCAAAGGCGCGGCGCAGTACCTTTGTAAACCCACCATTCCCCTCTTTGTGGAACCCCCACTCACCAAAAATACCATCTCGCTCACCCATGACATGCAGTAAATAGACCAAACCAGACTCTTTTGAACGGGGGCCGCACATTGTGCCGATAATACTGCTGGATGCCATGTACCCTTTGAGTAAATCCGACTCAAAATAATCATCGAGAATATCGGCGATGCTACCCGTATAGAAGCGTTGAATCATTGCTTGAACGTCTGGCTCAAGCCCTTCCATATAGTCGTTAAATGCAGCCATGTCGGCTTGATCTTCTGGATCATCGCTGTAAGGATTAGGTGGAATTATGTCCATCAGCGGTTTGATGGCGTGTTGTACTCGACCGAGCATATGGGCGTAGTCATCATACGCTTCCGCATCTTTGATGGAGTGGCGGGCGATCTCGTGATAATTTTGGTAGTGATCATCCCCCAGAAAAATATACTCCCCTTCGGCGTTGGCGTGAAACCCATTGGGCATTGGGAGGGTCATCATGCCATGTTCGGCTAGATTCAAATCCTGTACAATGTCGGGACGAATCAGGCTGAGTGCATAAGAGAAGGTTGTAAATTTGAATCCCGGGAGCAGTTCTTCGGTGATCGCCGCGCCACCGATAAACGGCCGACGTTCTAAAACCAATACATCTAAGCCAGCTTTGGCTAAGTATCCTCCGTTTACGAGGCCATTATGTCCACCTCCAATCACAATTGCATCATACTTTCTATTGTTTGACATTATGCGTGCCTCGCTGTTTTGCGTGCTGGGTTAAAAAATGGGCGTTCAACCACACGGGCTAACACGTACTTGGGTTGCCGAATGACCATAATTTCGAGATCGACTTCCGTTCCCGGCTCACACAACTCAAGTGGTAATTTGGCAATCGCCACATGTTGCTTTTTCAAAGACGACCACATAAAACTGGTGGCGTATCCTGCATATTGCCATGGAACATCTGAACGGCGGTAAATACTCATCGTGTCTTCGACTAAAACGCCCTCTTTGGGAGTCATGATTCCCGCCTCACGATGAAGCCGGTCATACGCTCGCCAATCGACAGCCAGTCCCACCGTCTTCCAACGGCTACTTCCCGTCGCAATCTCTTTTTCGATAGCGGCTCGGCCGATAAAATCACGATCATCACTGCTTAACTTGCTAAACATCCAGCCCCAGCCTAGCTCGTGTGGCGTTTCCCGTTGAGCATCTGTCCATGCAAAGCGAGCGTTGTGGAAATCGACATCAATTAGGAGCAGACCCGCCTCGATACGGGCAATCGAGAGAGCCGTTGAGCCGATGGGGGTGATGTTGTATCCTTTTCCAGCTTCCCAAATCGCGTCAAAAAGGATAATGGCATCTTCGGCCGAAACCCAAATTTCATAACTCAAATCTCCCGTAAAGCCAGTTCGGGAAACGGTGACATCAACCCCCGCCATTTTTGTTTGGGCGAGACGAAAATAGCGCAATGCTGCAACATCGTCAGACAGTTGGCCTAATGTTGAAAGGGCATGCGGTCCTTGAATTGCCAACAGTCCGTATTGGGTGCTGATGTCTTCTATTGTTACGTCATAGCCTGCGGCTAATTTGCTAAAGTAGTGTAGGTTTGGTTCGGCCGAAGTGAGCCAATATTCATCAGCCTTGATCCGCATAATCACGCCATCTTCCATCACATAGCCTGCCTCATTACACCAAACCATATATTGTGCTTGATCGACGCGACATTTTCGAATATCGCGAGCCATCACCCTGCACAGAAAAGCCTCCGCACCCGCACCTACAAACCTATATTTGAACAAGGGAGAGGTATCGAACAACGCCACCGCGTTGCGGATCGTATAATACTCTGTTAACTCCGAATATTGATAGCGTGGTGCAGCCAGGTAGCCAGCCCAATGCTCCCATATTTCTGGTTGATTTAACGGTTCCAGCCGCTCATGAAACGGGGTGCGTTTTGCCATAATCTTCTCCTACCATTTAGGTTTCATAGCTCTTTGGGCTTTAGCCCGTGGAAACCCCGTCGCTTTAGTGCGGGGTTCCTGACCTGTTCCCAAACTTTAATTAGCTCAATACTCCGCAACTGGCACGATAAATACTGCCTGTATAAGGCCTTGTTTTGGCTCAGATGCAAATACGACTAACCACTGTTCATCTGGCGATAAGTCGCCTCGTAGATTGTAACCTGTCTCATATCCGGCAAATTGCAGATTCGCTATCGTCATATCCAGATCGACATCGTATAGCATCACCGAATGCCTATCGCCAGTAACGAAGAGCGTCATGTCCGAGCGATAAGGCCATCGCTGGTATCCTGTGGGCTGTTTCACGAAAGGTTCGTCTTCCTCAAAAACAGGCCGCATAAAATAACTTTCGTAGTCATCGGCCGCATAACCAAGCAAGCCGTCTGGAAACATTCGATATTCGGTCGAGCGTTGCTCAAGCGATTCAATGTACGCTTCGTCAGACGTTGAGACGTACAGTTTTGACACACCGCTGTTCCCATTGGTATAGACAATAGCGTAGCGTTCACCTTCCACATCTGCATACACTTCAAGCGGTGGCCAGTAGTTCGCTCGCTCAAATGTCTCGCCAAACAGAGGCAGCACGGGTGTTACTTCGCCGTCCAATGTCATGAAGAAGGGACCCTGGTCGAGCGTGAGCGTTACCACAAAGGTGTCATTGCTAACCCAGACAGGGCCGCCGAATGTGCCGTCGAGTGCGTTGGCGGGTTCCCAATCGTATCGGCCGATAATCTCCCCCGTCGCTACATCGACGATGCGCGTTCCACCAATTGGGTCACGGTTCCCCGTATTGTTCCCTGCCAACGTCACACTGATATGCCGACCATCTGGCGACCAAACGAGATTGTTGAAATGAGTCGGCTCAATCTCCGGAATCGCAACAAATGTGTCCGCTTGCCAGTCGTATATGATGTATTGTTCATTGCTAACCATCAACAGCTTTTCAAGGTTGGGGCTAAATGTCTCAATTGAGGAAATCGTAGAAACCGCAACAGGCTCTCCCGTGACGCAGGGTGCTTCCATACGTTCCAATGGTCGGTCAGGCGACTGGATAAGCAGAGTGCCATCAGGCAACCACTGCCATGGATTGCCGGGTGATCCCCCCTCATAGGGGAAGAAACCACTAAGCGGGTAGTCTGTGCATTTCTCGCCAGTTTGTGTGTCATAGATCACGAACATGCCGTCGTATGCACCGCGCACAGGCGCTTCCGCGACCTGTTCCTCTGTGTACTCAAAGTAGAGTAAGTAGCGACTATCTGGCGACCACCCGCTGTATTGCACATCGCCACCCGTGAAGATAGGTGGCTCATCGACAAGCGTGGCGGGAATTGGTGTAGCGGTCTCAGTAGGCTGAACTGTTGGCTCAGTTGTCGGTGTCTGCGTGGCTGGAACTTCTGTTGGCGTGTCTATCGGGGTTGGGGTCGCTGGAACTTCTGTTGGTGTGGAAGTGTGGCTTGATGTTGGTGCAACATCCTGCGTCACAGCGGCCGCCGTCGGCGCGATGGCAGGTGAACAACTCACCACAACGACGACCAAAAATAGTGTGATTAGGCAACTAGTGAGTGGATGCTTTGTCATATGAGCATCGTACTACATGTGCGTTGGGAAATCGAAAAACTTCGACTCCAAACCAAACTTTTGGTTGAGATGTGTGCCAAGTGCTTGTACACCGACCGTTTCGGTTGCGTAGTGTCCGGCGAAGATGACATTGATATTGTGATCGTAGGCTTGGTAGTATTCGGCGTGTGATGTTTCGCCTGTGAGATAGGTGTCTGCGCCCGTTTCGGCCGCCTGCCACACCCGATCCGCCCCAAACCCAGAGAGAATCGCCACTTTTTGCACTATCCCACCCCCACCATGCAAGGTGCGTGTCTGTGTGCTGAGTGCGCTATCGACTTGTTTGGCAAACTGCTCGATAGAGATAGGTTGTGCTAACTCGCCAACCACGCCAATTTGTATCCCTTTTGCCTCGCACCACCATTTGACATTTTGCAGCCCAAACATATTTCCCAACACAGCATTGTTGCCAACTTCAGGATGTGCATCGAGTGGCAAATGCGCCGCGTAGAGGTTGATGCCGTGCGTCAACATCATGCGGACTCGCTTGCCTAAGCTGCCTGCGATGCGCTCCACATCACGCCACAGAATGCCATGATGGACGAGTAGCATATCGGCATTCCAGTTAGCGGCCGCTTCGATGATCGGCGGCGCGACATCGACAGCGAGCGCGATGCGCTTGATTTCTGTGTTATCACTTTCTAGCTGCAATCCTTGAGGGCCATAATCTTTGATATTGGCAATATGAAGGTACTCATCGAGATAGGTAACAAGTTCGGTGCGGTTCATTTTAGTTATTCCGGGTGAATGTCAACAGAGGTTAGGCTCAATACGTCAGTTGGATTTGTGTCTGGCTGAATGATTGTGCCAGTGTGCGAATCATAAACGACAATATCAATTGTGGCAATTTGTGCGGCTGTGCCTGAAGGGACATTCAAGTAATGAATATCGCGCACTTGCGTTCCTTGTGTCCACCAACTCGTCGGCCGAACACCCTCCGCAGGTTGGTGATCTTGTTGAGCGAGTAAAAAGCCATCGGCCGCCGCTAGACGCACAGAAATTGTGCGCTCTCCCAACTGCTCCCCTAATGCTTCCCAAAAGAGTGAAACACGAATCGTTTGTCCGGACGTAATGGCAAGCTCATCATCTACCGGAACAAAGAACCCTGCCTCATCAGAAATAGCGAACTCAACTCGCGCTAGGTGTAACTTCTCTTCGTATATGGCATTCGTTTGCAGAGCCGGATGATCGGAAGCCGTTTTTTGCAGAAAAAAGATGCCGTCATTTTCCTCCAAAATTTTCATGTTGGGGTCAGCCAGTAGATTTTTGACAATCAACTCGGTGTCGAGTTGACCAATTGGCTCTTGGCTGATGGTGCGGTCGATAAAGAGGTAGTCGGCTTTGGCGATGCGTTCGGCCGAGAATGGCAGCCCATCGTGATGTTGCAAAAATACATCGATGTCGTTGACATGTGTCAAGTGCGGCGTGTAATGCGTTTGCGCCAATAAAACGATCTCTTCAGGCACTCGCCGCGCCATCGCACTACCCGCACGGTCATGCGCGGTCACATCAAACTGCTCCGGCCGATAGTTGCCGCCAAATGGTGCGGGGCTATAGAGAAAGTAGCCCACAATTGTGGCGATACCTAGCCAACCCATCAGCCAGCGATCCCAACGCTTTGATAGTCGCCCCCAGCCAACCGCAATCGCCGCAAAAAACACGAGTATAAGCGTCGCCGTGTAATGTTCATCTAGCTGATACATGATGTCCTTATGACTCAGCAGGATGAGCGTCAGAAAAGGGAGATAGATGAGGGCAAATTCTGGCACTAGCAGCACGAGAAAGCCAATGGGAAGCAATGTTTTGAACAGTGCAAAGCGTCGCTCTGGGCTAAATAAGAGTTCGAGAACGAAGCGAGGTTCTTCTATAAACGTGCGAATAATGTCGCCGTAAGAATCGCCGAGATGATCGTAGTAAAAGAGTTGTGGATAGTCGAGGCCACCGCCAAACGCCGGGATTACAAAATCACTAATGACGATCAGGAGCGTACTGCCGAGCAGCGTGAGACCAATCCCCCACTTCCAGTCGCGTTCGATCAGCAGGAGATAGAGACCAATAGACGCGATGTAGAGAGAAAAACTTTCTTTCGAGAGCAGGGCAACCAGTAAACCGATGAGTAGCATCGGCCGATTCTTGCGCGACAATCCCAAAAGAGCGAGTGCAAACCACGGCAACCCAAATGTAATGCGCCGAAAGTCGATCAGCGTAAATGTGTGGACATTGGCGTTGAGGAAGAATGCGAGGGCAAAGAAGGTGGCGAGATGCGGCCGACGATCTCGCATGATTAGCGACAAAATAATTCCGGCGGCCGCAATATGCAACGCCTGCACTAAAAATAAAACGCGCTCATTTGGCCAAACAAGCAAAAACGGAGCGGCCGTCACCATAATCGGCGAGAAGTGGTCACCAAGAATAGAGCGACCCGGCATCGTTGTGTACAATAAGCGACCATCCAGCACGCTCCAAATGGCTTGACTAAAACGCGCAAAATCTCCGATGCGCGAGTTAAAAGCATTATGCTTCAACAGTTGTAACGTAAACATGGCGACCGTAAACAGAGCCGCCAAGAAATAGACTGTTCCATAGTCGCGCAAATGAGAAGTAAATTTTCTCGCTAATTTAGGAGACTGATCGCGCATTGAGTTACTCTGACGTATCGACTGTACCAAGTGAAATCACCCCATCTGGCACAATCTCGCCCGAAGTCAGTTTGGCTTCGAGACGTTCCAGTGTATTTAAGTCTACTAAGCCGATGGAGAGTTTATAAGTTGCAGCAGGTTGGTCAATGAAGTCAACGGTTATCGTGTCGGATACCACTTCACCCGCTGCCCACTCATTGGTAGGGTAGCCCCAATTGCGCGGAACAGCATCAGCTTGTGCCACAATTGTGTCTGTTTCATCGATAACGTGGAAAAAGTATTTGGCAGGCTGCGCTGATTCGACTTGTGTTTGCCAATAGACAGTGATAGAAAGCGTCTGATTATCGTGTTGTGGTATGTCATAGCCGAGCAGGATAAGCTCATCGGCAAGCACAATGTTGGCACTTACGTCGGGAGATGGCAAAGCGAATTGTCGGGCTGGGCCGGCAATTTCGACAGTTGCGAAGGGGAAACTTTCCTCTCCTACGAACTGCCCGGAAATAACTTGACTTCCCGCCTGCACCGTTTTGTCTACCTTCAACCTATGGCGCGTTTGTACAAGTTGCGGCCAGCCGTCTTGTGTGACGGGCGCAACAAATGGCGCACAGGCCGCCTCTGTTTCCGCAATCGACAGACATAGCTGCGTGGATGAAATCGGTTTCCAAATAATCCAGTGAGTGGTCAACTCAAGCGTTTGATTTGAGCGTTTGCCGGGTGTGCGGTTGATACTTTGCACAAATGAAATGTTGTCTGCGATCTGTGGAATCTCTTGAGCGTGACCCACCAAATCTGTATGGTAGACGACCACCTCATCATCCTCGTAGAGTGGCTCTAGCGCAAGCCATTCACGCCAGCCAGCGACGATCTCAGGAGCCATTAGCCCCTTATGAATCACAAAATAGCGAAGGTTGGCCTCGGCAAGCTGCTGAAACTGCTCAGTTATGTTGTTCAAGTCTGGTGGCGGCAGTGTCTCCTGTGCCGTCACATAATTTTCGGCGAGATAAGACAGTAATGGCACTGACTCGATAAACAGTGTCGCCTCACGCGGAAGCCGTGAGACATGTCCCTCGATAATGCCTTTGCCATGCAATCGCTGATAGTTCATGTATGTTTCAGAGTAGCGACGCGCATGAGGAATCGGCACAATGCCAAATTCACCGCTCTCATTGGCAAGTTGTCCATACCATTTGGGTGTACTGAGCGACAACATTTGGTAAGGGGTACGATATTCACCCAGAATGACCAACGCTAGCACGATGATAAGAAGCGGTTTGAGCAGGGCATGGGTGCGCGAGAGCAACTTGACGGTTCCGTATGCTGCCAATATGCCAAAAGGAATGCCCAGTAGCGCGTTAAATCGACTAGGATTGCCAATAAAGTCATCCAGATTGGTCGCCTTAATCCACGTGTAGGGCATCCGAATGTACTCATGACCATTCACGACAAGTCGATCCCCGATTGCCAAGATGAGTAAGCTTATCAGCGTGATAAACCAGTACCAACGTAGCTTGCCGCGTTTCGTGAGTCCAAGTAGAAGAAGCAACGTTGGAATCAGGCCAAGAAAGTAGGTGAAGGGAGCTTTTGCGCTCAAAGGCTCGACGAGGTTGCCAAAGAGAGGATGATGTGGAAAGGGGAGAAAATAGGCGGTTAGATCGACAAATTTTGTACGGCTAACTTCGTATAAATCTTGTGGAAAGGCGCGGGTTGCCTGATACCAAATGATTGGAAAAATGAAGGGCAGGATAAGTAGTCCCGCCAGAAAAAAGGCGAGCGCAAGCTGTCTGAATTTACGCGGGCGATGAGCAGACTCGGCCGCCAACAGACAGCGAATCGTCCACGGCACGAGCAGCGTGAGGCTGATCATGAAAAGCTGAATGCGCGTGATGCCCACAGCCGCGACAAACAGAACGGTTAGCCAAAAGTAGCGGCGTTGCATCGGCCGCTCAACCGCCTGCGCCAGCTTGAGAATTGCCCACATTGACAGCGGAATGAAGGTGATGAGAATGAGATTCGGCCGCGTAAACTGCACCAGCAGATATTGCCAGCCACCAATGATGAGACCGGCGATGAAGGCGGCCGATGTGTTTTTCGTCAGTTCACGTGCCAGCCAATAGCCAGCAAACGCATTGAACAGCAACACGGCAACAAAGAGCAGCGTGTAGGTCGTTTCTGATCCTAAGAACCATTGCAATGGCAACCACACCGCGATGTTGAGCCATGCGAAATTGTGCGTGTATAGGTCAACGCCATTGGGGAAGAAGATGTCTTTTGTAAAAAATGGCGATTGACCGGCAAGCAGTGAATCACGAACGTGTTCAAAGTTCCAAAGATGGACGTAAGAATCACCGCCGTCGCCGGGAATGTGGGTTCCGAGCAGCCCAAGTGCAGGCCACGTGATGATTGCAATGAATAGGGAATAGAGAATAAAAATGACCAGCGATTTGTGGCGTTTTAGGCGTTCGGCCGACTGTGCCAACCACATACCCTCACGACGAACGATTGGCATGGCAAGAAACGGCGCAACGAGTTTTGGCAAAAGCGGGACGCGCTCGTACAAAAAGTACGATGCGTTATTTGCCGTGACTCTGTAGACGTACCAAACCATCACGCTGGCAACCAACATTTCGCCCACGTCTTCCAATGTGCCAACCGAGACACGATACAGTGGTGATTCGCTCAAAGGGCCGAGCAAGTCAACACCGACTCCGAAAAATGCGAGGATGCCAACCAGCAGCGCGATGTCGATAGAGCGTTTTCGGAAGGCTTGATCGGCGCGTGCAAACGCCCACAGCAGAACGCAAATGACCAGCAGCCCTAGCAAAGCAGAGGCGAGTAGCTCGCCAACATCTTGCAAGCGCAGGTTGAAGGGCGCGACAAAGGTGAGAAAGCTGGCGACAATTCGGCCGATTGTCTCATGAATTTTGAACGCATCGTCAAGCAGTAGCAGCACAAATAGCAGCCACCACGCAACAAATCCCCTTTCTTCTGTGCGTATAAGCAGGCGATTGATGAGCCAAAGAATAGCGACAAACTTAATATATTGATACCACTCAGGTAGGCTGTGATCGACTGTGAGCAGAAAAAATTGTCGCTGGGTTATCTCGAAGAGAGGGGGAATATTTGTGTAGAGCGGCAGCTCGATGATGACATGAAAGGCAAAAAAGCACAAATCAAGCGCAATTAGAAATGGCAAGATAGATCGCGCATCACCTCTTCGTTTCATCGCTATCGATTGTACTCAAATTGGGAATCGCAACCCAACGCTTAATTGAGGCTCGGCAAAATTTCGAGAATAAACTCATCTAGGAGTTCTCGATTGAGGGGGCCGCGCCAGATGCCGCTAACTGTGCCATCGGGGGCAATGAAGTAGGTTGAGGGGAGGACACCGTAGGCTCCGAAATCGGCCGAGACCGTCGTCCGCGTATCCAACAACGCCGTAAACGTCAGTTCCTTTTCATCAAAAAACGCCTGCACAATCTCTGCCTCTTGTGCCTGCGCCAATGCCAGAATCACTAAACCATCGTCCTGATACTCCTCATACGCAGCCTGAAATTCAGGCATCTCAAATTGACACGGCGCACACCACGTCGCCCAAAAGTTGATGATGACTGGTTGCCCAGCAAAATCGCTCAGAGCGACCTCGTCTCCATCGAGCGACATCAGCGTAAAGTCTTTTGGCGTTTCCCCTTTTTCAATACCACCTAAACCATCGGGAATTTCGGCGACTTCTGTGTTGATTTGCTCAGGATTAAATTCCTGCGACTCAATCACCGAGTCGGGCTGGCTATTGACGATGGCGACGACGAGCAACGCCAACGCCACAACGAAGACCAGCAGTGCGCCGACGAGAACGGATTTGTTTGAAGAAGTCATGCTAGTTGCTAGTTGCTAGTTGCTAGTATTCTTTAACTTGCCCCTCGCAACGTTAACGGTTTATCCAAGTCAAAAATTGATCTTCTAAATCGAGTAAGGCAAAGGCGAGTTCGTTTGTTTGCAAAAACTCACTGATAATGCCTAGCTGACCGCTGATGAGAAGCATTCCCATTAGCAAGAAGAGAATGCCAGAAATAACGGAGGTGGAGTGAAGATGTAGCTGCTCTTTTTGTGAACCGCCGGTTTTTACGATGTCTACGATGATTGCGCCAGCTACAAAGAGCAGCAAGAGTAGAATTCGCATTCCTGTAACGCTAAAATGGAGGATATGGAAAAGTGAAAAGTCGAAAATCGGCCACATTCCTAAGTTGATGCCAGTGAATTCGCGCAGAAGAGATTGAGCGATGATCCAGAGGGCAACACCCCACGCGATGGCTATCCAGCGGGTGGAAACGGAACGCTCTGTGCCGCGTCCGCGCATGATGCGCCAGATGAGACTGTCGCGGGATGCTCGGCCGAAAAACGCCGACACAATCAGCAGTGGCAATCCCAATCCAAGCGCATAGATAAACAGCAAGATCATGCCTGAGAAGACGTTGGCTGTTGCGGCCGCCAGCGTCAACATGATGCCTAAGATGGGGCCGACACAGCTTGACCAGCCAACTGCAAAGGTCATGCCAAAAACAAATGAACCGCCGGGTGTTGTGTTGCGATTGGTTTGCTGGGCGGCCGATGATCCCGTAAATCCTTTGCCCATCAATGACATCAACCCAAAAATGATGACCAAGCCACCACCTAACAAAAGTAGGACATTTAGCTGTTGATAAAGCAGTGAGCCGAGTGATGATGCACCTGCACCAAGCAAACTGAACATCGTTGCCAACCCTAGCATAAAGGCAATTGTATTTGCAGCGATGGTCTTTTTATCGCTACTGAAGGCAAAGGCGAAGTAGGCGGGCAGAATAGGGAGTGTACAGGGGGACAAAAAGCTCAAAACGCCGCCTGCAAATGCGACAAAGACTAAAACGAGAAATGAACTCGGCGCGTTGTAGATATTATCGGTTGTTGGCTGATTAATCATGCCATAGACAATAAATAAAACGAGTAGCACAAATAGGCTGCCAAGCATAAGTTGGCTTTGTGAAAATCTGCGCTCACCGATTTTGAATGCATTCTGTTTTAGCTGTTCTTGCATCGTTTGTTCTCCACTGTCTATTGTTTTTTGATGCAGTGTTGGTGCATTCTTCTTACGTTGGATTATGGGTGATCTCGGCCGAAACAGCGTAAGAATCCTTACAACTATCCATAAATGTTAAGATCAAAATCGCTATAATAGCGAACATGAAAGCTAAATCGACGTTCTCTCTCAAAGATCAACTGTTCAATCCTGAGAAAGTGGCCTATCTGACCGCGCAGTTTGTGCGAGCCTCTCCCGATTTCCCCGCCACGCAATTTCAGCAGGAAGTTCTCGCTGCATTTCCACAGCTTGAACTAAAACAGCGCATCGCACACATCGCTGATCGTTTGCACAAACACCTTCCCGCTGACTATTTGACCGCGCTCGATGTTGTGTTGCGAGCTTTGCCAGAGGCACTTGACCCAAACAAGACGGATGATGATTTTGGCGACTACATCCTTGCGCCATTGGGTCATTTTATAGCGATGTATGGGTGTGAGATGCAGTATTTGGATGCGTCGTTGGCGGGATTGCGAAAGATAGTTAAAAAGTGGTCATAGGTGAACAAGCGTGGTCATGCTGCCACAAGTTGTAACAAGGAAGGGTCGCGCAAAAGAGAAGAGAACACGAGGCGCAAAGAAGCAGAGGGTGACAGGTTGTCGCTCGATGTGGCTTGTGGCGGGAGCAACTTGACAAAGACAGAGGACGTTT
>CAYMGE010000055.1:0-42443 GCA_964389925.1 uncultured Ardenticatenaceae bacterium
TCTGACCCGTCGGCACAGACCCCGTAAACACGATCTGATTCACGTCGGGATGCTCAACCAACGCCGCCCCCGCCTCAGCCCCATAGCCACACAAAATGTTAATCACGCCCTTTGGCAATCCTGCCGCCTCGGCCGCATCCGCCAAATAGTAAACCGACAGTGGATCAAGTTCAGGACTCTTAATCACCACTGTATTCCCCGTCGCCAATGCCGCTGCGGCCGACCGCGCCGCCATCTCAATCGGGTAGTTCCACGGAATCACGTGCGCCGTCACCCCAAACGGTTCATACAGCGTAAAATCAAAATAGTTCGCCCCCAGCGGAATCGACCGCCCCTCAAACTTATCCGCATGACTCCCGTAAAACTCAAAATACCGCGCCGATCCCTCAACCTCTGTTATCGCTTGACTCAGCGGCTTCCCGCTATCGTAGCAGACGACTCGTGCAATTTCGTCGAGATTGTCGAGCAGATATTGACCCATTGCCATCACTTTTCGGCCGCGCAAGATCGGCCAAAGCCCCCGCCATTCCCCCTTCTCATGACAGCGTTTTGCCGCGCCCACTGCCGCATCAACCTCACTCTTCCCCGCCTTCGCCACCTCCGCAATCACACCCCCTGTACCCGGATCCCGCACCTCAATCCGCTCCCCACTATCCACCCACGCCCCATCAACATAATTCATCCATTCCCGCTTAATATCCATGCAATATCTCCTATCTACCTTCACGCTCATCTATCAACGCTGTTGTGAGATTCGTCGTTTATCTCGCCCTGTTTGAGCGATGCGCCACAAAAGGGGCGAGACAAACGGCATGAGCATCATGATAATGATAGACTGCACGCCGTTTGCCTAGCCCCTACCCACACATTTTACTGATTTGAAATGCACTCAATTCAAAATGCTCAAGAATGACTCAATAACGAGCGGGATGATATTGAATGTTAGATCAACGCTCTTGTAGGCAAATAGGTGAAAAAGAAGAAAGAGAAAGAAAAAGACCTGTCTTTATCTCTTTCTCTTTTTCTTCCTTCTTTTCTACTTCACCTTGTTTCCCAACAGATAGGTTGTCTGCGGTACATTCTTACTTCGCTCTTGTAGGCAAATAGGTGAAAAAGAAGAAAGAGAAAGAAAAAGACCTGTCTTTATCTCTTTCTCTTTTTCTTCCTTCTTTTCTACTTCACCTTCTTTCCCGTATGAGCGTAGGTCAAACATGAGGCAATTGCATCTACGATCAGTTGATGCTCGGCCGAGTGCATCCGCGCTTCAAACTGCTCTAAGTTGTCCCCCACCCTAAATGGAACCACCCGCTGTGCTATCACCTCGCCTGCATCTACTTCGGGGATGACGTAATGCACCATACAGCCACTTTCGCGGATGCGACCCGCTTCAAAGGCTACAAACGCGCGTTCGATGGCGTGTGTGCCGGGAAATTGTCCGGGCAGGGCGGGGTGTAGGTTGATGATCTGCTGGGGAAAGTGTGCCAAAAATTCGGCACTCAAAATGTGCATCCAGCCAGCTAAAACGATCAAATCGGCCGATACCCCCCCCACCACCTCAGCCAACTGCAAATCATACGCCATACGGCTCTGCTGTCGTCGCTTGTACGGCAGCACGCATGTCGGAATCCCCGCTTGCTGCGCTCGATGCAGTCCAAACGCATTCGGCCGATTGGAGACAACCAGCTCAATCTCCACATCTAGCCTACCCACTGCAATCGCATTGATGATCGCCTGCAAATTACTGCCACCGCCCGAAATCAACACAACCAATTTCGCTGTCATCGTAGTGTCACCCCGTCACCCTCAATGATTGTGCCAACTACGCGCACTTCCTCGCCGAGAATCGACTGGGCGAGATTTGTGGTGTCGGCCGACACCACAATCAACATGCCCAACCCCATATTAAAAGCGTGGAACATATCGCGGTCGCTGATGTCGCCCTGACGCTGGAGCAGTCCGAAAATAGCGGGTTCCTGCCACGTGCCACGCACGACTTCAGCCCCTAACCCAGCCGGCAGTACGCGGGGCAAATTATCCCATAGACCACCACCCGTCACGTGTGCTAGCCCTTTGATCGGCACAGACCCCGCCTGTAGCCGTGCCACTTCGTTGACGTAGCAACGATGGATACCGAGCAGTGCATCCCCAATGCTCATCCCCAAATCGGGACGTGGCGCGTGCCAATCAAAGTGACTCAGCACGGTGCGAGCAAGCGTGAAGCCATTGGTGTGTAGGTTTGTCGCAGGGAGTGCAAGCACTACATCACCCACCGTAATCGCGCTGCCGTCAATCAAGTTGGCCTTGTCAACGACCCCAACAACTGTGCCAACAACATCTATTTCGCCAGTATGATATACGCCGGGCATCTCGGCCGTTTCCCCGCCCAGCAGCGCAACCCCAGCCGCTTGGCACGCGACAGCCATCCCTTGCACGATGCTGGCAATGGTGGTTGGGTCGAGTTTGCTGCTCGCCACATAATCTAGGAAAAAGAGCGGTCGCGCCCCCTGCACCACAATATCGTTGATGCAGTGATTGACTAAATCCTGACCAATCGTGTCCCAGCGGTTCATGGCGGCCGCAACCATCGTTTTTGTGCCAACGCCATCCGTACTCGCCACCAGTACGGGGGCATCCATCTGTTTGAACGCGCCAGCATCAAACAAGCCGCCAAATGAGCCGATATGTGATAACACCTGGGGGGTATAGGTGGCTTGAACGGCCGATTTCATCATCTGCGTTGCGGTTTTTGCGGCCGCAATATCAACACCTGCCGCTTTGTATGCACTGCTCATAAGGATGAATGCCCAATATCGCGGCGATAGTGGGCGTTTTCGATATTGATAGTTGAGACGGCAGCGTAGGCGCGTTGGATGGCGGTCGCCAAATCAGCGTCGGTTGCGCTGATGGCGAGAATGCGACCGCCGCTGCTGACGAGCGTCTCGTTCACAATTGCTGTGCCGGCGTGGAAAACGTTGACTGCGGGGTGGGTCTCGGCCGACTCTAATCCATCAATCACTAGCCCTTTCTCATATTTTTCGGGATAACCATTTGCTGCCATCACGACTGTCGCGCACGCTTCATCGCGCATCTGCACGTTTATCTCAGACAGCGTGCCTTGCGTACACGCCAGCAAAATCTCATATAGATCGCTTTCAAGCAGTGGCAGCAACACCTGTGTTTCTGGATCACCAAATCGGCAGTTGAACTCCAACACCTTCGGCCCGTCTGCGGTCAACATGATGCCGGCAAACAAAATGCCGACAAACGGCATTCCCTCCGCCTGCATTCCAGCCATCGTCGGCTCCAAAATAGTGCGACGAATCTCTTCCAAAACGGCTGCATCGACATCAGCGGGCGGCGTGACTGCGCCCATCCCGCCCGTATTCAGCCCAACGTCCCCATCCCCAACGCGCTTGTGATCGCGCACGGGCGCGAGTGGCACGATGGTGCGCCCATCGCAAAATCCGATCACGCTGACCTCTAGCCCAACGAGGCGTTCTTCGATTAAAACGGTGCTGCCCGCCGCGCCAAACTGCTGCTCGAGCATCATCTGCTTGAGCGCAACATCGGCCGCATCGAGCGCGTCACAAACGATCACGCCTTTGCCAGCCGCGAGACCGCTGGCTTTGATAACGGGGGGATTTTCGGCCGAGAACGTCTCTCTCAGATACGCCGCCGCCGCCTCATATTCATCAAAAGCTGCCGCACTCGCCGTTGGAATTTGATGGCGCAACATAAACTGTTTTGCAAACGCCTTGCTGCTTTCCAACTGTGCTGCCGCCTGCGTCGGCCCACAAATCGGTAAATTGTGCTGTTGGAACGCATCGACAATCCCAGCCGCCATCGGTGCTTCCGGGCCAACCATCGTCAGGTCGATGCGATTATCACGCGCAAATGCCACGAGACCGTCGATGTCTAAAACATCTATCGGCGCATTGCTGACACCGTTCATGTGTGCCGTGCCACCGTTGCCCGGCGCGACAAATACGGCCGAGACCTGTGGTGATTGCTTCAACTTCCATGCCAGCGCATGTTCGCGCCCGCCAGAACCAACAATAAGGAGTCGTTTATCTTCACTCGTCATTATCCTAGTACCCCTTCAAATATCAATTTACTTCGATCTTCATCGTGCAGCCAGTTGGGAACGGGGATTGGATAGGTGCCAGAGAAGCAGGCCGTGCAGTGGGTCGCCTTGCCTTCGGCCGATTCACGCACAACTTCAACCATCCCATCGTGTGTTAGATATGCCAAGCTATCTGCGCCAATGTGGTCGCGTATCGCATCGATTGTATCCAGTTTGTTGGCAATCAGTTGACTGGACGTTGCCATATCGACTCCCATAAAGCAGGGGTGGCGCACGGGCGGAGATGAGACGCGCACATGCACTTCGCGTGCGCCGCCCTCTCGAATAAGCTGCACGAGCGGCCCCGCCGTATTGCCGCGCACAATCGAGTCATCGACCAAAATCACGCGCTTATCTTTCACATTCGCCGTTAGCACGTTGTATTTGAGCTTGACGCTGTTCTTGCGGAGCTGATCGTCGGGCTGGATGAAGGTTCGGCCGATATAGCGATTCTTTGTCAGCCCCTCACTGTATGGCACGCCGCTTTCTTGGCTATACCCAATCGCGGCTGGCGTGGCGGAGTCCGGCACGGCGATCACCAAGTCAGCCTCCACATGTGACTCACGCGCTAGCTGTCGCCCCATCTGCTGACGCACGTGGTGGATGCTTTGACCTTCCAATTCTGAGTCGGGACGCGCAAAGTAGACGTATTCAAAGATGCACAGCGCGGGTTGCTCGGCCTGCTTGCCCATCGTTGAGGTCAAGCCGTTGGCATCAATACGCACGATCTCGCCCGGCTCAACCTCGCGCACCATCTCCGCACCAATCGTTTGCAGCGCACACGATTCGCTTGCCAGCACCCAGCCTTCAGGAATTCGGCCGATGCACAGCGGCCGAAGTCCCAACGGATCGCGCACACCATAGATCGCGTTCTTGGTCAAAATCGTCAGCGAATACGCCCCCTCCGCAATCTCCATGAACGCTCGCAACCGCACGCTCCAGCGATCTGCGCCCTCATACTCAAAATCGTCGGGCAGCCAGTCGCTCCAAATGCGCGTTGGCTGTGCCAGCGCGTGGACGAGTACTTCTGTGTCGCTTGTCCCCGACAGCCCCGTGCCGCGTTCGAGCAAACGATAGCGCAGCTTGGTCGCGTTGGTCAGATTGCCATTATGCCCAACTGCTAGATGTCCGTAAATTGTTTCGAGCGTGTAGGGTTGCGTGTTGCGGAAGTGATTGGTTCCCGTTGTCGAATAGCGCGTGTGTCCGATCCCCATGTGTCCCTTGAGCGGAGCTAACACTCTGTCGTTAAATATCTGACCGACTAACCCCATTCCCTTATGCTCGTAAGCGGTCGCGCCATCGCTCGTCACAATCCCCGCGCTCTCTTGGCCACGATGCTGCAATGCGTATAGCCCAAAAAATGTCATGCTGGCAATGTCACGCTCCGGTGCGTATATGCCAAGCACGCCACATTCTTCACCAATTCCCAAATGGCCTACTGAATTTTCAATCATGTCTTCCCTTCAATAGCTGGCGTGCATGTTGCACAATTTGTTTTGCCTGCTGGCTGTCTGTCGCAACGGCCGTGACATGCCCCATTTTGCGGCCGATTCGCGCAATTTCTTTGCCATATAGATGTAGTTTTGCTTGTGGTATCGTGGCGAGTGCAGACCAGTCAGGCTCACCACTCTCCCACAAATCGCCCAGCAAGTTTGCCATTGCCACGCCGCCTAAATAGGTCGTTGCGCCCAGTGGCAAGCCGCAGATGGCGCGAAGCTGTTGCTCAAACTGACTCGTCACGCAACCTTCGATTGTTAGATGACCTGAGTTGTGTGGGCGTGGGGCGATTTCGTTGACAAATAGGTTGCCATCGGCCGTCAAAAAGAACTCCGTACACAGCACACCGACCACGTTGAGTGCTTCTAAAATGGTTCGCGCCATCTCAACAGCGGCATTTTCAATGTCGGCCGAGACGATATTTGGCGCAAACGACACGTCCAAAATATGGTTGTGATGCTCGTTCAAGATTGCACCATAGTGGACAAATGAACCATCCAATCCGCGTGCCGCCACGACGCTGATCTCATGCTCAAACGCGACCAACTGCTCCAAAACGGCTTGTGAACTGTTGACTGTTTGCCATGCCGTCGATGCTGTCTCAATCTCGTTAAACTTGGCTTGGCCTTTGCCATCGTAGCCGGTCTCGGCCGATTTCAGCACCCAGCCATTGCCGCCGATCTTGGCGGCTGCTTGGCGACAACTTTCGGCCGAATCGACAATTGCATACGGTGCGACGGGCAAGCCTAGTCCTGCCAAAAACTGTTTTTCGCGCACTCTGTTTTGTGCGACGTGCAGCGCATCCCGCCCCGGTCTGAGCGGCACGATGTCGGCACAGGCCGCGGCCGTCGCCGCTGGCACATTCTCAAACTCATACGTCACCACGTCACAGGAGGCGGCAAAGTCGCGCACCGCAGCGAGATCGTCGTATGCGGCCGCAAATATCCGATCTGCCACTTGACCTGTTGGGCTTTGTTGGGCGGGTGAAAAGACATGCACGTGATAGCCCATCTGTCGCGCCACCAGTGCCAACATGCGGCCGAGTTGCCCACTGCCCAACACGCCAATCGTGCCGCCGGGTGTAATCGTTGCTACATCGCTCATAATGGCAATGAATCGCTCAGAACTTTTTGCGTCTGTGCGTCCCGAAACTCACGTAGTTTGTCACGATAGGCTGGATATTTGTTGCCCAAAATGCTAATCGCCAACAATGCGGCATTCTTGGCTCCCGCTGTGCCAATCGACAGCGTGCCAACCGGCACACCGCCGGGCATCTGCACAATAGACAGCAGAGAATCTAGCCCGTTTAACGTTCGGCTTTTGATTGGAACACCCAGCACGGGCAGCAGCGTATGCCCTGCCGTCATGCCCGGCAGATGGGCTGCGCCGCCTGCGCCCGCGATGATGAGTTCGAGGCCGCGTGCTTCGGCCGATTCAGCATACGTCACCATCAAATCGGGCGTTCGATGTGCCGAAACTACTTTGCACTCATGCGGCACGCCAAACTCAGTCAGTATCTCGTGTGCCACCTTCATTTGTTCCCAGTCGGACGTACTACCCATGATGATGCCGACGAGAGGAGATTGATCGTTCATAAATAGTTACTCTCACAAAAACATTGCCGTCAAACTGCCCGCAATTCGTTCATCAGCGGGCTGCTCGGCCGGCACAAACTCTGTCCCAGTCAATTTTTCATAGACCGCAATGTAGCGGGCTGCAACCTGCGCTCGGAACGCTGCTGGCATCGTGGGCGGCACGCCTTCACCAATGTAGCCTTGCGCCGCATACCATTCGCGCAGGAACTCTTTACTGTAATTCTCTTTCGCGCCATCTGCACCAATTTGCCAGAAACGGCTTGAGTCGGGGGTGTGAATTTCGTCGATGAGTGTCAATTCGCCATCGACGAGTCCCATTTCATACTTTGTATCGACCAGCGTGAGACCGCCCTCGGCCGCTAGCACCTGACCCCGTTTGAACAGCGCGAGGGCAGTTTGTTCGATTTGTTGCCATCGGTCGGCCGAGATGATCCCACGTGCCACAATGTCAGCCGGCGTAATCGGCTCATCGTGTGCGCCGTCTTGTGCCTTTGTCGTCGGCGTAATAATCGGGCGCGGCAGCGCATCGTTTTTCTGCAACCCATCGGGCAATGCGACCCCATACGGATTGCGGTCCCCATTTTCATACAAATACCAGAGCGAAGTTGTCGTCACACCTGTGATGTAGCCGCGCACGACGACCTCTATGGGCAACGGCTCCGCCACGCGCACAAGGGCGACATTTGGATCCGGCACAGTCACGAGATGATTGGCGACGATATCGGCCGTCTGCTCAAACCACCACGCACTGAGTTGATTTAGCACCTGCCCCTTGTATGGAATCAGCCCCAACACGCGATCAAATGCCGAAACGCGGTCAGACGTGATCAAAATCAGGTGATCGTCCCAACGATAGATGTCGCGGACTTTGCCGGTTGTCTTTGTGCCAAAGCCACTCAGATCAACGCCATCCAGACAGTGGTGGGCGGTTGTCTCTAATTGCTCAACGTCGTGCATAGTTAACTCCATTTACAAATAACCACAGCCCCAAATTGCCACGCTCGCCGCGTGTGCCGCGCGGATGTTGCCACGCAAAAACGTGATTTTCGGGATGTGGCATCAAGCCTAAAACGTTGCCAGCTTCATTGCAAATCCCTGCGATATTTTGCATTGACCCGTTGGGATTGTGTGGATAGCCAGCCTCGTAGGAAAGCGCGATCAACTGTTTATCGCGTAGCTGCTGTCCGATCTGCTCATTACGCACCACAAAGCGACCTTCACCGTGCGCGACGGGGCAGTAAATTGGCTCGGTCAGTCCTTGCGTAAAAATGCTGGGGCTGGCAGGATTGGGCAGCAGATATGTCCAGCGACATTCAAAGTGACCGCGCTCATTGTAGGTCAGCGTTACGTCACGCTCTGTCGTCCCGCCGGGTAGCAGTCCCGCCTTCACCAGCGTTTGGAACCCGTTACAGATGCCCAGAACGGGGCGGTCTGAGGCGACAAACTGCGCCATTGGTTTGCCAAAGCGGTGCTGCAACTCGGCCGAAAACAGCACCCCCGCCCCCAAATCATCCCCATAGCTAAACCCACCCGGCACAACAACCATGCCATAGTCGAGCAGTGACCGCTCGCCAGACATCAACTGATTGATATGCACAATTTCGGGATCGCCACCCGCTAGCGAACAGGCGAGTGCCGCATCGCGGTCGCGGTTTGTGCCGTTGGCGTGCAGAATCAGCACTTTGGGTGCGCCGATTTGTTGAATAGCCGGATATTGTTGCGTCGTTGTCGGCTGAGTGATCGGAGTCGGTGCAATAGACCCGCGCCACGCCGTTTCGAGCGTGTCTAGCGTTAATTCAAAGTGATCGGTGACGTTTAGCGTCGCAGCGACCGTTGTCATGCCGATTTGACCAAACGTATCATCTGCAAACAAGGCCTCAAACGCTGACATATTTTCAGGCGTTACTTCCACCACGAAGCGGCTGAGTGATTCTGAAAACAGGCGTTGGGTTGGGGTTAAATCGGCCGAAGCCGGCACATCCTCCAGATCAATCTCCGCCCCGATCCGACCCGCCAATGCCATCTCAGCCAGCGTCACAGCCAAACCGCCCTCTGAGCAGTCGTGACAGCTTGCGATTAGCCCCGCACGCATGGCGCGATGCAGCCGGCGGAAGCGAGTGAGTGCATCTGGATTGGGCGTGGGCAGGGTATGGGAATCGGCCGAATCGGCCACCAGCGCGTAATGACTACCCGCCAGTGCGTTGCCTGTCTCGCCAATCACATAGATGGCGTTGCCGGCCGACTTGAAATCCATCGTGACCGCTTGCGTCACGTCTGGCACGATGCCCAGCGCGGAGATCAAAATTGTGCCGGGGATCGCATGTTTTTTGCCGTCCGCGCCCGTGTATTCATTATTTAGGCTATCTTTACCCGACACAAACGGCGTGCCATACGCGACAGCCGCATCGTGGCAGCCCTGCGTGCAGCGCACCAGCGCACCCAGTCGATCTTCCAACAGCGGGTTGCCCCAACAGAAATTGTCCAAAATTGACACTTGGTCGGGATCAGCCCCAACGGCGACGACGTTGCGTAATGCTTCATCAACTGCTGCCCACGCCATTATGTAGGGATCGGCCGAGCCAAACTCAGGGCATATCCCGTTGCCTAGCGCAGCACCACGCACGCCCGTCTGTTGTGTATCGAGTGGCGCGATCACCGCCGCATCGCTCGGCCCTTGATTTGCCACGCCCACAAATGGCTTGACCGCCGTGCCAGACTGCACCTCGTGGTCATACAGCCGCACAACCGCCTCTTTGCTGCGGATATTTGGATGTGCCAACAACTTTAAGAGAACGTCGGCATGTTGACCGTCATTTATTGTCGAGGTTTCCCCATTTTCTGAACGTGGCACACCCTCCCACTTAGCTTTTAGCTGTCGCTGTGGAATCCCATCATGCAAGAAGTCGGTCGCAAGCTCTCCAACCAGCTCGTCATTGTAGAAAAGTTCAATTTTGCCCGTTGCCTCAAACGTGCCTAGCACAATTGCCTCAACATCTTGGCTTTTTGCAATCGCCTCTACCGCTACCCAATTCTCGGCCGGCACAGCCAACACCATGCGCTCCTGTGCCTCACTCAGCCAAATCTCCCACGGCCGCAAGCCCGGATACTTGAGCGTGACCGCATTTAGATCGACCCGCGCCCCCAATCCTTCCGCCATCTCACCCACAGCAGATGAAAAACCACCTGCGCCACAGTCGGTAATGGCAGAATAAAGACGGGCATCACGCGCTCGCAGGACGACCTCCTGCACCTTTTTTTCTTGAATCGGATGCCCGATCTGCACGGCCGTGCCAGCAATTTCGCTGGTGCTGCTGTCCATTTCCATGCTGCTGAACGTCGCACCACGCAGGCCGTCGCGCCCCGTTCGGCCGCCTATCGACACGATGAGATCGCCCGCGTTGACCTGTGTAGGGTGGCTACCGTGCGGCAAAATGCCGAGACAGCCGACGTACACGAGCGGATTTGCCGTGTATCCTTCGTGATACACAATCGCGCCGTTGACCGTCGGAATGCCCATTTTGTTACCGTAATCTTCAATGCCAGCAATCACGCCGTCTGCTATTCGGCTGGGATGGAGAACGCCGTCCGGCAACTTGTCGGCCGACAAATCCGGCAGCCCAAAGCACAAAATATCGGTGTTCGCTATCGGCCGCGCACTCACCCCCAGCACGTCGCGCACACAGCCCCCAACCCCCGTATTTGCGCCACCAAACGGCTCCAGTGCCGACGGATGGTTGTGCGTTTCAACTTTGAAGGCCAGATCAAACTGCTCATCAAATTTGACGATCCCCGCATTATCGACAAAAGCAGAGCGCACCCATGATTTATCAACCGTTTCGGTCGCTTTGCGAATATATTGCTTGAGCAGTCCATCTATCGTCTGCGTCGCGCCATCAGGTCCCGTGTATTCGATCAACGCACGAAACGTCTTATGCACGCAATGCTCGCTCCACGTTTGCGCCAGCATTTCAAGCTCAATGTCGGTCGGTTCGCGCCCCTCGCTGCGATAATAGGTCTGAATCGCCACCATCTCGGCGCGATCAAGGCTGAGACGACGCTCGCGGCTGATCGCCTCAAGCTCATCCTCATCAGCATCGGTCAGGACAATCGTTTCGACGGTCGCATCGGGAGAGGCGGCCGCCACAAACGGCGGCTCAATCGGTGCGTTGATGCTCACCTGCTGCACGACAGGATTTGACAGCAACTCGGCTGCAATTCGATGGAGGTCGCGCTCGGAGAGGTCGCCCTCAAGACGATAGTGGTGGCCTGTCGCCGCCTGTTGCAGGCCGGTGACGTTGAGCAACTCGGCCGATTTACACAAGTTCTCTGCGGCGGGATCGGTCACGCCGGGCAGCCATGTGACATCGACAAAAAAAGCAGAAGGGGCTACACAAAACTGTGTAGCCCCAACGTCGCTAATTGTATATGTTTCATTAATTGGGTCTGCGAGAAGGTGGTGCGCGAGCGTTGTCGCATCTTCTCGCGTCACGTTGCCCTTTATGAAAAATAATCGTTCTTCATAACAAGCGGTAACTTTTTCAATGCCCAGTTGTTGGGCTGCCTGCTGAATCTTTCTGTTGCTGTACGGTACGTTAGCGTGTACAACAATTTGGAAGATGGTATCTTCACAACGTTTCATTGTTGGTGTCATGCCGTATCATCCTTGTAATCAAGTTGGGACTTAATGGAAAGAGCAGCAAACAACTACTCTCACCATCAGCGTGATTTTACCAGTTGCCTTATCTGTTATGAACTGAGAAACATCTACGGAAATCTCGGCCGAGTCATTGTAGATGTTCGCTATATTTGTCTGAGCCATCTCAGGGAATTTAAAATAGAAAATGTTGGGGTATAGCACCATTCAATCGTGGGCTAAACATGGTGAGTATTATGACATCTTTTCATGCAGCATGGAAAACGACTTCAGAACAATCATGGCGTTTCAATCACTCAACAGGTAAAGTCTGATAATTTGCTCAAAAATCGACACTTATTCATTGCTTTTCGCTTTGTGAGCGGCGCAATATCACAAAACAGCAGGCAATAGAGGATATTCTATACTTGCCTCTGATATATGTAAATGTGTTAGAATTGCACGAATCTCGTGAAGGAACAGTAAAATGCAATCACAGAACATCATCCAATTCTCAAATGAGGTGCGCCAACTGTTACGAGAACAAGGACTACTTCAAAAAGATTTGCTACCCATCGTTAAGACCAAATCGACTATAGCGGACGTGTTGAGTGGCAAACGTAAGATGAATGTCACCCATCTCGTTGGACTCTCCGAATTTTTTCAACTACCTGTGATAAACATAACCCACTACAAGCACATCTAGCGCATAACGACCGCCAAGAGGTCGCTGCAAGAACAATATGCAAGATAGATTTTTGACAGACGAACACAAAATGTTCCGTGACGCATTTCGTCAATTTTTGGCGCGTGAGGCCGAGCCACACTATGCAGACTGGGAAAAAGCTGGCATCATCGACAAGTCATTTTGGCTCAAGGCGGGAGAGCAAGGCTTTCTCTCGATTGATGTGCCAGAAGAGTACGGCGGTTTTGGGGAGACCGACTTCCGCTACAATGCGATCATTTCGGAAGAGATCGGGTTGAGCGGAATGCCCGGCATTGGCTTTCCCATCCACAGCGATATGGCGGTTCCCTACATCACAAAGTATGGAACGGATGAGCAGAAGGCACGCTGGCTTGAAGGGGCTGTGACGGGTGAAAGCATTGTCGCCATTGGGATGACAGAGCCGAACACGGGCAGCGATTTGGCGAGCGTTGGCACATCGGCCGTGCGGCAAGGAGACTCATACATCATCAACGGGCAGAAGACGTTTATCAGCAACGGCATCAATGCGGCGTTGACGATTGTGGTGTGTAAAACCAATCCAGCAGCGGGACGCAAAGGAATGAGCCTGCTCGTCGTTGAGTCAGAGCGGGAAGGCTTTTCGCACGGCCGCAATTTGGAAAAGATCGGAATGCACGCGCAGGACACAGCCGAACTCTATTTCTCAAATGTAGAAGTGCCGATTGAAAATCTGTTAGGCGAGGAAGGTCAGGGATTCTATTATTTAATGGGCGGTCTTGTGCAGGAGCGGTTGACAATTGCGATAGGGGCGTTGGCGGGTGCAGAGATCGCGTTGGAATGGACGAAGACATATTGTAAAGAGCGCGAGGCCTTCGGCCGCAAAATTGGCTCCTTCCAAAATTCGCGCTTCAAGCTGGCAGAGATGGCGACGGAGATTCGGATCGGCCGAACGTTCGTCGATGACTGCATCATGCAGCACGTCGCAGGCACGCTCGATGCGACAACCGCCTCCATGGCCAAGTGGTGGACGACCGACCTACAAAATCGCGTCGTCAATCAGTGTGTCCAGCTACACGGCGGCTATGGCTACATGACGGAGTATCCAATTGCGCGAGCATACGTCGATTGTCGCGCACAGTCGATTTATGGCGGGACGAACGAGATCATGAAAGAGATTATCGGCCGCAACATGGGCTTTTAACGTGTCAAAATCACCGCAAATCCATCCCGATAACAGCGTGACGTTCCACGTCGTCGCGCCCAACGCAGAGACGGTCAGGCTGACAGGCGGCACCGTTCAGCTTGGGCTGGGCATAGCGGCGGGCGCGGCGTTGCCGTTTGTGCAAGCAGAGGAACGCTGGGAGCTGACCATCGACCCGCTACCCGCCGGCAGCTATAGCTATCAAATCGAAATTGATGGCGTTGGCTTTGTCGATCCGAACAATTTTGAAGTCAAAGTTGGGGCGATGGCTGCGTTCAGCCTTTTTACAATTGTGGGTAAAGACGCGGACTTTTTCATGCTACAAGATGTGCCGCATGGGATTATCCATCGCCATACCTATCGTTCAACTGTGGCAAATGGATTCCGCGATCTGCACATTTACACGCCGCCCGGCTATGATCCGAGCGGCGAGCCACTGCCCGTTCTTTATCTGCTGCATGGTTCTGGTGAGTTGGGCTATTCGTGGAGTCAGCTTGGCGCGGCCGGCACGATTGCCGACAATTTGCTAGCGGCGGGGAAAATTCGGCCGATGCTCATCGCCATGCCCAACGGTCACATCGCTACCGACTTTCACAACAAAACGAGCGCGTTTTACGCCACAAATTTTGTCGGGATGCAGGCGGAGCTGTTCGACCACGTAATCCCGCTCGTTGAAGCTAAGTACAACGTGCAGGCAGAACGCAACGGGCGTGCGTTGGCAGGGCTGTCGATGGGCGGGATGCAGACGGAATGTGTTGGATTTGCGCGGCTCGCTCAGTTTTGTGCGCTGGGACTGTTTAGCGGGACGCTGTTTGGGCTAGACAAACAATTTGGCGCGTATTTTGGGGAGACTGTTTCGGCCGATAAGCTCAACACCTTGACCGACTTTTTTATCGGTTGTGGTCTGCAAGACGACTGGTTTATAAACGAGTGCAACGCGCTGCACAATCGTCTCGTCGAGCGCAACGTCAAGCATCGCTATGTGACAGTGCAGGGTGGTCACACATGGGCGGTGTGGCGACATTTCTTAGCTTTTGAGTGGTTGCCCTACCTCTGGAGATAGATGACAGCTTTTATACAAATCGGAGATACACACTTTGGCACAACGGTCGATTTTGTATTTCGCAAGGCAAGCCCCTTTGCAAAGACAATGCAGCTTGTTGAAGCAATCAAGGCGTTGCCAAGACAGCCAGATTTTGTGATGCACACGGGGGATGTGGTCGAGTTTGCGGATGAGGACGCGGGGTATCAACTGGCGCAAACGGTGTTAGACACACTGGATTGCCCCGTTTATTTTGCGACGGGCAATCATGATCGGGCGGCGCGGCTGCGTCGCTGGATGACGTTTGGCGAAAAAGAGGATTTGGCGGCCGACAAGCTGTTTTATCGCTTCGCAGTCGGTGACGAGGAATTTCTTGTCTTGGACGGACGCGGCCGGGATAAGATCGATCCGGAGGGGATGATGTCGGCCGAGCAGCTCGACTATTTGAAAACAGTTCCAACGACCGGCAATCCGCTCACCGTTTTTCTGCACTTTCCCGTTCATCCCGTCGGATCTGAGTGGATCGACAGTGGGATGCTCTTGCAAAACGGCGCGGCTCTTCATCTGGCACTGTTGCCGTTGCGCGAGCGGCTGCGTGGCGTGTTTCACGGACATTTGCATCAGACGATGCAGATCATGCGAGATGGCATCACTTACACGTGTGTGGCGAGCGGCTTTCGCCAATTTCGCTTTTGGCGTGCAGGCGAGGAGGATGTCGCCGATTATGGCTCGGCCGAAGGCTTTAACTGGGTCGATTGCGCCGATGGTCAGACGGTTGTGCGACGGTTCAGCGTTTGACAGGGTACGCGATTCAGATGGTGTGCGCCCTATCGGGACGCTAGAATTCAACCTATGCAAGAACGACTACAAAAATTATTGGCGCGGGCGGGTGTGGGATCACGGCGCAAAAATGAGGAACTGATCAAAGCGGGGCGCGTCGCGGTCAATGGTAAGGTGGCGCGGTTGGGGGAATCGGCCGATTCCAGCACCGACACCATCACGCTCGACAATGAGCCAATTCGCTTTCAACGTTACCAGTACATCATGCTCAATAAGCCAAAGGGAATCATCTCCTCAACGGATGATGAGGAGGGGCGCAAGACCGTGCGTGATTTGGTCGATGTCGAAGGACACCTCTTCACGATTGGGCGGCTTGACAAGCAGAGCGAGGGGCTGATCCTGCTAACAAATGACGGCGAACTGGCACACCGCCTGACCCATCCCCGCTATGGTCATTCAAAAGAGTATCACGTCTGGGTTGAGCGCAGACCGTCACATGACGACTTGGAACGCTGGCGTAACGGGCTTGATTTGGAGGGTCAAAAGACACTGCCCGTCAAAATCAAGGTGCTGGACGACAGTGGGTACGCGACTGAGTTGCTAATCACAATGCGCGAAGGGCGTAAGCGGCAAATTCGCAAGGTAGCGGCACTGTTGGGGCATCCTGTGCGAAAATTGGTGCGACAGAAGATCGGGCCGATTCGTCTCAAAAATTTGGAGACCGGGCAGTGGCGCGAGTTGACAGAGCGAGAAGTGAAATCACTCTATAAAACGGCAAAGGTAGGAACGCCGCGAGAGCGACATTTTGGCAAAAAAAAGCCTTCCAGACGACATGAAGGTAAACCAATCAAGAAAAAGCGCAGAGGCTAAAAATATGTTCAATGGAAAAATACCATCTGTCATTGCAATTGACGGGCCGGCGGCGAGTGGTAAAACGACGATTGGCAACCTGCTTGCAGAGCGGCTGGGCTACCTGTTGTTAGACACAGGCGTTATGTATCGGGCAGCAACGTTGGCGGTTTTAGATGCGGGAATTAAGCCAGAAAATCAGATGATGGTGACGACGCTGGCGGAATCGGCCGAAATCACCATCCAACCCGCCGCCATCGATGATGGTCGTCAGTATACCGTTCTGCTCGGTGATAAAGATGTCACGTGGGAGCTACGCAGTGAGCGGGTCGATCAAAATGTCTCGGCAGTGGCAGCGAACCCTGCCGTGCGTGCTGAAATGGTGCGCCGACAGCGCGAAATTGGCGAACAGGGGCGCGTCGTGATGGTTGGGCGCGACATTGGCACGGTCGTCATGCCCGACGCGCCACTCAAACTGTACGTGACGGCATCGGCCGAGGAACGCGCCCGTCGGCGTGTCGCTGACAAAGAAGAGCAGGGCATCGAACTCTTGATTGATGATGTGCTGATGGGCATTAAGGCACGTGATAAGCTGGATTCAGAGCGCGAACATTCACCACTGACAGCGGCCGATGATGCGATCCACATTGACACAACAGACCGCGCCCCCGATGAGATCGTTGCACATATTTTGTCACTGCCTATCTGACTATGGAAAAGATAATCATTGCAGCATTTTATAAATTTGTCCCACTGCCTGACTACGAGCAGATACGTGCGCCGCTGGGCGCGTATTGTCGCGCTCACGGCGTGATGGGAACGATTTTGTTAGCCAGTGAGGGGATCAACGGCACAGTGGCAGGGTATCGCACGGGGATCGACAAACTGTTTGCCTATTTGCGTGAAGACGTGCGGCTGGCCGATTTGGAAGTGAAGGAGAGTTCGGCCGATTTCATTCCCTTCAACCGCATGAAAGTGCGTCTCAAAAAAGAGATCGTCACGCTACGAGAAGAGGTTGATCCAACCAGTACAGTCGGAACTTACGTCTCGCCAGAGGCTTGGAACGATCTAATCAGCGATCCAGACGTGCTGCTGATCGACATGCGAAACGATTTTGAGGTGCAGATCGGCTCGTTTGAAGGGGCTGTCAATCCCGAAACGGCCTCATTTAGCGAAATTGTCGATTACGCACGCGATCAGCTCGACCCCGCCGAACATAAAAAGGTTGCCATGTTCTGCACAGGCGGGATTCGTTGCGAGAAAGCGACTTCTTTTTTCTTAAAAGAGGGATTTGAAAACGTCTATCATCTACAGGGTGGCATTCTCAACTACTTGGCGAAAGTGCCGGAAAAAGAGACAAAATGGCATGGGGAGCTGTTTGTCTTTGATGAGCGTGTGACGGTCGATCACGCTTTGCAGCCCGGCAGCTATGTGCTATGTCGGGCGTGCTGGCATCCGTTGACTGCGACCGATGTCGCGGCCGACACCTATGAAGAAGGTGTCTCCTGCCCACACTGCATTGATAATCTAACTGAAGAGCGCAAGGCGCGTTTTCGGGAACGCCAAAAGCAAATTCGCTTGGCAAAAGAGCGCGGTGAACGACATATCGGCCGCTAAGTCACGAGCGCACAACCGTCGTTGGTTGATACGGCACACCGATTGACTCAAACATTGCTTCTTCACGCTTTTGCATGATATATGGCCAGCTTTTCAGCTCGGCCGTTAGCGCAGCTTCACGCTCTGATGTAAAGACGATGCGCGGTTCCAAATAAGGCAAATTGTCGATGGCGCGTAGACGTGCCTCAAATGTTGGGTGTGAAAGCGGGTGTGCTTGGTTTGACGTTTTCCAGACGTTTTCAACATGTGCGAGAATACGATAGGTCGCCGTGCTGCCCGCGATTTGTGCAGACCAATAATCAGCTACGTATTCAGATTGAATCCCGTCCCACATTTGAATCTCTGAGTTGAGCTGCCGCCATTTTCCAAATAAGTTAGCAATCGGCCGCAGTCGAGCCGTCTTAGCCAACCACCACACGCGATAAATAATGCCTCTGGCAGTGATGTGAAAAGTTGAGCGGGAAAATGTGCCATCACGCAAATGGCCAATTTCGTGCGCGAGCAGGACAAGTTTTTCGTCAAACGGTCTTGCCAAGAGCAGTGATTGGCCAATGATAAGCACCGGACGTTGGCGAAAGCCAATCAATCCGAGTGTACAGCTATTGCGCTTTGTGAGCATAATAGCTGGTGGCGGTACGTCTACTTCGGCCGAGACAGCCCTCACTAACTCATTTAGCACAGGGAATGTCTCCCCGTCTGCCAACACCTCGTCCGGTGGGAAACCAGACGAAGGTGAATACAAAAGCCAGACGTTGACAAATGACACTAAAAGTGCCACGAAAATTTGTCCTATCCCGAACAAAAAGATAGAAAAAAACTGCAAAAACAGGAGCAGCAGGTAAGCGAAAACTGATGAAAAGAGTAACGTTTTTTGTTTTGAGGCCTGCATACGACGCAATGTCTATGGTAGAAAGAGTTGTTTATTATGTTGCGAAACTCCTTCACCTAACCCAAGTAAGATCGATCATGTCAATTAGCCCCCTAGCGTAACAAAACAATCTCTTATCGCCCATTATTCACGCTTTTTTTATCAGCATTTCATTGGTCTAGTTCGACAATAATTTTGCCCAAGATAATACGGTCGCTGTTGGCGTTCCCCTCTTGATCGTAGCGCAGCAAGCGTCGTTTTGTGAACTGCTCGTAGAGGCCGATTTCAATGAAATAGTCACCGGGTGGGATGTCCGCGATGTCCATCTGGTAGGGATCGTACATCTTCTGGCCGGGCAGCCATTTCGGAATCCAGAGGTGGGTAGGAGATGCGCCACCAAGCGGCGTGTAGTCTAGGCTGTCGATGATCGGCCGATTGCCCGCATCGATCAAATGCACAAATACTGTATAGCTCTCCTCTGGCTTTTCCAATACGCGCCAGTTCAAGCCGATATGCACCGTCTCACCGTTCTTGACTCGCAGTGGATGCTCATCCCCCCATATCCCACGCCGCATGTCTAATCCCTGACGCACTGTCGCACTATCTAAGCCAACACGCTGTTGAAAATTTGCCAACAGGTTCGCTGTGCGTGCTGGGAATCGCTCGCCGCCGTAGGCCAAACGCCCAATCGAGACGCTCGAGCCACTGTATTCATCTTTGGAAAGATTGTACAGTTGGACACGCACATCACCGCCCTCGTAATTGCGGATAGACGGCACGGCAAACCGATACTGCTCGACAATAATCTCATTGGGCAGCCAGCTATTGCTCAACAGATGACTGTCCGTTGTAAATGCAATTTCGAGGTCGCCGATTTGCAAAACGGGCATGTAGATGTCATCAGTCGGTTGCAACACGCGCATAGCGAGCGTCATCGTCAACTTGTCATCGGCCGTCGCGCTTGCATCTGAAGTGGGAAACTGATACCCAACAATTTCGATCATACCCGTCCCAACATTGACAGGTTCTAACTCGGCCGGCACAGTCATATCACCCGGCTCGACCACTTGCCACAAGTCGCCACGCGGCCGCAAGCGAAAGCCTGCATCAAAAATAGAGCGTTCAAAGCGATTGAGATAGACGGGGCCAGCCGGTAGGTTTTGAAAAACGAGGTCGAGCCATGGCGTTGTAGAGGAGACCCAAATCGGCCGAACGTCCGCCTCGTCAAACCAATTTTCTTCGACATCCCGCGCATACCATAGCGGGGTCATTGTCTCCCACTGGTTGAGCAAGGCTGCCCCTTCTCCCTTCCCTGCAAACTGCTCACGCACAACTGCTACATAGTCGCCGCCCTCACTGTAATTTCTTAGAGAAATGTGGGGCAGATTTTGGACGATATTCCAGACGGGAAACAGCAGGATGAGGAGAAAAATGGATTGTCGTCTTGGCAGACGTTGTGAGGTGAGAATGGCGATCAGCCCAAAACCGCCTAGCATCCCGACGATCAAAAACAGTGACAGTAAATAAGCCATCACGTCCTGCACCGTGTTCATGACAAAAGCATAGATGCAGATGAATGCAAGTGCGTATAGGAGGAGAAGCGGCCGATGTCGCTTGCTTTTTGCCAGCCAGCCCGCGCCAATCAATGACAAGAAGCTGACAGGCCAAACGTATTGAACGCGCAAAAGAGAGATAAAAATACGCAGGCGATCCCACTGGTCAGCGAGTCCAAACTTATTAAAATTGTCCAGATTTTCGCGCAGCCGTAACGCCAAGATGATGTTTAGAAAACCCTCCCACGTGTTCATGTCGCTGGGAAACTGCGTTCCCTCCAACGCGGCCGCCCTCAGCGGAAAATACCCCCAAACCAACATACCCAACATCACAAACAGCGTCCCGGTCAGCAGGGTTTTCCATTGCAACAAAATGCGTGGCTGCACAATCAAGATAAAGACGACGCAGGCTGGCAGGGCAAAGGCGGTCAACGGGTGGTGGGTTACGCCTAACCCGGCTGACAGACAAAAAGCATACAGCCATTTCTGCGACGACGTATTTCGGGAGTTGGAACTCGCCAGATACCACTTTGTCAACACATAAAGATTCAACGTGATAAATGCGGCCGTGATGATGTGTGGATTGGCGTGGATGCTATGTTGCCAATAATTTGCGCCAACAGCAATAGTAAGTGCCGTGATCGCTGCACTGTATAACAGGCCGTTGATTTGGTCGGAGCGGCGAGCTGTCTGTGCAACACTTTTGACGATCCCAAAGACGCACAGTATCCCAATCGTTCCTGCCGTCAATGCGACCAAATGAGTGCGCCATGCAATGCTGCCAAACGGAATGATCGTCTGGAACAGCTTGCTCACCAACGTCATAAACGCATAGCCGGGCGGATGTGCCACGCCCAGAACATGCGCGACAAACGTATATTCTGTTGGGTCGCCTAATACAGGCGTATGGGCGAGCGTGAACCAGTAGAGAACGGGAATTGTGAGCAGCAAGCCATAGGCAGTAAGCCGTAGCGGGTTGCGCTCATCGTTTGCTAATTTTGTCATAGACTGCAATTGTTTCTCTCGCCGTGCGTTGCCAGCTAAACTGGGCGGCTTGGGCGAGGCTGAGTTCGCGGCGATGGGCGCGTTCGTCGGGGGTGGCGAGCAATCGGCCGATCACGCCCACCATTTCATCGACGTTTGTCGGGTCAAAATAAACCGCTGCGCCCCCCCCAACCTCCGGATGACTCGCCGCGTTGCTCGCCGCGACGACTTGCCCAACCGCCATCTGCTCCAAAATCGGTAGCCCAAATCCTTCATATAAACTGGGCTGTACGCCGAGCGTGGCTGCACCCAAGACCGCTGGCAAATCTTCGTCGGGAATCCAGCCGAGTGACAGCACCACATCCTGCAAGTTCTCCCGCTCGATGCGTGCGAACAGGTCGCCGTAAAGCCAACCCTTGCTGCCGATGAGCAGTAGTTTGAGGTTGGGAAAATCGTGACGTAGACGCTTGAGCGTGTCTATTAATCGGCCGATATTCTTGCGCGGCTCAATCGTCGATAGATGCAGCAAAAACTGCTCTGGCAACTGATATTTTGCGCGAATTTGGGCAATTTGTTGTTGGGTTGGCGGCCGAAAAAGGTCAGATGCCGCCTCGTAGACAACCGTGATTTTAGACGGCGCAACCCCATATTGTTGGACGACATCCCGCTTTGTCGCCTCCGACACCGCAATGATGTGCGTCGCCCGCTCACAAAAAATCGGCACTGCCCAGTTGAGAAACCAGTAGTTCAGCTTCTTGTGATACGCTGGAAAGAGGTTAAAGATCAGATCGTGAACGGTCAACACTGTCGGCACGTCGCGCACGGGCATAAGCAGATGCTCGGTGCTGTGGAAGAGACTCACCTCTGGCAGCCAGCGATTAAAGCCAGAGCGTGCGAGATGCGCCATCAAAACCGCCATTCGCCATGGCTTATAGCCCAACTCAACGGAGCGTTCGGGGAGATGGCGCAGGCTTATGGGAAGTTTGGCGTTAGAGCCACGATTGTAGAATAGGGAAATCGGCCGTAACTTCCCGACCTCCAGCGCAACGCCTTCGCAATATCGGCCTAATCCTGCGCGGCTATGGACAGCCGCGCTCACATCAACATAAATCATAAGATACGATCATAACATAACGCGATTGCGTGACCGCTGTTCATCATCATCCACTACTGTAAGAACCTGTTGTGAGACCTGTTGTGGGGATTGCAAATCTGCAATCATTTTACGACGATACGGTTTTTTGACGACAATATCCAAATGTCGAATTAAGGAACATCAACATGACTTTTGATATAACAAAATTCGCGTTTATCCTAGACGCGCTGTTTGGGGATGATGATGTCGAAATCCCCCATCTTTTCCGTCTCTCTGATATGACTCCAGACGAGATGGCGCAATTTCGTGACCGTTGGCAACATGCCCAGCAGGAGCGGCGCGAAATGATCTCACGCCATTTGGCTGACTTAAGCGAAGAAAGTTTTGAGGTGGAGTTTAGCCCTGTCTTTGCCAATCTGCTCAATGATGAAAGCGCAAAGGTGCGCGTTGCCGCATTGGATGGGCTATGGGATTCTGACAACGTAACGGTGGTTAGTAAAATCATTACACTTATGCAAAGTGATGACAATCTGGAAGTGCGTCATTCGGCCGCTAAAGCCCTTGCCCACTACGTATTGCTGGGCGAGTGGGGTCAAATCTCAACCTATGTGCGCGACCGCGTTGTGAATGCACTGCATGAGCAACACGTCGATAGTCGTGTTGCGCTGCCTGTGCGCTGTGCTGCGCTTGAAGGCATGGGCGCGTCGGGTGATGAACGCATTCCGCCACTGATTGAAGATGCCTACGAAAGTGGCAACTACGATCTGCAAATCAGTTCGCTGTTTGCAATGGGCAACAGTGCCGATGATCGCTGGATCAACACAGTGCTAGATGAGATGGAAAGCCCCTACGCCGATATGCGGGCTGAGGCTGCCCGCGCTGCGGGTGGAATTGGCAATAGCAATGCGGTCACGCCACTGGCACAATTGGCTTACGATGAAGACGAGGCAGTGCAGGTCGCAGCCATCGGCGCACTTGCCAAAGTGGGTGGCAGCACAGCTTCGCGCATTCTCAATGACATGCTCACAGACTCCGAACTCGACCATTTACAAGAATTGATTGAAGAAGTGATGGAAGAGATGGATTGGATGACTCAAGAGATTGATTTTGAGCATTATGGCAGGTAGCTGGTAAGAGCAGAAAATTTTGTCTGAAATCCTCAATGTTCTATCAAACAACATTCTCCCCATCTTTCTGGTGGCAGGGGTTGGGTTTGCGTTGCGGCGATTGACCGCGCTGGATAAACAGACTGTCTCGCGGCTGACGTTTTATGTCTTTAGTCCCGCGCTACTGTTTGATCTGCTGGTCAACTCGACGATAGAGGCAGGAGAGTTAGGGCAGATTCTGCTCTTTGCTTTTGTTGCGATCAGCTCGATGGGGGTGATTGGGTGGGTAATCGGCCGAGTTCTCAACCTCGGCCGACAACACACTATCTTTCTCATCCTTGTCGCCATGTTCGGCAACGTTGGCAACATGGGCTTGCCGCTCAACGAACTGCGCTATGGGGCAGAAGGTCTCGCACGCGCCGCCCCTTTTCTAGTTGTCTCCGGGATGCTATCTTATACAGTTGGGGTGATTTTGGCCTCGCTCGGTACGCAGCCTTGGCAAAAAGCAGTGTGTAGCTTGACCAAACTGCCGATCCTCTATGCAATCATTGCCGCAATCTCTGTCACGATATTTGATCTATCTGTCCCAACACCGCTCAATTCAGCCATCACCATCGCGGGGCGTGGCGCGGTTCCAGTGATGCTAATCGTTTTGGGAATGCAGATGGCAGACGTGCGTGATTTTGCGGATATTCGGCTTGCGCTGCCTGCAATTAGTCTGCGGCTTGTCGTTGCGCCATTGGTTGCAATTGGCCTATTAGGGCTATTTGGCCTAGATGGGCTAACCCGCTCGGTCGGCGTGATTGAAATGGGGACACCTGTCGCCGTTGCAACGATCATTATTACGACCGAGTACAATCTGATGCCTCAAGCAATGACAACCGCAGTTGTCTTATCGACGCTTCTCAGTCCGCTGACGTTGGTTGCACTGATCCAGATATTCGGTTTGTAGCTTACCTATTTCCAAGCATTCGGTGTGTAAAATAGTCATTCAGCTTTACCACAGCCTGAGCAGCTTGAACTTCTTTGGCATGTTGCCCCGCTAACGATTATTGGAGGTACACGCCATCGAACGCTGTTGCAAAATGGCTAACCGTTTTGTCAACGCAACTAGTTCTCGATCTTGTGCGACAAGCCGTTCCTCTTGCTCCGTCAACACTTGCACGATAGCTTGGTTAAACGCGATCTGCTGTTGAAACATTCCCTGCACATACCAACGTGCCGCGACGTTATTCCACATCGTTCGCACACGCGCAACGAGTGGGATTTTTGACCGAAATGTTGGCTCTTCAATGAGCGCGAGCTGCTGTAATCTTTTCATGTACCAAGTCCCAAAACATCAAATTACGGACTACGCCACGTGATTGGCGGCACAATGGCTGGCTCTCGATAAGGGCCAGCAGCAAGATCATCAAACCAACCACGCACGCGCAAGTAACTATAGGAGAAAAGTGCATGTCCGGCCGTACCAATCTCGCGTGATTTTGCAATACGCCACTCAATTTCTGCAAAGTTGCAGTAGCTGCTGCCAATGCCGGGAACGATATAGCGACCGCTATTCCCTGCTTGGAAATCCCAAACGAGCGTTTCCCAGCGGTTACGTGTCCAAAAGCTGCTATCTTCGGGGCAACCACTAGTGACATTGGAGTAGATCATGGGAGAAATACTATCGATGTACCCCTCCGCTATCCACGTTTTTGAGTCTTGATAGTAGTCAAAATAGCCTTGAGATGATCCCCAACCCCATTTATCTTGATGAACAGGCCAGACAGCGGCCGATAACCAAACCGTTGGATTTGGCTCGATCACCTGCTCATAGAACTTTCGCACGGTGCCATTTACCTGACGGCGTTGCCAATCTTTGAAGTCATTTGTCAACTCACATGATGGAACAGGGCTGCAATTTTCCTCTTGCCCATTGTATCGGCATAGGCCGATGGGATCACAGGAGGTGTTGCGTCCCGCATAACGGATATGGTCGAGATGAATGCCGTCTATATCAAAGCGTGCAACCAAATCTTGCCCAATGGCAATGAGATGATTGTCATAGTAGATGGAGGCAGGTGAAGCACGTAGATAGCTGCCTAGACATTGACTATCGTAATCTTTTAGCCACTGTAGCCCGTCCAAAAAAGTGATGGGGTTGCCATCATTGTCCTCAATTTGCGTTGTGCCGTACTGAGCACGTAGTTGATAGTAAATCGGCCAAGGGCCGGCATTCACGTTCGGCAAATCGGTACAATGTGAGATAGGGTAGACGTTGAGATAGGCGTGTAGCTGAATCCCTTTTGAGTGGGCTTTCTCAATAAAATAGGCCAGCGGATCCCAATAAGGGCTAGGCCATTGACCTTCGTTTTCACCACTCACTCGCTTGGCCCATGGCTCTAGGCCGGGTGTGTAGTAGGCATCTCCCGTTCCTCGCACTTGGAAGAAGATGACATTAAAGCCAGCCAGTGCCGCATTGTTGACAATCTCATCAATTTTGGCTAAATCGGCCGGATCACGCCCATTTGTCCAATCAAAACGCGAGACCCACATTCCACGCACCTCTTGCATGAGGGTGGGATCGGGTGTTGGCGGCGGCGAGGGAGTCATCGTTGGGGTGGGTGTCGGAGTTGATGTTTGGTCGTATTTTATGATGGGGAGATAGATCGTATCGGCCGATGCAATCGCTGTCGCAACCAGCGCGATTACAAGAAGTAGCAGGAAAATTAACCAAGTTCGCTTCATAAGTACTGTTCAGCCTGATTATTTGATCTAGTTCTCGACCTGCAAGCCGAGAATGGCATCCAAGTTGGTGTCTCTTGTCAATAAATTTGAATCGTAGCACAATGCAACAAAGGCAATCAAGGCATCTGGTGAAAGATGATTTGTGTCAAGCAGGTAACGGCTCATGAGGAAATTCTTTCTACCTTATGTGAGTCAATCAGCGCAGAGAAAATACGTTCACACGCACACCCGCTGAGTAAAGCGCATGGTCAAATGGACGTGTGACGGCTGGAAATCCCGCCAGTTCGATCAACTCTGTTGTGTACTTTGAGACTGAAACAGAACTCAACTGATACGGTGTGTGCCAGACTTGTCCAGATTTGATCCCCTTGCGCGTGTTGGCAAATAAGACGTAACGTTCGCCGAGAAAGAATTCTAGGGAGCCAATTTGTGCCGTTTTTGGTTGAGAAGTTGGTGCATACACAAATTCACCTTTCTCACGCCACCCGCGACGTTGTGTGGCATACTCGACGACTGCCCCCTCCCTTCGCGCTTTCATCTTCGCATGAAAATAGGGTAGCTTAAAAAACGTTCGCGCCATCCAAACGGCAAGCGGCTGGTTGCAGTCGAGGGAATAAAACCAAACGCCCGGCACACCATTTTCGTCATAGACGTAGGTTCGTAAATTGGTTTCGAGAAAAAAGGAGAGCTTGGGGACGGCCGGCAGGAAGCGCGGCCGAACAAAGTTCATGTAAAATGGGACAATCCCCAAATACGCTTTTCCACGATAAGTATCGACCGTTAATCCTGCTGGAAGCGTCGCCTGAATCAGCGCGGGATCGATCTCCCAATGTAAGAAAAGCAGATGCTCCCATGTTTGGTACATGATGGGGGATTGATTCGGCCGATTTCGCACCGCAAGGCGTTGTTCATCTGTTGGCATATAGGGGAGAACAGCAGAGATTCCATTTTTTCAAAAAACGGAATCTCTGTGCTTTAGAGCAGCACCACTTTCGCCTTTCTGACCGCAGGAATCATCTCAATCGCTTGCACAAGCGGCTCTGGTGGCGACGTGTCGAGGTTGATAAAGCACAATGCTTCTCCCCCTTGCTCACTGCGCCCCATGCGCCACTCTGCGATATTGATGTTGTACGCTGCCAACAGCGTGCCGATCTGCCCAACGACACCCGGCACATCTGTGTTTCGCAACAGCATCACGACCCCTTCGGGTGTGCCTTCAACCAGATAGCGGCTCATTTTGACGATGCGCGGATACTTGCCGCCGATCACGGTTCCCGTGATGGTGTGTGGTTCGGGGGCGTTGTAGTGGATGCGGCAGGCGATGGTGTTGGGGTAGTCAACGCCGCTCAGATTTCGCACCTGTGACACCTTAATGCCAAGCTGGTTCGCCAGCATCGGCGCGTTGACATAGTTGACTTCCCCATCGACGAGCGATGAAATCATGCCCTTGAGGAGGGAGGCGGCAATCGGCCGAACCAGCCCCGCCACCTGCTCTCCAAACACGTCAATTTCGACGCGCTCAATCGGATTTGTCGCAATGTGATATTGCAGTTGCCCTAGCTTCTCCGCCAAATCTAAATAGGGGCGGATCGCTGCGAAGCCAGAGCTTGAATCAAAAGGGACGTTCACCGCATTCCGAATATCGTTGTCGCGCAGCGCGTCGATCATCTGCTCCGCAATCTGCACGGCGACGTTTGTTTGCGCCTCACGACTGCTTGCGCCGAGATGCGGCACATGCGTCACTTTCGGATGTCCGATCAGCGGATTGTCCGCGCTGGGTGGCTCCTGCTGATACACGTCCAGCCCTGCACCAGCGACCTTGCCACTTTCCAGCGCGGCGAGCAACGCTTGTTCATCGATCAGCTTACCGCGTGCCGCGTTGACGATAATCACGCCGTCCTTCATTTGCGCGAATGCGTCGGCGTTGAGCATGTTGGCAGTCTCTTCGGTGACGGCAGTGTGTAGGGTGATGTAGTCGGATTGTGCGAACAGATCGTCCAAATCAACCAGCGTCACGTCCAGCGCACGCGCATCTTCTTCGCTCACGTAGGGGTCATAGGCGACGACGGTCATGCCGAATGCTTGGGCGCGGGCGGCGACGAGTCGGCCGATTTTACCAAACCCAATCACGCCCAACGTCTTGTTGTAAAGCTCTTGGCCTGCGTAGGCGGAACGATTCCATTCGCCGCGTCCCACACTCGCATGTGCATGTGCCGTATGCCGACTGACCGCCAACATCAGCGTCAACGCCTGTTCCGCCGTCGCCATGCTGTTCGCGCCCGGCGTATTCATCACGACGACCCCATTCTCGGTCGCCGCCTCAATGTCGATGTTGTCCACGCCAATGCCAGCACGCCCAATCGCCTTGAGCTTTGTTCCCGCCGCGATCATCTCCGCGTTCGGCTTTGTCCCACTCCGCACGATCCAGCCATCATACGCTGGCAAAACGGCGATCAACTCTTCGTTACTCTTTTTGAGCAACAGGTCATAGCTCATATCTTCGGCCGCGTCCAACACGTCGAGACCTGCTTGACCCAATTTGTCTGAAACTAAAATTTTGTACATAGTTGCTAGTTGCTAGTTGCTAGTTGCTAGTTAGCTCTAGCGGTTTCGTTGTTGGTTTGAGGCTGTGGTTAGGAGACGAATTAGCTCAGTTGCAAGATTGATACGATGTTCAACGACTTCATCGGGAAGTGCGCGACGATTGCGATAATACCATCCGCGTGCTTCCCGTGTTGAACCGAGTGCGATTCTTAGAAATCGAGCGTAATCCTTGCCATAACCACGACCATACCCTTCTTCAATGTTGGCAGAGGGAGAATCTGCACTTTTGATCAGTTGAGAGATAAGTTTTTGACCAATGGGATGTTTGTATAATGTTTCACAATCATTCCAAGCTAAGTCCGCGAAAAAGAGAGCTTTGCGATATGTTCGGAAATCCCAGAGCGGATCAGACTTGATAGCAACTGGAACCTGATCTTCCCATTCAGCATAACTTTTCCATTCCACAGGCAAAACCTCCACTGGTCTCACTAGCGACTAGCAACTAGCCGCTAGCAACTTCCTCCAAAAATTCGTCAATGGCTGAGAACAACTCAGTCAAATCGTTCTCATAAATATCGCCCATGTGCGAAATACGGAACGCTTTGTTTTTGAGCTTCGCGCCATAACCATTCGACAAAATCATTCCCTTTGTCCGCAAAAATGTGTTGAGGGCAGGGATGTCGATGTTGAGCGTGTTGGCGAAGTTGGTGACACATGGGCTGGCGTAGGCTGGATCGCCGTAAAGCTCAAAGCCGCGCTTGTTGCCCTCCGCAATCACGTAGTCACGCTGGGCAATGTGGCGTGCAAAGCGGTTGTCGATGCCCTCTTCAATCATGCGGTCAAGCTGCACGTCGAGCGCGTAGAGCATCGGAATGGGTGATGTGTTGGGCGTTTGATCGGTGTCATAGCTTTTGGCAAGCGTGATAATGTCCCAATAGTAGCCGCGACCAGTGAGCGTTTTCGCCTTTTCCATCACGCGCTCGCTGACGGCACACATCGCCAAGCCGGGCGGCATCGCAAATGCTTTTTGGCTTGAGCAGAAAACCATATCCAAGTCCCATGCGTCAAACTGTAACTCTGCGCCGCTCAACCCGCTGACGCTATCGACCAAAATCATGATCTCCTGACCGTTGGGCAACGCACGCACCGCCGCCGCGATCTCCTGAATCGGGTTGGTCACGCCCGTGCTTGTCTCGTTGTGGACAACGGCAAGCGCGTCGTATTCGCCCGTTTGCAGCTTTTCGATGATCGGTTCGGGCAGAACGGGTTGTCCCCACTCAAATTCGAGAACGTCGCATTCCTTACCGACCGCTTTGGTCACTTTGACCCATTTATCGCTAAACGCGCCGCTGGTGCAGTGCAGCACCTTTTTCGCAACGCCACAGCGAATCGCCGCTTCCCAAAATCCAGACCCCGTGCCGCTCTGAATGAGGACGCGCTGTTCGGTTTTGAACACTTGTTGTAGTTTTGGTTTGATTCGGCCGATCAACTCCAACGCCTCTGGCATCCGATGCCCGATCATCCAGCCCGTTTGGGCTTCTAATATCTCTGGCAGAACCTCAACGGGTCCCGGCAAAAACAGCTTGATATGCTTGTGTGAATTTCTTACTGAGTCGCTCATTGTTAAAACTCATTGCTCCATTTTCAATTAAACTGGTTGCTTTTTGCACCAGCGGCGCGAATTGTGTTTGCGCCAATCGTCGCATTCCCGCTGGGCCGCACGCCAACGCCAATAGGGGCGCGAGCGAGGTATTATGCAGAAATACAGGTGCATTTTCGAGAACAGGGCGGCGTGCTTCCACACCGCCAAAACCGACAAATAGATCAACCGCACGGCTGGCGCGTAAATCGCTGCTGCCATCACCGATCAGTAGGGAACGTCCCTTTTGCTCGCCCAATAGCTCCTGCACAATTTGCGCTTTGCCATCACTGATCGTCAGCGGCCCTTCGTCAAAGGTTAAATAGCTACGGTCGCTTTTGCTACGCCACCACTCACCGCTCAACTGATCATACTCGATTTTGACGGCGCGAATGTTGTTGCGGTCAACACCCAGCGAAATCCCAAACTCCGCAACAGGATCGTAGAGACCACCGCTAATGATGTATATTTTCTGCCCCAGAAACTGCAAGGCTTTAATCACTTGTGGTGCGTCCTCAACGGGATTTTGTTTGTAGGCTCGTCGAATTTGTCGAATTTGCGATTGAGTGGGGGTAATGGCTGCGAGTCGTTTTGCATAGACATCTTCTAAGCCAAGCTGTCCTTCCATCGCAGCTTTTGTCAGTCGTTCGATGTCATCCTTTTTGCCGGACGCTTCCGCCAAAATGTCAATTCCCTCAATCGTGCTAAGGGTTGAGTCGCAATCAAAAAAAATATGGTCGTATCGAGGCCAACGCATACATCACCTTTTGGTATCTAGTTGCTAGTGAAGAAAGATGCCTGACGCTCAGATACGTTCTCGACTAGCCACTCATGCTTTACAAGCATTTAATTTAGAAATTAGATTGTCAACTTTTTGGGCGGCTCAACGTGGAAGCACAAGTATAACGGGCAATTGCGTGGGGGCATGATTGATAAGAAAAAACTTACGTCTATTGAAGATTTTACTGGCAAATAGGCTGAGTTTATAAATCGGCATTGCTCAGTGTAAAAAAGGATACAAATAGTGTAAAATATGCGATTTTTGCTTCTATTTTACACTGTTTTATGTTACTATGAGTTCAATGATTTTTCTCGGTGTAAATAACGAACGGTTTTCAACCCTCTGATTCTCACTTAAATAGAGCAATTTGTGACGTAAGATCAGCGTCGCCTAGCGCGTCTATTATTTGTAATCCCAGCGAGCAACATTATTTTAGAAGTGCAGTAACCGCAATTGAGCAGTTACACACAACTTATTTCAGCTAGTTCAGATACAAGCGATCTGACAGCACTAGGAGTTTTATGACTTTAGCAGCTCAAACCAATCAATCAGCCCACAACGACTTTGTCGCCATGCTTGACAATTACCTACGTGAAGTACCAAAACAAGGTGCAATTATGGAGGGAGAAGTTCTGCGTGTCAGTCGTGACGCGATTTATTTCGATGTCGGTGCAAAGCAGGATGCGTTTGTGCCAAGCCGTGAGTTGGAACTGTTTGACGATGAGTTTGCTGACAACATTAAACGCGGCGATCATCTGCCCGTTTATATCGAACATATCGAAGTTAGCGACAATCTACTCGCGGCCTCCTTAGATAAAGGTATTGCATCACGCGATTGGACATTGGCGGAAGAAAAGATGCAGGCGAATGAAATCGTTGAAGCTGAGGTCACGGGCTACAACAAGGGTGGTGTTTTGGCGAGATTCGGCCGAATCAATGGCTTCATCCCCAACAGTCACATTCCAGAACTACGCTACGCCGACAACCGCCAATCATTTAAGGCGCGTTTGATCGGTGAGAAAATGAACTTGAAAGTGATCGAAGTTGAGCAAGAACGAGAACGTTTACTGCTCTCCCAACGTAAAGCACAGAAAGAGCTGCGTCGGGATCACTTACTTACGCTGGCAGTTGGCCAAATTATCGAAGGGCGTGTCGTCAATCTAACAGATTTTGGCGCATTCATTGACATTGGACATGGCTTGACAGGTCTCGCGCATATCTCGAAACTTTCTTACGAGCGTATCGAACATCCTCGTGAAGCAGTTACCGAAGGTGAGATCGTAAGTGTCATGATTGATGATATTGACATCGACCGTGAGCGCGTCAGCCTTGACCGCAAAGAGACATTGCCAAATCCATGGGCAGTTTTTGCAGAAAGTCATAAAGCAGGTGACCGAGTAGAAGGAGTCGTTGTCAAAGTAGTTGATTTCGGCATCTTCATGCGTCTGGCCAACGGACTTGAGGGCATGATTCATATTTCGGAATTGCCACAGTGGATGGCAAACGATCCAGCTTCAGCTTTACGTGAAGGAGATCGCCTCCTCGCCGCCATCTTGGAAATTGATTTGAAAGAGGAGCGGATGCGCCTCAGCTTGAAGATGGTCGGCTACGAAGAAGAGATGAACTGGATGCAGGCGCGGACAGACATCGAAGCATAAAAGATCGTCGTTAATGCGTATACATTGTTAACGACGTTGCATTAGCTAGAAGAACCGTTTATGGCTAGTGCTGGAACTTATTCTGAAAAAAGGAACATTTTCCACTTTTACATCGTTTACAATGCGATAGCTTTAATCATAAAGTTAAGCGGTATTTTTAGTGAGCTACACAGTCAGAACAGACTGTTTCGCCAGAGGAAAATAAGATGGTTGATACACCAAACCCACTCGACCTCTACTTGAGCGAAATGAGCCAAGAACCGCTGTTGACACACGATCAAGAAATTGAACTGGCACAGCGAATTTTGGCAGGACGAGAGACAGAAGATCAGGCGTTGATTGATGACGCAAATGCAGCACGGAAACATCTGACCCGCGCCAACACGCGACTAGTTGTTAGTATTGCCAAGAAGTACCGCAATCGCGGTATGGCCTTTATAGACCTGATTCAAGAAGGTAACTTTGGGCTAATGCACGCGGTTGAGAAGTACGACCACTCGCTGGGCTATCGGTTCAGCACCTACGCTACTTACTGGATTCACCAGTCTATCGGCCGCGCACTGACCAACAAGAGCCGTTCGATTCGCCTGCCCGTCCACGTTGACGCGCGACTCAAGTCGCTCTATCGTGCGCGGACAGAGATGGAACAGGTGCTTGGGCGCGAACCAACGATTGAAGAGCTAGCGGCTAAACTTGATATTGCAGCCGCAGACATCATCGACTTGCAGCGCGTCGGCCGAACGGCCGTCTCGCTTGACGAGAAAGTTGGGTCTGAAGAAGACACCGAGCGAATGGAGCTTGTCGAAGACACAAACGCGGAGTCGCCTATCGATTTTGTGGCACGCGAGATGCTGACCACAGACATCGACAAGGTGCTAGCCGAGCGTTTGTCACCCCGCGAGGCGCAAATTCTGCGAATGCGCTATGGCCTCAACGGACGTGAGCCGCAAACGTTGAAAGAGATAGGTAAAAAGTTCGGTCTCTCGCGTGAGCGGATTCGTCAGCTAGAGCGTCGCGCATTGCGGCAGTTGCGTTCGCCAGAGAGCTTCCGACAGCTACGTGCGTACATGAGCTAGCTCTCGACATAATTTAGTAGAGAAAAGACCAATCATCTGATTGGTCTTTTTTGTTGCTAGCTAGAGTAGGGTCAGTTTCTGGGGTCAGCATAAAACACACTAAGATGCAAATAAAGATCAGGCATTAGACGAAACAAAAGTTGACGTTTCGGTAACGTTCACTATATACTTAATGGTGTAATCACTTAAGTTAGATGATTATATGCACTAGCATAGGGAAAAGAAGCGAGTATTCATATCTTGTTTAGGCAGATCAACTTTAAGTAACAGCAACAAACGCCATATCTATTGGATGTGGTATTTTTGGTTACAAGCCTTTCTCGTGCTGGGCAATCAAAGAATATCGGCTTCGGCCGAAAAAAGTTTCACATGGAGAAGAAACAAATGCGCTCTAGACTAATTTTACTTTTTGTACTCGTGATGGGGGCTGTCCTCGTCGCATGTGGTGGCGAGACTGAAACACAAGCCACTGGTGAAACGGTTGAGGTTGAAGTCACCGTCGAAGTCACCCGTATCGTTGAAGTTGAAGTCCCCGCTGAAAGCAGTGGTGACGATGGTGGTTCGGCAATGCCTGCTGGTGATGGCGTGACCGTTGCGGCCGTTCGTGATGCGGGCGTGCTGAAATGTGGTGGTAATGCAAACCTCGTTGGCTTTGGCTTCCTCGACGCAGATACCAACGAATTCAGCGGATTTGACGTTGACCTGTGTAGAGCAATCGCTGCGGCGATCTTCGGCGCAGGCGGCGCAGACCAGATCGAAGTTCGTGGAACAACTGGTACAGACCGCTTCCCTGTCCTTCAGGCTGGCGAAGTGGACGTTCTCATCCGCAACACCACCCACACCATCAGCCGTGATACCTCGCTTGGTTTCGACTTCGGCCCAATTACGTTCTATGATGGTCAAGGCATGATGGTTGGTGCCGACAGCGGCATTGAAGAGCTTGAAGACCTAGAAGGCGGCGCAGTCTGTGTACAAGCTGGTACAACAACTGAGAAGAACCTCGCTGATGTCTTCCGTGCGCTCGACGTTGAAATTGAAACGCTCACATACCCAGACAATCCGACAACAACAGCTGCCTACCAAGACGGCGTTTGCGACGGCTTCACAACTGATAAGTCTGGTTTGATCGCTACCCGCTCAACGTTTGATGATCCAAGCGCTCACGTCATTCTCGATGCCACAATGTCAAAAGAGCCACTTGGCCCACTATGGCGACATGGCGACAACAACTGGGGTGACATCGTATCTTGGACAACCTTCTGCACAATGCAGGCGGAAGAACTCGGCGTGACTTCAGACAACGTTGACGACATGCTCGGCAGCGATGATCCCGTTATTCAAGGTTTGCTCGGTCAAGGTGATGATCTTGGTCAGGCCCTCAACCTAGACGCGGACTTCTGCTATCAAGCGATTAAGCAGGTTGGTAACTTCGGTGAGATTTACGATCGTAACCTCGGCTCACAGACCAACATCAACTTGGCACGTGGCGTAAACGACCTCTGGACAAACGGTGGTTTGATCTATGCGCCACCATTCCGTTAAACAATCTTAGGAACTAGGTTCCTTAACTTAAGTAGTCGGGTAAAAGTTTTGGGCAATAGTAAACGGTATTCGGTATTGATCTGTAGAACACACACCGAATACCGAATACCCGAATACCGAACACCCAAATACTTTTGATTAAGTACTTAGTTCCTAACCAAAAACAGCCCGAATTCTTACGGGCTGTTTTTTTAACAAAATTCGTAAGCAACGCCTTAGAATAAAAAGGGGAAATCTGGAATGACAACTGCAACACCGCCCCCATCGAAACGACCTACCAACATACTATCGGCCGTTTTTGACATTCGCGTCATTGGCGTGCTATTTCAAATCGCCTTCGTCATCGCCGTTGCCCTCTTTTTTGGATGGGTTGGCACAAATACCGCGGCTAATATCAACCGTCTTGGTGAGGCACAATTCATCTGTTCCAACGGCGGTGGTTCAGAGTTCCGCTGTTTGTTCGACTTCATGAACGGTCAAGCTGGCTTTGACCTGCTAGAAAATGCGGTTGGCGCAACAGAAGAATCGACCTTCTGGCGAGCTTTGGGGGCAGGGGCTGTCAATACCCTTATCATCACCTCTTGGGGCATTCTTCTAACCACCATTTGGGGGACATTTGTCGGGATAGCACGACTTTCAGACAATTGGCTCGTCGCAAAACTGTCACAGTTTTACGTCGATTTTTTCCGCAACACCCCACTTGTGCTACAGCTTGTCTTCATTTACTTTACAGGCTTTCTCGCCTTCCTGCCTCAGACTCAGGAATCAGCACAGCTCTTTGGTCTTCCCATATTTTTGAGCAATTCAGGTTTACAACTCCCCAACGTCATCTGGCTTTCCTCATCACGCATCATTTTTATCATGTTGGCAATTGGCGTTATTCTCGCCATTGGCCTCTGGAATATCTTAGGCAGGCGACAGGTCGAAACGGGCAAAAATTACTATCAAGGTTGGTTAGCTTTAGCAGCCTTGATCGTTCTGCCCCTTGTTGGCTGGCTGATTGCGAGCGCAAACAGCAGCAGTGATTTGCAAATGCTGGCTGGAGATGGCATCACGGAGCTCGAGTCATTGCCAGCTATCGTTTCAGAGCGGTTGGGTGGGGTCGAGGTCAGTGCAATCGCGGCGGCAGTTGATGCTGGCACACTCACTGAAGATGAGGTTGAAGATGCCGGGATCGCAGCCTGCGGATTCCGGGATTCAAAATCAACCGCGTATATGATCGCGCAGCTACAGGGTATCGGTGTACCTTTCACAATGCGAACTCGCGGCAGCGAGAGTCGTCTAGCAAGAGGTGTGGAGGAAGGGGATTGTGACTTAGTGGTTGGGAGTAGCGAAGAGATAGGGATTGTTTCGGCCGAGCTAGAAAACGCCGCTGCCTTCAACCCCATCACACTCCCTGAGCCGCCGATGGTCGTTTCAACGCCACAGCTTTCAGGCTTGGGCTTTATCGGTGGGCGGTCTGTCTCCTCTATTGCCGCGGCTCTGCTAATCGGGCTTGTTCTCAATACAGGCGCAAGTGTCGCAGAAATTGTGCGGGCGGGCATTCAATCTGTTTCAAAAGGCCAGAGCGAGGCTGCGAGTGCATTAGGGCTTTCCAATGGGCAACGGCTCCGCCTGATTATCTTGCCACAAGCCCTCCAAGTCATCATTCCACCCCAAACAAGTCAATATCTCAATCTTGCGAAAAACTCTACGCTGGGGGTAGCGATTGGCTATCCAGAGACCTTTGCTGTCGCCCGCACGATTATCAATCAGTCGGGACGTTCATTACAGACCCTTTTGCTCGTAATGGGCGCATTTTTGAGCTTGAGCTTGCTAATATCAGCATTCCTAAACTGGTATAACAGCAAGATCGTCATTCGGGAGCGTTAATCATGGCAGAAACAGCACAAAAAAGACCCTCAAGACTTGCACAAAGCGGCGGTCGCCCTCCTTTCGATTGGGACTACTTTCTCGTTGACAACATCACGGGCAGTCGTGGTCAAACGATCTGGATTGCACTGCTCACGCTAGTGACGCTCTTCACGCTATTTCGCGTGCTTGGCGCACGTCCAGTGACCGCCATTATCGTCTTTGTCGCTTGGGCAGTCAGCGTCGGCGTGACGATGGCCTCTGAGATTAAACGCTCGCATAACACCGTAACGATTTGGCTCAAAGAAAATATGTACATGAGCATCAGCAATATGCTGATTACGCTGTTAATCTCACTGATTTTGGCGACAGTTTTGGCTGGCTTATGGGGTTACGCCGTTACCAATGCCAGCGTTTCACTTGATCCCGCCGTCGCCCAAGAGGTCACGCAGTCGGGGGAAATTGGCGCACGCTGGGGAGCAGTACGTCAGAACATGGCGAATCTGCTCGTCTTTCGCATGAAAGGGTTAAGCGGTGGCACGTGGGCATCTGACAATATGGTGCGCGTCTGGGCCTCTTTTGGCGTACTTGCCGCGCTGCTCGTTTCCTCTGTTCTTGTTTTTCGCAACGAAAAAACACGCGGCACAGTCGCACGCCCTGCTGTGACGTGGGGCTGGGTATTTGGCCTCTACTTCATCATCTTTTTCCTCCTGCGCGGTGCAGGCGAGGGTGGGTTGACCGATTCTGGAGAGGCAACAGAGCCATTTAGATGGGCTGGGCTGCTGTTTGCCGCCCTGATCGTTGCAGTCGGTGTTGGATTGGGTATTGTCAAAGAGCGTTTCCTTTCCACACAAAAAGGCAGTGTGGCGGGGGTGTTGATGACGCTCATCAGCCTTATCCAGTATGCTGCGATTCCGATTGCTGTCATCTACCTAGTTCAAAATTACAGCGGGTCAGGTCGCTTCTTCAAGCTAGATATTGATCAAGTTTGGGGTGGCTATCTGCTGACGATCCTGATCACGGTCTTCTCCGTTATCGTGTCGTTCCCGTTTGGTGTGTTGCTGGCTCTCGGCCGACGGTCAAAGGTCAATGGCATTCCATGGTGGCTCACATACCCGCTTGCCGGTATCGCCACCATTTACATGTTTGCGACAAACAGCACTTATCTCTTCTCAACCGCAACGACGCTGTTGGGTAAAATTATCGCTTTTTGGCCAATTCTGATACCGTTGGCAGCGATTGGTTTCCAACGCTCGCTCAAGGGCAACGTGATCGCTACCTTCTGCACGCTCTATATCGAAATGATTCGCGGTGTGCCGCTGATTACGCTGCTCTTTATGTCAATTGTGTTGTTCCCCATTTTCTTGCCAACAGGGTTGGAGATATTAAATGTTTGGCGTGTGATGGCGGCGTTTACGCTGTTCTCAGCCGCGTACCTCGCCGAAAATGTGCGCGGTGGCTTACAGGCTATTCCACGTGGGCAATATGAGGCGGCCGATTCACTTGGTCTCAGCACGTTCAACAAATATACAAAAATCGTGCTGCCGCAGGCGATTCGCATCGTGATCCCCGCCATCGTCGGTCAGTTTATCGGCATCTATAAAGATACCTCGCTCGTTTACCTAGTCGGCTTGTTTGACTTCCTCAACGTGGCAAACTCGATCTCTTCACAACCCGCATGGTTGACAGTTCGCACAGAGCCATACATCTTCCTATTTGTCGTCTATTTCATCGGCAGTGGGCTAATGGCGTGGTATTCGCGTCGTCTCGAACGGCAACTCGGCGTGGGGCAAAGATAAAAATGTTGAGCGGACATTCGTCTGCTTCTAGCTTCAGAACGGACAAATGTCCGTTCCACATAATATCATGGCAAAATCAATCATCACCTGTCGCAACGTAAACAAATGGTACGACGATTTCCACGTCCTGCGTGGCATTGATCTGGAAGTTGGAAAGGGCGAAAAGATCGTCATACTCGGCCCGTCCGGTTCGGGTAAATCGACGTTCATTCGCTGCATCAATCGGTTGGAAGAACATCAAGAGGGAGACATCATCGTAAACGGGACAGAGCTGACGCATGACGTTCGCAACATTGCGGAAATTCGCCGTGAGGTTGGGATGGTGTTTCAACAGTTCAACCTGTTTCCACACTTGACGGTGTTGGAAAATGTGACGCTGGCTCCTATTCATGTGCGGAAATGGGCAAAAGATCGCGCCAATGAGACAGCAATGAAATGGCTAACCCGTGTGGGAATCCCTGAGCAGGCTGCAAAATATCCGGGGCAACTATCGGGTGGTCAGCAACAGCGCGTGGCAATTGCACGAACGTTGACGATGGAGCCTGAGATTTTGCTCTTTGACGAGCCAACCTCTGCGCTTGATCCCGAAATGATCAAGGAAGTGCTGGACGTAATGCGTGACTTGGCGGTTGAAGGGTATACGATTCTCGCGGTGACGCATGAGATGGGATTTGCCCGCACGGTGGCGGATCGCGTCATCTTTATGGATGCAGGACAGATCGTCGAGATGAACACGCCGGAGGTCTTCTTCACCAACCCGCGTGAAGATCGTTCAAAGTTATTCCTGAACCAGATATTGAATCACTAAAATGAATGGATTCTCGTGTAGACGAGAATAACTGTTTAGGGAAACAAAAAAGCGCGTTTCGGCCGAAACGCGCTTTTTTGTTTCCCTAAACCCTGTTGTGATTCCAAAATCCCCAATTGGTCACAAAACTAGTACTCAATTCCTAGAATCTTCACGCAAATTTGATGTACGAACGGGACTTCCGTACTATAATGATGGCATGGTAAATATTCTTCTGATGAATTAGCCTAAATAGTCTGCTTCGCTCGCAGACATGTAATGTTAAATTGTAAAGGTAAATAAGGTAAGTCATGAAAACTCGCAGCAGCTCTTTAATTTCTGGATTTTTAATCACAATCCTCCTCTTGGTTTTTTCTCAAGGGGACGCGACCGCTAGCACGCCGAATAGCGACTCTCCCCTTGGCGCAAACCTGCATATTTTTGACAGTTGGTCAAGCGAATATACGTTGGTAGACATCTTCAAACAATCTGGTGTATGGCGTGCGCCTGTTAATGGTGCATGGCACAAATTGCAACCACACGAGATTGATGCAGACGAAAATGGCTGGGTGCGTTCTTTGACAAACCCTGAAACGGGTGAGAAATATGATTGGATTGGCAGCCTGATGTTTGAAGGATTGCTAGGGCATTATCCGGGTGGTGAAGCAGGCGAAGTATACACTGTATTGTACGATGGCGAAGGAACGCTTGCCTATGAGCAAAGTGCTGTTCGCGTCGAGTCTTCTGAGCCGGGCAAAGATATTGTAATTGTAGACCCCACCAAGTCACGGCAAGGCTTCTTCTTAAAAATTATAGAGACTGATCCAAACGGGACAGGTGATTACATTCGCAACATTCGCGTGATGATGCCTTCCTTTGATGAGACGGCGACACAGACATTTCATCCGACATTCTTGGATAACATTCGCAAATACAAGGTTCTGCGCTTTATGGACTGGATGCGGACAAATTGGAGCATAGAGGGACAGACGCGCTCGGCCGAGACAACTGACGCAGAATGGACACATCCATTACACGAAGCGACGCTCAATCCTTATTATCGTCACGTTGACGAAGCAACCGCTCGCTCACTCACAAATGACCAAGCGGAATGGCACGAGCGGCCGACGATGGACAACGCTCGCTACAGCACCGATGAGGGTGTACCACTTGAATTGATGATTGAACTGTCAAATGAGGTTGATGCGGACGCATGGTTCAACATGCCACATCATGCGACCGACGAATACATGATGCAATTTGCATTGATGGTACGCAATCAGCTTGAGTCAAACCGTCGCGTTTATGTCGAGCTATCAAATGAGACTTGGAACGGTGGTATCGATGAAAACGGTAAACTATATGGCTTTTATCAGGCGGTTTGGTTCCAACGGAAAGGGATGGAGGAATGGCCAGATAGCGACGTTTCTGACTTTGAAAAAGGGTTGAACTACTATGGCAAACGTTCGGCCGAAATGTGCGACATCTGGGAGCTAGCGTTTGGCGCACAGTCTGACCGTGTGATTTGCATCATTGCGACACAGGCGGCCGACAAAGCCAAAGGCAAAGCCGTTCTCGACTGCCCACTCTGGGAACAGGCACCATGCCATGCCCATCACGTTGATGGCGTTGCAATCGCACCCTACTTTGGACAACATATCGGTCATAGTGGTTATCAAACTCAGTTGCACAGTTGGATCACTGAGTTCGACAATGGATTAGGCAAGCTGTTCTCTGAGATGAGAGATGGGGGTGAACTAAACGATGCAGACTGGACAGTGACGTTGGAAGATGCGAAAGACAATATCGACATCTACGTTGCGATGGCTAACGAGCGCAACCTCGACCTAGTCGCCTATGAAGGCGGTCAGCATCTCGTTGGGGTTGGTTCATCACAGTGGGATCCGTCGATTACGGAACTGTTCGGAAACGCCAACCGTGACCCCCGCATGGCTAACTTGTACGCTGACTACTATGCACACTGGCGTGCAGCTGGTGGAAAGATGTTCATGCACTATGCGTCACTTGGTGTGTACAGCGAGTGGGGCAACTGGGGCGCACAAGAGTATGCAGACTCAGTTGGAATGCCAAAAATTGCGGCAAATCACACGTTTATTGACAATCATAGCTGTGACTGGGCGGCATGTGACCCCCCAATGAGCCACGTTCCAACAGCCGTGACGCTTAACGGTATCGCAACAGCGACAACTTCACAACTTCTACCCTTGCTGCTGCTCGGCCTGCTCATTGGGGCGACAGCATGGGTCAAACGGTCATAAGCAGTAACTTTTCATGACTTACAAAAAAACGACTAGTCCGCGTGGGCTAGTCGTTTTGCTTTATTGAGCTTACGTACTCAACGTTCGCTGAAATATTTGGGAAAATCGAAGATTAGCTCTGCCATAAA
>CAYMGE010000056.1:0-22964 GCA_964389925.1 uncultured Ardenticatenaceae bacterium
ATGGCGGCAGCCATCCTTTGACAATCGACCTCTTGCGGTTGTTGAACCGCGCTGGGCGGTAGCGGGTCTTTCGGTTGCGTCGTCCTCTGCGAATGGCGCGGCGTTTTTCCAGCGATTCCTTGATCTGCCAACCACGATGAATCAGATTGGCAGCCCAGCAAAGTAGCAGGCAATCACCTTGCATCTTCAGCAGAGCCACTCCCGTTGTCTTTGAGCCGGGATCAACTTTCAAGACCATCGGTTGTGTCTCGCCATCCTCGCGGTCTTTCAAAATGATTGTGAAGGGTTGCAGCCTGTATACAGCCGCTCGACCCTTTTTGAGCAACTTCCTTGCTCTTGCTGGATGCGTTGGCATCAGCGGTTTCTTTGTTGAACTTAAAACGAAAACTTGTTGCATCTTACGATGTCCTTGCCTTTCGGCAGTAATTATCTCCTAGCCAATGTTCTGCTCAGGTTTGGCGTTCGCTGCACCGCGCCTACCCTCAACGCTTTTAACAACGAACCGTAGTGGTCTGAACTGGAGAAGCATTCAAACGTACCTATTTCTGAACGAACGTAGCACTCTAAGTGCTTAGGCGGGTCAGGTACGAGGCTCTTTCAAGCCCCGTCGCTTTAGTGCGGGGTTCCTGACTTAGGTCTTTCCTTCGTCAGCTTAAAAGTCACCTCTAGCTCGTAATATGTGAATCGCTCAAATAGGGTCTCTCGCGCAATTATACTCAACTTCCCAAAACTATTTCAGTTTACCCACACGCATCAGGTCATGTTCCCGTGCGATTTTTATAGTGTGGGAGAGGGGCGTGGTCTTTCGATAGTGATGAGGTTGAAGCTCATAAGCTGAGGACGAGACGTATTCCCTGCTCGATCTGTTGCATTTTTTTGCTGGGGAGTTGTGCAACGAATTCGCTAAAAAAGGCGCGGTCTACTGTAATTAACTGTGAGATATTTGCCACAGATTCTCTTGATAAGCCAGTTGCCCGTGTTGACAGAAGAACATTTCCAGGCGCGGCTGCCAAGCGTGTATTGGAGGTCAAAACGACACAAATGATCGTGTTGATACGACTTTCGTTGAAGGAATTGGACTGAATGACCACAACTGGGCGGCGATAGCCTGGCTCTGATCCCGTTGGCTCTGGCAAAGCCGCCCACCAAATTTCTCCCCGCTGCATCACCAAACCTCTTGTGCAAGTGTCAACGCCTGTAACCGCTGCACAATGTCATCCATCTCAGATGTTTCTTCGTCATACACCGCGTTGAGTTGGCGGGTCACATAGTCGGCGCGATAACGCTTGAGATACGCTTCCAAGGCCGTCGCATATAGCTCACTGCGCGACATCCCCAAATGTTGGGCAACTTTCTCTCCTTCTTCAAATAGCGGATTGGGCAATGAAATAGCTGTTTTCATCATACTAGTATAACCAAAGTTATACTTTGTGGCAATTGTCCTGTTTTATTGCACAAGTGTGGTGATTTGGTCATAGAGCGCATGGGCGGTTTTTCGGTGGGTGAAATCGGCCGAGAAATACCTATTCTCAAAGGTCATCTGACTTTCTATAAATCCAACGTGATGCGAAGCGAACGGTCAATCAGGCGTATTGTTTCATCATGCAGCCTGCCACGCTGGCGCAGAATGCGTGACTTTGAAACAGCGCGAATCTGTCCGCCCAAAAAGATAGAATCGTCCGTCAAGCCGCCTTCACCTGCTTCAATTTTGAACTGATTGGGATATAGACGCTTTTTGTTGCTCGCTTTTGTCAGTGGAACGACAACGACGACGGAACTGTTTTTATTGATTGCATCACGACTGACAATGACCACAGGGCGTATCCCCGCTTGCTCTGATCCTTCGGTTGGATTAAGACGCACATCAAAAATATCACCGCGCCTCATTGCACTTCTCCTTCAACCAACGCTTCCCAATCGCTCTCAGCAAATGCGCTCTCAATTTGCTGGTTTATCTCTCGTTCCTCACTGTCAGTTGCCATTGCTTCAAACTGTCGATCAATTTCTTGTCTCTCTAGCTCCCGCAAAAATTGCTCAATTGCCGCCACGATGAGTGCATTGCGATTGGGCGCGATGCCGCTATCAACGAAATGCTGAGAGCGTTTGACCAAATTTGCAGGTAGCGTGAGCGTTGTGCGAACATTTTCATATTTTGTAAGCATCGTTGCCTCCATCAAATTGTGCGTCAGTTTTGATGTCATTTTACATGGCAAGATAAGCGACGTAAAGGGATCAGTTCAGAGTCAACCGTCACCGTCGCCCCCTCAACGCCAATATCGCGCACCACAATCGTCGCTCGGCCGTTTGCCGTTTCAATCGTCCGAGAGCCGTCAATCGTTCCCAAATCCACCTCTAGGCGACCCGCCCCCTCTAGCCCAAACGTCACGCGCTGCTCTGGCGAGGTGACAGGGTTTTCATCCGCATCGACCATTTGAACTGTTACGCGCATGTCGTTTCCCTCCGCTGTCATTTCTGCACGCCATTGTGTCGGTGGGGCATCTGTCGCGGCGACAAATGTTTGATGTAACGTGTCCTCAATCACGTGACCGTCCGCCATTGTGCCGACGGCGTGGAGGGTGTTGTCTCCCTCTGGCAAGGCGAGATACCATGTCCGCAGCCATTCATCCGTGCGCGTGCCTTGTGATTCGCCGTTGAGAAAAAGCTCGACCGTTTCGCAATTTGTGATGACGCGGACGCGCTGTTTTTCGGCCGAATCCCCCACACGCACAGCCCAGCTATGTGCCTCGATGTGGCAAACGGGGGTGTCGGTTTGGGCGGCTTGGAAGAGGTAGAAGGCGGTTTTCGGCCGATTTTTCCGATCCACAATCCCCTTCTGATTGACGTAGGGGATCGGGTTTTCAGGGCGCAATGGCGTGCCAAAATCTTTGAACGCCCACTGCGCCGACCCCGCCAAATTGGGTTGCGTCTGCTGCACACGTAGCGTCCACGCCGCCAAATCCAAAAAGTAGCTCTCGCTCCAATCCCCGTCACGGCTGGCGCGTGCAAACCCCTCATTTGAGTAGGCTAGCCCGTCCTGTTCGGCGTGGTCGCGTTCGCGTTCAAGTTCAAAGGGGAGGTGGGGGCCTGTGTTGTGTCGGCCGATGTGATTGTCCGCGCTCCATTCCATGTGCAACATACGCGGAAAACGCGCAATCGCATCGCTCAACGCCCACTCGTAATCCTGATAGCGTCCGCGATACCAGCCCGACCAAATCGACGGCGAGTAGACATCGACAACCGCCGCGCCGCGCTCATAGCGACGCAGTGCCGTGAGGCGAGTCGGGTCGAGTTCGTGCGCCAAAGCGTTGATCTCCTGCAAAAATGCAAACACATCATCGTCGGTGCAGGCGTGGTCGTACTCCCAATCTAGCTCATTGCCCATCCCCCAAAAGATGATCGACGGGTGATGGCGATGTTCGGCGATCACCGTTCGCAACATCTGGCGTGTGCGTGCCTTGAACAGATCGCCACCAACACCGCCGCGACACCACGGCAGCTCATCCCAAACGATCAAGCCCAACTCATCACACAGCGTATGCACGTAATCCGACTGCGGATAATGCCCCAGACGAATGAAGTTCATCCCGCACGCCTTCATGCGCTCAAATTCGGCTCGCGTGTCCGCCTCGCTGACCGCGCTCGCACACCCCGCCCAATCCTCATGCCGATGTGTGCCACGCAGCAGGAGCCGTTCCCCATTTAGATAGAAGGGGCCACCCGCTGGAAACGTGAACGTGCGCCAGCCGAAATGTGTTTTGACCTGATCGGAAAGCACGTCACCATCCCAAAGTGTGAGGTGAATGTTGTAGAGATTTGGCGTGTCGGGCGACCAAAGGGCAGGGGTTGGGATTGAGGGTGAGGAGAGTGTCGCTTCGTTCGAGTTAATCGCTTGCAAATGCGACCAAACCACATTTCCAGCGGGGTCAATGATGCGAACGTTTACACGCATGTTTGCGCCGTTCCCGTCAACATGCACACGCAAGCCGAGTTGCCCCTCACCATCGATAAGTAGGGGATCGACATGCAGGTGAGCGATGCGCTGTGCGCCCGTCGTGTAGCGCGTGATTGGGCGCGTCAGACCGCCGTAGAGAAAGAAGTCGGAGCGGTCGGACGGGGGCAGATCAATGTCGGGACTGTTGTCTACGGCGACGCGCAGTGTGCCATGACTGTTTTGCGGTAGTTCGACGGTGAAGGGGAGATAGCCGCCGATGTTTTGACCAATTTTTTGCTCATTCCAATAGACAGTCGCTTTTTGACTCGCTGCGCCGAAGCGGATGAAGGTGCGTCTGTCGGCCGATGTCGTCAGTCCACATTCATACGTCCCAACACCACGTCGATACCAGCCATTGCCAAATTGCATCGTGTCCAATGCGTTCCAGCTATGTGGTGTTGTCACAGATTCCCACGCCTCGCTCTCAAATTTGAATTGCCAATGTTCGATTCGTTCGGATGTGTTTCTTTTTAACATTTTCTGCCTATTCCCTTATTTTTGCCCAAAAAAGGGTGGTTTCTAATCGTTAAGCCAAAGAGACCACGATCCTAATCGGCAAAACAAGCCTATTTTGAGCATTTACGAGTACCATCAGACAAATTGGTTAGAGTTAGTAATAAGAGAAGGTGTCTGATGAAAGTAGAATTTGGTTTAACAACAGAAATATTCAACACACAATATGCGCCATTGGCGGTGCTATTAGCATACTATCGCAAGGAAAAGGTGCTGAAGCCGTTGGAAAATGTGAAACTTAACCACTCTGCACTTAAGTGCAGAGTGGTTAAGTCCCCTTCTAGCCCCTGATTTTGGCGATGGTATTGCTATATAATACTTTGTAGCATCACTGTTTACTTTATCTTGATTTCGCTGGCTATTATTGGAATTCATCATTCTGCCGTCTATTGGTTGCTCAATAGATGTGGAGACTTCTTCCCATTCATTCCAAGTTATTGTGTTTGCGGTACTCGAAGACTGTCCCTTTGTAATTGCGGTTTCGTAACTTGCAGTCTCTTGAGTCATTTGACCTTCTTCGGTGGTGATGGTCGTGACGCGCTCGACTGTCCATGAGGTGGGGTCGATGGTGATGATGGGGTTGGGGAAGGCGGCGACGAATGGGTTGTCGCCCGGTGGCAGCACCCATGAGGGCATTTCGTCGGTGATGTAATCGTTGTCGTAATCGTAGTTGCGCGGGAGCAGGCCGTAACCGCAGTGGTCGCCGCCGTCGGGCGTGCAGTAGGTGATGCCGAATAGTTCTTGCCCGTCGTCGAACTTGTCGCCGTCGGTGCTTTCGGCCGGCACATTTGTCCCCACCATGAAAATTTCGGCAAAGTCAGGAATAGTGTCCTTGTCGCCATCGTTACAGGCTGGCGTATTGGGGTCGCCGTCCACGCCATTAAAGTCAGGCCATAGATTAGGCGGACCAAACGGCGCACCGTAACCGTAGCGCACCTGACGCGAAAGCGTGAAGTCGAGAATGGCGGCGATCTCTTGTCCGTCAGTGTAGTTGTCTACATCACCGTCGGTGTTCGGATTGGCCGGATCGGTACACCACCAGCCTTCTTCGGTGTCGCTCAAGCCGTCACTATCCTCATCCACGTCGGGCAGTTGGCGCAATCCGTCGCGCTGCGTCTCGCCCAGAAATGCCAAAGTTTGCGCGTTCAGGAAACGCGAGAAACTTGGCATTTCTCCACTGCGCGAGGTCTCAGCCTCTGCAACCGCCTCTAACATGGGCTGCAAACTGCGCGCCAGAACGGGATGTTCGCTGGCATTCGTCTGCACCAAGTGGCTCAACTGTTTGCCAACGCGGGCGAGACGACTTGCAACAACAAGCCAATGACGAGCAGTAAACGAAACGAATGGGTGGTGAAAGGACGCATCAGATTCTCCTTAATTATTCGCTCTTTTTGGCAAATAGGTGAAAAAGAAGAAAGAGAAGGGTTTCTACCTCTTTCTCTTTTTCTGTCTTCTTTTCCGCTTCACCGTGTTACCGACATGAGCGTAATTATGATTGGTGGGATAGATGTGAAGCAACCAGAGCGACCGAGCCAATGATCTCGAACACTTGGAAGAAACCTCACACAAGCCACCCCTCAACTGCAATTGTGCTGATCATACCCCATAGTAAAATCTTCGTAAACAGAAAATTGGCTGTTGGTCGCTATAATCGGCTTGAAACGTTCGTCAAAGTTCATCATCGTGGACACAAGTACCCGCACACAGTTGATTTCGGAAGTTGCACAAGCGTTGCAGGCGATTCGTGACAAGGGGTTGCACGCACTTACCTTGCCGCTGTTGCACGAACGGGCGCGGCAGCACCGTTGGTTTGTGTTGGAACCAGCGGCAGGGTAGATCGAGCAACTACCACGTCATAAGTGTGCAGCCCACCCCCAATTGCAGCTACAATTAGGTTGAATAAAACACGAAAGAAGGACAGGAAGATGGAGAGAACTAGCTATTCTTGGATAAAGCATAAAGCATTTCGGCTGGTTGAATCGGTTGAAAATGCTACACCAATTGAACGCGCTGTTGATATTTTTTTACTTATCGCTATTTTTGTCAGTGTGGTTTTTTTCATTATTGGAACAGTTCCAGCGATTGCAACTGAATATGCCATGCTAATCGCCGTCGCGGATGTCGTGGCGGTCGCTATCTTTACACTGGAATATATGATCCATCTCTGGGCTTGCACAGTTAATGAAGGGTATCGACATCCATTTTTCGGCCGAATCCGCTATGCACTAAAGCCGATGATGATGGTCGATCTACTGGCTATTTTACCGTTTTTTCTCAGCATGTTTGGTGGACATTTTCTCATCTTGCGGATACTACGGTTGTTCCGTGTGGCGCGAATTTTGAAAATAAATCGCTACTCATCTGCGCTCACCGCCATTCGCCGTGTATTGCATGACAAAAGACCCGAATTGCTGATCTCGATTTCGATGATGCTCACCTTAATTATCCTCACCTCAACGTTGCTCTTTTATGTTGAAAGCGACATTGAAGGTACTGTATTTACGAGCATTCCAGCGGCAATGTGGACATCAGTTGCCAGCGTGACCCCACTTGGGTTTGCACAAGCGTACCCCGAAACAATAATAGGGCGTGTGCTAATGATGCTCACAGCCATTTTTGGGGTTGGAACTTTTGCGCTTCCATCTGGTATTTTTGCGTCAGGATTTTCCGAGCAGTTAAAAAGCGTGCGAGACACCTCCACCCAAACGTCGCGTCTGCCTGTTGTCTGCCCGCATTGTAATCATGTTATAGATGCTCAACGCACCCATAAACTTTGATTCTTTCGCCCATGGAGGTATCTAGGTGAAATGGGGTTAGGCATTACGGGTTCGTACCCAAGATCAGTGGTAAATAGAGACGCGGCGGCGGAACTTCCCACACATAATCTTCAACCTCGCCATTTTCGACAATCCCTGCGAGTGTCGGCCGAGTAATCGATGTATCAAAGAGGCGAAAGCGCACGACGAGTGGTTCATCTTGCAATGGATCAAACGCCTCTGGAACGGTAAGAGAGACAAGCTGTATGCCAGCTTGCAACGTGCCAAAATCTATCATTTCGGCTGACTCATCAAACGTACCATCTCGGTTCCAGTCAAACCAGCCAACCAATCGACCTGCGCCACCTGTTATGTTGATGCGTAACGAGCGTTCGGCCCCACGGTACCATGGATCGGCCGATGCCAACATCACCCCATCATCGGATGGGTCGGCTTGACTATCGGCCGAAATCCGCCCGTCCACCTCCGCATCAACCAGCTCACCCAAGAACAAATCGCCAATGATATGCCGTGCGCCGTCTTCTGAGAACAGCGTTGCACCATAGTTGGCTGGAAGATCACCATAGTCAGTGATTGAGCGCAGAGGAATGTTATTGGAAAGCAAAATCGGTATATCTGGTTTTATATTTAGTGTCAGGTAGTATGGATTTGCCACGCAAGTGGTATCGCTTATCGTGTCTGAATCACCAAGTTGTGTCGCGCCCAACTGATAGAGTCGTGTTCGGGGTGGTGCAAATGCTGCCTGAGGCGCACAGCTATTGCTTAAAGCGAACCCTTCCGGTGGCGTAACAGTGATGGTATAAATTGCCGTTTTTTGGTCAGTTGTAAACAAGTAGTAGCCGTCTGAGCCATCGTGATGCAGCGTGACATTGCCACCCGTCACCGTGATGCTGCCGCCCAACAAGATGCGCCCGGTGGTCTCTTCATAGAAGTAGCCCGTCGGCTCAAAATCATCGATGTTGAGAACGCCATCGCCATCGCGGTCGCCCACCACTTCGATCACATCTGGGATGTGGTCACCATCCACATCGGCCGGCGGCGTTGTGTTGTCCAGCACGTCTGGCACGCCGTTGCCGTCTGCATCAGGCAGTACGCTGGCGGGATCCGTGATCCCATTATTGGGAATAAATCCATCATCCGCACCACCTAGCTCAAACGCATCGTCTAGCCCGTCACCATCAGTGTCAATTCCCAATGGCTCGTTGGCGATTCCATTTGTATAGCTGTCTGGCACATAGTCATTGTTTGCGTCTTGGTCGGTGTAGTTAAAGCGACCGTCACCGTCTGTATCCCCCCCCGCGTAAGGCAGCGGAACGCCACGCGAGAAGTCGGGGTCATACGCATCATCAAGCCCATCGCCGTCTGCGTCTTCGCCAGATGGCGGCACGTAACTGTCGATGGCCTGCGCCTCAATGTTGGACACAATCCCATCGTTGTCGTCATCGAGATCGCGGAAGTCGGGTCGGCCGTCGCCATCACTGTCATTTGCAAAGAACGGTGTGCCATTTAGCTCTGATTCAAGCAGGTCAAGAACACCATTTCTGTTGGTATCGGGGTTTGGTTCATCCCAACCATCATGAATGCCATCACCGTTTTCGTCGGGGAAACCGATTTCCAACGTACTCGGTACACCATCCGCATCAAAATCTTGGTCACGCGAGCTGACAACCCCATCGTGGTCAGGATCGAGCAATGCTGGCAGCACCATTCCTTCCAAGCTATCGAGCCAACCGTTGCCATTTGTATCGGGATCACGCAGCAACCAACCATCATGGATGCCATCACCATCCTCATCAGGGAAGCCTAAAAGAGCGGTATCCATCACGCCGTAATTGAGATCGTCACGGTCGAGATAATCGGGCATGTTGTCTTGGTCGCGGTTTGCTGGGACAGCAGGGGTTGTTTCCAAGCTGTCGAGCATTCCATTGCCGTTTGCATCCGGGTTTGGTTCATCCCATCCATCATGAATGCCGTCAAAATTGGCATCTGGAACACCTATTTCTAGCGTGTCTGGGATACCATTGTTGTCGCTGTCGAGGTCAGCGTGATTCGGCCGACCATCAGTATCCATGTCAGATGAGCTTTGCCGACCCAGACCTAGCCCTTCATCTATGTCGGAAACGCCATCGTTGTCGTCGTCGAGATCGGCCGAATTTGGCACGCCATCCCCATCTGAATCAACGGGCAGCGGATCAACATCTCGGTAATCGACATCACCGCCTGCCCCCACATCACCATCAAAATCGGGTATCTCAACCCACGGCGCGAGGAAGCTGTCTTGCGGCCGATTGTCGTCCAATAGATTGAACCCTTCAAAGATATCATCCAGCCCATCCCCGTCGCTATCAGCACGCAGTAATGTATCTGCAATCCCATTTTCAAATAGGTCGGGCAAATGGTCATTGTCGCTATCAGGGTCGAGATAGTCGGGCAGCAAGTCAGCGTCAAAGTCAAGGACGGGCGGCGGGGTGCCTCCCTCCGCAGAATCCCACTGTGCATCCCAACCATTTCCATTCGCATCGTTCCCCAATGGCGCGACATATCCCAGCGTCGTCTGTGCCTCCACGATATCGGGCAGACCATCATTATCGCTGTCGATGTCCTCACGATCTGGCACACCATCCCGATCTGTATCACCATCTGGTTCAAGCGTATCGAGGATACCGTCGTTATCGTCATCGACATCAAGTGCATTGCGAATCAAGTCCCCATCGGGATCAGGTGCGACAAAGAGCGTGACGATCACAACATCAGAATCGAGCAACCCGTCATTGGCGATGTATGTGAACTGATCCACCCCGTCAAAGTTGAAGCCTGGTGTATAACTAAACGTGCCATCAGCGGCAAACTGTAACATACCAGTGAGAACGTCATTGACCAAAGTTGCTGTCAACGCATCATTTTCTGCATCACTATCGTTGTCCAACACGCTAGAAACAGTCAATGGTGCATCTTCTGTCGTCGTGTAAACGTCTGCCACAACAAATGGCGCATCATTGATCGGCTCAATTGTCAAATCGACGGTGACCGTGTTGGAATCACTTATGCCATCATTTGCCTTATATGCAAAGCTGTCGCTGCCGTTGAAGTCGGCATTTGGCACATAGTCAAACGAGCCATCTGCGTTGAGCATCAATGTTCCGTTTAGCGGGGCTGTTACCTCAACCGCTGTCAGTAAGTCGTTTTCTGTATCTGTGTCATTTGCCAAAACACCCGATGCACGTGAGACGTTTAACATCGTGTCTTCCGTTGTCGTATAACTTTCTGAAACGGCAATGGGCACACTATTGATACTGGTGATGTTCAAGTTGACAGTGATTGTGTTGGAATCTAAATGACCATCATTTGCCTTGTAGGCGAAACTATCACTCCCATTAAAGTGGGTATTCGGCACATACTCAAACGACCCATCCATGTTGAGAGCAAGCGAACCATTCGTTGGTGCTGTGACCTCAATAGCGATCAATGTGTCATTTTCAACATCGGTGTCGTTGCTCAACACGCCTATTGCAACAGGGATGGTTAGTGGTAGGTTCTCGGCCGTTGTGTAACTGTCAGTGACGGCGATGGGCGCATCATTGACAGTTGAAATGGTGAGTGTCACAGTTGCGCTATTAGAGTCTAAAGTCCCATCATTGGCATGATAGGTAAAGCTAACTTGCCCAGCAAAATCTGTTGGGGGCGTGTAGGCAAATGAACCATCAGGGTTTAAGGACAACGTGCCTGTCAGCGGCGCACTCTCCAAAACAGCCAATAGTGTATCCCCATCAATATCGCTGTCATTACTCAAAACACCTGTAATGGAGTCGATGACAAGGGGAGTGTCCTCAACCCCTGCGTAAGCATCATCTATCGCGTTAGGTGCGTCGTTGGATGTTGAGACGCTGATCGTCACCGTGTCAATATTGGAATCGGCCTGTCCATCATTCGCAAGATAGGTAAACGTGACCAAGCCATTAAAGTCAATTGTGGGCGTATAGACAAACGAGCCGTCAGTATTGAATATCAATTCTCCCTCATCAGGTGCTTCAACTAAGGTTGACGTTAACGTGTCACCGTCAGCATCGTCGTCATTGCCTAAAACACCGGGAGAGGGAATGACTAGAGGCGTATCCTCTAATGTCGTATAACTATCCGCGTTCACAACAGGCACATCGTTGACCCCATCAATGGTTAGACTAACTGTAATCGTGTTGGAATCGGCCGTTCCATCGTTCGCCTTGTAAGCGAAGCTATCACTGCCGTTGAAGTTAGCATTTGGCACATACTCAAAGGACCCATCCGTGTTGAGCGTCAATATCCCGTTTGTCGGGGCTGTCACTTCAATGGCTGTCAATGGGTCATCTTCAATGTCTGTATCGTTTGCTAGCACACCTTGTGCAACAGAAACCGTCAGCGTTGTGTCTTCTATCGTCGTATAGCTTTCGGTTACGGCAATAGGCGCATCATTGACAGTTGAAATGGTGAGTGTCACAGTTGCGCTATTAGAGTCTAAAGTCCCATCATTGGCATGATAGGTAAAGCTAACTTGCCCAGCAAAATCTGTTGGGGGCGTGTAGGCAAATGAACCATCAGGGTTTAAGGACAACGTGCCTGTCAGCGGCGCACTCTCCAAAACAGCCAATAGTGTATCCCCATCAATATCGCTGTCATTACTCAAAACACCTGTAATGGAGTCGATGACAAGGGGAGTGTCCTCAACCCCTGCGTAAGCATCATCTATCGCGTTAGGTGCGTCGTTGGATGTTGAGACGCTGATCGTCACCGTGTCAATATTGGAATCGGCCTGTCCATCATTCGCAAGATAGGTAAACGTGACCAAGCCATTAAAGTCAATTGTGGGCGTATAGACAAACGAGCCGTCAGTATTGAATATCAATTCTCCCTCATCAGGTGCTTCAACTAAGGTTGACGTTAACGTGTCACCGTCAGCATCGTCGTCATTGCCTAAAACACCGGGAGAGGGAATGACTAGAGGCGTATCCTCTAATGTCGTATAACTATCCGCGTTCACAACAGGCACATCGTTGACCCCATCAATGGTTAGACTAACTGTAATCGTGTTGGAATCGGCCGTTCCATCGTTCGCCTTGTAAGCGAAGCTATCACTGCCGTTGAAGTTAGCATTTGGCACATACTCAAAGGACCCATCCGTGTTGAGCGTCAATATCCCGTTTGTCGGGGCTGTCACTTCAATGGCTGTCAATGGGTCATCTTCAATGTCTGTATCGTTTGCTAGCACACCTGTCGCAACGGGGGCGGTTAGCGTTGTGTCCTCGGCCGTTGTGTAACTGTCAGTGACAGCAATAGGCGCGTCATTGATTGCATTGACTGTGATCGTGATGGAACCACTATCGGTCAAGTCACCATCCGAGACAGTGTAAGAGAGTATTTCGGTTCCATTGAAGTTAGCGATTGGTGTATAGACAATGTTAGTCGTGCCACTAATCACCGCTGTCCCATTTGCTGCGCTCGAAAGAGCCGAAATCGAAAGCCCATCCCCTTCAATATCAGTGTCATTGGCAATCACGTTCAATGTAACCGTCTCGTCCTCATTTGTCGTCGCGCTGTCGTCAATCGCAACGGGTGCATCGTTGACTGCATTGACTGTGATTGTGATGGAACCACTATCGGTCAAATCACCATCCGAGACAGTGTAAGAGAGTGTTTCGGTTCCATTAAAGTTTAGGGTTGGCGTGTAGATGATCTCGGCCGATCCATCAATCGTCGCCGCCCCATTTGCAGCGGTAGAGAGCGTGGCGATAGAAAGCGCGTCCCCTTCAATGTCAGTGTCGTTAGCGATTACGTCGATTGTCACCGTCTCATCTTCATTTGTTGTTGCGTTGTCGTCAACTGCAACGGGTGCATCGTTGACTGCATCGACTGTGATCGTGATGGAACCACTATCGGTCAAGTCACCATCCGAGACAGTGTAAGAGAGTATTTCGGTTCCATTGAAGTTAGCGATTGGTGTATAGACAATGTTAGTCGTGCCACTAATCACCGCTGTCCCATTTGCTGCGCTCGAAAGAGCCGAAATCGAAAGCCCATCCCCTTCAATATCAGTGTCATTGGCAATCACGTTCAATGTAACCGTCTCGTCCTCATTTGTCGTCGCGCTGTCGTCAATCGCAACGGGTGCATCGTTGACTGCATTGACTGTGATTGTGATGGAACCACTATCGGTCAAATCACCATCCGAGACAGTGTAAGAGAGTGTTTCGGTTCCATTAAAGTTTAGGGTTGGCGTGTAGATGATCTCGGCCGATCCATCAATCGTCGCCGCCCCATTTGCAGCGGTAGAGAGCGTGGCGATAGAAAGCGCGTCCCCTTCAATGTCAGTGTCGTTAGCGATTACGTCGATTGTCACCGTCTCATCTTCATTTGTTGTTGCGTTGTCGTCAACTGCAACGGGTGCATCGTTGACTGCATTGACTGTGATTGTGACAACACCAACAGCGGTCAGACTGCCATCACTCACGATGTAGGTGACGATTTCTGTGCCATTGAAGTCGAGTGTTGGTGTATATGTGAGTTGTGCGCCATCGGTGGTGAGCGTGCCGTTATCGGCCGATCCCACCCCCCCAACACTCAACGTATCCCCATTGATGTCACTGTCATTCGCCAGCACATCAATCGTGACGGGAACTTCCTCGTCTGTTGTCGCTGTGTCATCGGCCGAAACTGGCGCAACATTCAAAACCGTCACAACTGCTATATCTGTCACCACTGTCAAATACTCGGTACTCGTCACACCAACCGTGTTGGTCAGTTGCGTGCCACCCGCAAGACCATTATCGATGGTTGCCTGATAGATGACAGTGAGTGTAGAGGCTGGCGCAATCTCCAAACCCGTCACCAGTTCGGGCGCACTCCCCGCCGTTCCATTCGGTGTATCCACAGAGCTGTTGACAAACGTCAATCCACTTGGCAACGTGGTGGAGAGAACACCACCTGTTGCCGTAATGTTGCCGCTGTTGGTGACGACGACAGTGTAGGTGACAGGTGTGGTCGGTTTGGCCGAAATTGGCGCAACCGTCTGTCCTATCTCTAGCATGACAAACGCCTGTTCCACAACAAAATTCCGCTCATCAACCGTTCCCGACTCAAATGGGAAGGTATGCGTAAAGACCGCGCCGTTCAACGTAAACGATACCGTTTCCCCATTGACTCCCCCTTCAAATGTGCTGGGCGTGGTCGGGTCATCGGCCGGAATCGAGATGAGATAGTCGGTCGGCTGACTGTTCGTAAACGTCAGGGTTGTCGTCAACACGGGACGACCGCCCGTGCTGACCACTAGTTCACGCTCTCCCGTTTGACTGTTGCCATCAATCGTAATTGTGCCAAAAACTCGATGTGGCGGTTGCGGAATCTGTGCCTCAACCGTTGCACGCAACATGCCAAGCAGCACAACGACCAACGACAGCGGCAATAGTACCCAAAAGGTTCGCTTTAACAACATGACCGGTCTCCTCTATGCGTGCCGACGACGGACAACAACGAGCGTGCTGAGGCCACTCAGCAGGGCAACTGTCAAAATCGCCGCTGTTGTGCGGTGGGTCACAGTCGCGTGTGAAAGTGTAACCCCTGTTGGAACATTGGCGTTCAGATCGACCTCTACCACCGCGCCGAGTTGCCATTGCAGCTCAACCGTCTGCGGAATCTCGTTGACCCGTAACTGCACGTTGTGATTGGCAAGTCCACACCCAGCCGTATCGCTATGACCAACCACATCGAGAACGTAGACAACGCGCCCTTCAAATATCTCCGTCGTTGCCGCGCCACACAACACGTCTCCGATGTACGCCTCTACGGTTTGTCCACTTTGCCCATTGAGCACCTCGCCATACAAACGCATCGGTGGTGGTGGCAGGAATGCGCGTGTCGTCTGTACCAACGAGCCACGTGAGAATGAAATCGTCGTCGGCTGACCGACCAGAATCCAGTACCCTTGTCCAAATTCAAGCTGGATCAAATCATTGACAAATGGCGCAACCGTCACGTCATACGATTGCCATGTCGCCGCTGATGCGTTATATCCCCAGACGGTGGTGTAGACACCACTGATCGAGATGAGCGCATCGGCAACGTTGCGACTGTCGGGCATCGGATACCCAAACAGGTTCCAACCCGCAACGGGCAGTGACACATCGACTGATACCGCGTTGACGACAATTGTTGTCGTCGCCTCTGCCGTCAAGCCGCCAGTATCCTTTATCGTGTATGTAAACACATCCGTGCCGACAAAATCGGCGTTGGGGATGTAGGCGAATCCGCCATCGGCCGAAAAGATCACCGTCCCATCTCCCGTCTCCAAAAAGGTTGATGCAACACTCAGTGCATCCCCATCCACATCGCTGTCGTTGTCAAGTAGCTTCACGCTTGACGTGATAACCGCCTGACGACTTGGAACCCCTGCACGACTGCCGCCACCGACAATTAGCGGTGTCCCCTGCATCGTCGTATAGGCATCATCGACCGCCACCGGCGCATCGTTCACCGCCGTGACCGTCACTGTGACTGTCGCGCTGTCGGTGGCAGAACCATCGCTCACGTCGTAGGTGAACACATCGATGCCGTTGAAATCGGTCGATGGCGTATAAATAATGCTGTCACCGCTTACGACGGCCGATCCGTTGCTAGGCTGCGTAACGCTCCCAACAAATAACGCTGCACCCGCATCCGATTCAACATCATTGGACAGCACATCAATTGTCGCCGCTGTGTCCTCTGCTGTTGTTAACGTATCATCGAGTGAAAAAGGTGCTGCGCCGAGCTGCCGCTCATATACGCCCAGATCAATTGTTGAACCAGATAGGCGGGCATTGCCATCCAAATCAGTCGTGATGCTTGCATCTAACAGACTGTTGTCACCCGCATTGACGGCAGGTGAACTGAGGCGCAACTGCAAATCATCATCCGCATTGCCCAGCACGTTGTCCGCGCCGTCCACATCGACAAAGAGCGGATCGCCATAGACCATGCCGGTGCCATAGGTGACGGTTGAACCGCTCTCATTTTCCACATCAGCGGCGGTGTTGCTCGGCAACAGCGAGTAGTTGAACTGCACGATGCCCTCGCTGATGTTGGCAATTTGCTCGCCTGTACTCGACCCCTGCGCCTCGTTGTTGGCGATGATGCTGTTGTTGAAGACCACGCGACCGTTGCCGCCGGTCATGTTGTAGAGGCCGCCGCCGTAGCGGGTGGCGGTGTTGTTGGCGATGGTGCTGTTGATGACCGTCATCGTGCTGGGAGATAAGTTCGCTGATGTGCCATACGCCTGGAAGAAAATCGCACCCCCATCATCGCTGGCCGAATTGCCGTTGAACAGCGTCTGCTTGATGGTGGTCGAGTTGTCGCCCGGACTGCCCGCATCGACATTCACCACCTCAGCCCCAAACGCGCCCCCGCGTCTGCCTGCACTATTGCCCTCAAACACCACATTCTGCATCTGGGTGTCGATCTGTCCTATGCTAAAGACGACCGTAAACAATCCGCCACCGTGTTCAGCAGCCTGATTATTCTCAAAGCGCACGTCAGTAAACGTCGGCGTGGATGTGCCATTGTCATTGTTAATGCGTACCCCACCGCCGTGTTCCGTCACGCTGTTGCTCTTGAAGGTCACATCGGTGAACTGCGGTGCGCTCATTGCACCGCCTGCCACATGGGCATACACACCACCCCCGGTGTGGGCTGAATTGTTTTCAAACGTCGAATTTTGGATGATTGGGCTTGCTTGTCCTGATGCGCCGCCCGCACCGATCCTAATTGCACCGCCATGCTGCCCCGCCTGATTGTGTTTGAACGTACTGTTCTGAATCGTGGGGTTGGACGTGCCGTTTGTGCCAGCCGCCAAGAAAATCGCACCACCGTAGTTTGTGGCCGTGTTGCTGATGAAGGTGCTGCCATCAATCGTTGGCGATGACGTGCCGCCGTTGTGACCGTCTAGATAAACGTTGCCTTGCACCGACTTGTTGCCCTGCACCCACAAGCTAAACAGCGTTGGGTTACAGGTGCCGCCATTGAGACCTTGACACCAAATCGCCCCGCCGACCTCTAAACCACTGTGATTCGTCGCGTCACCGCCTGAAATGACAACGCCATCCAAACGATTGCCTGTCCCCGTCATCGTCACGACGTGGTAGCTGTTTGTGCCAACGATGTCGCCAGCCGTTGGCGTCATGCCATGACTGTCTTTGTTGGTGTCGTTGTTGTCGATGTCGCCGCTCAAGACGGTTGGGTGGGTCGTGCCGTCGCGTGTGTCGGGGCTGCCGCCGCTGCCAGCATAGCCACCATAAACGCTTATATTGGAGCCGATTGAGAAGGTGTCACTTGGGTCTGTGCCGGGCGTGTATGTACCACCCGCCACCCAAATGTCGCACGTGCCGCTGACGGTCAGCGCGTCTTCCAGATGGGCAAACGCCGTTGCCCAGCTTGTGCCGTCCTGTGTGCCTGTGTTGCTGCCGTTGACGTACAAAATGCCGCCGCCGGGGCAGGTGAGCGGGGTCGCTGTCTCATAGACACCCATATCAACAGTTGTGTCCTGAATGCGCGTGTTGCCTGCTAGGTCGGTCGTTATACCCGTGATGTACGAATTGTCACCGCTGTTGACGGCGGGTGAACTGAGGCGCAACTGCAAATCATCATCCGTATTGCCCAGCACGTCGTCCGCGCCGTCCACATCGACAAAGCGCGGGTCGCCATAGACCATGCCCGTGCCATAGGTGACGGTCGAACCGCTGTCGTTTTGCACATCGGCATTGTTGTTGCTCGGTAGCAACGAGTTGTTCAGCTCGACGATGCCGTTGCTATTGTTCAAAATTTGCTGTCCCGTACTCGACCCTTGCGCCTCGTTGTTGGCGATGATGCTGTTGTTGAAGACAACGCGCCCGTTGCCGCCCGTTGTGTTGTGGATGCCGCCACCCGCTACGGCGGCGGTATTGTTGGCGATGGTGCTGTTGACAAACGTCAAGTCGCTGTCGGAGTTGTCTGGGTGTGCGCCATACGCATTGTGGTAGACGGCACCGCCGCGTGGTGCGCTGTTGCCGACCATCTGCACCTGTTCAAACGTCGGTGAGGCGGACGCGGTGTTGGTTGAATTGACGGTGTTGATAGACACGCTCAGCGCACCGCCGGCATACGTTCCCGAACTGTTGTCGGCGATGTTGATGTCGGTGAACGTCGGGGACATCTGACCGCTGCTTGTGGCGTAGAACGAGACGGCACCGCCGAAGCTGGTCGTGTTGTTGCCGACGAAGCTGCCGCCTGTGAAGGTCGGGTTGACCGTTGCGCTGCTGTACGTGGCGATCCGCACACCACCCCCGTTATCGGCCTCGTTGTCAAGAAAATCGACGTTTGTAAACGTTGGGCTGCTCGTGCTGCTGCTGCCCGTGCCATACATGTACACACCGCCACCTAAGCTGCTGGCCTTGTTGTTGCTGATGGTATTGTTGCGGACGGTGGGGGAGGCTGTGTCGCCTGAGCCGATGATCAGGAGGCCGGCGGCGTGTCTGGCGCGGTTGCCGATGATGTGTGCTTCCAGTGTGCCTCTGCAGCCGTCGCAGTAGATGCCCGCGCCGTCGGTCGTCGTGCCGCCGTCACCGCCCGTGACGATGATGCCGCTGTAGAGGCCATTGTTGGAGCCGGTCATGTAGACGACGCGGCTGCTGTTGGTGCCGCGAATATTGGCGTGGTCGGTGGTGACACCGTTGCCGTCTTTGTTGACATCGTTGTTGTCGATGTCGCCGCTCAAGACGGTTGGGTGGGTCGTGCCGTCGCGTGTGTCGGGGCTGCCGCCGCTGCCAGCATAGCCACCATAAACGCTTATATTGGAGCCGATTGAGAAGGTGTCACTTGGGTCTGTGCCGGGCGTGTATGTACCACCCGCCACCCAAATGTCGCACGTGCCGCTGACGGTCAGCGCGTCTTCCAGATGGGCAAACGCCGTTGCCCAGCTTGTGCCGTCCTGTGTGCCTGTGTTGCTGCCGTTGACGTACAAAATGCCGCCGCCGGGGCAGGTGAGCGGGGTCGCTGTCTCATAGACACCCATATCAACAGTTGTGTCCTGAATGCGCGTGTTGCCTGCTAGGTCGGTCGTTATACCCGTGATGTACGAATTATCACCGCTGTTGACGGCGGGTGAACTGAGGCGCAACTGCAAATCATCATCCGCATTGCCCAGCACGTTGTCCGCGCCGTCCACGTCTACAAAGCGCGGGTCGCCATAGACCATGCCCGCGCCGTAATTGACCACCGCATTACCATTCACTAGCACGTCGGTGTTGCTATTGCTCGGCAGTAGCGAGTAGTTCAACGTCACAACGCCGTCCGGGTTGTTAAGGATATTTTGCCCAACAGTCGTCCCTTGCGCCACGTTGTTGGCGATGATGGTGTTATTGGCAATAAACGCACCGCCACCCTTGGCAAAGTTGTAAACGCCGCCACCGTATATCGTGGCGGTGTTGTTGGCGATGGTGCTGTTGATGACGGTCAGATCGCTATCAGAGTTCGCGGCATGCGTGCCATAGGTGTAATGGTATATCCCACCCCCTCTCTGCGCGGTATTGCCAACGATTAGCACCTGCTCCAATGTTGGCGAGGCAAACGCGGTGTTGCTGGCATTGGCTGCGTTGACATGTACCGTCAGCGCCCCGCCCTGTGTGGCTGCACTGTTGCTGACGAAGATGATGTTTTTGAAATGAGGTGTCACTTGTGCATTGTTTGTGGCAAACACATAGACACCCCCTCCCTTATCGCCGACGGCACTGTTGCCGACAAAGTTGCCTCCTGTCCATGTCGGATTGACCGTTGATTGACTGCCGACGAGAATCCGCAGACCACCGCCCTGCGAGGCTGTTTCGTTGTTGAGAACGTCCACATTTGTGAACGTTGGGCTGCTTGTGCTGCTCTGGTAGCCCGTGATGTGCAAACCACCGCCTGCATTGGTCGATGCGTTGTTGCTGATCGTTGTGTTGCTGATGGTCGGGGAAGCCGTTCCACTAGACGTATAGATGTTGAGGCCACCGCCATTTCTGGCGCGGTTGCCGACAATTTGTAGGTTGGAGAGGGTTGGGCTGCACGTGGTGCCTGATGTGGCAACACAGTTAATGCCGCCGCCGTCATGGGTCGTACCACCATCACCCCCTGTCACCGTCACCCCGTCCAGCACGGTCGTGCCAGTCACATTGCTAAACGTCACGACTTGTCGGCTGTTTGTGCCAACGATGTCGCTGTGGGTCGTCGTCACCCCGCCCACTTTGTTCGTGTCGTTGTTGTCGATGTCGCCGCTCAGAACCGTTTTGTAGAGGTCGCTGTCGCGGGTTGTGCCTGTGCCAGCATAGCCGCCGTAGACGCCGATGTTTGCGCCGATGTTAAACGTGTCCGCCGCATCCGTCCCCGGCGTATACACACCTTGCGCCGCCCAGATGTCGCACGCATTGGTGACGGTTAGGGCGCTTTGCAGCGTCATCGCGTTTGTCCAGCTTTCGCCGTCTTGCGTCCCTGCACCCGTTGGGGTGACATACAAGACACCACCTGTAGGGCAACTCAGAGGTAATCTTTCAAATGCGCCAATATCACAGTTTGCGCCGCTCGGCCGAGCTTCACCACGCTGGTCAGTTGTGACATTACACGTCGTGTTTCCCGCGTCAATTGCGGGGCTACCGCTCTGTAAGGCGTATGTTTGCGTGCTGCCTCCATTGTCAGCCAATGCGCCAAGCAGCGGGTCTGTATTGGTTAGATCACCCGTTGCGGCAAACCCACAGGTGTTGAAACGGTCGATGTTGTAGCCACTAGAGAGCAGTGAGCCACCGGCGGTCGCGCAGATAGTTCCATTGGTTGAGGCAAGAATTGTGTGGTCAGCCGTGATGCTGCCAGACGCTTGTGCGTATAGGTCATCGCCGCTGGATGCACTGTTTGCGGCAAAAGTGCTATTTTGGATTGTGGCGATACTATTTGTGCTGATTGCGCCGCCGGGTAAGCTGGCTGCGTTCCCGCTAAGGGTGCTGTTTTGGATTGTGGTAGGAGCCGTTGCGTAGATACCAGCCCCTTCATCGGCCGAATTCCCACTCACCGTCGAGCCGATCAATGTGAGACTGCCACCAACATTGTAAATCCCGCCCCCGTCCCCGCCCGATGTATTGCTCGATATGGTGCTGTTGCGAACGGTCAGCGTCGCAGCATTGTAGATACCACCCGCATGTGCCACATCCGACGCGCCCGAATTGCCGTTGGTAATGGTCATGTTTTCGAGCGTGATCGTATAGCCAGAAAAGGTGTCGAACGGCCGATCAATGCCACCGCCATCAATAATCGTGCTACCAGCCCCTGCACCTGTCAGCGTGACGTTGTTAATCACGTCGAGATCACCCGACACGTTAGAATCTTCGCTGCCCGTTAAGGCAATTGTATATGTGCCAGCGGGGATATTAATCGTGTAGCTATTCGCTGTGTCTGCATTCGCCTTGCTGATTGCGCCACGTAGCGAACAGTCAGACCCTGCGCCACTGCAAATTTGGAAACTCCCCGCGTTGCTGTCGATGGTTGTATCCACATCCAACGTAATGTTGGCGAGAATCGCAGCTTGTGTCTCTGTATCAACGTTGGAGTTGGCTCCAACCATATTGTAAGAAGACACAATCAAGCCACTGATTAAGATGAGCAGAAAGATGGTTTTCGGCCGAAAAATAGCTATATATGACATGCAAACTTCCTCACATAATGCAACGGCGGTTCTCCCGCCGCGTCGGTAGTATGTTATTCCTCACAAACGTTGCGATGCACAACGTTCGCTTTCCCTAGCAAAAAAACCTGTTGTTATTGGTTGGAAGTGGGACTTCCAGCGTTCATCCTGAGAACAATACAATAAAAGCGTATCAAAAACGTATCAAGCTGTTACGGCTCTGCCATGATTGCAACCACGTCAGTGTCACATAGTGCTGTGTTGTAGATACGAACATCATCCAGCAATCCCGCAAACGGCAGCGGAGCCGCGCCCACACCCGCACCAAATTGCAATGCGGCCGAGTTGATCGTTGCCGCGCTGGTTGTGTCTGGGGCAACGCTGCTCAGGTCGCCGTCGATATAAATTAGTAACTCAGAACTTGCACGCACAGCGGTGATAAAGTGGTACGCTCCGTCGTTGATCGCGTCGAACGAAACAACCTGTGACGTGGTTGCGCCATCATTGCGGCTAAATGCAATCGTGCCGTTTGCCAACATGCGGACGTTGTAAGGAAATGCCCCTGTCGCATCGCGCTTGGTGATAAGATCACCTGCCGTCACACTCGTTGTCTTGACCCAAAATGCAATTGCAAACTGTTGCTGTGTGCCAAAGTTAACTGTCTCTGCACCTGTAATACGGATAAAACGGTCGATGCCATCTAGCACAATTGCATTTCCACCTTTGGCGGCATCGGCCGACCACTCCGTCGTACTACCCTGAAATATACCATTCAATGAGCCAATACTGTCATTGACAACGACCCCACTTCCTTCTTCAAACTGCCAGCGCGACACCGGATTTGGCACAATGGAACACGGGGGTATCGGTGTGGGGGTAAAGGTTGCTGTGGGCGGAATAGGGGTCGCCGTTGGTGGAATAGGGGTTGCTGTCGGTGGAACAGGTGTCGCTGTCGGCGGAATAGGTGTCGCTGTCGGCGGAACAGGAGTTGCTGTCGGCGGAA
>CAYMGE010000056.1:23064-40709 GCA_964389925.1 uncultured Ardenticatenaceae bacterium
GCTGTCGGCGGAACAGGAGTTGCTGTCGGCGGAACAGGAGTTGCTGTCGGCGGAATAGGAGTTGCTGTCGGCGGAACAGGAGTTGCTGTCGGTGGGACAGGGGTTGCCGTCGATGGGACAGGAGTTGCTGTCGGCGGAACAGGTGTTGACGAAACAGGGGTGAATGTCGCCGTTGGCAATGGTGTTGGCGTACTAGTTGAGAATGGAGTCGCCGTTGGGAATGGCGTTCGGGTTGCAGTCGGGAATGGTGTTGGCGTGACAGTTGGGAATGGTGTTGGCGTTGAAAATGCCCCCGTCGTTGCAGTTGGAACGGTTGCCCCAGTTGTGGTCGTTGGTGCGAATGAAGGTGTTGCGGCGTTAGTTGGCTGTGCTGAATTGACCGTTGACGTTGCGGCAATTGTCGTACTGGTCTGCTGAGGCGGATTTGGTGTTACAGTCGCAGCAACCGACGTACTCGTCAACTGAGGCGGATTTGGTGTTACAGTCGCGGCAATCGCTGTGCCAGTTAATTGAGGTGGGGTCGGTGTTGCAGCAGCCGCCGTACTCGTTAGCTGAGGTGAGCCTGACGTTGCTGTTACGGCAATCGCTGTACCAGTTAATTGAGACGGGATCGGTGTTGCAACAGCCGCCGTACTCGTTAGCTGAGGTGAGCCTGATGTTGCTGTTACGGCAATCGTTGTGCCAGTTAATTGAGACGGGATCGGTGTTGCAACAGCCGCCGTACTGGTTAGCTGAGGTGAGCCTGATGTTGCAGATGCGGCAATCGTTGTGCCAGTTAATTGAGGTGGGTTTGGTGTTGTAGTTGCGGCAATCGCCGTCCCCGTTTGCAGGGGAGGGGGCAGCGTCGGCGTTTGTGCTGTCGAGGTGCTGGTTTGTTGTATGCTGCGCGTGGCTGTGGCAGATTCGGCCGATAGCGTCCCCTCAGCCTCCTCAGTTGCCTGATTGTCGATTAGCGGCGTGAGCGTCGGCGGGGCAGACGGATCGTCCGCCACCCCATCTTGTGTTATCACGACTGCGACAGTGGGTAGGTTTCCCTCCACTGTTGCGTTCTCAGCTTGCGTCGATTCCGTCACACCACCATCTTGTGTCGATCCTGCGACGCTATCATCTTGCGCCCCGCTGCTACCCGTTGGCGTTAAAGTCGGTGTTGGTGTTAGTGGTAACGAAGATACCGAAATAGTGGTCGGTGTGGTGACTGGATTGAGATTGGCGATCATGACTTGAGCAGTGGCGACGGTTGAATCGGTGCTAGAATCGGCCGACTCAAACACCTCTCCTGCGACGGCAATAGCGGTCTGCTCGATTACGGCGAGATCGGCCGAATTGACCTCCCCTCCGGCCGAGACTGTCGCTGCTACCCAATCAGACTCAATCGTCGCAGCTGCGGCAACTTGGGCAATTGGTGTATAAACGCCAGCCGCCTCATACACGATTTCACCTGCCTCAAAAAATGTCGGCATCGCCTCGTTGAACGTGAACATATTCAACATCGGCCAATCATTGCCCAACACAGCACTAGCAGTTGCCACCAAAAAAAACATTGTGAAGACACGGCTACTCATCCGCATTTTCATCTTGCGCTGGCGCATCCGCTTTTTGCGCTGTTTTTCCATCTTCAACTGTTTGCTGCTCTTTTTCTTTGCCATCTTCATGCCAAAATGTTTCGGATTTTCAATTTCCGAAACACTTTTATGTTAGAGTTAATTTCACCGCAGAGAACGCTCTGATTCTTTCTCTGCGTTTCTCCGCGGTGCATTTTCTTGCTCGGGAACAACGCTATTTTCTCAAACGCCACCACTCAACTTTCACGCGCTTCAAAGAAATCGGCAAAATTGTCAATCGTGTTTGCATTGACCTGACCCAAAACGACCCCACGTGGGCGCAATATCTCCGCAAATGCCATGTGCATCGCGTCTACCGCCTCATAGTACGCCTCGTCTTGGTCATAGGTGTAATAGGTAACGAGAATATGATCGGATGAGGAGCCAAACTCCATAAAAAATACTTTGGCGTACAAACCATCTTCTAGGGCTGCATCTGGGCAAATATCACTCTGCACCTGTTTTGCAATGGCGAGTACATCCTCTTTATAGCGCACAATGTCATCCCCATATTCCCCATACCCTGCGGTGTGTAGGATAATGTTGATTTGCCGCAATGTGATGCCGCTATGATTGATGACATCCTCTCCCAGAATTTTAGAATTCTTGATCGTTATGATGTCCAGCTCAAGCGTTTTCAAGTAGGTGCGAAACAGCCCCACTCGCACCACGCGCCCACGCCGCTCATCACCGATTGTGACCCAGTGACCTACGCTATATTGTGGGTACAGTTGCAAGCTGATCCCCGCGAGTGCATCTTGCGCCCATCCCTCGCTCGTGAAAATAAACGCACCACTAGCAACCGTAATGACAAGCGCAACGAGACGACCATCATCGGGTAGCTGCGCCAATGCGAAAACGCCGAATAAGATCAACAGCGTAATCCCAAACGAATCAGATAAAAAATACGCCGCTGTCTTATCAATGCGATCGAAGCCGGGAACGTTGTCAAACAGACGATCCAGCACATTTGGCAGCAAACGCAAGGCGATTGCCAACAGCAAAAACGAAACCAACCCTGTGATGGCAAATTGCCAAAAATTAGCATCAAACATAAACATCTCTCCAGAAAACCTAAGTTATCATTGGCGCATCAATTGAGCGCACCTCTTTGAAATCAACAGGCAGTCGTATCTGCTCCAAAAAGCAACGACACTTCATTCTTGCTGCATCTTTTGCTGAACGCGAAACAATCTTATCATAAGCTATTTAGTGCCACGAGAACGACAGTCAGACGACGAAATCGCGTTCGATATTGAGGTTTGCGACACGGAAGGCCGCCTCTTGGTTCGCGTGACAGATTATCGGTTGCGTCGCTTGAGTGCGCGTGATCGTTCGGCCGATCAAAATTTCGCCGTCACGATTGGCACACAGGGGTTGCTCGACACGTTGACGCTGACCCCGACGGAACGGCGTGCGCCAGCGGCCGATGAGATCGAGATCGCGGTCATCGCGGCGGGGCTTAACTTTATTGAAGTGTTGTACGCGCTGGGCATGTTGCCAGAACGCAAAGGGGCGCAATTTGGGATCGAGTGCGCGGGGCGCGTCGTGCGCGTCGGATCGGGTGTGACAGCGTTTGTGGTCGGGGATGCTGTCATCGCTTACACCGCTGCTGCCTTCAGCCGCTATGCGACCGTCAATAAGGCACAGGTTGCCCACAAGCCGCCCCACCTGAGCTTTGCCGAAGCCGCGACGATCCCCGCCGCCTTCACGACCGCCTACTTTTCACTGATGACGCAGGGGCGTTTGGCAAAAGGGGAAAAAGTGCTGATTCATGCGGCGAGTGGTGGCGTGGGGATGGCGGCGGTGCAGATCGCGCAATGGGTTGGCGCAGAGGTGTTTGGGACGGCGGGATCGGCCGAAAAACGCGCCTTCGTTCGATCACTCGGCGTTGAACATGTCAGCGATTCACGCTCCCTCAGCTTTGTCGGCGATTTCCATGCGGTCACAGATGGGGTCGATCTCGTTCTCAACTCGCTCGGCGGCGACTTTATCAACAAGAATCTCGAACTGCTGTTGCCGTATGGTCGCTTTATCGAATTGGGCAAACGCGACTTGCTCAATAACACGCCGCTCGACTTACACCACCTCGTCCGCAGTCTGTCGTTTATCGCCGTCGATGTCAGTCCGTCGATGCCGCGCTTTGGCGACGTGTGGCGCGAGATGACAGCGTTGTTTCATGAGGGTGTGTTGCAGCCGTTGCCGCAGAAGACGTTCCCGATTGCGGAACTTGAACAGGCGATGACCTTTATGGCACAGGCCAAACATATCGGCAAGGTCGTTTTGCTGATCGGGGACGATCTGTCGCCACGCCCCACAACGCGCAAACTCGATGAAATTTTGGGGCGGCAAACGGCGACGATTGTGCAGCCAGTCGAACCAGCGAGCCAAAATGGATACGCTCGCCCTGAGTTGGCGACGGCATACGCGCCCGCGACCAATCCGACGGAGGCCGCGATTGTCGCTATTTGGCAAAACCTGCTGGGCATTGAGCGCATTGGCATTCATGATGATTTCTTTGATTTACGCGGCGATTCGCTGTTGGCGACACAGGTGATTTCGCACGTTCACCAGCGACTCAACCATAAGCTGCCGCTGGGTGCGCTATTTGATGCGCCGACGGTGGCGGGGTTGGCGGCGTTGATTGCAGAGGATGAAATGGAAGAGGGAGAGATTTAGAAAGAAGAAAGAAAAAGAGAAAGAGGCCAAGCACATTTCTTTTCTTTCTTCTTTTGTCGTGTAAAAAATGATTGAGCAACTACTGGCAGACGCAAAGACAAACGGGATCGACCTCTGGCTAGACGGGGAGCGGCTGCGTTTTCGTGCGCCGAAGGGGGCATTATCAGCAGATTTCCGCCAAAAGCTTCGCACCCACAAAGCGGCGATCATCGAATATCTGCGGATGTGGACACTTCGGCCGATTCCCACCCAACCTGACTACCCGCTCTCCCCCGCCCAATGGCGACTGTGGGTGTTGTTGCAGATGGAAAACAGCACGGCCGCTTACAATGTGCCGCTGCATCAGATGATCAAAGGGGAGCTTGATCGCGGTGCATTGATCGCAGGGTTGCAAACGTTGGTGCAGCGACACGAATCGTTGCGGACAGAATTTATCGCCGTCGATGGGCAGCCACGCCAGCGTGTGCGCGATGATGTTGCGCTGGATGTTGTGTGCGTCGAGGCTGACCCAGAGCGTATTTGGGAGATGAGCCGTGAGGAGGCACAACGCCCCTTTGACCTGACCACTGCGCCGCTGATTCGCGCAACGCTCGTGCGACTTGCACCCCAACGCCATGCGCTGCTGTTGACCTTACATCATATCGTTTGTGATGGTGTGAGTATCGGCTTGCTCAATGCGGAATTGGGTCAGCTTTATGCGGGGCAATCGCTGTCGCCGCTGCCGCTGCAATACCGTGATTACGCCGACTGGATCAATCGCTGGCTGGATAGCCCTGCCGCCGCTGCCCCCGCGCAATTTTGGCGCGAACAACTGGATGGCGAAATTCCCGTCCTCGACATGCCGACAGATTTTCCACGTCCCGCCGTGCAGACGTTCAACGGGCGCGAATACGTGGTTGAGATCGACGCGGCGCAGGTGCATGAGTTGGCGCGACGCGAAGGGGTGACGCTGTTTATGTTCCTGTTGGCGACGCTCAACGTGTTGCTGCATCGCTATACGGGGGCAGAGGATGTGATCGTGGGGTCGCCCGTTGCGGCGCGATCATTGGCGGGGCTAGATGAGCAGGTTGGTTTCTTTTTGAATACGCTGCCGTTGCGGAATCAGATTTCGGCCGATCAACCCTTCGCCACTCTTCTGCAACAGATCAAACAGACGACAACCGCCGCACTCGACAACCAACTCTACCCACTCGATGCGCTGCTGCCCCAACTCGATTTGCGCCGCGATTTGAGCCGTGCGCCACTGTTTGATGTGTTGTTGATTTTGCAAAATCAGCGTGATGCGGGGGTACGGTTGGGGTCGCTCGACGTGCGCGGGTTATTTCAGCATTCGGGGACGAGCAAGTTTGATTTGACATTCAACTTTAGCGAGAGCGGCGACAGGTTGCAATTGGGGATTGAGTACAACACTGATCTGTTTTCGGCCGAACGGATCGAGCGCATGGGGCGACATTGGCAGACACTTTTGGCTGATGTGGTGGCGCGGCCGACGTGTGCAGTGGGTGCATTGAAGCTGCTCGACACAGATGAAGTCGCGCAACTCGCCGCATGGAATCAGACGACCCGCGACTATGATTTAACACTGTTGCCAGATCAATTTGAGGCACAGGTCGCCGCGACCCCAGAGCGGATTGCCGTGACGTGTGCGGGAGAATCGCTGACGTATGCCGAGTTGAATCGGCGTGCCAATCAGGTTGCGCGGCAGTTACAGCAGATGGATGGGGCGTTGGTTGGGTTGGCGGTGGGGAGATGTGCCGAAATGGTAATCGGCCTGCTCGCCATTTTGAAGGCAGGCAAAGCGTATGTGCCGATTGACCCGACCTATCCCGCCGAGCGCGTCGCGTACATGCTGGAAGCGTCCAACATCACCACCGTCGTGACACAAGCCGCCTTGCGCGAACAGTTCAGCGGCTACAACTTGCTCTTACTCGACACAATTGACGCAGCCCCCTGCCCCAATCCCTCGCGCACAACGCAGCCAGACGATTTGGCTTACATCATTTTCACAAGCGGTTCGACGGGCAAGCCAAAAGGGGTGCAGATCGCGCATCGTTCGTTGGCAAACTTTATGCTGGCGATGACGGAACGGGTTGGTATAACGGCGCAAGATCGTCTCTTGGCAGTGACGACGATTTCGTTTGACATTGCGGCGTTGGAACTGTTCTGGCCTTTGTTAGTAGGCGGTGAGGTTGTAGTGGCGGCCGATGACCAGACAGCCGATGGTCATGCCCTGATGCGCCTCCTCGACGATCACGCCATCACGGTGATGCAGGCGACCCCCGCGACGTGGCGACTGCTGCTGACGGTGGAATGGGCGGGGCGGCAATCGCTCAAAATTTTGTCGGGCGGGGAGGCGTTGCCACAGGCATTGGCGGCCGACTTGCTGCCGCGTGGTTGTGAAGTGTGGAATTTGTATGGGCCGACGGAGGCGACAATTTGGGCGACGACTCATCGCGTCACTGCGGCCGATGTAAGTGACACACGCCAGCCCGTTACCATCGGCAACCCACTCGCCAACACGACCTGTCACGTTCTCGATGACAGAATGCAGCCTGTCCCCATTGGGATTGTCGGGAATTTGTATATTGGCGGTGTTCAGGTTGCAGAGGGGTATCTTAATCGGCCTGACTTAACCGCCGAACGATTTTTGGTAAACGGTATTCAGTATTCGGTTATCGGCGACAAGACCGAACACCGCCTACCGAATACCGTCTACCGTACAGGTGATCTCGCACGCTGGCGCAACGATGGGACGCTAGAATTTCTAGGACGTGACGATTTTCAAGTCAAGGTGCGCGGTTTTCGGATTGAGTTGGGAGAGATTGAAGCGGTGTTGCTGCAACATGAGGCGGTGCGCGAGGCGGTGGTGACGGCGCGGGGTGAGCAATTGGTGGCGTATTTGGTGGTCAGGAGGCCGGTTGGTGTGGAGGAGATGCGGGGCTTTATCGGCCGATTCCTCCCCACCTACATGCTGCCCAACCAGTTCATCACACTCGACAAGCTCCCCTTAACACTCAACGGCAAAGTCAATCGCAACGCCCTGCCAGACCCCAGCGGACAGCAAGTCGATGCCCCTTATGTCGCGCCGCGCAACGAAATCGAACGTCAGATCGCTGCCATCTGGCAAACGGTGTTGGGCGTTGAGCGCGTCGGCATTCACGACGACTTTTTCGATTTGGGCGGTCACAGCCTCAATGGAATGCGGATTGTGGCGACGATTCAACGTGAGTTAAACGGGTCGGCCGCGCTGATCGATCTGTTTCGGCGGCCGACGGTTGCGGCGTTGGCTGAGACGATTGCGCCGCCTGAACTAGAAGAAATTGCGCCGATGTCAGATGATGAGTTGGCGTTACTGATGGAATTTGATGATGATTAAAGAACTCGTGGCACGTGCCAAGCAAGGCGACAAACAGGCGTTACAACAGTTACGCGACAGCGGCTATTTTGCGCGACAAAAGGCTCGCAAATCGGGTTATGCGACTTCGCACGCCCAGCGGCGGCTGTGGGTTCTCTGTCAAATGGAGGGGACGACGGGCGCGTACAACATTCCGCAATCGCTGATGCTGACGGGCGTGATTGATGTAACCCGCTTGCAACGTGCGCTTGACGAGTTGGTGGCGCGGCATGACGGTTTGCGGACGCGCTTTGCGATGCGTAATGGGGAGCTGCGCCAATTTGTGGCAGATGAGGTGCAGGTTGGGTTGCAACAGGTCGATTTGCAGCACGCGCCCGATCCGACTGATGCGGCACGTCAACTGTTGCGCGACGATGCGCTGGCGGCGTTCGATTTAGAATCTGCGCCGTTGTTGCGTGTCAAGCTGCTGCAACTGGCGGCCGAACAGCACATCCTCTACATTAATATCCACCACATCGTTGCAGATGGCTGGTCGCTTGAGCTGCTGATGGGCGAGCTGATTGCACTTTACGCGGGATCACCATTGCCGACCGTTTCGCATCAGTATAGTGACTTTGCACGTTGGCAAAATAAGCTGCTGGCGCAAGATGACCAACTGCAAGCATTTTGGCATGGGCAGCTAGATGGGACGTTGCCAATTCTCGATTTGCCGACTGATAGTCCACGTCCGTCAAGGCTAACGTACAGTGGGGGGAGTGTGTCGCGGGAATTATCGGCCGATCTCACCCAATCCCTACATCAACTCGCCCGACAACAACGCACAACGCTTTTCACCATCCTGACGGCGTGCGTCAAAATTTTTCTGCATCGCTACACGGGACAGGAGGAGATCATCGTCGGGACACCGAGCGCAGGACGCGACGACGCACGCTGGCAAAACGTCGTTGGCTTTCTGATCAATACGCTACCGCTGCGCGATCAGATTGTGGGCGAGGACAGCTTGCTCGCTGTGATTGGGCGTGTGCGCGAGACGATTTTGAACGCCTACGCGCATCAAAACTACCCGTTTGATAAATTAGTCGAAGAGTTGGACGTGGCGCGGGATCAAAGTCGCAACCCACTGTTTGATGTGTTGGTGCAGGTGCAGAACCGCGCTGACGCTGAGACGATGTTGGGGGATGTGCAGGTCGCGGCGTTTGCACCCGATGTGGTGACAGCGAAATTTGATTTGACGTTTGATTTTGTCGAATCGGCCGAAAATATCCACTTGCATCTGATCTACAACAGCGATCTGTTTCGAGCGGAATCGGCCGAGCGCATGGCAACCAATCTCGTCGTTTTGCTCGAATCGCTGGTCGCAGAGCCAGAAAGTGAAATCGCTACCTTGCGCCTCTTGAGTGAGGCAGAAGCGACCCAACTCGCCACATGGAACGATACCGCTGCCAACTATCCGGCCGATGCGACTATCACCAGCCTATTCGCTGAACAGGTCGCCGCAACCCCCGACAACATCGCCGTCATATTTGGCGACACTCAGCTAACGTACCGCGAACTCGACGAGCGTAGCAACGCCGTCGCCGCCGCCTTGCAAGCGAACGGGGTCAACGCGGGCGAAACGGTCGCTATCTTCTTAGGCCGTTCCCACCAAATGATCGTCGCCATCTTGGGCGTGCTAAAAGCAGGTGGCATCTACGTCCCCGTCGATCCCGAATACCCGACCGACCGCATCGCCTACATGATCGAGGATTGCGGCACAAACCTCGTCCTCACCGACACCGTTTACGCGCCCCAGCTAAACACGACGCTACCGACACTCGACATTGCCCTCATTCACCATTCACCATTCACCATTCACCGTTCACCATTTCCTCCTTCTTCTCCCGCCTACATCATCTACACCTCTGGCTCAACCGGTCAGCCAAAAGGGTGCGTGGTCACCCATCAAAATGTCGTGCGGTTGATGAAGAATGACGCGCATCCGTTTGCGTTTGACGCAGATGATGTGTGGGTAGTGGCGCATTCGTTTTGCTTCGATTTTTCGGTGTGGGAGATGTATGGGGCGTTGCTATATGGGGGGCGCGTCGTTGTCGCGGAGCGTGAGACGGTGCGTGACCCCGTCTTGTTTTTAGATTTGTTGGTGCGTGAGGGGGTGACTGTTTTGAATCAGACACCAGCGGCGTTTTATGGGTTGATTTCGGCCGATTTAACCCACAACAAATCACACACCATCCACACCGTCATCTTCGGCGGCGACCGTCTCGACCCGACCTATTTGCGCGACTGGACTGACCGTTATCCACAGGTGCGGCTCGTCAACATGTACGGCATCACCGAGACGACAGTACACGTCACCCATCACACGCTAACCGAAGCGGATATCTGGGGTGCGGCGGGGCGTTCGCCAATTGGCAAGCCACTGCCCGAAACGGAGGTGCATATTCTCAATCCTGCGGGACAACCGCAACCGATTGGCGTGGTCGGCGAAATCTACGTCGGTGGGAGCGGGGTGAGTAAGGGGTATCTTAATAAGCCTAAATTGACGGAAGATAGGTATTCGGTATTCAGTATTCGGTATTCGGTGGATGACCTTCTGAATACCGAATACCGAACACCGAATACCATCTATCGAAGTGGTGATTTGGGACGTTGGCTGCCCGACGGAACGTTAGAGCATTTAGGGCGTAACGACTTTCAGGTGCAGTTGCGCGGTTTTCGGATCGAGTTGGGCGAGATTGAGGCGGTGATCGTTGGGCATCCGAGCGTGGAGAAATGTGTTGTCATCGCACGGGGGACGGGCGCGGCGATGCAGTTGGTCGCCTATGCGATTGGGGATGAACGAGCGCGGGATGAGATTTGGGCGCGGCTGCGCGAGAAGCTGGCGACCTACATGGTTCCCAGTGCGTTGCTGTTTTTGGCGGCGTTTCCGCTAACGAGCAATGGCAAAATTGATCGCAAGGCATTGCCTGAGCCAGATTTTGTGGCGGTTAGCGACAGTGAATTTGTCGCGCCACGCACCGACATCGAGCGGCAAGTCGCCACCATCTGGGCGGAGGAACTCGCTGTGGCGCGTGTCGGGATTGAGGATGATTTCTTTGCATTGGGTGGTCACAGCCTCAAGGCGACGCGGGTTGTGGCGCGGATGCAGGGAGAGTTGGGGATCGAATTGCGGCTACGAGATTTATTTGATCGGCCGAAAATCATCGACCTACCCCTCACACAAAGCACAACCCAACTCGCCCCGATCTCGCCCGTTCCGGCCGCCGATCACTACCCGCTTTCACACGCGCAACGCCGTCTCTGGCTGCTGAAACAGATGGGAGTTGAAAGCTCGGTCTACAACATTCCGTTGGGGTTGTGGCTCAATGGCGATCTCGACGTGGGCGCGTTGGCGCGTGCGCTGGGGGTTGTCGTTCAGCGACATGAGGCGTTGCGGACGACGTTTGTGATAGTTGATGATGAGCCGCGCCAACAGGTTCATGCTGTCGAACAGGATTGGTTGCACATCGTCGATTTGCGCGAACGCTCCGACTATCTCGCTGAACTTGTGCAAGCAGACGCGGGTGAGCCATTCGATTTCGCCACCTTTCCGCTGTTTCGCGCCACGCTCTATCGACTGTCGGGCAAGCGCAACCTGCTCTTTTTTAACATTCACCACATCATTGCGGATGGCTGGTCGCTCGATCTATTGTTGTCTGAGTTGCTGCAACTGTACGCGAACCCCGCTACACAACTGCAGCCCCTGCGAATTCAGTACAAAGATTACGCCGTTTGGCAGAACGAATTTTTGGCAAACGCGCAGGCACAACGTGACTTTTGGCACGCACAGCTTGACGGCGACATCCCCGTTCTCGATTTGCCGACGGATAGTCCGCGCCCGACGGTGCAGACGTTTGCTGGGGCAGAGATCGGGATTGAGTTTACGCAGGAGGAGAGCGCGGCACTGTTGCGGCTAGGGCGCGAACACGGCGCGACGGCGTTTATGACAGTGCTGGCGTTGACGAATGTGCTGCTGCACCGCTACACGGGACAGGATGACCTGATTGTGGGATCACCGATTGCGGGGCGCGATCATCCTGATTTGGCAGGGCAGGTTGGCTTTTTTGTCAACATGCTGCCGCTGCGTCAGCGCGTTGATAGCGCGGGGTCATTTGTCGCGCTGCTCAAGCAGGTGGGTGAGACGATTAAAGCAGCATTTGAGCATCAACAGTACCCGTTTGATCTGCTCGTTGGGGAGTTGGGATTGCAACGCGAGATGGGGCGGTCGCCGCTATTTGACGTGGCGGTGTCGCTTCAGTCATTGCAGGGTGTTCCCGCCGACGTACCGCTGCACATTGCTCCCTACGACTTAGAAACGACGATCAGCAAGTGGGAGGTGACATTTTTCTATCGACAGGCTCCCGATGGGCGATTGTCGCTGCTGATCGAATACAACAGCGATCTGTTTGAAGCAGCGCGGATGGCGCGGATGGGTGGGCATTTGCGCGAGTTGGCGCGTTCGGCCGTCCAAACACCCCATCGGCCGATTTCGCGCCTGAATTTGTTGGGATCGGCCGAAAAGCAACACCTGCAAACGTTTAATCACACAACCCGCCCTTACCCTGCTGACCAACCCATCGCCGCCCTCTTCGCCGCACAAGCCGCCGCCGCCCCTGACGCAATCGCCGTGCGCTTCGCAGACCGCCAGTTGAGCTATCGTGAACTGGACGCGCTCTCAAACCGCCTCGCGCACACATTGCGCGACGAGTACACCATTCAGCCCAATGAACCTGTTGGCGTGCTGCTGGATCGCTCCGAATGGACGATTATTGCCCTGTTGGGCATTTTGAAGGCGGGGGGATGTTATCTGCCGTTCGACCCCGTTTATCCACCCGAACGCATTGCGTATATGATTGAGGATACGGCGTGTCGTGTTATTTTGTCGGAGCCGAAGCAACTTGATCGCTTGCCGACGGGTGGGATTGATGTGCGGCGAGCATTGAGCGAGAACGAATGTGCGTTGCCATTTATAGGCAATGGGGAGAGCTTGGCCTACATTATATATACGTCGGGTTCGACGGGTCGGCCGAAAGGAACCCTGATCCCACAACGCGGCGTGACGCGGCTCGTTTGCAACACTGATTACATCACGCTGGATGAGACAAGCCGTATTTTGCAAACGGGGTCGCTGGCGTTTGATGCGTCCACGTTTGAGATTTGGGGCGCGTTGCTCAATGGTGGCTGTGTCTGTCTGCCCGCTGGCAACGCGCTGCTTGACGCGCAAGCGATGGGCAACCTGATTCGACAACACGCGATTACAGATATTTTCATCACGACGAGCCTGTTTAACCAACTGGTCGAGGCGGATGTGTCGATTTTCGCGGACGTTCGCACGGTGTTGAGCGGTGGGGAGAAGGTGTCGGTGGGGCATTTTAATCGACTGCGCGACGCATTTCCCGATCTCAATTTGCTGCATGTCTATGGGCCGACGGAGAACACGACATTTTCGAGCTACTATCCCGTGCATGACGCTCAAATACACGACATCCCAATTGGGTATCCGATTGCCAACTCGACGATTGAAATCGTGGATAAACATGGGCAACCTGTTCCCGTTGGGGTGGCGGGGGAGATTTGGGTCGGTGGGGATGGGGTTGGGTTGGGGTATTTGAATCGGCCGAAATTAACCTCTGAACGCTTTGTACAGGTCGGCGACAAATCGCAACTCTACAAGACGGGCGATTTGGGGATGTGGCTGTCTGATGGGGCGGTGCGCTTTATCGGCCGAATCGATAACCAACTCAAAGTACGCGGCTTCCGTGTCGAGCCGGGCGAAATCGAACAAACGCTGTTGGCACACCCCGACGTGCTGGAGGCGGTTGTCCTGCCGCGCACGACGAGCGTGGGGACAAAAGAGTTGTTGGGTTATTTTGTGGGTGAGGTGGTATCGGCCGATTTACGCACATATCTCGCTGAAAAGTTGCCAAGCTACATGGTTCCCGCGCATCTCGTTCAGTTGGAACAGTTCACGCTTAACCGCAGTGGCAAAATTGATCGCTCGGCGTTGCCAGAGCCAGAGCGAGCGGAAATCCTCACACACTATCATACACCACGCACCACGCAAGAAGCTGTTCTGGCGGCCGTCTGGCAAGATGTCCTCAACCTCCCCCAAGTAGACATTCACGACAACTACTTTGAGATCGGCGGCGATTCGATTCGCGCCATTCAGATCACGAGTCGCCTGTTACGACAAGGTTGGAAGCTAGAAATCCAAGATTTGTTTTTGAATCCGACGATTGCGGAGTTGGGTGGGTGTGTGGTTTCGGCCGAAATCGCCCAAACCAAAGCCAAAGTCACGGGCAACGTCCCCCTCACCCCAATCCAAACATGGTTCTTCGCCGAGCAAACAATCGATGTACACCATTTTAACCAAGCCATTTTGCTGCAAAGTCCAGAACAAATTGACGAGACGGCGTTGCGAACGACGTTAGACGCATTGATGCAGCAGCACGATATGTTGCGAACCGTTTATCGGGACGGACAGCAAACAATTTTGGGCGAGATGGCAGTTGATTTTGCCGTGATTGAAACGGATGACATCGCGCCGCATGTTGAACAAGCGCACTGTGAGTTTGAGCTGGCAAGCGGGTCGCTCCTACGTGCGCGGCTGTTGCGTTTGCCAACAGAGGAGCGGCTGTTGCTTGTCGCCCATCATCTCGTCGTCGATGGCGTTTCGTGGCGCATTTTGTTGGAAGATTTGGAGATCGGGTACGCGCAGGCGATGGCTGGGCAACTCGTCGATTTGGGTGGTAAGACGGCTTCATTCCAGCAGTGGTCGGAGGTGTTGCGCGACTACACGGAGGCGGGAACGTGGCGCGATCAGGTGGCGGTGTGGCAAGGATTGGAGTCCCCCGACAGTCAAGCAACCCCTTATGGTGAAAGCACCACGCTGGGCCTCAGCCTTTCAGAAGCGGATACGACTGCACTTTTGCAAAACAGCAATCATGCCTATCACACCGAAATTAACGACCTGCTATTGACGGCACTGGGGCGGGCATTGCAATGGCAGATGGATATGCCGTTGGTGATGTTGGAAGGGCATGGGCGCGAACCGCTGCTCGATCTCGACGTGAGCCGCACGGTGGGCTGGTTCACGTCGCTCTACCCATTTTCGCTCGAATTGACCGATTACGACATTGGGGCGCAGATCAAGGAGGTCAAAGAACGCTTGCGGCGGTTGCCGAATAAGGGGTTTGATTATGGCGTGATGCGCTTTTTGGCGGGAGAAGGGGAGGAAATTCGGCCGAAAATCAGCTTCAACTATCTCGGTCAATTTGACAACGTGACGGATGGCTTCTTCAACTTTGCACCCGAAAGTAGCGGGATAGCGATCAGCCCAAATGCCCTGCGCGTGCATGAAATCGACATCATTGGTATTGTTGGGGAGGGACGACTGTCCCTGTCGGTGACAGTCAATCCAGATGAGCAAATAATGGCTGAACAGCTTTTAGCTGATTTTGAGGCAGAATTATTGGCTGTGATCGCGCATTGTCAGCAGCAGGTAGAGAGTGAGATGACGGCGAGCGATTTTACGGCGGACATTTCGGCCGATGATCTGTCATCCATCTTGAGCAAACTGACGTAGACTATGCGAAATATCGGCGTTGTCAATGACTGTGAGATTGGACTATTTTTATCAATGGCACGGTATACGATCTTTAGTGACACAAACATCGCATACTAAATTATGGAGAGACCCAATGAAATCTGCATTTGGAAAATTTATCATCGCCGGAGGGAAAATCCTGCTCGTACTTAGTGCGGTCATTCTTGCAGGTATTCCTCTCATTGCGGGGTACGGCGTGTATATTCTGACAATTCTCGTTGGGATTTTGAGCGGCTTGATGCTGCGAATGTTGAGCAGTCCGATTGCGTTGATTATCGTTGGAGCCATCGCTCTCTATCTCGTGCGTCGTTATCGAACACGTCATAACCGCCTGTGAGTCAGATCGAAGATATTTTCCCGCTCACGCCGATGCAGGAAGGGCTGCTGTTTCAAGCGTTGTTTGATGCAGAATCGGCCGCCTATCATCTGCAAATGTCATTTGCATGGCGTGGCAAATTGAACGTGCCGCGTTTTCGTGCCAGTTGGCAACAGTTGGCGCGGCGGCATCCCGTTTTACGCAGCGCGTTTGTGCATGAGGATGTGCAGCGACCCGTTCAAGTTGTGATGAAGGAGCGCATCCCAGAGATCACGTTGTGCGATTTGCGCGAGTCTGTTGATGCAGATGCTGAGATTGCTGGGTATCAGCAGAGCGACCAAGCGCGTGGATTTGATCTACAGAAAGATGTCTTGTTGCGCGTCATGCTGTTTCAGCTTGGGGAGACAGCGTTCCAGATCGTTTGGAGCTATCATCACATTTTGTTTGATGGGTGGAGCTTTGGCGTGTTGCAACAGGAGTTTTTCCAGCTTTACGCAGGGTCAAAACTAGTGCCAGTTGTGCCGTATCGTCAGTATATTCGTTGGTTGGAGCGACAAGCGCGTGGCTCGGCCGAAACCTACTGGCGAAGATACCTCCAAAATTACAGTGAACAGACCTCCCTGCCCCACATTTTCCCCGCTGGAGAACAGGAAGACTATCGCCAGCACTTTTTGGAAATTGACGCGGAGACGACGACCACGCTGACCCAACTCGCCGCCAGCCAGCGTGTGACACTCAACACATTGGTGCGTGCGCTGTGGGGGATTGTGCTGTGGCGACATTGTGGGCGGGAAGATGTTTTGTTTGGGGCAATTGTATCGGGGCGACCAGCCGCGTTGCGCGGGGTCGAGCAGATCGTCGGGCTGTTTATCAATGCGGTTCCCGTGCGCGTGCGCCTCAACCCACCGCAGACATTCACCCACTTGCTACGTCAATTGCAACGGGATGCGCTGCAAGCAGAACGCGCCAGCTTTTTGCCGCTGGCTGAGATTCAGACACACAGTTCACTCGGACGCGACCTATTTGACCATCTGTTGATTTTTGAGAATTACCCTTTGGAGGAATCGGCCGAAGCCAGCGAGTCCGACTTTGCTATCAACAGTCTCAACATCCACGATCGCACCCATTACGATCTCGATTTAACGGTTGTGCCGGGTCGAGAACTACTCTTTCAATTTGGCTATAACGCGGCCGTTTACCCGCCTGAGCAGATCGAAACGGTCGCCACGCACATTGCACAGACGATCAAAAATGTGCTGGCAAATCGCTCTGCGACGCTGCTCGATTTACGGGCTGAGATGTTGACGGAGGCCGAGCGTCAGCGTTTGCAAGTCGAATTTATGGGCGAGGCACGCGACTATCCGCTGGACAAAACGATCCATGACCTGTTTGCGGAACAGGTGGCAAAAACGCCAAATCGGGTTGCGGCGGTTGATGGTTTTGGGCAGGTGACGTATACAGAACTAGATGCGCGGTCGGAGCGAATCGCGCATCAGTTGCAAGCGGTTGGTGTTGGCCGCAATGAGTTCGTTGCCATATTAGATGAACGCGGCATCGACTTTGTGACGGCGATTTTGGGCATCATGAAGGCTGGCGCGGCGTATATTCCCGTCGATCCGAGCTACCCGCCCGAACGCATTCAATACATGCTGTCGAATAGTGAAGTGCGCGTCGTTGTTTCGCGGTCAACCTATTTGGAGGATGTTGCATGGGAGCAGACGGCAGTTGAGTCTGTTTTGTCGCATGATGAGGGGGTATTTGAAGAGAGTTTTACGCTGATACGGATAAACGCAGATGATAAGCAGTCGTTTGAGCGTGTTTGTGTGGATTCATCGGCGCGGGACAGCGCGTATATGCTGTACACATCGGGATCGACGGGGTTGCCGAAGGGGGCGATTATTCGGCATGATGGGGCGGTCAACCACATTTACGGCGAGTTTGAGTTGATGGGATTTCATCAGGATAGCGCATTTTTGCAGAGTGCGCCGTCGTCGTCTGATATTTCGGTCTGGCAATTTTTGGGGCCGTTGCTGTGTGGGGGACGCACGGTGA
>CAYMGE010000057.1:0-40629 GCA_964389925.1 uncultured Ardenticatenaceae bacterium
ATTTCAAGACTATTTTAACAGTCTTTTGGTGCTTCCCTTATTAAACATATTGTCAAGTGAGTCAGTTTCGGCCGAAATCACCGCCCACCCCTCCTCATCAACTTCCACAATCTCCATCTTCTCAAACCGCCGACTCACCCCACCCCGCCATAGCTGCGGCGCGACCTTAAACTTTATCCTGACACGCGGCTTCGTTCGCTGTTTGACCGATTTGGCGATTACCTCCACATCATCCGCCACAATCCGATCTAGCCGATAGCGCAGCCACTTCTCCCCATCGACAACACCATCTGCATCCCGCGACTCAAGGCAGTAGCTGCTGAGATAAAAATGTCCACGCTCAAATAAAATCTCATGTGGCTCAACGGTGTGCAGAACCCCCTCGTTGTTTGGTTGGGCTGGCGACCGATAGAAAAAGCGCACACAGCGTTTTTTGTCGCGTGCAAAGCGCACTTTTTCCCATACATCGGCCGAAATCTCCCCCACATCGAGCCGCCGCAAATCGACGCGCAGTTCTGCGCTGGCACGCTCCAACTGGCGCAACTGATTTGCATCCGTCAGGCGCAAAATGGTGTCGAGCAGCGGTTGCAGAACGGTGTGCGTTTGAGGGTTGTCTTCCGTCGTTTCGAGCAGGAAGGCAATTGCGCGGAGAGCATCGGCCGATAGCATCACCCCCAATAACTTCCCTGCATCACGCAACGCATACCGCCCGCCTTGATATACCACCGTCACCCCCAAACTGTTTCGCAGTTTGTCGAGGTCGCGCTCAAATTTGCGCTCCTCCGCCTTGGTTTCCAGCTTAGTATACGTCTCTGCTACCTTAAACGTGTGCAAAAGTGTGCAACACGCTAAGTACCTGCTTCATCCACCGTCGCCGCAAGCGGTCTTACATGGTGTCCACAGGCGTTACGCCGCTGTAGCCCAGCGGCGACGACTTTTCTGGGGTCGCCTTCCTTTTTCAGACTTCTTCTATGTTTTTATCTATCATCTTGGTTTTCAATGTAGATTCCCACATATTGTCCATCTTTGGTGATTATAAAACGTCCTCTGTCTTTGTCAAGTTGCTCCCACCACAAGCCACATCGAGCGACAATCTGTTACCCTCTGCTTCTTTGCGCCTCGTGTTCTCTTCTCTTTTGCGCGACCCTTCCTTGTTACAGCTTGTGGCAGCATGACCACGCTTGTTCACTTATGACCACTTTTTAGCTATCTCCTGTCTCCTGTCGCAGTAATGCCAATAGCTCTTGCTTCGTCGCTGCGGATTGCCGCAGACGGTTGAAGATAAGTAACGCTCTTTGTATGGTTGTGCTCATGAATTATCGAGAGGGAGGGAAGACGCTTGCGCCCTCTCCTTGTAGGAGAAGGCTGGGATGAGGGTTTTCAGACGTTCCTACTTACTGCTAAAAAACTAACGCAACAATCTAAAGTGAGGATCGTATTCACGCTGCTGAAAGCAGTGTCTTGTGTGACACGGAACATCAAGCACAACGGGCGAATGCACACCGATCTCGCGCAAAACGCCGGCTAGCTGACAAATTGACAGACCCATCACACTGGCAAAACAACCCTCAATGTCATCGACGGGCATAAACTCAGGGTGTTGAACGGCATACGCACCAGCTTTATCAAATGGGTCGCCTGTGGCAATATACGCGCTGATTTCGTCATCACTATAATCGCGCATGTGAACATTGTTGCTTGAAACGGTTGTGGCAAGTGTGCCATCGGCCGTGCGAAGAGCAACAATCCCCGTGTGGACTTGATGGACTCGACCGCGCAGTTGTCTTAACATTTTTCGTGCATCGGCCGCATCAACAGGCTTCCCCAAAATCTGGTCATCTATCGTCACGTTTGTATCTGACCCAATGATGATCGCATCGGTTAGATCGGCAAACGCTTGGACTTTGAGGATGGCGGTGTCGATGGCGTTTTGGGCTGGGTCTGGGTCAGTGGCAAGCGATTCGTCCACATCGGCCGAAATCGCCTCAATCTCTAATCCTAAAAATTGAATCAACTGCCGACGACGCGGCGATTGGGAAGCAAGAACAACTCTCATTCAAACTCATCAGCAAGTATTCGATACTTCTGATGCTCATAGTAGGCCATCAATAAACACAAATACGCCCCATGCAGCCCAACGCGATACCCCTTTAGCGTCACAAACCGCCAATAAAAATGACGTAATGGCATCGTGTATGGAGTGTGAAATTTTGGAATGACACCATCTCGCTTGAGAATACTCGCTTCGTAGGTCGTGTACTTGCGCTGGGTTGCATGAAATTGGGTGATGTCTTTGTAATTATAGTGAATCAGCGGGTTATTGAGATGACCAATTGTTCCATCAACAATAGCAATTTCGTGGACAGGGCGTTCATAGTGGACTTTATTGTGTTGGAATAGCCGTAATTGATAGTCAGGCCACCACCCTGCCCCTAATGTGAGTTTACCAAAGATATAATTGTGGCGCGGGACATGCCAACCAGCTTCTTCACGCTGCATCGCTTGGCGGATTTCCACGCCAAGCTCGGCCGATCCCCGCTCATCCGCATCGACAAAAAAGACCCAATCTGTCTCGACAAACGCAAGCGCAGCGTTGCGCTGTTGGGCATAGTTTTCAAATTTGGAGAAACCAATCCGCGCCCCTGCCGCTTCTGCCAACTGCACCGTCTCATCTTGACTATACGAATCAAAAACGACGATCTCATCACACCAGTCGAGCGACTGGATGCAGTCCGTGATGTGTTCAGATTCGTTGAGCGTGAGGATTATGGCGGTTAATTGCATCGAGAAAGCGGCTTCGCTGCAAAACCCTCACCCCCTCTCCCGCGCAAAGGATATTGCGTGAAGCTAGAGGGCAGAAGACGCGCCCTCTCAGAGGGCTGGGGTGAGGGTTTTTATAAACGGCTGTTATGCCCATGCTTCGGCCGCCGTTTGATAGGCCGATTTTAGCTCTTCTGTCTCAGCGAGAACGGAACGCCGCAAGAGGCCAGACTGCACAATGTGTTTCGCAATACTCACTTTCCACGGCGCATAGTATTTACGGTAGAGTAAAGCTCGGCTTTGCCAAAGGTGGATGACGCTGGCAGCGGCGATCTGCTTAGTTGATTCGCCACCGTAGTGGACGATTTCGGCCGATGGAACAGTCATAATCTCCCAACCTGCATTCCGAATACGCCATGCCCAGTCGATCTCTTCACAGTACATGTGGAATGCTTCATCAAAACCGCCTGTTTGTTCTGCCACATCGCGGCGCACCATCATCGCTGCACCGAGCGGAAAATCGACTTCAAACGGCCGATAGCCCAGCGTAAACTTGCGTGCGCGATAGCGACCATTGAACCATGTATTGTATAAACGCGCAGGCAGTGGCCAAAATTCAAAAAGCAGTTGACGCAAGCCCGGAAAGGCAAATGCGCTGTGCTGTAGTCGGCCGTCACTATAGACCAATCTTGAGCCAACCATCCCAACTTGTGGATTTTCATCCAGATGCCGCACCATCTTGCCTATCGCGCCAGAGCGCACCAGCGTATCTGGATTGAGTAGCAAAAAGTGGCGCGGGCTTTTCAACATCGCCGCCCGCATCCCCTGATTATTTGCCGCACCAAAGCCGGCGTTTTCATTATTGGCAATGACGTTCACATTGGGAAACAGCGTCTCAATGAATTCAATTGTTCCATCTGTTGAATCGTTATCTACAAGCCAAACTTCGCCACGCAGTTTAGAGTAGCGCAATTCAGCCATGACAGAGCGAAGACAATCAGCAAGATAGTGTCGTACATTCCAGCTGACGATAACGATAGCAACATCGAGTCGCGCTGTGCGCGTGCGGCGGGCGGGGGGAAGAGGGGTTGGGTGAATCATTCGTTCAGATAGGTAAACACATCAGCTTCCGTGAGTTCTAACTGCTCAATCACGAAACGAACCGAATCGTAGAAATCATCGCGGACGGGGGCTATCCCCTCCCAGTTGAAAAATTCATCGGAGCAAAGACCCAAATTACAATCTTCGCTCATCGTGTACTCTTCGAGTGTCTGCCCAATAAGGCGGCTCAAGTTGAGCGACATCTCTGGGCTAAAGGCTACCGCGTCGTTCGGCATTTGGTCAGAAAGCCGCAAAATATCCGTCTCGGTAAAGATGTCAGGTTGTGAATCGAGCGCAATCGCACGTGCGTCGCGCACACGGTAACCACCGTTCTCGACATAACCCAATACGACCACAAAACCAATGCCACTACGGCGTGGCTCTTGTCCCGTGATCCGCCATAGTTCAGGGTCATCTTCGTCAAATCGCCACTTCATCTCGTCATAGGGTAGAATGGGTGGCAGATAGGTAGCGGTTACGAAATCAACTTCGCCGTCAAAGCCCGCAATCACGGTGCTGGCATCTGTGCCATAGGTCGTTACATCACCTATCTCAATACCCTGTGCGTCAAACAGTGCTTGAAACCAAAGATAGTTTGTTAAATCCTGCGTATTGCTAACGCCCCACGTTAGGCCTGCTAAATCTTCAATCGTCGTGATCTCTTCATCACGAATCATGATCATTGACGAGACCCATGTAATACCATCTTGCAAACCAGCATAGCCAATTTCTAGGTTGCATTGTGACTCTGCCAACACGTATTCAAGGGATGTTAATATAGCAACGGTCGTATCGGGGGTTTGGCAAACGGCCGCAAGTGCTTGGGCATAATCTCCCGGAATGACGGCCTCTACTTCTAGTCCTGTTTGCTCTACCAAGACCGCTCTAATATTTTCAGCGCGTAATTCCGTCACAGCTTGTCCATAGACGGGGGAGAAGACAAGGCGGATGGGGTTTTCGGCCGATCCCACCGCCGCGTCAGGTACTTTTGTTGGGCGTGGGGTGACATCGGCCGCGACCTCAATAAACACTTGCCGTGTCACTTCAACAGGAACCTGCACCGTTGCATATTCCGTCACCACAACTTGACGTGTTACCTCTATTGTCTGAACAGTAGGATCAGGCCCGCCATTTGACGTTTGACACGCCACCGCAAAAATCAAAATCAAGAGTACAAGCACAATTTTTTTCATACAGCAAAAAAACCAGCAAACGTGCTGGTCAAGAATTGTAACATTCAGATGTAAGTCAACGATGGGTTCTCACGGGACACACCCATCGCTTTAGAGTCTGTTCATATCTTACTATCGCTCCCTCATGGGAACCTCGCGTGGTTCGCACTGCCCAAACTGTTCAGCAGGCGGATAGTCGATATTGACCGATTTTGGATCAACACGGTCGTTAAATTGGGCAATTTCGACATCTTCATGGATGAGGCCGGCGTACATCGGCTGTGGGTTGCGTTCACCAAGCTCGTTGACGACGCGCATCCCGCCCGTAATGACGACCTGCTGATCGGGCATGAGATAGTAATGGTCGCCGATTTGTGTTAACTCATCGCGGCTGCCCGTCGCCCAGCGGAAACCATAGTTACGGATTTCATCCTCGTAGCCAATCGCAAACCGAAATGCGCCCGATTCGGTATTCCAGCCAAGCGAGTTGTAGTTCCAATCAGAATCATAGACCGTTCCCGGCTCTGGCCCTGTTGTGCGAATGGGGACTTCACCGTAATTTTTAACGGTCGCGGTAAAGTAGATCGTGTCGCAGAGTTGAACAGCCGTCGTGTTAAATTCGACCGTATCGCCGACGACGGGCGAGACAACTTCGGCGCGTGGGACACCGCCGTATTGCAAGGTTAGCGGGCGTGCGATCTGCACTTTCTGGCCTTCTGCATCGGCCGCATACGCCACAATCTGATAAGTTCCATCCTCTGGCGGTGTCGCCCCCAGATCAACACCCCCTTCATAATCGAAAATATGCCGACCTTCACTATTTAGCGGCACGTTACGCGGCAATTCACTGACCTCAAGCTGTGCGCCTTCGGGCGTTAGAAGATAGACGCGCAATGTGTCGGCCGATTTCTTGAGATCAAACTGAATCCGCACGCGGTCATCAATCCCATCTCGATTTGGCGTAAAAGCGTCTGTGCTAAATTCGTAACCAGCGATGATTGGTAACGCGGTATCTGCGTCAGAAATCGCTAGCTGGCCTTCCGCAGTCGCAGAGTCGCCATTTTCGTCAATCGCTTCAATTACCCAACGATAGGTTCCATCTTGCAACAATCGCTCGATCACCTGCGCTTCAAACTGTTCATCAGGCAAACGGTAGCCGTCCACGATACCACTAAACAGAACGCTGTATTGATCGGCTCCGCGCTGTTCTGCGTCACGAAAGATAAATTTTTCGCCCGCCTCATTCACAAAGTAAATCGAGACGAGTGCGTCACGAGTGATCTCATAGCGGATGCGGACGGCATCTGTTTCGCCATCGGCGTTCGGTGTAATAGCGTCACCTTCAAATGTCGCGTCGCGCAAAAGGGCGTTGTCACCACGATAGAGACGAGTCACGACGAGGACAGTTAGCAGCACGATGGCGGCCGCAATAAGGCTCACGATAAACGTGGTTCTGAAGTTATTTTGCATGATTATGTATTTTGCTTATGATGTATAGCCAAATCGCTCGATCATTTGGCGATTGCGTCGCCATTTTTGGGCAACCTTGACGCGCAGTTCGAGGAAGATGCGTGTATCCACTAGCTTCTCGATCTCGCGGCGAGCGGCAGCCCCCAACCTTTTGATCTGACCGCCGTTTTTACCAATGACAATTCGTTTTTGGCTATCCCGTTCGACAAAAATGGTAGCATGGATGTAAATAACACCATTTTCGCGCTCTTTGAATTCGTCCACTTTGACCGCGAGCGCATGGGGAATTTCGTCGCGCAGTTGCAAGAGCAGTTGTTCGCGGACAAGCTCGGCCGCAATCACTCTCACCCAAGAATCCGTCACCTGATCGGGTGGATAAAAACGCGGGCCTTCTGGCAGTGTGCCAATAATCATCCCACGTAGTTCTTCTAAACCCGCTCGTGTCATTGCTGAAAAGACGATCCACTGTGAGTCTGGTAAAAGTTGACGGTAAGCAGTCGAGTGGGCTGAGACTTGCGCGGCCGACATCTCATCAATTTTGTTGATGGCTAAAATGACGGGAATTTGTTCGCTCAGTGGTTGAAGCAAGCGAGCGAGTTCGCGGTCGGCCGCATTCGGCCGATTTGTCCCGTCAACCACCCACAATACTGAATCAGCCCCATCAATTGCTTCCATCACCGTATCGATCATCGCCTCATCTAGCGTGTGCATCGCCTTTTTAATCAGGCCCGGGGTATCGACAAAGACAATCTGATACTCATTCGTTGTCAAAATTCCAAGCTGGCGCGTGCGCGTTGTTTGCGGGCGCGGGCTGACAATTGCGATCTTCTGATCCAGCAGCGCATTCATCAACGTGCTTTTTCCCGCGTTGGGCGCACCGACCACCGCGACAAACCCCGACTGATGTGTTTCAGGTAGATCAGCCTGATGATCAAAAATTGTTGTCTCTTCTATCGTAGTTTCATCGTTTTCTTGCATTCCCGTAGTGTATCCCCTTTGCATTGGATTACGATTAAGAGAAAATTGCGAAAGTGCTAGCGGCTAATCGCTGGCAGTTTGTCAAACATCACGCCCTTATTTGCAACCTTACCCTATGAAACACGATACGATTGTTGTCCTCGATTATGGCTCCCAATACGCGCAACTGATCGCGCGGCGCGTGCGGGAGGCAAATGTCTACTGCGAACTGTTTTCTTGGCACACATCGGCCGAGCGCGTTCTCGCTTCAAACCCCAAAGGGATCATCCTGAGTGGTGGCCCAAACAGCGTCTATGACGCAGATGCGCCAACGCTACCCCATTATGTTCTCGAAAGCGGCATCCCCGTTTTTGGTATTTGCTATGGAATGCAGCTTCTGATGCACACGCTCGGCGGCACAGTCTCAGGCAGCCGCCATCGAGAGTATGGCCCCGCAGACGTTACAATTGACGTTAGCGAGAATCCCTTGTTCGCTAACCTATGCGAAGCACAAAATCCAATATCTCTACAAGTTTGGATGTCACATGGAGACAAAGTGGAACGGTTAGCGGCCGGATTTGAGCCGTTGGCACATTCAGCCGGTTCCCCATTTGCAGCTTCGGCCGATCTCGCCAAAAATTACTATTGCGTTCAATTTCATCCCGAAGTCGTGCATACGCCGATGGGCAGTCAGCTTCTCAGCAACTTTGTGCATGAGATTTGTGGCTGTGCGGCCGATTGGACACCCACAAATTATATAGAAGAGCAGATAACCGCCATTCGAGAACAGGTGAAAGACGGGCGTGTTGTTTTAGGTCTGAGTGGCGGGGTCGATTCTTCTGTTGCCGCCGCGCTGATCCATCGTGCCATCGGCGACCAACTAAGTTGCGTTTTTGTCGATCACGGCATGTTGCGCTTGGGCGAAGGGGCGCAAGTTGTCCAAACATTTGAGCGCGAACAAGGCATGAACCTGATTGCGGTCAACGCTGTTGAGGAATATCTGGATGCGCTCGCCGGTGTGACCGACCCAGAACGTAAGCGTAAAGTTATCGGTGAAAAGTTTGTCCGCATCTTTGAGCGTGAGGCCAATAAGCTTGGGAAAATAGACTTTTTGGCACAAGGAACCATCTACCCTGATGTGATTGAAAGCGCATCGCACGATGGCACCTCTGCCAAAACGATCAAGTCTCATCACAATGTCGGCGGACTACCCGCAGATATGGCCTTTTCTCTCGTTGAGCCGTTGCGCTCACTGTTTAAGGATGAGGTTCGTAACATCGGGACGGCGTTGGGGTTGCCCGATAGCATCGTTTGGCGACAGCCGTTTCCCGGTCCAGGGTTGGCGATTCGCTGTTTGGGTGAAATCACGTGGGAACGATTGGAGAAGTTGCGAGCGGCCGATGCCATCTTCACAAGCGAGCTGAGAGCAGAAGGCATGTTGCGACGTGCGACAGCACAAGCGTTTGCTGTCTTGCTGCCCGTCAAGAGCGTCGGCGTGATGGGGGATGGGCGCACTTATGAGGAAGTTCTCGCCCTACGTGCCGTGACGACGGAGGATTTTATGACAGCGGACTGGGCGCGTCTGCCCTATGAGCTACTGGCGCGTGTCAGTCGGCGCATTGTCAACGAGGTCGCCGGCATCAATCGTGTGACGTATGACATTACATCCAAGCCGCCCGGCACAATTGAATGGGAGTAGTACAACGATTTATGCTTTCGTATCACGTTACCTTAATGGCTGTGGCAAGCAGCGTATTCTATGCTGTTAATAGACTAGTAAATGTGCCGTTTACATGGGTATTTCGGCCGAAATCAATTAAAATGAGTCACCTTGCAAATGAATTAGCTCACTATTTCATTAACAAGAACAGAAAGGTAACAGATGTTAGTATCTCGCTTATTAACTGCGGCGACAGCCGCCTTCATCGGCATTCCAGCACTCACATTATTTGTGGAATGTGTTGCTGCGCTCGTACAAACGAAAGATGAGGAGCCGGATGATTCAAAAGTAACCGCCTCTATTTTGATACCCGCGCACAATGAAGAGGCGATGCTGGGTCAAATGCTTACGGCATTGCAGCCTCACCTAACAGAAAATGTCGAAACGATCGTAGTCGCTGATAACTGTACAGATAGGACAGCCGAGATTGCACGGATGGCTGGTGCAACCGTGCTAGAACGCTTCAATGAGGTTGAGCGTGGCAAGGGGTATGCACTGGCTCACGGCATGAATCATCTGGAAAGTCGTCCCCCCGATGTGGTGGTTATGCTCGATGCTGATTGTACAGTTGAACCGGATGGAGTTGCTCGCTTAATTGCCAAAGCACATACTACTCAGCGGCCTGTTCAGGGTGTCTATTTAATGAAAAGCCCTGCCGATCCGTCAACGACTGATTTGGTATCTACATTTGCATTTTGTGTTAAGAATCTGGTTCGGCCGCTAGGATTGCACAACCTAAAGCAACCTTGTTTACTAACAGGGACAGGAATGGCTTTTCCATATGAATTGATACGCGATGCACCGCTGGCGAGCGGGAACATCGTTGAAGACATGCAGCTTGGTTATGATTTGGCATTGTCGGGTGCTTCACCGTTACTCGCGCCAGACGTGCGCGTTTGGGGTGAACTACCAGATGAACGACGGGTCGCGGCGACACAACGCACACGTTGGGAGCATGGACACATGCAAACGCTGTTGCGAAATGTGCCGGTCTTGCTACGTGAAGCTGTAAAACAGCGACGAATTGACTTATTAACACTGGCTTTGGACTTATCTATTCCACCACTTGCTCTGCTTATGCTAATTTGGGTTGTATACAGTGCAATAGGTGTAATTTTTGGTATAGTAGCATTCGATTGGGTTCCCGCAGCAGTTTCGGGGGGCATTGGATTGTTGCTATTTGTGGGAATTGGTGCAGCTTGGGTAAAGTTCGGCCGAAAGATCATTCCAATACGTAAACTTTTGGCAGTTCCACTTTATGTTGCTTGGAAAATCCCACTTTATTTCAAATTTTTATTGCAGCGTCAAACAACCTGGGTTCGCACTGAACGCAAAGCGCTGTAGCTTTACCCAAAATGTAGTTCCAAATACCGACGGATAGAAACTATGACCTTGTCTACGCATCATCAGCTTTTTAAGATACCCGACCCTTATGCGCCTGTCATATCACGCATCGCGGCAACCACTGATCATATCCCGACAGTACAGCTGCTCAATGCCCCGCTGCACGCGATCACCGAGCAGCAGACCGTACAGATCGTGCTGGATGAGTTGGACAAGGGCTGTGATGGTTCAATTCTGACGATGAACCTCGATCATCTGCGTCGCTATCGTCGGGATGCCTTCTGTCGTAATCTCTACGCACGTGCGTCATTGGCCGTGGCGGATGGGATGCCGCTGATTTGGGCAAGCCGTGTACAGGGTGAGCAACTGCCTGAGCGTGTGACAGGGTCTAATTTGATTTGGAGTTTAAGCGAAGGCGCAGCAGAAGCGGGTCGCACTGTTTTCTTGCTGGGCGGAGAACCGGGAACGGCCGAGGACGCGGCCGATGTGTTACAAAACACCTACCCTCAGTTAAAGGTCGCCGGCACATTTTGTCCTGATTTTGGCTTTGAAAGCCGTGAGGATGAAATGGCAGCGATGGCAGATGCGCTGATTTCGGCCGAACCCGACATCGTATTTGTGGCACTTGGCACACCAAAACAAGACCGTCTGATAGAAAGTTTACGCGAATATCTGCCAGCTACGTGGTGGGTTGGCGTTGGCATTAGCTTCAGCTTTGTCTGCGGAACGGTCTCGCGTGCGCCCATGTGGATGCAAAATGTAGGGTTAGAGTGGGTGCATCGTCTTGCACAGGAGCCGGGTAGACTTGCAAAACGCTATCTAATGAACGGATTACCCTTCTTTGGCTATCTGCTGATGAATGCAATTAGTCGGCGGCTTTTCGGCCGATAGCGCGTAATTAGATTATTAACGTCATTTTACAGTGAGAACATCTTATAAAGGGCTAGAATCAACCTTATGTAGTGGATTTCAGGTATAATCACTTCGTTATGGCAGAAATTGCACCTATCAGATCAACCCCATCCTCCGGTATACGCCGTCTTGCTGCAAAGGGCGCAATTTGGACGTTTATTGGCTTTGGTACTAAACAAGTTCTGCGCTTTGGGAACCGCATGATTTTGGCGCGGCTGCTCATGCCTGAAATTTTTGGTCTGTCGGCTCTTGTTGATACGTTTATGCTCGGTCTCACGCTCTTTTCCGACATTGGTATCAATTTTTCCATTATTCAAAATAAGCGCGGAGATGAACCCACATTTTTGAATACTGGCTGGACTTTACAAGTTTTACGTGGGCTGTTGTTGGGTATTTTAGCTTGTCTATTTGCAATTCCTGTCTCGCGCTTTTTTGGTGAACCGATCCTAGCAATTGTGCTGCCAGTCGCGGGGCTGACGGCAGTTGCACAAGGATTTAATTCGACAAAGCTCGCTTTAGCCAACCGCAATTTACAGATGCGTCAGCTTACGCTGATTGAAGTCGGCTCCTATATGCTGGGGCTAGCTGTCATGATCATCTGGGCGTTAAACTCAGCAACGATTTGGGCGTTGGTTGTGGGGAATCTCGTCACCATGTGGTCTCAAATGATTTTGAGCCATGTTGCACTAGAGGGTCAGCGCAACGGCTTTGCATGGGACAGGGAAGTTCTTAGCGAGATTTGGAAGTTCGGCCGCTGGATTTTTGTCAGCACCTCGCTTGCCTTTCTTGCCAGCCAGTCAGATAAGCTAATCGTCGGCAAGCTGACCAGTACGACGTTTTTGGGTATTTACGCCATCGCCTTTGTCCTCGCAAATATGGTCACACAAGGACTGATGCAAATTGGCGCAAAAGTATTTTTTCCATCCTATTCAAAGCTCGTGCGTGACAATCCGAAGCAACTTTACAGCGTTGTGCGTCAGGCACGTATTGCGATGACCGCCCTTAACTGGATGGCAGCAATTTTATTCCTTTTGACCGGCCCGATGCTCGTTCCAATTCTTTTTGGAGAGGACTTTGCAAGTGCAGGTTGGATGTTACAAATTATTTCACTAGGCACACTTGTTAGTGTTTTGAGTGTATCGTATGATCAAGTGTTGGTTGCCAAAGGGCAAACTTTCGCAGTGGCAGGATTGTTTGCCATTCAGTTTGCGATTCAGGTGATTTGCCTGCTAGTTGGTGCAACTATTGCAGGTGAATTTGGCATTATCGTTGGCATTGCAATGGTCGGATGGTTGATTTATCCGTTCAAGGCCGCGTGGATGATACGCCAAAAACTGTGGCAACCTGAAGTGGATTTACCTGTAATCGCAGGTGCCACGACTATTATCGTTTTAACGATGATGTTTGTTGGTTAGAAAATAACACGTTGAGAGTTTGAAAAGTAGCGGACAGCCAACTGAACCAGTTGGTTGTGGGTGATTGGGACAGCAGCCTCCAAACGATTCCCATACCCAACTAATAACTTCATACAGTAGGAACGTGTGAGCGTTGGAGAGAATTATGATTGAAAGAATAGCATCACGCCGATTCGCGCTGTACCTAGCTTTTATTTTATTGATAGCAGTACAGAATGTAGCATATAGTCAGAGTGGCAAGAGCATTGCGGATGTGCTTGCCACAGATGGGCGTTTGTCACAGATGAATGCGGTCGTGCAATCGGCCGACCTAACCAAAATGTTCCAAGGCGGCGGCCCCTACACCCTGTTCGTGCCAAGTAATCAGGCGTTTGCGGCCGCAGGTGGCGCAAATCCAAACGCGGCACGTCAGTCTGCTCTATACCATACGCTTCAAGGTAATTACTCGGTTGCTATGTTGACGGGCAAGAGCGGCATGAACACTGCGCTGGGACAGCAATTGACGTTCAACGATTGGTCTGGTCTGATGATCAATGAGACAACACGGGTGATTGCGGCCGATATTCAGACAAGCAATGGAACGATTCACATCGTGAACCAAGTCTTATCATGGGAAGATGGTTCGACTGCGGCCGAGGGCAGTAATGCAGAGGCGGCCGAGCCGGTTAATCCACTGATTGGCAGCAATGAAGGCAATCCTAGCATTGCAAATGCGTCACAAAATCCTGCTTTTGTCAGCGGCGGTCTCATGCCCTATTGGTCAGGCATCCAAGCGGATAGCACAACATGTAAAGGGGTCACGTGGACACTGCAAGCCCAGCATGGCAATGTTACGCTCGTTGGTTCAGACCGTCGCACCAACCCCTATCGTGGTGATACAAGTTGTGAGAAAAAGTTGCCTCTTCTCTGTATCAATCGTGATTATACGCAGCCTCCATCGAGTGATTACTACAAAGGCTGGGGATACGGAACCGTTAAAGTGACCGCACCTGTTCAGGGCTATCAATTAAAAGGGATAGCAGCCGCCGACATGCTCTGTGTTCAAGCCTATGGGCAAGGCTGGGAATTTGTTGAGTACCATGATGGAAACTTGGGCATGGCAGTCGGCGCACTCAGCGGACACGACATGTGGGCGTTTGGCAACTTGCCGACAGCTCAACGTTTCTGGATTTCTATCAGCGATCAAGCGGCAAATCCTTGGAACAGCGTTAACCCAAGAGGCACCCCTCCTATGATGGGTGGAACGCCAATTGACAACCCAGGCGATGCACCTGCATTTATCGGTGACGGTCCGCTGCGGATGTCTGCACAACAGGGGTTTGCTGTCGGCCGAAGCAGTTGCAAAGGCATGACATGGGTTGTGCATCGTCAACTCAACGGGCTTGTCCAAGTTGGCGCAGATCAGAGCAGCAACCCCTTTGTCGGCGACCGTGACTGTTCGCAACGTCATCGTGTCCTTTGCATTAAAGTGGATGGCTACTCGCCTCCTTATGGCACCAATGGGATCAACTTCAGCATTGGCTGGTCTGGCGGTGTTGTGCGTGGAACCCCTGCGATTTCCGGCAGCGACATCAATACACGCGAAAAAGCAAATGCCTTCTGCCAGCAAAACTTCGGCGCTGCCTATCGCATGGCTGATTTCCATACAGGCAGTATGGGAACGATTAATACAGACGGCTGGGAGTTTTGGGCGTATGGCTCACTCGAACCCAACGCACGTTTCTGGGTCGCAATCAACGACCAATACGCCAACGTCTGGAACAGATAGCTGTCGCAGATTCTTACCGTTGTCGAGTGGCGATGTCACTCGGCAACAGCCGCCTCTCCTAAACAACTTGAGCGTGTTAAAAGAGTTGTTTTCTGTTTCTCCCTTTTATCGGTAAAATTCGCACATATTTTCGATCATATATGGAGCTTAAATTAGTTTAAGCTCCATGTTGGCTTTCCAACTTATGACAGAACCTTTTGAGCGTTTACAGCGTGTTTTAGAGCTAGAAAAACAGCAAGGATATAAGAATAAAGCGGTTGTCGGCGGGATTCGACAATTTGCTGCCTATTGGGTGGGTCAGGCACGAGCAGATGCGATTGACGAGGCCGATATCTTTTTTATCGACATGGTGGCGGATATCTTGGCAAATTATCATCGGCTGTCCGGTGATGCGGCGCGACGTGACACAATCAATAATCTGTTAGGAAAGCTGCGAAGTCGTGAGGCACGGTTTAAGACGCTGGCAAACAGTCAAGCAACGGTCGAGGTGAAGCGTGCGCCACCGGTCAAAAGACCATCGGCCGCTAAACTAAAGCGTGAACGCGAAGAAGCCGCACAGCAGAGCAGCAAACAAAAGCCGTCTGTCAAAAGACCATCGGCCGCTAAACTAAAGCGTGAACATGAGGAAGCTGCACAAGCTGAACGCCAACAAAAGCCAGAACCACAAGAAAAAGCCGATCCTGCCGGGTTGGCTCAACCTGTGACCATCTTAAAGGGGGTGGGGCCAAAAATTGCGTCATTGCTGGCAAAGGTCGGCGCAGAATCAGTGCGTGATATGCTTTATCTACATCCACGTCGTTATGACGACTATTCACAGATGAAGCCAATCAGCAAGCTGGAATTTGGCGAGACGGTCACAGTCATCGGCACAATTTGGCAGGTCAAGGTGCGAAGAACGCGCACAAATCAAGATGTCGTCCATGCCGTTTTGGGAGATGGAACGGGCAAAATTCAGCTTAATTTTTATGGGCAGCGTTGGTTAGCCGGGAAGCTAAAGGGCGGAATGCAGGTCGCGGTGAGTGGGAAGGTGGAGCAGTATCTCGGCCGACCCACCTTCAACAGCCCTGAGTGGGAGCCAATTGGTGCGGAACAGCTCAAAACAAATCGCATCGTCCCCATCTATCCACTTACAAAGGGACTGAGCGCACACAAGATGCGGTCGCTTATGTATGACACGGTGGCGGCGTGGGCGGGGCGCGTCCCCGATCCTTTGCCACGTGCAATCCGTACAAAGCATAAGTTATTCATACTGCGCGATGCGCTTCGCCATCTGCATTTTCCACGCAACGCCGAGATGTTGCGAAAGGCACAAGAACGACTGGCATTTGACGAGGCGTTTTTGCTGCAAATGGGGATGCTGCATCAAAGGCGCGAATGGCAAAAACAGCCTGCTCGACCTTTAGACCCCAATGACGCAGAGCTAGCACGCTTTTTTGACTCGCTGCCCTTCGAGCCAACGACGGCGCAACGGCGCGTCATTGGCGAAATTGAGGGGGATTTGGCGCGGAATGTGCCGATGAATCGTCTGTTGCAAGGGGATGTTGGTGCGGGAAAAACGATTGTGGCAGCGGCCGCTATTGTGACCGCAGTGAAAGCCAATGTGCAGGCAGCGTTGATGGCTCCGACAGAAATTTTAGCCGAGCAACACTACAAGGGGCTATCTAAGTTGCTAGAGCCGTTGGGCATCCGCGTGCGGCTGTTGACGGGCGGCGTGCCAGCAAAAGAGAAAGAACGTGTTTACATGGAGGCTGCACAAGGGCAAGCCGACCTGTTTATTGGCACGACTGCGCTGATCCAGAAGGGGATCGACTATCAAGATTTGGGGCTGGTCGTGATTGACGAGCAGCATCGTTTTGGTGTTGACCAGCGTGGCATGTTGCGCGACAAGGGCAAAGGTGATTTCCATCCCCATTTGCTAGTCATGACAGCCACCCCGATTCCGCGCTCTTTGGCGTTGTCAGTCTATGGTGACCTAGACTTGTCCGTTCTGGATGAGATGCCACCGGGGAGACAGGAAATTTTGACACGTTGGCTGAAGCAGGCAGAGCGCGAACGGGCATACGGGTTTATTCGTCGCCAAGTCGAGGAAGGACGACAAGCTTACATCATCTTCCCGCTGGTCGAGGAGTCGGAAAAGCTAGAAGATGTTAAGGCAGCGACCGTAGAGCATGAGCGGTTGCAGCAAGAGGTTTTCCCAAACTTACGATTAGGGTTGCTACATGGTCGGATGAACTCGGCCGAAAAAGAGGCCGCCATGCGCCAATTCTATGCGCGAGAGACGGATGTCCTCATCAGCACTACTGTGGTAGAAGTTGGGGTCGATGTGCCAAACGCGACCGTGATGGTGATCGAAGGGGCAAACCGCTTTGGGTTGGCGCAGCTACATCAGTTGCGCGGCCGAGTTGGGCGTGGTGCGTACAAATCATACTGCATTTTGATCAGTGATAGCACCAGTTCCGATGCAATTGAACGACTCACTGCGCTCGAAGACACCAATGACGGTTTTGTGCTGGCTGAAAAAGATTTGGCGTTGCGCGGGCCGGGTGAATTCTTTGGGCGGCGACAGTCTGGGATGCCTGAGCTACAAATGGCACTGGTGTTTGACCAAGAGCTATTACAAAAGGCACGCGATGAAGCAATTGCATTGATCGAGCAAGATGGGGAATTAGCGGCCGATGAACTCGCCCCACTGCGAAAACAAGTCAAACAGTTCTGGCAAAACGCAGGGGATGTGAGCTAAAGGTTACTCAAACAAAACCCGCTCACTGCGATAGAACTCAGCTAGTTTCCCATCAGCCGTCGTAATCGCACGCTTTAAAGCAGCATGACCTTCCTCGTTGCGTCCTAGCTGGCGCAGCAAGAGGGCATAGTCATACAAACAAACTGGCAATTGGGGCAAATGTGGTGTTTCCCGCTCGGCAATGCGAATCGCAGATTCAAATGCTTGCAGAGCCTTTTGTTCTTTTCCACTGCGCTTGGCAAATTTACCGATGAGTTGGTTTGCAATCACCTGCCATGCAGGGTCATGCAAGCCCATGTCTAAAGCGCGTTCTGCATGTTGCGCCGCATTGCGTGAAACGTCGCGCTCGTTGTTGGTTAGAGAGATAGCCGTTAAAAGCTGCGCTTCGGCCGATTCCGGATACACTCGCCCCGTCTCTATCGCCAGTTTACGCGCCTCTGTGGTCGCGCTCCCGTCGAGCATCATCTGAATACGTTTTAGACGACCTTCCAGCGACTCATCTTGGGCAAGCTGTTGATACTTTGCGGCCGATTCCGCATCTGTAAACGTCAACGCATCAAACCAGCCACGCTGCTGTAATTGCCAATACCCCAACAACATCGACACATGCAGCACTGCCCATCCACCGGCTAAGAGCGGAGTTGTCGTAAAATCATAGATAGTGCGCCAATCGCCAAAGCCAAAAATACCCGTGAAAATTGGATAGTAGATCAGGGCATAGACGATCTGTGATGAGAGCGTCTGTTTGGCAAAGTAGCGCAGAGTGGGCGATTTGTGTCTCCGTAGCCAAATCCACACAACAGCCGCAAACAGCAAATTTCCCCATGTGCCAGCGGCCGATAGCACCCATTCCTGAGTAGGCAAAAATGAGCGATCTGGCAACACAAATCCCCAAAAGAAAAAGTAGCCAAACGCCACAACGGAGCCACCCAACGCCCAGACGACAATTGCATGACCCAATTCATGCAGAAAAATGCTGATCGGAATGGCGACATAAAATGCCATCTCACGAGATGCCTGCTGCTTCCAACGTGTCAACGGCGCAGCGACAAATTCTGTCCAGCGTTGACGCACGATACGCACCTGCTTCACGCCACGCCAGAGCTGTACGGCCGAGAGCAGTGTGAAAATGAGGGCAATCGGATTGCCCTCAAGGACAAATAGGTAGCCGCGAATCAGGGGGTCAAGAATTTGCATCTGGTAACTGTACACGTTCCGCAAAAACACAGCATTTGATTGCGCCTCTTTTGTTCAAACGATTACACAAGAATCATGCCCAAAAACAGCTCTAGGGTTGCCTTGTTTTCTCTTTTTGGTTACAAACACGGTACTATCGCTCACAGAAAGTGGCGAGTGAACGTTGTTCACCTGAACAACAGCTAATCTAAGGAGTTTGCACCATGTCTCAAATCCAAGATGGTCTTTACTATACAAAGCACGACGAATGGGTTCGCGTTGAAGGCGATGAAGCAGTGATCGGCGTGACTGATTATGCACAAGATTCGCTCTCTGATATCGTTTATCTCGAACTGCCCGATGTGGGTGAGTCTATTGAGCAGGAAGAGGTTTTTGGGGTTGTCGAATCGGTCAAGGCTGCGGCCGATTTGTTTGCGCCGCTCAGTGGTGAGGTGATTGAAAGCAATGAAGCGCTGCTCGACACGCCCGAAACGGTCAATGAAGACCCTTACGGTGACGCATGGCTGATCCGCATCAACATGAGTGACGCGAGCGAGATCGGCGATTTAATGAGCGCAGATGACTATGCAGCGTATCTTGAAACGAGAGACTAAACATTAAAGTGTGGGAACGACTCTGGCTGTCGTTCCCGTGCGGGTGGGAATCCACTCCTGTTTCGAAGAATGGATTCCTGCCTTCGCAGGCATGACAAGCAGAACATTCGGTTACTTCTGAGAGCCTACACCCAATTTGCCAACTGATTCACGACAGAAACGACAAACGCATCGGCCGAAGCCCCATCCAACACGCGATGGTCAAAGGTGAAGGAGAGATAGGCAATCGGCCGAATTGCCATCGTATCCCCAAATTCACTCTCTATCACGACGACCTGCTTCCGAATTTTCCCCACTCCCAAAATACCGACCTGTGGCTGATTGATGATCGGCGTTGCAAAGAGGCTGCCGCTAACGCCGTGATTGGTCACGGTAAACGTGCCGCCCGTCACCTCATCGGGCTTTAGGCGATTCTCGCGCGCGCGTTCTGCTAAATCGTTGACGCGCCGCGCGATGCCAAGCAGGTTGAGTTCATCTGCCCCTTTAATGACCGGCACGATCAACCCTTGCTCAATTGCTGTCGCCATCCCCAAGTTGACCGCACCACGTAAAATTACGCCCTCATCCGACCAACTGCTGTTTGCCATCGGATGCTCGCGCAACGCTGTCGCTACCGCTTGCATGATGTATGGCGTAAAGGTCAGTTTGACCCCTTTGGTCGCAAACTTAGCCTTGTTGCGCTCGCGGTGCGCGACAACTTTTGAGAAGTCAACCTCAAACACCGTCGTCACGTGTGGGCTGGTGTGCTTGCTCTCAACCATGTGCTTGGCGATTGCTCGGCGCATGGCCGACAGCGGCCGAACAGTGTCCGACAGGGCGATGTGCAAGTTGCCAGATGCTGGTGCGCTAGTCACAGTTGGCTCTTCACGACGCTTTTCCAAAAATGCCAGCATATCCTGTTTCGTGATTCGCCCGTCGCGTCCAGTTCCCTCAACCTGATAGAGGTCGATGTCATGCTCTTCCGCCATTCGGCCGACTACTGGGCTGATGCGGCCGAGCTTGCGACGTGCAGCGGCAGCTCTCCCATTTGTCCGTCGTTGCCGCCGCTCAACAACCGCTGCCCCATGCACAGACGTTCGCTCAAGCCCACTGCTTTCCGTTGATGGTTGACTATTGGTAGTTGATTTTTGATCGGCTTCCCCAATCACGCCCAAAACTGCACCCACTTCAACCGTTTCTCCTGCGCCGACATTGATTTTTAACAGCGTTCCGTTTGTCTCTGCGACCGCTTCTGTTGTCACTTTGTCTGTTTCAATCTCAAGGAGTGGCTCAAACTCTTTAATGGTGTCACCTTCTTGTTTTAGCCATCGGCCGATTGTGCCTTCGATAATGCCTTCACCCATTTCGGGCATAATGATATTTGTACTCATCTGTTGATTTTAGATTTTAGGCAGCCAGCAAAATGCGCTCCTAAAACCTAGTAGAGTGTTGGGAATGTTGCGGGTTCTGCCTCGCTCATCATTTCGTAGATTGCGTCAAACACGTCTTCTGCATTTGGTTTTGAAAAATATGCGCCATCTTTCCCATAGGCGGGGCGATGCGGATAAGACGACATCGTGATCGGTTCGCTATCGAGATGCCAGTATCCGCCTTGAACTTCAAGCACTTCCCGCATCATGTAGGCTGTTGCACCGCTTGGAACATCTTCGTCGATAAATAAAACGCGACTCGTCTTTTTGATCGACTCGACGATGCGGTGGTTTACGTCAAATGGCAGTAGGGACTGCACGTCAATCAGTTCGATCTCGATTCCCAATCGGCCGAGTCGCTCGGCCGCCTTCAGCACAATGTTACACAACGCACCATAGGTCACAACGGTCACATCGTCCCCCTCACGCAACACCTCTGGCACACCGAGCGGAATCGTAATCTCCGTCAAGTTTGTCGGCAACGGCTCTTTGAGCCGATAGCCATTGAGCGGCTCGACAACAAGTGCGGGATCATCTCCTTTGAGTAGGGTGTTATAGAAACCAACTGCCCGTGTCATGTCGCGTGGTACGAGAACGTGCATTCCCCGCACCCAGTTTAACACACCAGCCATCGGTGATCCTGCGTGCCAAACCCCTTCGAGCCGATGACCGCGCGTGCGGATGATGACAGGTGCAGCTTGCCCACCACTTGTGCGCCAGCGCAACGTAGCGAGATCATCCGACATCGTTTGCAATGCGTAGAGAATGTAGTCGAGATATTGAATCTCCGCGATGGGGCGCAGGCCGCGCAAAGCCAACCCAATCGCCTGACCCAAAATCGTTGCCTCGCGGATGCCGGTGTCGCTCACGCGCAACGCGCCAAACTGCGCCTGCATGTCCGCCATCGACTGATTGACTCCACCGAGAAAGCCAACATCCTCGCCAAACGCAATCACGCGCGGGTCGTTGGCAAATAGTGCCTTGAAATTATTGTTGAGAATTTGGAAGCCGGGCATGCGCTTTGGTTTGGCTGCGTAGGCGGGCTTGACTTCTGCGATTTTGAGCGGGGAGGTGGGGAGTTCGCTGATGAGTTCGGCCGAATAACGCCGATTCATATCGAGCTTGCGCTGCTTGCGCCATGTAACTAGCTCTTGGCGTGCCGAAATTCGTTCGTTGACTGTCAGGCGCAACGCTTTGTGAATTGCCTGATAGATAGACGCACGCGATGGGATGCGCTCTTTGGCGACTTGTTTGCTAAGGGCTTTGAGATCGACCAATTTCTCCGACTTCCGCGCCAGCTTGCCGATGAGTCTGGCTGCCTCTTGCGCCTCTGCAAGGATCGGCGCATTTTTTGCCTTCCATGCCGCCTTCATCGCCTCCAGTGCTACCTCTGACTCAGCTTCCTCTATTGCAACAATCTCTTCCTCCGTCGCCAATGCTTCATCTAAGAGATAGTTACGGAGCCATTTCAGACAGTCGTGGTCGGCTTCCCACTTGAGGCGTTCGGCCGATTTATAGCGTTCCTGACTTCCCGACGTGCTATGACCCTGTGGTTGCGTCAACTCTGTGACATGAATGATCGCGGGGACATGCTCTTTACGTGCGATTCGCGCCGCTTTTTGATAAGTCTCAACCAGTGCGGGATAGTTCCAGCCGGCAACCGTATAAATGTCATAGCCCGTTTCTGATTCCTCCGTGCGCTGAAAGCCAGACAATATCTCGCTGAGATTTTCCTTGACAATTTGATCTTTGTTATGGACGGAAATGCCATACTCATCGTCCCAGATTGAGATGATGGCAGGTGACTTTAGCACCCCGATCGCGTTGACGGCCTCCCAAAATAGCCCTTCCGCACAGCTTGCATTCCCAATCGTGCCAAAGGCGATCTCGTTGCCATTGCGCGAGAATTTAGTGAGTTCATGCAACTCATCTAACTCACGATATAAGCGTGAGGCGTAGGCCAGCCCAACGAGGCGTGGCATCTGGGCAGCGGTTGGGGAGAGATCGGCCGCCACATTCACCATTTGTGTCTGATCTTTCCACTCCCCGTTTTCATCAAGCGAGCGAGAGGCAAAGTGGGCGTTCATCAGGCGACCACCCGTGTTTGGCTCTGCCTCAACGTCAACATGAGCATATAGCTGTGCGAAAAACTGTTGCAGCGTCGTCTGCCCCAGCGCAAACATCCACGTTTGATCGCGGTAGTAACCCGACCGCCAATCGCCCTTTTGAAAAACGTGGGCAAGTGCAATTTGTACAGTCTCTTTACCGTCGCCAAAGATGCCAAACTTGGCTCGGCCGCTGAGGACTTCGCGTCGGCCGATCAAACTAACCTCGCGGCTTCGATAGGCAAGCGCATAGGCAGCTTTCACATTTTCGGCACTCAAAAGGAGATCGGTATCTGTAGCTATAGGCATGTGCGAAATTTCCTATAATTTTTAACGATGATAAACGGATTATGGCGCATACGCTGCAATTCAGATTACATTATGCGCCAATCTACCAAGATGAGGGTTATTTACACATGATTATAGCCAATATGCTCAAAAAATGAAATTGCTTACTTAGGGTAAGCAACCGTCATTCCTTTTCAATCGACGGATCAAAGCAAACCAATTCGAGCGTATTCCCCTCCGGATCGCGCACATAGAGACTCCGCCACTGCACCCATGCATGTGTCGTCGTGTGTACATCTAGTCCATGCGTCTCAAGTCGCGTGCGTTCTGGCTCAAAATCGGCAAGGTCAATCGTAAAGGCGAAATGATCGAGCGTCGTCTGTTTTGCATTGGGCTGTGTTGCACGGTCAAACAGCGCGAGAATCTGGACGTGACCGTTGTAGCCATCTGCAATGCGGAAAAATGCCGATGTATCAAATCGCTTCATCAGTTCCAAACCGATCACGTTTTCGTAAAACGCTTGCATTATGTCTAGGTCGGAAACCTGCAATGCAATTTCACCTAATCCACCTATTTTTGCTGTCATTTGTACCTCAAAGGAAGATCGTGTGTCGGCGGGCGGGGCCGACCGAGACAGTCGAAACGGGAACGCCAATCTGCTCGGCGATGTAGTTGACATACGCTTGAGCATTTGCCGGCAGATCGGCAAAGTTGGTGCAGTTGGTGATGTCCTCTGACCAGCCGGGATGCGATTCGTAGATGGGGGTACAGGCGTTGAGATGGTCGTTATCGGCCGAAAACCGCACCCGCTCCCCATCGCGTTCATACGCAACGCAGACCGGAATCTCGTCCAGTCCGCTCAAAATATCTAGTTTTGTCAACACTAATTCGGTAAATGAGTTGAGGTCGCTCGCGTATTGAAGGGCAGGCAAGTCGAGCCAGCCGACACGACGCGGCCGACCAGTCGTCGTGCCATACTCATCCCACGGATTTGCGCCCGTCCCGCGCAGTCGATGCGCCATCTCACCATCCAGTTCGGTGACAAACGCGCCGGCTCCTACACGACTGCTGAATGCCTTTGTCACGCCGATGATCGTATCGGCCGCCTTTGGCCCCAATCCCAACGTCAACATCGCCCCGCTCGCCGTTGGCGAAGAGCTAGTCACAAATGGGTATGTGCCGTGATCTAGGTCGAGTAATGTCCCCTGTGCGCCCTCCGCTAATATGCGCTTCTTATCCTCGACGGCCTGATGCATGAAGCCAACCCCATCCGTCAAGTGTGGCGCGATCTGTCGTGCATAGTCGAGATATTCAACCGCAATTGCACCCGCATCGAGCGGTTCCGCGTTGTAGATTTTTGTCAAAATCTCATTCTTAGCCGCAACATGTGCGTGAATCGCATCGGCCAACGCTTCAGGATCGGCAAATAATCCTGCACGAAGCCCACTGCGCTCCGTCTTATCGGAGTAGGCCGGGCCGATCCCGCGCTGTGTTGTGCCAATCGCCTTGTCACCACGCGCCTTTTCTTTAGCCTTATCCAACGCGATGTGCGCGGGGGTGATCAGATGGGTTGTGCGGCTAATAAGAAGCCGTTCTGGAGAGACGCTAACGCCTCTCTCTCGCAATCCCGTTACCTCGCGCAAAAACACTTTTGGGTTCAAAACGACACCACCACCAATGAGACAGGTTGTATTCTCGTGAATAATGCCCGATGGAATGAGATGCAGCTTATAGATTTGGTCGCCAATGGTCACCGTGTGACCCGCATTGTCGCCACCGCTGAAACGCGCAACAACGTCCACTTTAGAGCCGAGCAAATCTGTGATTCGCCCCTTGCCTTCGTCTCCCCACTGTGCGCCGATAATAATTGATACAGTCATGTTCTTTTCCTTCGACACACAAAAAGCCCGACAAGAATGATGTCGGGCAAATCTGTGTGTTATTTGTGTTTATCTATCTCTTCGGCCGAAAACCGAGAGACCTATATTTACGAGCAAAATCGACCAGCCGCTAAAGCACGACCTATTACGTTTCAATTTCACGCTTCAACTGTACCAAAGATAAATTTATAAGCAAAAACCTGTTCACGTCGCCTGCTTGCCATGCCGCAAGATCGAATGAATCGTGTAGTATGGCTTGTCTTGGCTCTCGTAATAGGTGCGGACGAGCAGCTCTGCCAGCAGCCCCATTGCTAAAAATTGGACGGCAATGATGATGAGCAGAACAGACAGGAGAAGCAGCGGCCGACTGCCGATCTGATACGCATTGAAAGCGACCATACCACCTATGAGACCTGCCCAGATTTTTCTAGCTGCCAGCACAAAGCCAATCACAAAACCGATGATGCCAGAGAGAAGACCCACCGCGCCGAAAAGGTGCATCGGCCGATCGGCATAATTCCTCAGAAACAAAACCGTGATCAAATCGACTAGCACGCGAAACGTGCGCGAAATGCCATACTTCGATGTGCCAGCCATGCGTGCATGATGATTGACGGCAACCTCAGCCATCGTAAAGCCAGCATTGTTGACTAATTCGGGGATAAAACGGTGCATCTCACCATACAGTTTTAACTCCTGCACCACTTCGCGCCGAAATGCCCGCAGCGAACAGCCGCGATCTCGCAGCTTGACCCCTGTCGAACGCGCAATCAAGCCGTTAGCAATTTTTGACGGGAGCTTTCGCAACAGAAAGCCATCTTGCCGATTTTCGCGCCAGCCATTGACGACATCATATCCTTCTTCCAGTTTGGCGAGCAGCTTGGGAATATCGGCCGGCGGGTTCTGCAAATCCGCATCGAGCGTCACCACGTAGCGGCCTTGTGCATGGTCAAATCCTGCGCGGAAAGCGGCAGTTTGCCCGTGATTGCGCCGAAAGTTGATGACAACGATGCAGGGATCGGCCGATTGTAGTTCTGCCAATAATGCTGTCGTCCCATCTGTGCTGCCATCGTTAACCAATACCATTTCGTAGTCAAACGGCGTGCTATCGAGCGCAGCGTGCAGCGCGTTGACCAATGCGCCAACGCTTTCAACCTCGTTATATATCGGGACAACAATGCTTAAATCCTTTTCCATCGGCCGAAACTCCTCTCTGCCTGTAGACATTTCGCCTAATTATCTCACAAAGTCAGAGATGGTTCCCGTTCGCTCACGCAATCGCTGTGTTATAATTTTCGTCGCTTATGACCATTTCGGTAATTGTCACTGTCAAAAATGAAGGGGAAGCCATCCGGCCGCTGCTCGATTCGCTTACCTATCAAACGCTGCTTCCCCATGAAGTGGTCATCTCAGATGGGGGGTCTACCGATAATACGCTCGCTATTTTGCATGAGTATGCCGATTTCTTGCCTCTCAAGATCGTCTCCGCACCGGACAGCAACATCAGTCAAGGGCGCAACATTGCGATTGCGGCGGCGACCGGCGAGATTATTGCGGCGACCGATGCGGGTGTGGTGCTTGCGCCGCGTTGGGTCGATGAGATCACGCGGCCGATACGCGAGGGATCGGCCGAGGTTGTCAGCGGCTGGTTTGAGCCTGATCCCTACACCGATTTTGAAGTGGTGATGGGCGCAACCGTCCTGCCCGCGATTGCCGACGTGGAGCCAGAGACGTTTCTGCCCTCCAGCCGCTCGATTGCCTTTCGCAAAAGCGCGTGGCAACAGGTGCAAGGGTATCCTGAGTGGCTCGATTTTTGCGAAGATTTGATTTTTGACTTTGAGCTGCGCGATGTGTATGGCTCGTTCCCATTTGCGGAAAAAGCGGTGGCCTATTTTCGGCCGCGTTCCTCAATGCGTGCCTATGCGAAACAGTACTATCTCTACGCACGTGGGGACGGCAAAGCCGACCTCTGGCGCAAGCGGCACGCCATTCGCTACGTCACTTATCTGATTGGCCTCCCGTTTGTGCTGTGGCGCATTGCACGTGGGGGCAAAGATGGCTGGCTCATGTTGGTCGGCGGCTGGCTCGCCTACTGTCAGCGGCCTTATGCACGCCTGTGGCAAAACACGACCGGCTGGAATCCGCCAGCCCGCTTGTGGGCATTTGGTCTTGTGCCGCTTATACGCTTTGTCGGGGACGCGGCGAAGATGGTTGGTTATTTGGTGGGAGTCGCTTGGCGGGTACGGATGGATAGGGAAAACTGACTTTGGAATCGGCCGAGTCAACGTTAAGCTGTTCTGCCTGAACGGGCAGTCCATGCAGTGGTAGCGTCACTTCAAACTGGCTCCCAACCCCCACCTCGCTCATCACCTCAACCGAACCACCGTGCATTTCGACAAACCCCTTGACAATTGCCAACCCCAGACCTGTTCCGACCGCGTGCTGCTCGTTCTCTTTGACGCGATGATATGGCGTAAAAATTTGAGCTAAGTCATCTTCAGGAATACCATAGCCCGTATCCATCAGACAGACTTTTATTTTCTCCTCGTCGTGGGTTGTCCAGATATGAATGCGCCCCCCTTCTGGCGTATATTTCACCGCATTCGACAGCAGATTCTCAAACACACGTCGCAGTCGCGCTTCGTCACCGTACATCAAAATCGGGGCTGCCGCAGGAACAACAGTGAGCGCGAGTGACTTTTTTTCCGCTAAAGGGCGCAGTGTCGCACAGATTTCATCTAACATGCGTGGAAAATCATAATGTTTATAGGTGAGCGTGGGAAGTTGTCCCAACTGCATCCGCTCGATCTCGACAATATCCATGACCATATCAGTCAAGGCTTTTTCGCTGTGTAAAATCGTCTCCAGCATGTGGATACGGCGTTCATGGGCAATGTCGGGCGACCGTTGCATCAGTTGTGCATAGAGTCGAATCGCCGACAAGGGCGTTTTCATGTCATGTGAAAGTACAGCTAAGAACTGATCCTTCTGTGTGTTCAGGGCTGTCAATTCATTGTAAGCTTTTTGGAGTTCGGCCGTTCGCTTGCCCACAATCTCATTCAAACGCGCCATCTGCGCTTGTGTGTTCCGCACATACACTTGCATTGACAAGCTGGATAGTCCAATTGGCAGTGCAAAGATAATCACACCCGTAAAGCCCAATTGCTCTAGCGCAAGCGCAAATAACCCACCCCCAACCGTCCCTAGTATGATATTCTGACCAATAAGCCAGATATTTTTACGATAAAGCTCCCTGAACTTTTCCTCCGGTTTTCGCAAACTTGTGATGAGCAATGTTAGACAGGCACTAATCTGTGCGTTAATAAAGGCGGCCGACAACCATCCCGTTGCGACAACTGGGAAGAAGGTCGTAGTGTTGGTTATAGTCAAAAGAGCGATGCCTCCACCCATACCAGCCAATGACCATGTTCCTAGATTAAACGTTATCATTGATAACATTTGTTTCCAAGAACAGGGCGCTCTTAAATATCTCCTTGTTGCAAATCCAATAGATGAACTGACCGCAATCAACGGGACAGCCTCAATGCCAAAAATATCGACAGCAGCCAGCCAAATGGCAAAGCTAACCTCAGCACCATTGTTGTTCAACATTGCTGAGAAGATGGTGGTTATCTGTAACGAGACAGCAAGCACCATCAATGTCATCAGGAGCAGAGGGGTTGCATGTCCCGTAAAATGAATTGGAGAAGTCACAGAAAAGATAAGTGCGCTAACCCCAATACAGCCAATAATACCGAGAAAAATTGAACTAATAATGGAAGGGTGAGATTGAACTATTTGTTGCTTCATGCCAATACGATTACATATACAAGATAAGGAGACTTGTGCGTGTGACTTTAATTTTTAAGTCAATCATCTTGCACTCAGTGCGTTGTTATTGGTATGGATGGTAGATCGAAACGGGGGGTTCTCAATGGTACGTGGGTACTAAGGTAGAATGTTGGGCGCAGTAGATGGGAGAATAAATAATTTGTCGCAAGATTGCTCGCAAGAATAGCATATGACTCACCATTGAATAGAGCCATTTTTCACTGATGTTGGGGCTGTTATTTGAGGGTGTCGTAAAAAAAGAGTGAGCAATCTAGCTCACTCTCCCTACTTGATTTTCTAGGCAGTCGCCATCGGCTTAATGGGGTCTGCAACCGTATTGCGCCCGCGCCACCACATCCACAATGCACCTAGTCCCACCACGCCGGCAATAAGCCCGACGAGACCACCGATGCCGGGGATGGCTGACAGGAGCATAATGATCAGCGTGCCAACCGCCAATGGGATGATTGGGTTTGAATCACCAGAGATGATGCGCTTGCCGATCAGCCAGCCAACGATGATGTAGCCCAAGAAGGCAAGCACTAACACGTAAACGATCAGTTCAAGACTGAGTAGCATGATCCCAATCCCCATGATGACACCACCGATTGCCCCCAAGCCGATAACCCCAAAGAGGACAGCTAGTACAATGGTGATTATAAGCCCAACACCGAGCAGAAACGGCACGCCCAAGAGCAGAAGGACACCCGCGACAACACTACTACCCGTCTCAGTTGTGACCTTCTCGGCCGATCCCCGCACAACGCTCGGCATAAAGCGCAACAACAACCAGCCAATCAAAAGCAGTACAAGCCATTGCTGAATTCGTTGCCAAAGCTGTGAGGTTAGACGCTCACCAAATGATTTTGTCGCAGCAACTTCGGCAACAGTTTGGTCAAAGGTCATTTCGCCAGCGACAGCATCGGCCGAAACGTCCCCCACCTCACCACTGTCATACTTAAGATTACCGCCAATCGTTGCACCATCGGTAACCCGCAATCCTGCATCGACACGCGGCAATTCATCTGGCACGTCTGGATTAAACGCCAGCGGATCAAACGGTGACTCATCGGCCGAGCTGCCAACCTCTAAGGTGACATCACCCGCAATTGCGCCACCAATTTCAACGCCAAGTCCGCCGCCCGCGACATTGCCGCCAATTGTGCCATCGAGACGTGCGCCATAGCCGCCAAACGCCACGTCACCACTGACTGTTGCGCCCTCTGCCACCTCAATGCCATAGCCGCCAGCGAGCAAATCGCCGCCCACTGAGCCGCCCTCTGCCACGATGACCGCCGTACCACCTGCACGCACATCGTCTCCGACCTCACCATTGATGAGTACCAGCGTGCCGCCTGCCATCAGATCACCCGTCACAACACCGTTGACTTCGACCTCATTCCCAAGCGCAAACACGTCGCCATTCACCGTCCCGTTGATAACTAGCCTCTCGGCCGCGATATAAAGATCGTCGTCAATCACTTCACCTGACTCAATCGTTACTGTGTCGCCTTCGCGCGTTTCAAACGCCATCGCGCTTGGGACAGCAATAAGCAGCAGAAAAATGGATAGGACTAATACGCCTACCGTTTGTCGTGTAAACATCGTTTTCTCCGTAAATTTTTTGAGGGTTTGCGTTCGGACTTCCCGCATTCCAATTTGCTTTATTGCCCTCTATACGCGACAGGTTGACCACAAGTTGCAGAAAATATGCAATCCATCAGCACCAAGCTATACTTTCGGCATGAAGCCACTTTTTATCGACGGATTGCAATACTCGCTTTGGAATCGACAACGCTTTTTGGAGATGCAGGCCGGAGGACTCTCGGCCGTCCACGTCACGATCAGCTATTGGGAAGATACGGTTGAAACGCTGCAAAATATCGGTCGCTGGAACAACCTTTTTCTCGAAAACGACGATTTGATTATGCGCGTTCACACGGCCGATGATATTCATGCCGCCCACGCTGCCAACAAAGTCGGAATTATTTTCGGCTTCCAAAACTGCTCTCCGCTTGAAGGGGACTACACGCTGGTTGAGGTTTTTTATCAGCTTGGCGTGCGCTTTATGCAGTTAACCTACAACAATCAAACACTGTGCGCGTCGGGTTGTTATGAGGCAGTTGACAGCGGCATAACGCGCTTTGGCAAGGTCGTGATCGGCGAAATGAACCGTGTCGGCATGATTATAGATATGTCACACAGCGGCGACCGCAGCACGCTGGAAGCAATTGAACACTCGACACGCCCCATCACGATCAGTCACGCCAACCCGCGCTTCTTTGAACCCGCGCTCCGCAATAAGTCGGATGACGTGTTAAAAGCGTTAGGTGAATCGGGCGGAATGCTGGGTTTTAGCCTCTATCCGTTACATTTGAAAGATGGTTCCAACTGTCAGCTAGACGACTTTTGCGAGATGGTGGCGCGATCGGCCGACATCCTCTCCCCCGATCAAATTGGCATCGGCACAGATTTATGCGTCGGACAGCCCAATTCGATCCTACACTGGATGCGAAACGGTCGCTGGAGTCGCGCCACGGACTACGGCGAAGGCAGCTCGGCCGCACCAACATGGCCTGCCCAGCCCGACTGGTTCCGCGATGCACGCGCCTTTCCCGCTCTTGCACAATCTTTGCGTGACTATGGCTTTTCGGCCGAAGACGTTGACAAAATCATGGGTCTCAACTGGCTCAACTTCTTAGAACAATCTTTCACTTGAGACATTCCATTTTTTGAAAAAATGGAATGTCTGTTCACGTCAAATGTTGACACTCCGTCCCCCACAAACCGTCATGCAGCTCGGCCGACTCGGCGCGATGCACCAAACGCCGCTCAGTTTTGCGCGTTCGATTATCCGCAAGATGATGCGCGAACGCTGGGACATTTCACACGCGCTGTTCGATTTAGATGCAAACGGGTACGGCACGTGCGTCTATCGCGTCGCTACGCCTTATGATGAAGTCTATAGCGTCGTGCTGTTTTCCAACTATCTGGCAGATGAGGAGCGGACAGACCGCGTGATCGCTGAGAAGTGGGACATCGCGTGTGCGCTTGTTGAAGGCGAGGTGAACGGGGCGCAGTTGCATGAGTTGCGTGAGAATGTCCCAAAGCAGGAGGCGGGGCGCAATCGGCCGTCGGTTCTCGTCCTTTCGCGCGCCAACAAAAGCGGGCGCAACTTCAACACGCTCATCGACTGTCTCGCACGCGGCGAACAGCCCAACCCCGACGCGCTCGCCAAAGTTGGCTACCTCGTTCGCACAACCGCCGTCTACGGCAATGGCAAATTCGGCATTGCCGACTACACAAAAGTTCGTTCGCGCAAGGCATTTAACCAAACGTTCGCCGCGCAGATGTTTGCCGTCTATATGATTCGTCATTTTAGCAGCGAGCTGGTTGAACACATCGCCAAGCAGCGCAGCCCGACGACGGCTGTGCCGCTGGCGGCCGAAATCAAACGCTATCTCGGCGTGGGCAACGCGACGGGCTTAGGCATGGCTCTTTTTTTAGTCAAGCACCCACAGTTGGTTCACGCATGGCTCTCAACACGCGAGAAGGCGATTGCGCGAGTCATTTACCACGCAGAGGTCACGCCTTCCCATCTTGAACAACTCAACTGTTTGCTCGACAAGGCGATCAGACACTTTCAAGAGTGCTTCACGCCTGACGAACGACAACAGCGCAACAATACAACGCTTGTGCAAGAGTTGAAGGAGATCAGAGTGTGGTTGTCGGCGCAAAGGCTGTCGGCCGATCTCTACAAACAGCTTGCCGCACACGTCGCCAGTTTCTCATTAGAAACACAGGAATCACTCAACTCACTGCTGCTTGAACTACACGCTGAACTGATCTGCGATTTAGAGACAGAAACGAGCGCAAGCGAGCAATTGCCACTTGACATCACGATGACGGTTGGGACATTGCGTGCGTTGATCGAGACAGATTATCGGTGGGCGTTGGAGATCGATTTTGACGAGCCGAGAGCGCAGTATCTGTTTTGGTATCGCTCGGCCGCCAAAGAAGAGCCGCGTCTCGGCGAACGCTACAACGAGCCGGGCGCGGCGTTGGAAATGCGGGTAGGCATCGGCCGAGCCGTACAGCGTCTTTATCACACGCTCACTTGCTCGGCCGAGACACCCATCCTCCGCTATCTACTCGATCATCCGCAACAGCGCGGCCTGATCCGCCGCATCCAAGCAGACACCGCTTATGGCGAAATCCAATCCAATCTGCTCGACCAATCGACCTTACCCATCCACCTCTTGCGCTGCAAGCTCGCCATGTTTGGCGCATCCAAATTCGATCCGAAGTCAGACCGCTGGGTGCGTATCACGCTTTTTCAGGGCGCACCCTTGGTCGAAGAGATCGGGGAGCCATTCTTTGATGCGTGGAACTTTCCGATAAAACCAGTCGCTACAGAAACGTCTCATCTTCTTGGGTAGGATGGCTCTATATGCTCGTTACACACACGGAATTGATTGATTTGCTTCGCAAGCTCTTTGAGGGGCTGGGCTACGGGTTGGGCGAAGATGATGACTGTGCGAAGGCGGTGGCTTGGTTGGCGATGCGCGATCGGCCGATTTTGCAGCAGTTGGCAAATAATCCAGCGGCATATACACCAGCGGCGTGCGTGTCCGTGCTGGCGGAAGATGTAGCGCAGGTTACGATTGACGGGAGTGCGGGCAATGTGATGGGGATTGCGGCCGATTTTGTGCGTTATAAGCGTTTGTCGGCCGATTCAATCACAATGGTCATCAAAGATAGCCCTCTCCCCATGCTGATTGTGCCATATCTAGCGCGGATGGGCGGGACAGCGACATGGGCAGATAACGGTGTACAACATTTGGTCAGCGCGTCGGGTTGGGAGCTTCGGTCGGCCGAGTCCATTCAACCGCTCATCGTCACATCCAATCAGACAACGCAGCCCTTTGACCTCTTTACAGATCGCTATCATGCTCATCTCGAAAATGGCCTGCCTGTTTCAGATGAGGTTTGGCAAGCTCTACAAACGTTAGCGCGAGCCATTTTAGTTCCTGAATCAGACTATTCTCGTCAGTATGGCGCAGGATAAGTACTTAATCAAAAGTAATCGGGTGTTCGGTATTCGATGTGCGTTCTACCACAGGTCAATAACGAATACCGTTTACCATTGCCCCATGAAATAACTACTTGGTGAAATAGTTGCGGCCGAAAACCCACATCGTCACCCCCAACGGAATCGCTGCGGCAATCACAGGCAGCGCATTGTTTTGAACAATCGGGATAAAAACACGCGCTTGGACGTTGGTCGGTATATCTGGGGCTGCCTCTGCCAGCAAAAAACTCGTCATCCAGACCAAAGACGCATTGAGATTGATTGCTGGCTCATTGGTTGAGTAAGAATGGATGTCGTCAAGATAGCAAGTTGCACCGACACACCCGCTGAGGGCTGCGAGAGCGGGTGGATCAACAGGGAGACGGTTTGGCCCACCGGTCAGATAGCCGGGTGGAATCGGGGGCATAGATGGGTCAGCAGCGTTGGCGCACCATGTGCTGGTAGGGGTTTCCGTTGCATATTCGCCGTAGCCTGTGACGTAGGAGATACCGAGCGGATTTCGGCCGAAAATATAGTTCATTATCTGCTGCATCGCCTCCAGATAAACGGGGTTCCCCGTCGCGTCATAGGCGGTTCCCAAAATCATCCCTCTGTTCAATATCTCGCCATTCGATCCCCAATAGTAGTTATCGCCCGTCACGGGAACGCCAAACCCCGTGTCATTGATCAGAATCACATACCAGTCGGCTAAATCGACAATCGAATTGCGAACGGCGACGAGTTCGCTAGCGGCGAGCGCGTTTGGCACGGTACTTAACGAGATGCGCCCCTGCATGTCGATGACAAATGAGGAGATATGAACTTGTGCGGGTGACCCGTGATGGGGTGAGGCCAGCAACACGTTCTCGTACTGTGTCTCGCCCGTCGTGATGAATAGCTCGGCCGCCGCCCAATACCATTCATCCGTTATCTCGGCTCCCGCCGCGGTATTGCTATAGGGGCCGCCACCATTGTTATAGGGTTCATCGGGATGTGTGCGGTTGGGGTTGGCGACGGCGGCTTGCCATGCATTTTCGGCCGAATTTAAGCACTGCGCCGCAAATGCCACATCGACATTCTCCCAAACCCGCGCACACTGTGCCATAATCGCGGCAAAATTAAGCGTTGCAATCGTTGTCGGTGGGGTCAAGAAGCGGTCTGTGCCGTCTATCTCGTGTGGATACGTGCCGACATTGTGCCACTCTCGATTGTGCATTTTGTGATGTACCATGCCTGCCAACGGCTGGTTTGCCGGCACTTGCATCCCTAGCATGAATTCCAAGTTGTAACGCGCCTCATCGAGCAGGTCTGAGACACCATTCCAGCTTTCGGGAATGTTCATGCTGCCGTCTCGAAACTGTGTCAAAACCGAGCTGTTAGCATACAAGCCGCGCTCGTACAGGTTAAGCAGCGTCCAGACGGATGTTGCGCTGTTGACCGTGTACTTGCCATAATCGGCCGCATCATACCATCCCCCCGACACGTCTCGTCTATATGCACAGCCACTGCCCGGCCAACATGCCACGTTGTTATCGCTCGCCCCAGCAGGGCGCACCCACTGCGGATCACCCACATAGGGTGTCGTCAATGCACTGCTGCGATGATAGTAAAAATAATGCAGCGAATCGTAAAGTATATCGCCGTATGGATTTGCCCCAATATCAAAGGGATAGCTGACTTCTGTGCCGACCTGTAGAGTAAAGCCAGTTCCACCATTCACATAGCTTGAGAAGTCGATATGATGGACATTCAAATTGGAACTCAAATCTGTGCCAAATGGTTGTGTTGTCCCTGTATGGACGGTCGTTCCGCTGGCATTGCGTAACGTCCATGTTTGCGGTGCGTTCCCTGGCTGAACCAACGTCGCATGTTTTCCTCCGTCAACAAAATAACCCATTTGATTGACACGAATCGCGTTGTCGTCAGTGGGCGGCGGCGTGAATGGTGCTTCAAGCGATATGTTGTCAATGCAGAGTGTCATTGCTCCTTGACCACCAAATGAAAACACCATCGCTGCTGCGCTGTCATTGACTGGCTGTTGGAAAGAGCGGTCAAATGATTCCGTCCAGCCGCGACCGACCACCGTAAATGCGTCGTAGGGTGTCCATGGATCGGCCGATAACTGAACGGCGACATCGATTGTGCGACCAGCCGGAGCGTTGATGTCAACGCGGAAATCGTACTCAGACCCCGCCTGTAAATTTAAGCCATCATGCCCAATCAGCGCGTTCCAGCTATTCGCGCCGCCGTTGCCAATCGTGGCAGCGCAAAGCTGTCCATTGGCGATATAAAGATTTGCCCCAGCAGCCCACCAATCGCCCGTAGAGCCACTATCAAAGTTACCCTCAGAAATGAGGTTCATTGCGGCCGCATTTTGATTGGGTAGAAAAATAATGGCGAGCATGATTATACTGACCAAGAGGATTTGGCGATATTGTTTCATAGTTGAACTTCCAGAGAATGTGTTTAATTGTGTCATCTTAATCTGTTTGGCTATGGTAACAGAAACGAGGAAGAGCGGAAGGACAAGCCTGCACCAAACTTGCACCAATCGCGTGCTACAATCCTAATGATGAGTGCAAGACACGTTTTGATCTTCTTTCTGGATGGGGTCGGGGTGGGCGCGGCCGATGCTCGCCACAATCCATTTATTACGGCGAATCGGCCGAATCTCGACAAGCTGCTCTGGGGAAAATGGTTCTTTACTCGTCGCTCATTGACCCGACCACGCGCTTCATTGGTTCTGACCGACGCGACACTTGGCGTTGCAGGCAAACCGCAGAGCGCGACAGGGCAAGCGACAATCCTGACAGGTCGCAACATCGCCCAAGCGATTGGAGAGCATTGGGGGCCGAAACCAAATGATGCTGTACAAGCTGAGTTAACATCTGGGACGCTCTTTCATGATTTCGCACATAGTGCAGCGTTATTGAACGCTTTTCCAGACGCTTACTTTGATGCGGTTGCCAGCGGTCGGCGGCTGCGGGGCGCGGTGGCAGAGGCTGCGGTTGCGGCAGGGGTGGCGTTGTTTTCGGCCGACCATCTCAAAAATGCGGCCGCCATCAGTCCAGATTTCACCAATGAAGCGTGGCGCACTCAGCTTGGCTATCTCGACATGCCTCCCACAAGGTATCATGCCGCAGGTCGGCGCATCGCCTCCCTCGCCCAGCAATATACCTTCTCTTTCTACGAGCATTGGCCATCTGACATGATTGGACATCGTGGCACGTTTGACGATGCGCTCGACCACATCGAGCAGCTCGATATAGTCATCGGCGGTGTGTTAGATCATTGGGATGATGAGAACGGGCTGCTGATAATCACCAGCGATCATGGTAACATGGAAGCCATGCAGCATCGGCACCACACTGATAATCCCGTACCGACTATTTTAGTCAACCGCGACCATGCCAAACTTGCACAACACATCCACAACCTGACCGATGTTGCAACCGTTGTGCGAAAGTGGCTCATCGCCCCTCACAAGTAACCCAGATTTTTACCTGCAACTTGCAACTTGCAGCTTGCAATTTTTTCCTATGTCTATTTCTTCCACCGACTACCGTGACGTACTGCGCCATTTCCCATCTGGTGTCACAATTGTGACAACGCTGGACGCAAGTGGTCAGCGACACGGCTTGACAGTCTCTGCCTTTGCCTCCATTTCACCTGATCCACCACTCGTTATGATTGCCATCGACAAGCGCAGTCACACCAATCCAATGCTGCAACGCGAAGGGGCGGTCTTTGCCGTCAACATTTTGGGGCGCGATCAGCGCACCTTGTCTGACCGCTTTGCGTGGCTAAAAGATGGTGACCGCTTTGCTGAGGGTGAGTGGGATTCGGCCGAGACCGGCGCACCCGTTCTCACCGATGCCCTCGCGTGGCTCGACTGCACCATTCATGAAGTCGCCGACTCTGGCACGCACAATATCTATGTCGGCCGAGTTGTCGCCTCCAGCGTTCCACGTCCTGACGAAGAACCGCTCGTCTACTGGAATCGCGGCTATCGACGCTTGGCAATCAACGAACATTAATCCCATTAACCAGTGTCGCAGAGCGCCCGCTGTGCGACACTATTGACCCCGATAGAAAATCAACACAACCTAATAATGTCACAGTAAATGCTTGAGCAGGTGCTTCTCGTTGTCTTCGTTTCCGGTAGCCTCACCATCATAATCGGAAATCGGATGATAACCATTCGTGGAAGATGATAGAATCACCGTGCCATTGGAGCGTTCGTTGAGTAATTGGCTTGGCATCCTGCGCTTTTGACGCTATTCTCCAATTGGTTTAAGTTTATTTTAGTTGCACGCTAGGTTACAAATATGTTCGACTATATCATCATCGGCGCTGGCTCGGCCGGCTGCGTTTTGGCAAATCGTCTGAGCGCAGACCCTAACAATCGCGTTCTTTTATTGGAGGCAGGCAAGCCAGACAAGGCCGGCAATATCCACATGCCCGCGGCCTTCTCTGCACTTTTCAAGACAGAATACGATTGGCACTACACGACCGAACCAGAACCCAACCTCAACAATCGTTCTCTTTATTGGCCGCGTGGCAAAACGCTGGGTGGCAGCAGCTCGATCAACGCCATGATTTACATTCGCGGACATCGCGCTGATTATGATCGCTGGGCGCAACTGGGCAACGAGGCGTGGGGGTGGGATGATGTGCTGCCTTACTTTGTAAAGTCGGAAAACAATGAGCGTGGGGCAAATGAGCTACACGGCGTTGGGGGTGCGCTCAACGTTGCCGATCTGCGCGAGACCCATCCGCTTTCCCACGTTTTGGAAGCGGCCGCAGTGCAGGCCGGCGTTTTACGCAACCCAGACTTCAACGGCACGCAGCAAGCGGGCGTTGGCTTTTATCAAGTGACGCAGAAAGATGGACAACGCATGAGTACAGCGCGTGCCTATCTCAAGCCGGTTCTCTCGCGCCCAAATTTGACCGTTATCACAGAGGCACAGGCCACTAAGCTGACGTTTGCTGGCAAGCGTGTGACAGGGGTTACTTACGTGAAAGACGGCCGAAAACAGCACGTCGGCGCAACGCAAGAGGTGATTCTGTGTGGTGGAGCCATCAATTCGCCACAACTGCTGCTGCTTTCGGGCATTGGGGCAGAAGAGGAGCTACGAGAGCTAGGGATTACGACCGTCATGAATCTGCCCGGTGTTGGGAAAAATTTGCAGGATCACCCTACGGTTGGCATTTACTGGTTTTGCAAGGAGCCAATCACGTTTGCCAGTGCTAACACATTGCGAAATCTAATGCGCTATCAGTTCAAAAAGACGGGGCCTTTTGCATCCAACGTGGCAGAAGCAGGCGCGTTTATCCGCACAAAACCTGAGCTAGAACAGCCCGACATTCAGTTTCACTTTGCGCCGTCGCTTTACATCTCGCACGGTTTTGGCGAAATTAAATCAGAAGATGCACATGGGTACTCACTGGGACCTTGTTTGATTCGGCCGAAGTCACGCGGTGACATTCGGCTAAAATCGGCCGATCCACTCGCACACCCCGCCATTCACCCCAACTACTGCGACCACCCAGACGATCTAGCCGCTTTGGTCGCTGGTCTCAAGGTTGGCCTCGCCATCGGCAACGCGCCCGCTTTTGATCGCTATCGAGACCGCATCTACAAGCCGCGCACCTTTGAGCAGACTGACGAGGGACTTGCCGACTACGCTCGCAACAATGCGGAAACGCTCTATCATCCCGTCGGTACGTGCAAGATGGGCGTAGACCCAATGTCCGTTGTCAATCCAAAGCTACAGGTACATGGGGTGGAGGGGTTGCGCGTCGTTGACGCATCGATTATGCCAGACATCGTGGGCGGCAACACAAACGCGCCGACGATTATGATTGCGGAAAAGGCGGCCGACTACATTCTTGCTTAAGCGTATGAAACTCTTTGCCAACTCGGAAACACACACACTCAAATCGGTCATCGTCGGCTATCCGGACAACTTTCTACAGGTTGAGCCGGAGATCATCAATGAGACGATGCGCCACTTCTATTTTGGAAAGAATCGGCCGAATCGCGCCACCATTCAAAACCAAATTGGCAATTTGATCGATATTCTCACGCAGTATGGCGTTGATGTCTATCAGCCACGCCCCCTGCGCGGCGTTCCTGACCAGCTAATGGCACGCGACATCGGCATTACAATTGGCTCGACACTGGTCATCACAACGATGGCTGCCAAAAGTCGGCAGCTAGAGTGGCGCGGCATCGCCTATCTCTTTTCAGAAATGGAAAATGCCAACATCCTCTTCACGCCTGAAGCATTTGTGCTGGAAGGCGGTGACGTGATTGTAGACAAGGGCTATATTTTCGTCGGTGTGGGACAGCGTACGACAATGGCTGGGGTCGCCTATGTGCAGGAGATGTTTCCCGATTTTGAGGTGGTGGCAGTGCCGCTCAAAGGATTAACCGAAGGGGAGGACATTCTTCATCTCGATTGCTCTTTTGTGCCTGTCGGTCACAACTACGCGCTGATCTATCCAGATGGCCTGCGCGACATTCCAATGCAAGTTAGCCAGACTTATGAACTCATCGAGGTGACCCGTGCGGAGCAGCAAACGCTTGGTACAAACGTTCTCTCGATTAATCCTGAAGTTGTCATCTCGCGTCGTCGCTCTGCACGCATCAATGATGCGCTGCGGCAGCGCGGTTTGACCGTTGAAGAAGTCGCTTTTACCGACCCACCCAAAACGGGCGGCTCATTTCGCTGCTGCACGCTGCCCCTTTTGCGCGAATAAGACGCTGGCTGCCCTACGCCTCACTGACGCGCTGCTTATCCTCGTTAGGATAGCTCCCCCTCTCACGTTAAAATCGTTTGGGTGTGTTTCAAATACTTTGAGGGTGTCATTCCAGCGTATGCAGGAATCCA
>CAYMGE010000058.1:0-40621 GCA_964389925.1 uncultured Ardenticatenaceae bacterium
CGTTACGCCGCTGTAGCCCAACGGCGACGACTTTTCTGGGGTCGCCTTCCTTTTTCAGACTTCTTCTATGTTTTCATCTATCATCTTGGTTTTCAACGCAGATTGCCACATATTATCCATCTTTGGTGATTATAAAACGCCCTCTGTCTTTGTCAAGTTGCTCCCACCACAAGCCACATCGAGCGACAATCTGTCACCCTTCTGCTTCTTTGCGCCTCGTGTTCTCTGCTCTTTTGCGCGACCCTTCCTTGTTACAACTTGTGGCAGCATGACCACGCTTGTTCACCTATGACCACTTTTTAACTATCTCTCTCGGCATACCTCTGCTTGCGATTTCATGTTCAGCAACTGAGCTGGCGATTGACTTACCCGCCAACTTTGCGCCAGATGCAGATGGTGAACTGATTACAGTTGAAAAAAGACATAAGAGGCCAAGCTCAAATGAATAATAAATTTTCCCGTCATCTTTTATTCTACCAGCGTTATGTTCTTTCACAGTCGGTGAAAATTCACAGGTTGTTACCTTAAGTTCGGTGTTTAGTTGGTAGAATGCGGATTGTAACTTTTGGACGTGTATAACTGATGGAGATGAGCAGACCAAAATTTGCTCAACATATATGAAACGATGGCAACTGTTGCTCGGCATTTTAATTAGTGCCGTTTTTTTATGGCTTGCACTAGACGGACTTGATTTAGCAAGCGTTTGGGCGCAAATGCGCGGTGCAAATTATTGGTGGCTGTTGCCAAGTGTTGGCGTTTATTTCATCGGTGTCTATGTGCGAACATGGCGTTGGAACTATATGTTGCGGCCGCTCAAACACATTTCCGTCAATCGTCTGTTCCCCGTCGTTGTAATTGGTTACATGGGAAACAACGTCTACCCATTTCGGGCAGGCGAGCTATTGCGGTCATATGTGCTGATGCGGCGCGAAAATGTGCCGATTAGTGCGAGCTTGGCGACGGTGGTGGTAGAGCGCGTGTTTGATGGATTGGTGATGCTAGTCTTTATTTTTGTCGCGTTGCCATTGACAGACATCCCAAGTGAGACGGTGCAACAGACGGTCACGTTGGCGAGTTTGGCATTTTTTGCCGCGATGGTCGTTTTCTTTGGGTTGGCAGCTCGGCCGAAACGCGCCTATCAACTGGCTGAGAAGCTGTTTACGTTATTACTGCCGATTCGGATTCGGCCGAAAATCCTCGACTTCACGGCACGCTTTCTCGACGGCCTCGAATCGCTCCGCAGCTTCCGCAACGTCATCATGATCTTCTTCACCTCCATCATCATCTGGCTGCTCGAAACGATGAAATACTGGTTTGTCATGCAGGCGTTTGATTTTAGCGTCTCCTTTTTCGCGCTCATGCTGATGAATGGCGTTGTCAATCTAGCGACAACGCTCCCCTCTGCGCCCGGCTATGTTGGCACATTTGATGAGCCGGGCATCGAAATTTTGAAGCTATATGGGGTCAATGCAAACGTCGCTGGCGCATACACGCTTGTCTTGCACGCCGCGCTTTGGCTGCCAATTACGCTGCTCGGCGCATACTACATGGTGCAGGAAGGGCTGGGCTGGTCGGATTTCCGCAAGGCTGTTTCGGCTAGTAGCCAAAGCGAGGCAGTCGAAAGATGATTTTTGAAATTGGACAAAAACTAAATGATTGGGAAGTGACAGAATCCACATGAAAATAGGAATCATTGGCGCAGGTATCGCGGGTTTATCGGCCGCCTACGATCTACTAAACGCAGGGCATGAAGTGACCCTTTTTGAAGCCAGCGACACGACGGGTGGTCTTGCACGCGGCTTTCAGGATGAGGCGTGGGCGTGGCCTTTGGAACACTTTTATCACCATATCTTTGAGTCGGATGAGGCTATCATCAATCTGACCAAAGAACTTGGTATCGGTGAGACGCTTTTTTTTCCAACGCCACGCACGTCGATGTTTCATGACGGGAAAATTTATCCGTTTAGCAATCCCGTTGACTGGTGGAAATTCCCGACATTTGACCCGATTTCATACGTTCGTTTTGGCGTTGTCGGCGCATTTTTGCGCTTTACGAAGTTTTGGAAATACCTTGAGAAGCATACGGCGGCCGATTGGACGCGCCGCTTTTATGGCAAGAAAATCTACAACCTGATTTGGAAGCCGCTGCTGATCGGCAAATTTGGCGATCACTACAAGCACGTCAATATGGCGTGGCTGTGGGCGCGGTTGCATGTTCGCAGCTTTAAGCTGGGCTACTTTGAAGGTGGCTTTCAGCAGTTCATTGACCGTTTGACAGAAGTAGTCAAAGAGCGCGGTGGTGTTGTTCAATTGCAGTCGCCGGTCACTTTCATAGAGTTGCAAGCGGATGGCAAGCTGCTCGTGACGGCAAATGGCGAGCGCACAACGTTCGACAAAGTGCTACATACAACGTCCCCTGCGCTACTGGCGAAAATTGCACCCTCGTTGCCAGCAAGCTACTTAGCAAAATTGCAGAAGCTAGACAGCATGGGCGCGGTTGTGATGACGTTTGCGCTGGAACAATCGCTCTTGACAGATGGGACTTATTGGTTGAATTTGCCGGCTGTTTCGGCCGATAAAACTCAAAATCCCGTCCCTTTTCTCGCCCTCGTTGAACATACCAACTACATTGACCGCAAACATTACGGCGATGATTACATCATCTACGCGGGCGATTACGTCGATGCAAACCATCCCTACATGACGATGGATGAGGATGAGCTAGCCGACATCTTCCTCGCCGCCTTCACAAAGTTCAATCCTAAATTTGACCGTAGCTGGATTCGCAAATGCTATCTCTTTCGCGCCAGCTACGCACAACCTGTTCCGCTCATCAACCACTCTGAAAACATTCCCGACATCCAAACGCCAATTCCTAGTCTCTATTTAGCATCGATGAGTCAGGTGTATCCTTGGGATAGAGGAACGAACTTTGCGGTGCAGATCGGCCGAAAAGCGGCTAGAATGATTTTAGATTGTGCTTTAGGGATAGGATGACTGAGGTAGAGTTTAATAAGCAAATGTCCTTGCGGGTTATTCGGATGGTTCGTGCATTGCCAAATGAGTTCGTTGCAGATGTGATCGCAAACGTGCAGCATGTCGCGCAAAGGCACGGACAGACATGGCTAACAAAATTGCCATCTGTGAAGAAGAAGCCGACGAAACACTATTCTGGCTTGAACTAATTGTTGAGGCTAGATTGATGAAAGAAAAAGTACTAAAACCGTTGATGGATGAAGTCGATCAAATAGTTGCTATGCTTGTTGCGTCACTAAAAACGTTGCGAGGTAAAAGTAATCTAAAATCAAAAATCTGAAATCAAAAATTAGGAGTTTACGACTATGAAAATGATCGTTGTTGGAACTGGCTATGTTGGCCTCCCACATGGCGCAATCTGCGCCGAATATGGACATGAAGTTTATGCCTACGATATAAATCAAAAACGAATTGACGCTTATAAATCAGGTGAACGCAAGCAAATCGAGCGGCAAGTGAATGAACCCGGCCTCGTGCCAATTATCAAAGAGACGCTTGGTAAATCGCTCTTTTTTACGACGGACATCACCGATGTCATCGAAGGCACAGATGTGATTTTTATGTGTCTGAACACGCCGCCGATGCGCGGTGGCGCAACCGATCTGAGCTACTATGAAAACGCGGCGCATTATATCGCTGGTTTGCTCGCCAAGCGCACAGATAAACGGCGCGTCGTCATCGTGAACAAAAGCACCGTGCCAATCGGCACGGCGCGTCGTTTACAACGTATTTTGAACGAGCATGGTGCTGAAAATGTCGGTGTTGCCTCAAATCCAGAATTCTTGGCACAGGGCAAGGCAGTCGAGGGGTCGCGCAGCCCAGACCGCGTCGTTGTCGGGGCGGATTCAGCGCAAGATTTCAAGATTTTGCGCTACCTCTACAATGCGTATGTCAATCATGTTCGTATTCGCTACATTGAAACAACGCCAGAAACGGCCGAAGCGATCAAGTACATGGGCAACACCCTTTTGCTGACATACATTTCATTCTGGAATGGGGTTGGGGCAAAGGTCGCAGAGAGTTTTGACAATGTGCGGATGGAGGATTTGAAAGTGGGCGTGACGGCCGATTCGCGCATCAGCACGTGGGGATCGTATGTCAGCAATGGTGCAGGCGGTAGCTGCTTTGGCAAAGACATTCAGTCACTCATTTATCAGCTCAATCAAGCTGGAAACGACACAAACTTGCTGCAATCCGTCTACTCTATCAACGAGCATCAAAAGACCTACCTAATTGATCGCGCTGTCTATGAAGCAGACTTCAAATTTAATAAGAAAACGGTTGCCGTGTTGGGGTTAGCATTCAAGAAACGCACCAATGATATGCGCGACTCGGCCGCCATCAAAGCCATCGAGTCCCTTTTGGCAAAAGGGGTCAAAGAGATTCGCGCCTACGACCCACTGGCAAATCACGAGGCGAAAACATACTGGCTCAACCCCGACAACAACCATCTGTTTGAGCGGATTACCTACCACGAGTCGGCCGAAGCTGCCCTAGAAGGCTCTGATGCCGTCTATATCTCAACAGATTGGGAAGAGTTCCGTAGCCTTTCAGACGTACTGCAAGAAACGGTACAACCGCCTTATCTAGTGATTGATGGTCGGCGCATGATTCCAGATTATGCAAACTTGACCGCTGCGGGTTTCGACTACCTACCTGTTGGTGGACAGCTACTAAAAGGAGATGCGGTGGAGCCTGCGTTTAGCGCGAATGGCTCTAAACGCGAAGCGGTCACCGCCTAACGTTATTTCTTAGTAGCCGAGGTTTAGAATAATCTCGGCTACGCTTGTAAAATACAAATGAAAGCCGTCTATTACGATCAGTTTGGAAAACCGCCTGTAATTGGAACGCTGCCCGACCCAACGCCATCGGCCGATGATGTTGTGGTTGAAGTCAAAGCCACAGGCGTTTGCCGCAGCGATTGGCACGGCTGGATGGGACATGACTCCGACATTAAAGTGTTGCCCCACGTGCCGGGACATGAATTAGCGGGGATTGTGGTTGCAACAGGTAAAGACGTAAAGAACTGGAAAGAGGGTGATCGTATCACAGTTCCTTTTATTGCTGGATGCGGCTCGTGCGCTGAGTGCCAAACGGGGAACCACCAAGTTTGCCCAAATCAGCTCCAGCCCGGCTTTACTCACTGGGGGTCATTCGCTGAATACACGCGCATCAACTATGCTGACACCAATCTAGTCGCATTACCTGAAGAGATTGAATTCACCGCGGCTGCCAGTTTGGGCTGTCGTTTCATCACATCATTTCGAGCAATTATTGATCAGGGGAAAGTCAAAGCGGGGCAATGGGTGGCGATTCATGGCTGTGGTGGGGTTGGCTTGTCCGCGATTATGATCGCCGACGCACTTGGAGCAAATGTTGTTGCAATTGATATTGATGACGAGAAGCTGCAATTTGCCAAAACAGTTGGCGCGGTTGCGGGGGTTAATGGAAAGGGGAAAACATCGGCCGAAGTGGTCGAAGCAGTGCGCGAGCTAACGGGTGGCGGGGCGCATGTGTCCGTCGATGCGTTGGGTCATCCGACGACCTGTTACAACTCTATCGCCAACCTGCGAAGGCGGGGCAAACATATTCAAATAGGCATTATGGCAGGCGATCACGCCAATGCACCAATTCCATTAGGCTTAATCATGTCATGGGAGCTTGAGGTCATCGGCAGTCACGGAATGCAGGCGCATCGCTTTCCAGAAATGTTGAGAATGATTTTGGCTGGCAAGCTCCAGCCGAAACGATTGGTTCACAAAACAATTTCACTCGAAGCATCAATTGATGCACTGATAAATATGCCAAAATTTGAGGGAACTGGTGTGACGGTGATTGACCAATTTTAGCCACTTGAGTTTGGCGAAAATGGATGATTAAAAAGACAAGACGAGGGTGGAATAGACGGTTGAAGCCATCTTCAGCACGCGCCCTAAGATGTATCCGGCTTCTCAAGCCAAGAGAGACCACCTTCTTTTGCTTCGGCCGCTCCCACCGCCTTTAAGAAAATCTCCTCTAACGTCGCTTCGTCCTCCGCTTGAGCGCGGTCACGCAGTTCGTCCATCGTGCCTTCCGCAACGAGTTGCCCATTGTTGATGACGGCGACACGGGTGCAAAGACGTTGAACCACTTCGAGGATGTGAGAGGAGAAGAAAATCGTCGTGCCAGATTGCCGTAGTTTTTGCAGGACATCACGAATGGCGCGACCAGAGATAGCATCTACGCCTTCAAACGGCTCATCGAGAAAAAGTACTTTGGGTGCATGAATCAGGGCAGCGGCGAGGCCGGTTTTCTTTTTCATGCCTTGCGAGTAATCGACGATCAGTTTTTCGGCCGCATCCGTCAAATCCATCAACTCCAACAGCTCTGCCGTCCGCGCCCTCACATCTTTCTGCGGAACGCCATACATTGTTCCCGCAAATTCGATAAACTCGCGCCCGTTCAGCCGTTCGTAAAGATTCATTCCTTCGGGCAGCACGCCAACTTGTCGTTTTGCCTCTAGCGGATTTCGCCAGACATCTATCCCACCGATAAATGCGGAACCACTCGTCGGCCGCAACAATCCAACAAGCATCTTGATCGTGGTCGACTTTCCCGCCCCATTTGGCCCAAGAAAGCCGAAAAATTCACCTTGTGGCACTTTCAAACTTAGCTGATTGACGGCGAGCTTCTTGTCAAATTGTTTTGTGAGGTCGATTGTTTCAACGGCATAACTCATGCCCTGCATGTTATAATGCTCTTGTACAATTGCAAGGATATTTTCATTTTACTGATAAGGTGCAATTAATATGAATTATAGATTACCTGCTGTGCCGACGGTTGATCAGGTTGCGGCCGAAGCCCGCGCCAAAAGTTTCACCACTCGCAGCATCAAAAGAGCTGCCAAAAAGCAAGCTCTCGCACTAACGACCGCCATGATCGACCTAACCACATTGGCGGGTGACGACACACCCGGCAAGGTGCGGGCGCTTTGCCAAAAGGCCAAACAGCCTTTGATTTCCGCGCCCGAATTGCCGACTGTCGCCGCTGTTTGTGTCTATCCGACGCTGGTTCCCTATGCAAAGGAGGAGCTTGAAGGGACAGGGATCAATATTGCGGCCGTCGCAACCGCCTTTCCCAGCGGTCAGAGCTTTTTCCAAGATATTCGCCTCAAAGAAGTGCGCGAAACGGTCGCCGCGGGAGCCAATGAGATCGACATGGTGATCAACCGCCGTGCATTTTTGACAGGCGATTACCAGACGGTTTATGATGAAATCGTCGCTGTCAAAGAGGCGTGCGGCGATGCCCATCTGAAGGTGATTTTGGAAACAGGTGAGCTGCAAACGCTCGACCAAGTTCGCAAAGCGTCGCAAATCGGGATCGATGCGGGTGGCGATTTTATCAAAACCTCGACTGGTAAAGTCAAGGTTAACGCGACGATGCCAATCACGTTGACGATGTTGGAAGCGATCCGAGACCACTATCTCAAAACGGGCAAAAAAGTTGGTATGAAGCCAGCCGGTGGTATTCGCACGGCAAAACAGGCATGGCACTATCTGGTGATGGTCAAAGAGACATTGGGTGATGAGTGGCTAACGCCTGATCTCTTTCGATTTGGTGCGTCATCGCTGTTGAATGATGTGTTGATGCAGTGGGTGAAGTTGGCCGATGGGCGGTATCAGTCGGCCGATTACTTCTCCATCGACTAGAGGCAAACATGGAAAATTACGCGATTAGCGATATTAAGGCGCATGTCGGTGTGATGAGATTGTTTATCCCATAGGCAAATTATGACGACTTTAGAAAAAACTTCGCAAAGTGGAAAAACAACGGTTGAGAATCGCGGCGTTGCCTCGCTGCTTTTTGGCGATTTGTGGGAATATGCCCCTGCGCCAGAGAACCCCGATTTTGTCAACTATCGTGAGCGATATGGGCATTTTATCAATGGGGAATACGTCGATGGAGAGAACTACTTTGCATCGATCAATCCTGCGACTGAGGAAAAGCTGGTAGACGTTGCGATGGGGAGTGAGAAAGATGTCGATGCGGCAGTGAAGGCGGCACGCACGGCGTTTAAGTCGTGGAGTAAGTTATCGGGGATAGAGCGGGGTAAGTATTTGTATCGCATCGGCCGACTCATCCAAGAACACGCCCGCGAACTCGCCATTCTCGAAACCCTCGACAACGGCAAACCGATCAAAGAGACCCGCGATGTCGATATTCCGCTCGTCGCAGCCCATTTTTTGTATTATGCAGGTTGGGCAGATAAGCTCAACTATGCGTTTCCCGGCGTTTCGCCTGAGCCAGTCGGCGTATGTGGGCAGATTATCCCATGGAACTTTCCGCTCTTGATGCTGGCATGGAAGGTCGCTCCTGCGTTAGCATGTGGCAATACGGTTGTCATCAAGCCAGCAGAGAGTACACCACTGACAGCCATGCGCTTTGGCGAAATTTTGCAGCAAGCAGGCTTGCCCGCAGGTGTTGTCAATATCGTCAATGGTGCGGGGAAAACTGGGTCATATATCGTCAACCATCCCGATGTGGACAAAATTGCGTTTACGGGGTCAACTGAAGTCGGCCGAATCATCCGTCGCGCTCTCGCTGGCACACAAAAACGGCTCACACTTGAACTCGGCGGCAAAGGGGCAAATATCATCTTTGAAGATGCCGCCATCGACCAAGCAGTTGAGGGAATCATACAGGGCATTTTCTTCAATCAGGGTCATGTTTGCTGTGCGGGGTCGCGTTTATTGGTACAGGAAAGCGTTTTGGATGAAGTCATACAGAAGCTCAAAATTCGCATGGAGACGTTGCGGGTTGGCGATCCGATGGACAAGAACACAGATGTTGGGGCGATCAATTCAAAGGCGCAGTTACAGAAGATCAATGAACTCGTTGCGTCTGGTCAGCAAGAAGGCGCACATATTTGGCAAGCACGTTGTTCGCTGCCGCAGGCTGGATTTTGGTATCGGCCGACGATTTTCACCAACGTCGCCCAAGCCCATCGCATCGCCCAAGAGGAGATTTTCGGCCCTGTTCTTTCGGTTCTTTCCTTCCGCACACCGGCCGAAGCACTGGCAAAAGCAAACAACACGCCCTACGGTTTGAGCGCAGGCGTGTGGAGCGATAAAGGCAGCAAGCTATTCAAGGTCGCGGGAGCTATTCGGGCAGGTGTTATTTGGGGCAACACCTACAACAAATTTGACCCAGCCAGCCCGTTTGGTGGCTATAAAGAGAGCGGATTTGGACGCGAAGGCGGGCTGCAAGGCTTACTACCTTATGTGCAGCTGAAAGTCCCAACCAACAGACCCCGTGCCAAAGGATAAGATGCGTTCTTAACACAATCTCAACGACAAGAGGTTCTACCTTTCGCAAAGGTGGAACCTCTCTACGTCACGGTTTCCCAACCAACACCTCACACCCCGCATTCCGCAAATAGTGCTGTGCCGCCCCTATCGGCGTAACGCCCGACGCGGTTGGACTACACGCCGCGATCAACGACACTCTAATCGACATGATTGAAGATGGGTCATGGCAGGCGATCTACGATAAGTGGATTCCAGAAGCCGCGCCGTGGACGAGCGAGGATTTGCTTTCGGCCGAACCTGCCGACTATTAAGGCGGTTGCCGCAAAATAATTCGAGTGCATTTCAAATGAAATGCACTCCAAGGATAAAGGGCGAAAGAGGCGTTGTGATCGGCTATTCTCGTTCTTTGCTGGTGAACCGCTGGCTTCATGGCAATTTATGTATTTGCAAAGCAATTGCACAGGTTTGCGCCGCTTGATACCTCGACAATCCTGTTCGATAATAGGACAAATGTTGAATAGGAGCAGCAAACGATGAAAACAGCAATGATTTGGGGGGCAAGTGGTGGCATCGGCCGATCCCTCACCCAACAGCTAACTGATGCAGGCTGGGAAGTGGTCGCCATCACGCGCTATCCCGAAAAAATTGAAGAGGTTGCGACGGTGACGGTTGAGCTTGGGAATGTGGGGAACGCGGCCGAGATCGACAAAGCAATCTACACGGCACAATTTGAAATAGACGCGATTGATCTCTGGGTATATGCCATTGGTGACATCACGCAGGCCAAAGTTATCGACATGGGCGCAGACACATGGCAACAGATTCTCGGCGCAAACTTAACGGGCGCATATCTCGCCACTAAAGCGAGCGAACCTCTTTTGCAGCCAGACGCGCATCTGTTTTTCTTGGGTGCAGTCAGCGAACGCTTGCAACTGCCCAGCCTTTCAGCCTATGTTGCCGCAAAAGCTGGGCTAGAGGCATTTGTCGCAACGCTGGCAAAGGAGCAGCGCAAGCGTACATTCACGATTGTGCGGCCGGGCGCGGTTGACACCGATTTTTGGGAGAAGGTGTCGCTGCGGAAACCAAAGGATGCGGCCGATCCCGACAAAGTTGCCCAACGCATCATCACCGCTTACGAGAACGGCACGAAGGGCAAACTCGACATCACGCATTAACATCTTGGGCTAAAGTTACCAACAAATGACAATTTTCAGAAATAAGTTCACCGTCAATGCACCGCTCAAAGCGGTTGCCGATTTTCACAGCCGCACCGACGTTCTCAAAAAGCTCACACCACCACCGCTCTTTGTGCAGATTCACGATTTTGGTGAAATGAAGGAGGGGATGATTGCTGATTTTACGATGTGGTTCGGCCCTGTTCCAATTCGCTGGGTCGCCAAGCATATTGATGTCAATGAGTATGGTTTCAGCGATGTTCAACAACAGGGGCCACTTGAAACTTGGGGACACACGCATCGCTTTTCGGCCGATTCTCCCACCGTCACGACCGTTCACGACTCAATCGAATACACGCATCCCGCTGGCTGGCGCGGCATTTTGACCCGACTGATGTTCGGAAAAGCAAATCTTAAACTTTTGTTTTTCTATCGAATGTTGGTGACGCGCTACTATGTGGGCAAGGCCGTAAAGTGAGAGATGCCTCTTTTGGCAACGCTCATGTGGGAAACAAGGTGAAGTAGAAAAGAAGGAAGAAAAAGAGAAAGAGGTAAAGATAGTTCTTTTTCTTTCTCTTTCTTCTTTTTCACCTATTTGCCTACAAGAGCGTTTGGCAAAAATGGCATCTCTGTGATGGGTTAGACTGAATCGGAGCGAAAATGTGCGCCCATACTGCGCTTGTTGGCCTGTGCCGAGCGCGTGACGATTTTGCCCGCCATCACTGCGTTGCGTAAGCCGATCAGATCGTCTGTCAACTTGGAGACTTTATAAAAACGTTCGATCTCTGCCTCAAGGTGATTTAGCTCACGCATGGCGCGATTCATTAAATAGGAGGCGCGAACAAGGCCGACGTAGTTCCACATCACGTTCTTGATAGTCGTCATATCTTGCTGGATGAGTAGCGGGTCGGGTTCGTAGATGCCTGTGTTGCGCCATGCAGGGATGTTTTCAGCTAGATAGATGTCCTTGCCTAACTGATTGACAATATGCTCGGCCGATCGCTGTCCCCAAACTATCCCCTCCAACAATGACGATGATGCGAGACGATTTGCGCCATGTAGCCCTGTGCAAGAAACTTCGCCGATGGCATAGAGGTTTTTGACAGAAGATCGGCCGAAGCCATCCACCCAAACACCCCCACAAAAGTAGTGCGCCGCTGGTGTCACAGGAACTAACTCTGTTGTTATATCCACCCCATAACTGAGACACGTTTGGTAGATATTCGGAAAATGATGTTTGATTTCTTCTGTCGGAATGTAGGAGCGCAAATCCAGAAAGACGCGATCCACATCTTCTTTCAACATCTCTGCCCGAATCGACCGCGCAACCACATCGCGTGCGGCTAAATCTTTCCACTCAGAATCGTAGTTTTGCATAAACGGTGTGCCATCTTCCAGCACGAGTCGCCCCCCTTCACCGCGCACCGCTTCCGAGATCAAAAAGTTTGGCGCACCGCGTTTGCTAAACGTCGTCGGGTGGAACTGCACGAACTCGTTATTGATGACCCGCGCTCCCGCCCGATATGCCATTGCCAATCCATCCCCGCGCGACCCTTTCGGATTGCTCGTGTAGGCAAAAATCTGCCCCAGCCCGCCTGTCGCTAATACCGTTTGCTTGGCGAGACAGCGTTTGACCTCACGACTTCTGCGATCAAATAGATAGGCTCCGACACAGCGCGGCGTATTGTAGACAGAAAGGCGATCTTTTGAATGATGCTGAGGGGTCAGGAGATCGATGGCGGTGTGTGCTGTGAGCAGCTCGATGTTGTCGAAGTTTTTGAGATAGTTGAGCAGGGAAATTTGGATGGCGTGACCGGTGGTGTCGGCCGAATGAATAATTCTCGGAATCTCATGCGCCCCCTCCAGCACAATCGACAACTCGCCATCCTCTTTGCGTGTAAAATCGACGCCAATTTTGTCGATTAAAAACTGTTTGACAAGCTCTGGCCCTTCCGCCGCCAGAATTTTGGTCGCTTCTGGATTGGTGAAATTGGCGCCAGCGTGGTCGAGATCGCGGATCAGGGATTCGGCCGAATCGCCCTCTCCCTTATAAATAATCCCCCCCTGCGCCCAATCCGTATTGGTATTGCTTGGTTCCTCCGCCCGCGTCACCAGCGTCACCTGCACGCCCCGCTCCGCCAGCGCAATCGCCGCCGTACACCCCGCGATACCCGTACCGATGACGAGGACTTCTGTTTCGATCAATTCATTCATGGTCTATTTTATGTATTTGCCGCACATAGCGCAGGCTTGATTGCATTTTCTGGATGCTTTGCCCCTTTTTCGTCCGTATTGCAGTCATCACAACTTAGAAATAGGTGAAAAAGAAGAAAGAGAAAGAAAAAGAACTGTCTTTACCTCTTTCTCTTTTTCCTCCTTCTTTTCTACTTCACCTTGTTTCCCGTATGAGCGTCATGTCCCGCCAATTCACTCAAGCGGCGCAAGTCAGCTTCTACATCTGGAAGGGGCCGATTCTGTAGCCTTTGAATCGAATAGGTTGTAAGTGCATTTTGAATTCTAGTTAAAGCCATCTAAGTGAAAGATGACTTTAACAGATAATTTGTAATTTTACCCAATCTCGATCATCCGCTGCACCGACCGCGCCGCCTTAACGCGAATCTCCTCTGGCACTTCAACGACATACTGCGTATAGCGCAGTGCATCGAGCGTATCTTGTAGCTGGATTTGGTTCATGTGGGGACAACGCACCGAGCAGAGGCGCAACATGTTTTTCTCTGGATTCGCCGCCATAATGTTGTCACCCATGCTACATTCGGTCAGCAGCAGGTATTTTGGCATATCTGTCTCTTCGACAAAGCGGATCATCTGCGACGTGCTGCCGCTAAAGTCAGACGCATCGACGACTTCTGGGCGGCACTCTGGGTGTGCCAAAATTTTCACATCGGGATGGTCAGCGCGGATCGCTTCGAGGTCTTCTACCGTAAACTTGTCATGTACGATACAACGCGCATTCCAGCCAATCACGTCCGCCTTGCCTTTGACCGTCCCATCTGCCTCTGGGAAGATGATCGTCTTGCCCGTTTCCTTTGCCACGTTTTGCGCCAAATACATATCGGGCAGAAAGATCACCATATCGCTGTCGAGCGATTCAACGACAGCGACCGCATTGCCTGACGTGCAGCAAATGTCTGTCTCTGCTTTCACATCAGCGTAGGTGTTGACATAGGTGACGACGGGAACGCCCGGAAACTGTGCCTTCAACTGGCGCACGTCATCGGCCGTAATTCCCTCTGCCAGTGAACAGCCCGCCTTTTGTGATGGAATCAGCACCGTTTTGTCGGGATTCAAAATTTTGGCTGTCTCTGCCATAAATTCGACACCTGCAAAAACGATGATGTCCGCATCTGTCTCGGCCGCCACGCGACTCAAATAGAGCGAATCACCCACAAAGTCAGGCACGGTGTGGAACAGGGCTGGTTCCATGTAGTTATGCCCCAAGATAACAGCGTTGCGCTCTTTTTTGAGCTTATTGATCTCTGCCGCGAGTTGCGCCTTGTAGCGCAGTTCAAAGTCGGGCGTGTACGCGCCCATCCCTGCTTTGAGGGAGTTGTAGATGGCATCGGCCGAAGTTAAATCAGCGATTGGGTTCATGGTGTCCTCTGTGAGTTTTCTCAGGTTTTATTCTTGAGCATCGTTCAATTGTTCGCGTAACACTTTACGTTGCTCTGGAGTTAGAATGTCTACAATATGTCTGGAGATTGATATGCCTTTATTTGGTCTGCGCTTGCGAACTTTTCATCCATATTTATCGTTACTCAGCTTCGAGGCTAATATCGAACGCCATCACCGAATGGGTCAACGCACCACTGCTGATGAAATCAACGCCTGTCGCGGCGATGGCGGCAACGGTGTCGAGGCGCACATTGCCCGATGCTTCAAGCGGCGTTTGTCCATTGGTAATTTCAACCGCTTCACGCATCGCGTCTAGGCTCATATTGTCGAGCATAATGCGATCCACGTTAAGCGGTATTGTCTCGCGCAGTTCATCGAGATTTGTGACTTCGACCTCAATTGGAATATCGCGTCCTGCCAGAAATTCACGTACCTGCTCAACAGCAGCCGTTGGACTACCCGCCGCCGCAATGTGGTTGTCTTTGATGAGAACCATGTCGTAGAGACCCATGCGATGGTTTGCACCCCCACCGAGACGAACTGCCCATTTATCAATGAGGCGTAATCCCGGTACTGTTTTGCGCGTGTCGAGAATAACCGCCTTTGTGCCTGTCGCCTCATCCATAAATTTGCGCGTTTTAGTAGCGATCCCGCTCATGCGCTGCATAAAGTTGAGAGCGGTGCGCTCGGCCGTCAAAATTGCCCGTGCATTCCCCTCAACCGTCGCCAAACGCTCCCGATTCTCAACTCGTGCGCCATCGGCGACGAGCGGTGTAAAGCGAATGTTGTAGTCCATCACACCAAACACTTCCCGTGCGACCTCAAGACCAGCCACAACGCCCGTATCTTTGGCAACAAAATGGGCGGTCAAAATTTGATCGGCCGGAATCAACGCACTCGTCACGTCACCGCTGCCGATGTCTTCAGCAAAGGCGCGTTTGATAATATCAAGTAGGTCGTTCTCATCGAAAAAGGTCGTGCTGCGGAGGGATTTCTGTAAGCTCATTGGTGTAATTGTGACACTAATACATTTAATGGCATTATAGATGGTTTTGCAGAGTGAAGTCAAGTTAGAAGCGGATTATTTCCATTTTGAGATCGGATGCAACAAAAACGAGGCTGTTTGTGCAACGTGTTATACTTTTCGGCACAATGAAAAAAATGGCTTAAGACAATTCAAAGGTATATTTCACGCCATTTTGCCACTTAGAAACTGCCTGTATTCGCAGGAATTTTTAGAAACTGGGCGAATTTGCGCGAAAATAAGGTGACAATCATGAGACTGCCCCGACAAAACACTCGTTCTTCATCCATCATTCTGCGTGGTGCAGTTGCGCTTGTTGTTGCCACCGTGATCGGTCTGCTGCTTGGCTATCTCGTTTTTGCAAACAGCAACTACATTGCCAAGGGAACGACCGTTGCCGGGATCGATATCGGCAACATGACGCGCACGGCCGCATTGACACGGCTAGAAAATAACTGGCGCACACAGTCGATCACGTTGGTGGCAGGGGCGCAGCAGTTTGAAGTTCCTGTCAACGAGCTTGGAATTGACATTGATTCACAAACCATCGTGCGTGAGGCATATAAAGAGGGGCGTGGCAGTTTTTTTGCACCGTTCCGACTACTTTGGACGACAAAGCGAGAGATTGCGCCGAGATATGTCGTTGACGCAGAGGTAGCGGCTGCGCGATTTGGGGCGTTATCGGCCGACATAAACACCCAGCCCCAACCCGCCTCTCTCGCCAAAGAAAACGGAGTCGTCATTGTCGTCGCTGGGCAAACCGGTCAGGAGCTAAACGAGGCCACCACCGTGAGCGCGTGGGAGCGCAACTGGCAAACAGCGGTCAAAGCTGGCTCGTTTGCTCTCATGACAACCGAGATTCCGTCGCCTGTCGTTGAGCTTGCGCCGCTGGCGGCAGAGGCAAATGGGGTGTTGGGGCGGCCGATTCAACTCAGTGCCTACGACCCACTTACCGATTCAGCATGGTCAATCCCAATCGAAGAGAGCGAATGGAACGGCTGGCTGAATTTTTCAGCAATTGACAATGCGCTCAACCTATCTGTCGATGACGCTGCCGTGAACGCATTCTTGGATGCACAGTTCGATGATTTTCGCTATTTAGACAGCACAGCCTTGACCAATGGCATTCTCAATCGGGTTGCCCACGTTGATCTGCAAGTTCGACACGGCGAACGTATTCATATTGTGCAGAGTGGGGAAACTTTTTCGAGCATTGGCTATGATTACGGAATGCCCTATCCATGGGTCCAAGCCTCTAATCCAAACGTCGATCAACTGCAAGTCGGTCAGGAGATTATTATCCCTTCTCCTGATGTGCTGATTCCGTTGCCAATCGTGCGCGAGAAACGCCTCGTTGTCAGCATCAGCGATCAATACCTGTGGGCATATCAAAATGGGCAACTCGTCTGGGATTATGCAATCAGCACAGGCATTGAAGAAAGCCCAACCTCGCCGGGTATTTTCCAAATCCAAAGTCATGAAATTGAAGCATATGCCAACAGTTGGGATTTATACATGCCTTACTTTATGGGCATCTATCGCCCCGCTCCCAATATCGATTTCATGAATGGCTTTCACGGCTTCCCAACGCGAGATGGCTCTAACCTGCTCTGGACAAATAGTTTGGGAAGTCCCGCAACGTATGGCTGTGTTCTGGTTGGAAACAGCGTAGCAGAGCAGCTTTACACATGGGCAGAGGAAGGGGTGATTGTTGAGGTTTTGCCTTGACGAACGTATTGCGTGTTCAGTCTACGCAATACGTAACTCGACTGTTGCGTTTTTTTGTTCTTGACATTTTGACTGTTGTGTGTGGTTGTGGTTTTGAGTATATTTTTACTCACTGCGCTTGTCCTAATCGGCCGATAGTTGCGAACGCCCCTCAAAAGCTCTATAATTATCATTCCATGCGACCACTCGGTCGCTTTTAACTTGTTTGGATGGGTTCGGTCTTCCCCGAATTTTTAGAATCAAAATAGCGAACTTTTCAGCAGCATACTGCTCAAAGTTGTTGCGTTAGGGTGATGAAATGGCAAAATGTGAAATGTGCGGCAAAAAGCCGTTAACTGGTAACAATGTGAGCTTCTCACAGAAAAAGACAAAGCGGCGGTTTAAGCCTAATATCCAGCGTGCAACGTTCTTTGAAGGTGGGCGTGCCGTTAAAAAGTACGTTTGCACACGCTGCCTGCGAACAGCTGTCAAGTCTGTTTAGGAAAAAGATTTCAATCACTGTCTGATCTGTCATTCTCGCGTAGGCGGGAATCCAGTCTTCAAATTGGGCAGCCATTCAAGTCACATTCCTTCGCATTCGATAACTTGAGACCCCATAAATCACTCATTCTCGTCTAGGCGAGTAGATATGTTTGGTGATTGATGACAAAAAGCGAACTGTAATGGTTCGCTTTTTGTTTTCGAGTGAGCAGCCATACTCGCACTGGTAAAAATCATTCTGACTGAATTAATTGATGTTAAACATCCACTAGATCAACGTCACTTTTAGCGCGTTTGGGGTTTATCACTACCGTTGCGATTCTCCTCGCAGCTTTGGAACATTGGGAGAAAGGAATGTCAAACGACTTAAGTAGTGCATTAAGCAAAAATCCTGTTGCTATCGTCGGCATGGGTGCTATTTTTCCACAATCAAAAAATCTGTCCGAATACTGGGATAACATCGTTCACGAAATAGATTGCATCACAGAAGTTCCACCCTCACGTTGGAACATCGATGATTATTACGATCCAGACCCGACCATCCCCGACAAAACTTATTGTAAAAAAGGTGGTTTTCTGCCCGACATTGATTTCAACCCACTGGAGTTTGGGCTGCCGCCCAACATCTTGGAAGTGACAGATGCGGGGCAACTGCTTTCGTTAGTCGTCGCAAAGCAAACGTTGGCAGACGCTGGCTACAGCAATATGAGCGCAGACATGCGAAATCAAACAGGCTGCATTTTGGGCGTGGCGGCCGGTCAAAAGCTGATTGTTCCGCTGGCTTCACGCCTGCAATATCCGATTTGGGATCGCGTTTTGGAAAGCAGCGGGATTGATGCGGCCGACCGCGAGAAAATCATCACTAAGATGAAGCTGGCTTACGTTCCATGGGAGGAAAACTCATTTCCGGGCTTGCTGGCAAATGTCATTTCAGGGCGCGTCGCCAATCGCTTTGACTTAGGTGGCACAAATTGTGTCGTCGATGCGGCGTGTGCGGCGTCGCTGGCGGCGGTGCGGATGGCAGTTGGCGAGCTTGTTGATGGGCGCACAGATGCGATGTTGACGGGCGGTGTCGATTGCGACAACTCGATTTTCGCCTACATGAGCTTTAGCAAGACACCCGCATTCTCCAAAAAGAATCACATTCGACCGTTTGACGCAGATTCCGATGGCATGATGATCGGCGAGGGAGTCGGAATGCTCATGCTGCGCCGCTTGGCAGATGCAGAGCGCGATGGCGACCGAATTTACGCTGTCATCAAAGGCATCGGCTCGTCGAGCGACGGTCGCTACAAAAGCATTTACGCACCTCGTTCAAGTGGACAGGCAAAAGCCGTTGCGCGTGCCTATGAAGATGCGGGGGTTGACCCAGCCACAATCGGCATCGTCGAAGCGCACGGCACAGGCACACCCGCCGGCGATCCGACCGAATTTGCGGGATTAAACGAGGTGTTCTCTCACAATAATCCACAGCGTCAGTACATTGGGTTGGGTAGTGTCAAATCACAAATTGGACATACAAAGGCGGCGGCCGGGTCAGCGAGTTTGATCAAAATTGCGCTGGCATTGCACCATAAAATTTTGCCTCCTTCCATTAAGATCGAGCAACCACATCCGAAGCTCGACATTGAGAACACGCCCTTTTATCTAAACGCTGAAACGCGCCCATGGATAAAGCCAACCGATTCACCACGCCGAGCTGGGGTCAGCGCGTTTGGCTTTGGTGGGACGAACTTTCACTTTGTTTTAGAAGAGTACACGCCAGACCACGTGGGAAGCTATCGCATACAGTCGGTGGCGAAAAGCGTGCTGATCGCGGGGCGGACGGCGCAGGCGGTGGTTGCAAGTTGCAAGTTACACGTTGCGAGTTTGCAGCGTGATGAAGCGGTTGGGTTTGCGGCGTTGCCGTTTGGTCGGCCGAAACCATACGAAGCACGAGTTGGATTTGTGGCGGAGAATGCCAAAACAGCCCTCGCCCATCTTCAGACAACGATTAAGCTGCTCGAAAAAAATCTAAACGTTGAACATTGGGAGCATCCAAAAGGGATATTCTATCGTCGGCAAGGATTGGAAACAGATGGGAAGATCGTGGCACTCTTTCCCGGCCAAGGATCGCAATATGTCAACATGGGAAAGACGGTGACGCAGAATTTTGCGGCCGTGCGGGAGGGCTTCGGCCGAATTGACTCCCAGCGCAAAGACGACCCACTATCCAGAACGGTCTACCCCATTCCCGTCTTCGATGACGAGAAACGCAAGGTGCAAGCGAATAGTTTGCGTGCGACTGAAAATGCCCAGCCTGCCATCGGCACACTCAGCTATGGATTTTACAAGCTTCTACAAAACGCTGGTTTCAAACCAGATTTTGCAGCGGGTCACAGCTTTGGTGAATTGACGGCATTGTGGGCGGCGGGCGTTCTTAACGATGATGATTACTTCTATCTGATTAATGAGCGCGGCCGAGCGATGGCAGCCCCCGACAATCCCAATTTTGACGCTGGCACAATGCTCGCCGTCAAAGGCAACATCAGCCAGCTCAAGCGTGACATGCCGCACAACGTGACGATTGCCAACCACAACTCTCATTCGCAAGTTGTCTTGGCGGGGTCAAAAGCGGCGATTGCCAATGCCGAACGTGTGCTGGATAGTAAAGGATATAAAGTTACGCCGCTGCCTGTCTCGGCCGCGTTCCACACCGAATTTGTCGGTCACGCACAAAAACCATTTGCACGGGCGATTGATCAAGTGCAGTTCAACAAACCGAAAATCGCCGTCTATTCAAATTCAACAGGCAACGTACACCATTCAAACCCGCAAGCGATCAAACAATCGCTTAAAGGCCATATTTTGCAGCCCGTTCTGTTCGCGCAAGAGATCGAAAATATCTACGCGGCAGGTGGCACTATTTTTGTCGAGATTGGGCCGCGGCGTATCTTGACCAGTTTGGTTGAAGATATTTTGGAGAACCGTCCACACGTTGCGATTGCGCTCAATGCCAGCCGCGACAAAGACAGCGATCTACAGCTTCGTGAAGCATACACGCGCCTTGCTGTCCTCGGCCTGCCGCTCGACGCGCTCGATCCACATCAGCGCGAGATGGTGGATACATCCGCGAAGGCAAGCCCGATCAACGTCAGTCTGTCGGGCAACAATTATGTCAGCCCAAAGACGCAAGCTGCTTATCAAGATGCCTTAAATGATGGCTTCAAGATCACGGCAAATTCGGTTGCAACAGTACCGTTAGAAAAGAAGATTGCACCAACCGCAAATTCAAATGGAAAGGCGATTGCCCATCCGAAGATAAATCCACCCCCTGTTCTACCACCTGTGCCATCAAAGCCTATCGCTAAACCTGCACCTCAAGCCGTTACAAAGAAAGTCAAACCGAAGAAACAGTCAGCTACACCTGTTGTAGCCGCTAGTAAACCGACGCGGACACAACCATCCGTTATCAAACGCACTATGTCAGATAATCAATTGGAAAGAAGCCTTGCCTTGTTACACCAACATCAGGCAGAAACACTGCGCGTGCATGAAGCATTCTTGGGAACGCAAGAGACCTATTCGGCGCAGGTATTTGCGCTGTTGCGTGGGAGTCATCGGCCGCTCGCCATAGACAGTCAACAAGCTGTTACACTGCCTCAAAACAAAATTGCGGCTAAACCTGTTAAGGTAATGCCTGCGCCTACGCCTGTGCCAGTTGCAGAACGCAAAGTAGACGCTCCTCCTCCAACACCAAAGCCTGTTGAGATGCCGAGAGTCATGCCTTCTGCTCCTATCGCGGAAATGCCTGTTTCGGGAAATCCACATCAAAGGGTCGCGTCTAGCGACATTCCCGAAACACAAGCTCCGCAGGTCGCCGATTTGGCAGATGCGATGCTGGAAATTGTCAGCGAGAAAACGGGCTATCCGGCCGAGATGCTCGAATTGAGCATGGATATGGAATCCGACTTGGGCATCGACTCGATTAAGCGCGTCGAGATTTTGGGCGCGATGCAGGAGCAACATCCTGATCTGCCCTCTGTTGATCCTAGTGAGTTGTCTGAGTTGCGAACGTTGCAAGAGATCGTTGACCATCTCAGTCAGGCAATGAGGGATACGCCATCGGCCGCCAGCCAACACACCAATGAGGGTCACGCATTACCCAACGAAACACAAACTCCGCAGGTCGCCGATTTGGCAGATGCAATGTTGGAAATTGTCAGCGAGAAGACGGGCTATCCGGCCGAGATGCTCGAACTGAGCATGGACATGGAGTCTGACTTGGGCATCGACTCGATTAAGCGCGTCGAAATTTTGGGCGCGATGCAGGAGCAGCATCCTGAACTACCATCTGTTGATCCCAGCGAGTTATCCGAGTTGCGGACGTTGCAAGAGATCGTCAATCATCTCGGTCAGGCAACGGGTGGTTTTGCGCCGTCCATGAACGGACATTCAAATGACATCCATGCAACGTTGAATGGGTCATACGTTTCGGGAAATCCACACGCGCCTACCGACATTCCTGAAACACAAACTTCGCATGTCGCGGGTTTGGCAGATGCGATGTTGGAAATTGTCAGCGAGAAGACGGGCTATCCGGCCGAGATGCTCGAACTGAGCATGGACATGGAGTCTGACTTGGGGATTGACTCGATTAAGCGCGTCGAAATTTTGGGCGCCATGCAGGAGCAACACCCTGAACTGCCGTCTGTTGACCCTAGTGAGCTATCTGAGTTACGAACGCTTGAGGAAATCGTCAATCATTTGCAACTTGCCACTCACAACGCTGTCTCCCCAAAAGCTGACGCGGCTGTTGCAGGAGCCGCGCAAAATCATGTCGTCGATAGCGTGCCTGCGCCAAAAAACCACGCTATCACCCGCCAAATCGTGCAGTTAAAAACGCTGCCGATGGTGGATTTTATGGAGATCGCACAGCCGGTGGGCTATGTTTGTTTAGTGACGGAGAGTGAAATCGGCCGACTCCTAGCAAACGAACTCACTTTACGAGGCTGGACAGTCGAGATGCTCACGTTAAGCGCAACATTTGATGAGAGCAAGCTCAAGGCGCAATTAGGCCGATTTGCCAAAGTCAATGCATTTGTGCATGTGAATGAGGGGGATGCTGAAACACAATTAAAGCAAGTATTTTTCATTGCAAAACATTTGAAGGAGCGGTTGACGGAAGCGGCCGATGAAACACGCCCCGCTTTTGTAACTGCCACCTGCATGGATGGCTCGTTGGGGCTGGCTGGCAATGACTTTGACCCCGTCCATGGCGGGCTGTTTGGATTGACCAAGACGCTACGGCTGGAATGGCCACGTGTCTACTGTCGAGCCGTTGACTTGCATCCTGAGATCAGCAGCGCGGATGCGGCGAGCTACGTGTTGGCGGAACTGTTTGACCCGAACAAGCTGGTCAGCGAGGTGGGCTACGGTCAGCATGGGCGCGTGACGCTGACAACGGATGAGGTGGCACTAGGGACGTTTACGCCGAGTGCTGAGATTACACAAGAGAGTGTATTTGTGGTGAGCGGGGGCGCGAAGGGGATCACGGCCGATTGTGTCTTGTATCTAGCCAAGCAATATCAATGCAAATTTATTCTGCTGGGTCGTTCGGCTCTCAATGCAGTCGATGATAGCTGGCTCGGTCAATATGCAAATGAGGCTGAACTCAAGCGATTGACGATGCAACAGATCATCGCACAAGGGGAGAAGCCAACCCCGATGGCGGTCAATAAGCTGGTGAAGCGTATCAAATCGCAGCGCGAGATTGCGGGAACATTGGCGGCGTTGCGTGCGGTTGGCTCGGCCGCAGAATACATCAGCGTGGACGTGACGGATGCGACCGCGATGCAGCGCGAATTGGGGGCAGCCCAGCAACGTTTGGGGCAAATCACGGGCGTTATTCACGGCGCGGGCGTTCTGTCTGACAAGCTGATCGAGAAGAAAACCGAATGGGATTTTGATAGCGTCTATGACACAAAAGTGAAGGGGTTGAATGCGCTGTTGTCAGCGGTTTCCTTGACGCAGTTGCGACACTTGGTGCTATTTTCATCGGCCGCTGGCTTCTTCGGCAACGCCGGACAAGCCGACTACGCGATTGCCAACGACATCCTCAACAAGTTTGCACATTGGGCAAATGCCAACTACCCGAACTGTCACACGGTGGCGATTGACTGGGGACCTTGGGATGGCGGCATGGTCACACCAACGCTCAAAAAGCTATTTGCAGAGCGCAACGTACCGATCATTCCAATTGAGGTCGGCGCGTGGATTTTGGCAAACGAGCTAAACGAAAATGTGTCACAGATTATCGTTGGCGGAGAGTTAATTCCTGCGGAGTCGATCCGCGATTTGAGATTGCAGAAACATCGCATTCATCGCCATCTGCGACTCGATGCCAATCCATTTCTGCACGACCACGTGATCGGGGGCAACCCTGTTCTGCCAACGGTCTGCGCGATCACGTGGATGGCAAATGGGTGTGAGCAGTTGTATCCGGGCTACACGCTCTTTGCGTGTGATAACTATCAGGTGTTGAAAGGAATCGTGTTTGAGCCGGGCTTGGAGAATCGGGCGTGTGTGCTGGAATTGGAGGAGGTGGAAAAATCGCCTGAGTCAATTTGCGTCAAGGCGATGATTCGCAGCCAAACGGCCGATGGCAAACCACGTTTCCACTATCGCGCCGAGATCACACTGCTGAAAGAAATTCCAGATGTGCCTCTTTTCACAGAGTTTGATCTGTCTGAAGGTGAAACACATGAAGGACATGATCTGTACGGCTCGGCCGTTTTTCACGGCCCTTCGTTTCAAGGAGTTCAGCAAGTCGTCAACGTGACCCCAGCGAGCATGACGATGCGCTGTCGTCTGGCGACGGTCTCGGCCGAAACACAAGGTCAGTTCCCCGTCCAAAATTTCAACCCCTTTATCGCGGACGGCCAATATCAGAGCATGGTGATTTGGGTTTGGCGGTATCACGACGAGGCGGGTAGTTTGCCGTTGATGACAAAGCATGGTGAGCAGTATCGGCCGATACCCTTCGACACAACCGCCTACACGACAATGCTCGTGACGGGCAGCACTGAGAGCAAGCTGATCTGCGACCTAATCGCACACGATGAAAATGGCCTCGTCTATTCCCATGTCAAAGGGGCAACGGTAACAATTAGCAAGGCGTTGCGGGAGCTATTTATTCCAGCGACCTCGCTACAAGCATAACGCAGGCATCTCTGCCCGCGCGTCAATCGTAGACAGGGTGCTTTCCGTCGCAAACAAAAAACCTCTACAGACGTAGAGGTTTTTTGTTTGCGGGTGGTCGCTTTGCAGATTACTCGTACTTTACAACAGTTATAGTCAATCCCAACAAGAGAATGAGTGCAAAGATGAGCGGGCTGCTGCTCGTTTGTTGTGTCGCGTGTTCTATTAGCACAATCGAAGTGGGTGCGTTTAGGCCGAAGTTGGTGGGGTTGGTATCGGCCGAGTTTGGAATCCCATCACCATCGGGATCGCCTCCATCCGCCATGCCATCACTGTTTGCATCAACGCCTTCACCGTATTCGTCAAAGTCAGTTGTGCCGTCATCGTCGCTGTCAAGCTCCATCATGTCGGGAATCTGATCACTATCTGAGTCAGGCAGACTTCTAACGCCTGCTCCATAAATGGTTGGAAGCGTGTCCCAATTGTCCGGCACCCCATCTTGATCTGTATCAACGCCTTCAAGCAAGCCGGAGCCATCTGGGTCAAAACCAAGCAGGCCTGCCTCCATCACATCCATTGCGCCATCGTTGTCACTGTCTAAGTCGTAAGCGTTCGGGACATTGTCGCTATCGGTATCAACCAGTGTTGCGACACCTGTCCCATAGGTGTTTGGCATTGTGTCGAGCGTGCCGAGAACACCATCACCATCGAGGTCAGCACCATTGACCATGCCATTGTCATCTGTGTCGAGTACGCTTTGGCCATTTTCAACAATATCAAGCGTGCCATCGTTGTCGCTATCGAGATCACGACTGTTTGGCACACCATCGCCATCGATATCGACCTGCATAACGTCGCCGCTGTCTCCATAGGTATTTGCGCCATCGGCCGGTGCAATAATGCCGTCAAAATCATCATCCGCGCCATCGATCATAGCATCACCATTTGAATCATGCGCTGCAAACCCGTTCTCAACGCTGTCGGGGATACTGTCATTGTCGCTATCGAGATCACGCACATCTGGTATGCTATCTCCATCAGAATCACGGAGCGTGTAGAGCAGCACACCGCTGTCTGCTGGATTCTCGACCAAATCGCTCAGTCCATTTGTGCCAACAGCACCATCTATTTGACCATCACCATTAAAGTCTGCGTCGTCATGCCCTGCCTCATGAACATCGCTGCTGCCATCGTTATCGCTATCGAGGTCGCGGCTATCTGGAATGCCGTCTCCATCCGTGTCCAGTGTGGCATCCCCTTCGAGCGCGTCGGGCAGTCCGTCGTTATCGTCATCCAAGTCATCCATATCACGGACACCATCGCCATCGCTGTCATCGAGTGGATTCCAATTACCGCGTATTGCTGAACAGCTTACGTCGCTTGAACCAACTTCAATGACTGTGCCTGCACCGAGACCTAGCGCATCGGTGACTACTTCAAGACGCAGTGCGGTGGCGCGTGCAGTGGCGAGATTTGCATCGGCCGATCCCTCTAAGACCGGCGCAAGTGATAAAACAACTGAGCCGCCCAACAGGTCGATATTCGCCATTGGGCTGGAGCCTATTTCGAGCATGACGGGGTCGATGACAACGCCATCAGCCACCAATCCAACGATTTGAACCGTTGCGGTGACGGTGCCAATTTTGCCATCAATGTTTGCTGACGTTGTTGTGGTGATGGCATCGGCCGAGACCAAGCCCAGCGCGTCCAAGCCTGTGACAACACTTTGAGCATTGCAGCCTATTGCATCATATCCTTGCGTCACTATCTCGCTTGCGTCCGTCGTTTCAACACGGCTCGTTGCGATGACACCTTGTGCATCAAGAACCGACGCGAGGAGCGGCAACCCTACACCGACATCTGCAATCTCACTGCTGCTTTGTCCAAGACTGCTGGTGGCATTGGCGATAGATGGCGCAAGCGTTGTATCGCGCAAAGCGGCTGTCGTGTTGTTGTTGATCGCGCCAAGCGTTAGCAGTGGCTGATCTGCGCTTAAGAGCGAGCTTGTCTTGCTATCGGGATTGGTCGCGCTGGGAGACGAATAAGCCTGCTCACTGCTGATGCTAGCAACTGTAACATCGACACCAATCCCAAGCACTGTGCCTGCAACGGCCGCCGCGGTCGCATCACTCGTTGTTGAAATAAGCGACGTGACAGACCCCGTGCCAACACTTTGTGCTGTTCCAACGGTTACGTCTGCGTCCGCGCCCGCAGTGACGAGCGGGACTGACAGCACATTGAGCGAGGCACTAATGTTTGTGGCGTTTGCCGTGCCGTTGTAGGTCATGCCCGGAAAAGCACCAACGCTGAGGGTCAAAATAAAGAGTAGCGTAAATGCGAACAAGAGAGGAGAGAATAATTTTTTCATCTGATACATCCTGCCGATACATGGCAACTAAATCTTAAAACCGATACATAGAAAGCGTATTCCGCCTGTAAATAAAAGTTCCTAAGTCCAATTTAGTGACGTTTGCAATTAACGTAATCATTATTGCAAGATATAATCCCGCTAAAAATAGGAGAAAAGGGCTAAGACACCGCTTTTTTGGCTATTTAGCCTCAAAAACAGGGATGGTATATCCAAATATGTATCCTTTACGTGCTAAAATTGTGTGATGAAAATGCTGACACAGGCAGAGAAAGCGGTTGAAATCGGCCGAATTCTCGATAATCTCTACCCCGACCCACAACCCCCACTCAATTACACCTCACCCTACACCCTACTCATCGCCGTGCTGATGAGCGCACAAACGACCGATGTGCGCGTCAATATGGTCACGCCAGCTTTGTTTGCCGCGGCCAGCACGCCGGCCGAAATGGTCAAGCTGACACCCGGTGAGATCGCAACCTACATTCGCTCGATTGGTCTTGCGCCGACTAAATCGCGTAATATCCACAAGTTGAGTCAGATGTTGTTGGATGAGTTTGAGGGTGAGGTTCCACAGACTCTTGCAGAATTAGAGCAGTTGCCCGGTGTCGGCCATAAAACGGCCTCTGTCGTTGTTTCGGCCGCCTTCGGCAAACCCGCCTTCCCCGTCGATACACACATCCACCGCCTCGCCAAACGCTGGGGGCTGTCTAGCGGCCGCAATGTTAAACAGACAGAGCGCGATCTAAAGGCTTTATTTCCACCAGAGGTGTGGGATCGCCGTCATTTGCAGATCATCTTTTTCGGCCGCGAATACTGTTCTGCTCGCCAGCACGATCCCGCCGCCTGCCCCATCTGCTCTACTTACGGCGTGCAGGATTGATTCATCGCATCATGCGCCCGAACAGTTTATCAAGGCTCTTTGTGCGCTCCACCCACTGACCGACCAAGCCCAGCTTCATCTCGTAGTATGTATTGCCACGCTGATTGACCTCTTTGACGACGTTGCGCTGCACGAGCGATTGCAGCGCGGCGGTCACGTCAGCCGGCGTGAGGAGCAATCGGTATTCATCAAGAGCCTCTACGATGTCTGTGACGCGGAATGGCAGTTCACGGTCGATAAGATGAGCGATGGTGATGAGGACGGTGCGCTCGGCCGAGTTGCTGCGCTGCCAAATATAAGCAAAATGAACTTCGCCTAATCCCAACATTTCATCCACCGTCTCGTTGACATCTGTAATCGTAATGTAGCCCGCCCGTCGTGTATTGGCGCGTTTGACCAAACTATAGCAGACCAACTGTAAAAAATAGGGATGACCCGCCGTCAAGCGCATGATCTTGTCGATGGCAAGATCGTCATAGGTCAGGTTGGGGGCGACGGGTTCAGCTATCAAACGATGCGCCGCTTCTGGGCCGAGATAGCTGATCTCCTTGTATAGGGCGATGTTAAACAGGACAGACCAATAATTTGTCGTCATCTCTTCAAGCCGATGAGTTCCGACAAAGATAAAGCTCAGGCCTTCCCCATGCTGCATCAAATGACGCAAATAGGAGAAAATCGTACGCGGTAAAATGTCATCATTGACTAAATTTTCAAGGGCTTCAAATTCGTCAAAAACGAGAACAATTTTTGCCTCGTTGTTCAATCGTTCACGCACAAACGGGATAAACTCATGCTGGAACCATTTGCCGGGGTTGATGCGCTCTTCCTCAAGCTCTGGCACATCGATGTCGATGTCGCGTTCGAGCAGCAAATCGGCGATTTGCCATGCAACATCTTGGAAAAACGCTGTCATGCCCGGCAATACGCCGAGTGATTGGCAATCGATATAAACTGGGATGAGATGAGGGGGAAGATGCTGCCCCAAGCGCAACAGTGCTGACGTTTTTCCCGTGCGTCGCTGCCCCACCAGAATTAGGACATGCTGCTGACCGACACGCTCCACCTCTGAGGTGATAAAGGAGAAGAGATCGTCGCGGCCGAAAAACAGCGCACTGTTGCGACGTAGCGGCGTGCCGGGTGAGTAGGGGTTGCGAATCGGCCGAAAAACCTGCACAGGGGATAGAACCTGTACCAAATTGGCATAATCGAGCGTGCGCTCTGTCTGCTGTCTGTCGGAATAGGTGATTTGGAACGCGACGCGAAACGCATCCGCCTCCGGGAGATCAATTGCAAACTGAACCATGCGTTTTCGCTCGGGCGCGAGCAGCGGGATCGTTTTGAGCGCGGAACTATCCACGCCACTATCGCCTGTGAGCAATCTGATCGTGACCTGCTCGGCCGCGGCTCGGCCGATGTTCTGCACCTCCAGCGCGAGTTGTGCCACCTCCGTTGGCGCGATGCGCTGTGTTTTCAGTTGGACATCAAGCCGCGCTCGACCGCGCAATGCTTCAATCGTCGCTGTCACCAATCCGCGCCAGCGCGTCACAATCGTCTGCACCAGCACCTTGCTTAAGCTGTGGTCTTCCTCCGCAACAGTCTGCTCAAGCCGCCGCAGCATGATCTCGGCATCACCTAAATAGGTGAGACGATCTTCAACTGTATCGACACGCTCTGCGTCTTGGAGCGCGTCAAAAATTGGTCGCAACTGAGGGAATGCGCCCGGCTCGCCACCTGTCTGACGATTGTTTTCGAGCATCTCTTCCAAGCGTGAACGCATCAAGCTCAATTCGGTCAACGTCTGCACTTCAAGAAAGGCTTCGGTTGAACCAAACATTGTTGTCCACTGCTCATAGTTCAAAACATCGGCCGATAAATCATCGAGCGCCGCATTGATAACGGCGAGGGCGGCAGTCGGCCGATCTGCCACCAAATACAGCCCGTCGGCTAGTGCGGCCAAATTCACATTTTGATACTGACGCGCAATCGTTGAGACATTGACAAAGAAGCTGGGATCACCCTTCAGCGCATTGTAACGGTCACGCAGTTCATGCAGAATAAGTGACGGTGTCCGCTCAATTAAACGCACCAAACGCAATGCCCGTCGTCTTGGCGACTGCCGCTGTTGTCCAAGAACGAGGCCACCCACAACGCCCAAAAGCACGATGACAATGAGTGGGAGTTGGTTGGATTGTGGTGTGACTGGCACAACGATGGGGAGGGGAAGAGGCGGTTTAATAGTGCCTTCTTGCCCCGCGCTATCTCTATAGTGAATTTGATAGACTGCTGCTTCGGCCGAGGTTGGCGCGTCTAACTGCCACTGTAGACGATCAATCTGCCCTATGGTGCGTTGTGGCTCATACCGAATCCACGTGTTCGTAATGGGGTCAAACTGTTCTAGCAGAATCGTGACCTCATCCCCTTCTGGATCAAACAAACTGATTTGCAGCGTCACTTGGTCATCATCCAACGTCGTCTGTGGTGTGCCAAGTAGGGGTGGATAGTTTGGTTGAAAGGTCAGGCGGTGGATTAAGCTGTTTTCTGTCAGAACGCTCAAGGTTGTATTTGAGCCATCCTGCATCGTGGTCATGAACAGCACACGACTCCCGAACTGTACCGTTGTGTCGTTTGCGCCATTGAGATCGAGTAACAGAGAGCCATCGGTTTGACCGATGGCAATATCTTCCCGTCCATTCCCCGTCATGTCCCCGCTGTAAAAAGTGCTAACATCATGAATGATCTCATCTTCTCCGACACTTTCAGTATGTGTCCGCTGATAGGTCGAAAAGCGCGTCGGCCGATAACGAAATGTGTCAGTCGTGTGACTTAACTGACGTGTGCTGCTGCCAAGTAGTTGTTCCCACAGTCCAAGCCGTCGATTGAGTAAACAAGGCTGCGACACGTTCCCCCCATAATCGAGCAGATAGAGCAACTCGGCCGGGTTTTCGCAAAACTCCGTTGCGTTGTTGATTTCTGTATGATAGATACGTTCGCCATTAAATTCATACCGCTGCACCGTGTTGCGCGTGGTGATCACAAACCGAGACCCCGTTTCGGTTTCTCGGTCAAGCAATGCGCCATAGGTGATTTCGCTCGGCAGTGACAGTGTCCAACTGTCTGTCGGTTCCCACAAGCCGCCTTCGGGAAGCGTTGGGTCATCGATATATGTCAACTCAAATGCGGTCAGCACACCATTGTCTAAACCGATTAACACGTTTGCCAAATCAGGCTCTGTCTGATCAACCAGCAGTGTCACAGCATGACCGCTGATGCTGATCGCTTCCTCCCATAACAATGAGCCATCCAGCGTGCGGCGCAGTGCCAATACGCTATTGCGTATTGGGGGCACGCCCTCAGCCTGATCGGACAGATGATTGTAGACGACGAGAAACTGTGCGCTCTCGGCCGAAACAGCACGCTCTGGTAATTCAAGCAAGGCCAACTTGGCAACAGAATCCTCGCGTGTCTCTGGCTCAATCCAATCGGCACTCAAATCAGTGCTATATTGCGAAAGCCGACCTTCGACATCACCCACGATCATCTCATCAATTCCATCTTGATTGAAGTCACCAGCTAGCAACGCGCTGGGTGGACTGGGCAGCGTTTTGTTGATTTGGACGGGGCTGCGGCGCGTTGTTGAGGGGCTGATCAGATCGACGGAGCCAAATGCTGTCAGCAAGAATTCGTTGCGGCCGTCTCGATTGCTATCAACTAGCAACGGCTGTGTTTTGATGGTGAAGATAGGATAAGTCTGTAGTAGGTCAAATGAGCGATTGAGGAAAAGAGCTTCGCCCAAGCTTTCATCCTCATTCTCCACCAATGCAACTAACGCAACTCCCTGTACATCTACACTTGTGCCAATATCAATCTGACGAATGCGCCCGCGCATTTGTGTGTTACACCGTTCACGCATCATAAAGATGCCATTCTGCTCACAAATGCGATTTTCCAAGATACGGTTGCCGGCCGAATCAAATCCAACGATTTGCCCATCGCTTGTTGCGGCGATGAGAATATGCTCCTCTTGTGACCAATCGGCCGTTGCCAACGCCGTAATTGGCTGTTCGAGGCTCACTGGCTCCCACAAACTTCTTTGCCCACTATCAAGAACGACAATTTCACCCTGATCGTTTGCAATTGCTATCGCTTGCTTATCCGTCACACGAATGGGTGAAAACGCGGTCACTTTTCCCTCCAATGTCGTCTCCCACTTCGTGGAACCATCTAGGCTATTGAGCAGTTCAAGATGGCTACTATTGGAGGCAATTGGGTAACGCACTAAAATATCTTCGGCCGAGTCCTCATCTAACGCTGCAACTAATACAACTTCATCCTCATCCAAGATCGATTGACGACCATCTGGCGGATCATAACGCCAGCGTTGCGAGCCTGTGCGATTATAGAGATACATCGAGCCATCGTTGAATAGGACAAGCAGACTTGTTCGGTTCAATACATCCACTACTGGATACAGACTCTTCACAGTTGGTAGATTGGAAATCCCCTCCTCCCACTCGATCTCGCCAGTGACAGAGACTTGAACCAATCGCTGCGAAGTTGCATAGACAACTGAATCGCCACGCGAGGTGACAGCCAGAACCCGTGCGCCTGTTTGATGGGGGACATCCCACAGCGGTGTTCGATCATTGCGAAGCAGCTCGATGGTATTGTCAACCGTGACAAGCCCAAATTCGCTAAACCCATCCTGATCTATGTCCGCTTCAAACGTATGCGTGATGCGTTCTGCCACCTCATGCCGCCAATAGATCGGCAGTGTACTTGTCGTTTGGGCAAGCGTGCGCCCTCTGCTGCCAATCAGCAACATAAAAATAGAGACGACAGCAATAGTAAGCCATAAGCTCTTCATTCTATGCCATCGCTCCTAGCGAAACATACGCGCACCCAACGCGAACGCGAGTAGTATTGCGCCGACCCCCACCAGCAACCTGTCTCCCTGTGTCAACCCAATGGCAAAGAAAACACCTCCCGTAATCATAATCGCAGGATGTTGCAACCAGACAGATGCAACTCCGCCCGATACAGTTGCGCCTCGCGCCTCAAGCGCAGCAACTAACTCTTGTCCTGTTGGCTCAGTTAGCGTCTCGCCATCGGGAAAAACAAGCGTTGGAACACTTGCAAAGCCACCATTGATTTCTAGTACGCGCTCATGCGCCTCTGGGTCACGCTGGATGTTGATGTAATCGTGCGCGACCTCTGCACGTTTTAATGTCCGTAAGACAGGGGGAACCATTGGGCAGGTTGGGGTTCCATAGACAATTAGTTTTTTGCTCATCTCGATTGAGAAATTTTCTATGCAGGAAAGATCAAAGACAAAATCTCTGCCACCAGCGCAGGGCGTTCTTCACCCTCAATCTCAACTGTGTTAAGGGTTTTGAGCAGCAAACCGCCCTGCTTCGGCTTAACCGACATTAACTCAACGCGGTTACGAACCCGCGCATTGACCTTGACAAAGTTGGTAAAGCGCAGCTTATCCGCACCATAGTTGAGCGCGTGGCTCACACCAGATGGTACAACGCCCACCTCTTCGATCATTTTGGAGAGCAATGAAAGTGTCAGATACCCATGCGCGATTGTGGCGCCAAGCGGGCTGTGTGCAGCTTTTTCCTCATCGACATGAATCCACTGATGATCCAGCGTCGCGTCTGCAAATGCGTTGATGCGCTCTTGGTCAATCGTGATCCAGTTCGATACCCCTAGTTCCTGTCCAATAAATTCTGTGATGTTTTCAAGTGTATAGTTCATTGTGAGTTTCCTACATACGACAAATGCTATCTTCACATTGTATCTCGAAACAAGTCTGAAGATTGATCTGCTATAACGATGTTGAAAATTGTTCGGCCGCCCAACAAAGTTATCAGGGTGCAATCCAAAAGTATGTTCGCTAAATCTCACAAAAAAGATGGTGTGAAAGCAGGCTGAAAAAGAGCTAAGTCAAGGACATCTAAAGTGGATGAGCATAAACAACGAGTGGATTGACGCAGAGTATTGCCAAGCATAATCGACCAACGATCAGATGGCCGTTTACCCAGTTTGTCAGAGCGAGTTCACGCGGCAAGGTCATCGTGCCGCGCCATGTTGAGGTTGGAATTTGCTGGGCGTATTGCCAGTTGTTCACCATATTCAAATTGACAAGCATCGACAATGTAAATACACTGTCGGTATATTACGTTTTGAGTGGGACATTCCAAAAGCGGCTGCGAATCAACGCAAACATGGCATTACGTTTGAAGAAGCGCAATCCGTCTTCTACGATGAAGCCGCTGTTGAGTTTTTCGATGACGCTCACTCTGATTGGGAAGACCGTTTTTTGATGCTTGGACTGAGTTCCAAGCGTCGATTGTTGCTCATTTGCCACTGCTATCGTGGGCAGGATGACATCATCCGTATCATTTCTGCACGAAAAGCGACGAAGCAAGAGGCAAGATATTACATCAGATAAGTTATGGAAGCTGAATACGACCTCTCTAAATTTAAGTCGAGACGAAATCCGTATGCGAAACGCTTGAAGAAGCAGGTCACGTTGCGAATGAGTGAGAATGTGATCGACTATTTCAAAGCGATGTCTACGGAAACTGGCATCCCGTATCAAAGTTTGATCAACCTCTACTTGCAAGATTGCGTCAACAGTGGACGCAAACTTCAAATGACATGGGGGTAGTTGCTGTAAGCGATTCATCTCTTTCATGACGATAGATTCGGTACAGAAGGACGTAATTATCAAGCATTCACCGCGGGGGCAGAGTGGGAGGCATCAGATAGGAAATAGGCAAAATCGAGAACTGATCGCGCCTTCTGCTGTGGCAATCGCTCGATCAACTGTGCGACGCGCTCGGCATCGGTGATGGGCTGCTCCGTTTCATGTCGCCAAACGACGATGAAATCTTGAGCGTGCGCGTCAATCATCCCATCTGTGTCGCCAGCGTCATTGACAAACTCTAACTCAAAATGATGGTCATCGTACTGCTCGACGATAGCCGCCCGTGCGCCAGCCGCAAATGTGGCGTTGTCGAGTGGCTTGAGCAACTCGACTGTATCAAATAGTTGCGGGGTGATTAAATTTACTTGACCCATAAGCTCGTTAACCTCGCATCGGCCGAATCAACACCAATGATCCACGTTGTTCGCACAATCGCTGTTTTACCATTCACGCCCACTATGGGTAAATCGACCGTGTAATGTTCACCAAACTTGCTTGCTCTTGTACAACGATTGATAATTTTCCCGCGTAAATCCAAGCACTGAACGAAAGACACGCGCTTTGTGTTTACCGCGTTCGCTGCCGCAACCCTGATCTCCTCATCGATTGTATCGCGCCCTCTCCAACGCCCAAACAGTCAACTTTTCAACCAGCACATCCCCAAACAGCACAACCCCATCACCATTCGCATCGGGAAAGACACGCTCCGTCATCACCAGCGTCCCATTCTCAGCAAAAATCTCGATGGACGAATGATCCACAAAGATGTGCAGACGCAGCTTGCCATCCTGCAATGCAAGCGGAGCAGTGTGGGCGGTTGTGAATGTGTCGTTGAATGCGACATCCCCCGACTCGCCGCGATCCACAAACAGCACCTTTTGCTTTGTGCCATAGCCGACGGTGGTAGATTGTGCGTCGCCGACGTGGACGCGAATGCCAAAACGGTCGCTTTGTGGCGTGATGGCGAACTCGGCGACGATCTCAAGCGTCCCACCGCTTATGTCGAGTGGCATTTCGCCAGAGAGGGCGATCTGTTCCATGACGTGCGGTTGACCGCGCAACAGTTGTAGGTCGGGGGCGGGGGATTGGGTCAGGCGAATGCCGTCTGGCGTGCGCGTCAAGCCAACCTCACGCGGAATGGTCAATGCGCCGCGCCATGTCGAGGTGGGAATCGTCGTCGCGTACTGCCAATTGTTCATCCAGCCGAGCCAAACCCGTCGGCCGTCAGGCGCATCACTCCACGACTGCGGCGCGTAGAAATCTGCGCCAAAGTCAGCCCATAGCACGCGGTCTGCGGCGTTGTCGTTGGTGAATGTCTCTCCGTCAAAGTCGCCGATGAAGTACTGCACGCCTGTTCCCCCCGCTGGCGCACAGTCACCGACTCCGATGGTCAGCACCCAGCGCGTTTCGGCCGATCCGTCAACGGGCAGCTCAAACAGGTCGGGCGTTTCCCACACGCCGCACGTCGCACCCTGTCGCAGAAAGCCGCCGCTGGATTCCCAGTTGATGAGATCAGGAGAGGTATAAAACAACGCCGCACTCCCCGCCGCAATCACCATCACCCAATGCCCGTCTCCTGAGCCTGTCGAAGGATCATCACCGTACCAAAAGACCTTTGGATCACGAAAGTTTCGCATCCCGCTCGGCGGCTTGATGACGGGGTTGCCAGCGTATTTTGTCCACGTTCGGCCGTTGTCATTGCTGTACGCCAAGCTCTGGCTCTGACGCGGCTGGTCGTGGTGGGTGAAGATGGCGACCATCGCCTCCTCACCAAAACCAGACGTGTTGTGCCAGTCGATGACGGCACTGCCAGAGAAGATCAGGCCGTTTTCGTCGGGATAGAGCGCGATGGGCAGGTGTTCCCAGTTGACGAGATCGCGGCTGACGGCGTGACCCCAGTGCATCGGCCCCCACACCGTATCGTCGGGGTAGTATTGGTAGAACTGATGCCATTCGCCGTCGTAGTAGACCATGCCGTTGGGGTCGTTCATCCACATTTTAGGCGGTGTGAAGTGGTAGGCGGGGCGATATTGTTCGAGTGGTTCTTGGGTCATGGTGGGTGGTTCGGCCGATTCACAGCCGACCAGAAACAATAGAAAGAGAAGAAAGAGCTTGGACACTGATACGGGCGAACACTGATGAAAAATATCAGCGTTTGCCCGTATTAGTGTGGAATTTCTTCGTAGTATTTGCGACACATTAAAATATCTCACTTGGATACAGCACGCCCCACTTGATGCGAAGCGTTTCCATCAGCTCGATCAAGCGGCGCGTCTCCTCCAAAGGCAAGCGGTCACTTTCCAGTTTGCCAGCGCGGAGACAGTCGCGGACTTCGATGATCTCATGCGCGTAGCCGTTGTCGATGTAAGGGGTGTGGATCGTTTCGGGGTCGCGGCCGTGAATGTGCAGGATGAGGTGGTCGGGGTGCAGGAAGCGATGGGGAATCGTGATTGTGCCGTTTGTGCCGACGATGAAGGCAGCAATCGGCTTGTCAAAGCGCATACTGCTGGTGAGATGGGCAACGGCGTTGTCATAAGTGAGGGTGAGCGCGTTGATCTCATCGACCCCCGTTGCGCCGATGTCCGCCCATCCCGTCACCTCCTTTGGAAAGCCAAGCAGCATAATCGTCAACGAAAGCGGGTAGATGCCCAAGTCGATCAGTGCGCCGCCGCCAAGTTCCCGGTTGTAGAGGCGATGGGCGGGGTCGAACGGCCGATAAAAGCTAAAGTCGGCTTGTATGAGGCGAATGTCGCCGATTTGCGGCAGCAGTTCGCGTATTTTGTCCATCGCGGGAAAGAAGCGCATCCAAACGGCTTCCATCAGAAACAGCTTTTTGGAATGGGCGAGGGCGATACATTCGGCCGATTCCCACCCACTCACCGTCAGCGGCTTCTCGCACAACACATGCTTCCCCGCGTTGAGGCACAGCTTCATATTGTCGTAGTGAAACGGGTGCGGTGTGGCGATATAGATGATGTCGATGTCGGGATCGGCGACGAGTGCCTCGTAGCTGGCGTAGCGGCGCGGGATGTTGTGTTGGTTGGCGAACGTTTCGGCCGATTCCATCGACCGCGATCCCACCGCCAACAATTCTGCATCCTCGACCACATTTAACGCTCGCGCAAAGCTGTGTGCGATACTGCCCGTTGCTAAAATTCCCCAGCGAAACATATCAATTGTCCTCTTGCTCATCGACAGGTTCTTGGTCGATGAATCAACAGCAATACAATAGGTCACAGTTGCAAAGTGAACTGCGATTTATATACTTCAAACCATGCGAATCCCGAATGCTCACATTATGTCAATTCCACTTTTTGAAGAAGTCATTCTGCTCCAAGATTTGCCAGAAGACGATCTGCTGGCTGGCGACGTTGGGACAATCGTTGAAGAACACAACGTCCCTAACTTGGAAACGGGCTATAGCGTCGAGTTCTTTGATATGTTGGGGAATACGGTTGCCGTCGCAACTGTGCCACAATCATATCTTCGTCGGCCGACTGAAAGGGATCGGCCGATGGTGCGCCATGCTGTCTTTTCATAGCAAACGCATCACAGCCTTAAACAACCCCGCCTTACGACGATCCAAATCGCGGAACGCTTGCTCAATATCGGCAAACGGATAGACGGTCGAAAATGGCTCCGTGCGAATATGCCCCGCCGCCATTAGCTCCATCCCCTGCCGCATCGCCTCCATCTTCTCATCCTCACGCCGTACATGCCCATTGATTACGTCAATCGCCTTGTAATTCCACTGCTGCATGTTGACGGAGCGCATCCCGTTGTTGGACTGATGATACCCGACGAGAACGAGCCGCCCATGTTCCGCGACCAATTGCGTGCCGAGATCAACCGCACTCTGCACCCCCGCTGCCTCAATCACAACATCAAACGGGGCTTCATGCGTCAAATCGTCGGTCGCCCTGTACGTTACATTCGCGCCCAACTGTCGCGCCATCGCCAACCGCTCGTCGATCACGTCAATCGCGGCGATGTAACCCGCACCCTGATAGGCGGTAAGCTGTTGGCAAACCAGCCCCATAAACCCGCAGCCGATAATTACCACGCGATCCCCCTTACGTGTGCCAAAGCGATTTGCTGCGTGGACACAACACGCGACTGCCTCCCCCAGCGCAAACGTCGGGTCGATGGTGTCGGGCAGCTTGATGACGCGGTTGGCTGACGCGGCAAAGTACGCTTGATAAGCAGGCAGGGCTAGGGCGGTCACGATGTCGCCCTCCACTATATGCTGCACGTTTTTGCCAACGGCGACGACCTCCCCGCTCGCCTCATGCCCCAAGCGATTGTAGCTGTCTACAAAGTCGGCGCGGTTTTGATAGACAAACAGATCGCCGCTACATACGCCGCATGAGTGCGTTTTGATGAGTAGCTCATCGTCACCGATTGCTGGAATGGGGACATCTCGGAGTTCAAATCCGTCGATAGTCAAAATTGCTGCTTTCATATTTGTTGCAAATGATTGTGTTTCGTGTACATTTTTGTATATAATGCAGTCACTATGGCAAATTTAACTGTTCAAGCTCGAATTTCACCTGAATTAAAGCGTGATGCGGAAGCCGTTTTTGCCGCGATGGGTATGACGGTCGCTGAAGGGATTCGCGTCTTTTTACAACAATCGGTCAACATTGGCGGATTGCCGTTTCAGCCATCCGCCAAGCGACCAAACGCTGAGACGCTTGCCGCGATGGACGAGCTTAATGCTGGCGATGGCAAACGCTTCAACTCGGTCGATGACCTCTTTAATGAGGCGCAATGGTTACATGCCCTCTCCCGCAACGCCGCTTTTGATTTTTTGCATGATGAGGGTGAAGACATCTACTCGTTAGCTGATGGGGAGCCATTCCGCGATGAAGTATAGTATTGTGCTGATCCCATTTCCATTTGATGATCTGTCTAGCCATAAAGTTCGTCCTGCGATTTGTTTGACCGATCCAATCGGAGCTCATCGTCATATCATCGTCGCATTTATCACGAGCAAAATTCTCCCAACGCCACTATCCTCTGACCTCGTTTTGCATTCGGCCGATCCCGCCTTCAACTCAACGGGCTTACACGTCTCTTCCACCATCCGACTCCATCGCATGACCACGTTAACGACCCGCATCATCAGACGTTCGCTGGGAACGCTTGCGCCCACGCACCAAACGCTCGTTGGCCAAAAACTGCACGCTCTGTTTCAATTGACATCGCCATAGATACGTTGTTCGCTCACCAAATCGAAACCAGTTCCCACGCATCAAAGCGGCACAGTTCGCCGCCTGAAACCACGACCCCCAGACTATTCTCAGACGGATAAACCCGCCCCGTCACGACCGCCTCCCCATTCGCAAACACCTCTATCACCGAGTTATCCACAAAGATGTGAAGCGTGAGCAAGCCGTCGGGGGGGAGGGGGTAGTTGCCTGAGAGTGTGGAGAGGTCGTGTTCGCCGTCGTCGGGGCGGGAGTGGCTGCGGTCGATGCCGAGCGTGGTCGTTTGGGGATCGTAGAAGATGCGCGTGCGCTCATCGGCCGAACAGCGCACGTCTATCTCAACACGCTCCGTCGGCTTGAACATCGCACAGATTTCCAGCGCATCAGATTGGATTGCGCTTGGTTGACGATAATGCTGTCCGCGCAGTTTTTGTAGCTCTGGTACGGGCGCGAATCCCAATTTGCCGTTATCGCGCAACGTCACGACACGCGGCAGAGATTGAACGCCTGACCAACCTGCCTCAATGCACCGCTTGTCGCTGCGCCCTTCCGCAATCCAGCCCCACATCAGCGTGCGACCACTATCATCAACTATTGCTTGCGGCGCATAGAAATGTTTGCCTCCAAAATCCAGCATGTGCGCCGACTCAGGGGTGAACTTTCTATCTTTGTATTCTCCAATGAGATAGGCGGTGTGCGTCGGTGTGTCGTTGAAGGAAGCGGAGAGGATGAGGGCGTGTTTTCGGCCGAAATTCAACAGTTGCGGACACTCCCACATCTCCCCCACGCTAACCCCATCAAACGTCGTCCCGTCGAGTTCGCACAGCGGATGCAGGTACTAGTACAGCGCGGCGTAAATAGCTGACATAATTAGGCGGTGAGAGCCTTGCCGTGAGTCGTCCA
>CAYMGE010000059.1:0-40239 GCA_964389925.1 uncultured Ardenticatenaceae bacterium
GCACTCTCCCGCTTTCGCAGTTGAGTGCCTCTTGAGGTTTCATATGGACGCGCTGTAGAAGGCAGCGCGTCTTTTTTTGTTTAGGCCGAAATTGATCTGATTGGATCAGTTTCGGCCGATTTCTTGACGCAGTGCCACCACCTCTGTATAGTGGTGGCACTAATCACGGAGGTCATTATGGCAATTGGCGCAGATAAGGTGCGTCGGCAAGTCACACTAAAAAAAGATGACTATGAACAAATCAAGCGGATCGCTGATGCCAAAGGCAAGGATGCGGCAGAATTGATGCGTGAATACATCAAGTGCGGCATGACAAAAGACAAAATACCGAACACCGCATAAAGCGAATAGCCACGCCATTTCTGACGTGACCAACATTTCCGCTTTGCTCATCCTAGCTACCAACTAACTGAGCGAAGCCAACCATTAACAACCTGTTCCCTTTGGCTATTTTTCAACCCGAAAGGGAGGTCTTTGGCTGTTTTGTAGCGAGGGAGGGACTCGAACCCTCACACCCGGAGGTACGCGAGTTTGAGTCGTGTTTCTTTGATTAGCTAAGTCTAAACGCACACGAGTAATTGTCGCGTGCGTTTAGCGAGTGACGCGAAACAGATTGCTCATTGCGTCGATTTCGGCCGAATTTCCATAGCCGTTTCCGTTGATGGCATTTCCGATGTCAGAATCATCGACGTGGGCATAGTAGCGCAGTGCTGTCGCGCCCGTTTTGTCTCGATGGTTAAATAGGCGGCCAGTCGTTTTTGGGTCTTGCTCACGGGTCGTCTTGGTTCCGAGCCAGTGACGAATGATGTGCAGCTGTATGGGCGACACGCCAGCGGCTTCACACAGACGAGCGTAAGCGGAGTTGATCGTTGATTCACTCAACATGCGCCAGCGCAGATCATCATCGCTTTCCAGCCGTGTGCGCTTGCCCGGCACAAAGCAGACATTGATCGTCGCCTGTTTTGGTCGCATCGTCAGATAACGGCGTAAACCAGCGGCGGTTTCTTCATCAAAGCGTGCAATAATCTCGCCCGTCTTCCCCCTGCTTCCGCCCGTTGAATAAAACCCGTATTGATTGATGCCACGCTTGAGCGCACGCTTAACGGCCGACAGCTTGAGACGCTGCAACTCCTGCCGGCGCAGGCCGCAGCAGCGCGATAGTCGAAACATGACACCATCGCGCACATTGCGATAACGGTCGCTTTCAAGCATCCAGCGTGTCGCCAACGCGCACGCCGTCGCCACATCTTCATCGGGTGGCAGCTTGTCGGCAACGAGATCAGACACCTGCACACGCGGCGCGGTGCGTAGCTTGCGGATCGGCGACCTGTCGATCACCTCCTCATCGACCAAAAAGTTGAAGAATGTTTTCGCGGCCTGACGGTAGCCCGCCATTGTTGTCTCTGCGTAGTTGCGCTGATCGAGAATGGATAGCCAGCGTTGCACATCCGCAGCGGTGACGGCAGCGGGTTCGTGGTCACCAAACATTTTCAGAAAGAGTTTGAGACGGAGCGTGTATAGCTCTCGATTGCGCGGCGATTGAGAGCCGCCTAGCTGGTCGAGGAATGGTTCGAGGTGTTCAGAAATTGTCATGCAGTCTCCCGATTCAAATTTGCATGTCTCCGCAGAGGAGTGAGTTGCATCGGAAGTTTCCTGCGACTTTCTGCCAGTAATGGGCTGGCCGCCAGCGTCAGCGATGACGCGCTGACGCTGGTTTTTTACAACTATATCAGAATTTTTGTCTTTCATCGTGTGGTACAGGTGATGACGTAGAAGCTCCTTTAGACAACGTTGTTGACGTACCAGCACTGGATAGGTTGAAAGCGGTGTGAATTTTTGACCATCTGTGAGCAATTCGCAATGGTCACTTTATACCGTCGGGTAATAGGACAGTTGTCATGCAAGCATGGCACAAATTGGCAGCGCAAAACAGCCGGGCGAACTTGTTCCGACGCGGCAATCTTTTTCCGCTGCATACAACATGGGTGATCTAACTTACGACTGTGTTAGAATGGAATCGCGCCCCCACTCCCTGTACTTGCAGGTCAAAGGAGTGAGGGAGCTTCTGCTGGATGATCCCACTTTAACGTGGCCTCCATCCTACTACCTACGGCATAGGCTCTCTTGTCTTTGTCGTAGGCTAGTTTTCACCAGCCTACAACGTATCAACAATTTTCAACTTTGCTTCGATCAAAGCGTCAATCTCCGCTTGGAGTTCTGCTTTTTTCTTGTCAATGTATGCCAAAACGTTGCTGACTGGAACTGCGTAGCTGCCACCGACTTTTTGCACATCTGGAAAGAAATCATTTCTCACGAGGTAGTTAACCGACGTGCGATTGATGTCAAGCAGATCGCTCAACTCGGCGGTGCTGTACAGCCGTTCAGCCATAGCAACCTCCGCGATAGTAGGGTTTGGCAACAATGTTATCACCATAGGGCAATTATACACACTTGCCTTTTTTGTACAACTATCATACGATTGTAGTACTGTGCTACAATCGTAGCACAGCGTTCCACATGGAACACCCAAGAATCGGCCGAAAATCGGATGTAGAGGTTTTTGGCCGAAACCCCAAGAATTCGGCCGAATGCAGGACGTAGCTGCATTCGGCCGATTCTCTACCGTTCCCGCCTGAGCGCGGCTCAGGGTGCGAACGTTTCAGGAATGTTTAGAGCGGCTTGAAAGCGATTTCGGCCGAAATGGTGAGGTGTAATGGAGTACCTGTTAAACGTCGGGCTTGTCATCGGCATCGCAAAAATGGCAGAGGGTCAATACAACGTGACACTCAGCACATTTAGCGGTGGACTGGTGGAGACCGTGTTCGGCATCACGCTAGACGAGGCAATCAATCGCGCACGCCTGTCGGCACGGGCGTGGCATGAAGCGACCGAATTCACGAGACAGTGCAATTCGGTCGAAAACCAACATGTTTAGACAGCTGATCAAGGTATGCGACAAGCAAGTAGAGATATTTGTGAAAGGCTCGATGCTTACTGGGCGTGTTACTGGGGTGACGAAGGATGTTGTTCTGCTAGATGAGGATACAGACCATCCAGCAACCATTCGCATCAGCTCAATCGACTTTGTGCGACCGTTGGCAGCGGAGGAAAACGATGGAACTTAGTTGGAACGGCGTTTTGTTTTTGCTGGTTGTTTTGGCTTTTGTGAAAGCCCTCTTCCCCAACATCCCAGAGGATGACGAGGATATTTGGAAGGACGGCCGATGAAACGAGCAAAACGCAATAAACGCGGTGGCAATCAGATTGACGAGTATCAGATCGGGGCGTGGGTTGCCGACGGGGCAAGCAAGCCGAATCAGGTGCGTGTTGAGGTGAAGGTGGGGCCGCTGGTCTACGCGCTGCGCTTTTGGAGCTACAAGCGCGTGATGCAGTTTGTCGAGACACTGCTGTATTACGCGGGTGAGGTGTGGCCTGATGAGGTGCGACAGGCGCGGGCGCAGTTGCCAGAGAGTGATGGATCGGCCGATGTTGAGCATCACCGTGCAGACAATGGATAAGCAAACGGTCGTACTCGTTTCCTGCGTCGCCAAAAAGCTGGATCACCCAGAGTTGGCTGGCGCATTGTACATCTCGCCGTGGTTTCGTGCGGCGCGGCAATATGCGCTGGCGACGAGTGACGAATGGTGGATTTTGAGCGCAAAGTACGGGCTGGTGCATCCACGTCGCCAGATCGAGCCGTATGACCAATCGCTACACACCATGAGCCAAAACGAGCGGTTCGCGTGGGCAATCAACATCGTCCGCATTTTGAAAGGATGGGTCAAGCCAGAAACGCACCGTATCGTGCTGCTGGCTGGCAATCGCTACTGCCGCCATTTGGAGCCAATGCTGCGCGAAATGGATTACGAGTTACATCGACCGCTGCGAGGGTTGCCTATCGGTAAGCAAGTGCAGTGGCTTAAAAAGAATGGATTCCCACCTGCGCGGGAATGACAGGTTAGACGGCTTAGAAACAGGGCGTTTCGGCCGAAAACAGACAGCGTTCACATAGGCGAATGCCTACCAACGAAGAAATGAAAATGCCGAGATGAGAGCGCGACTTTCATCCTTCATCCTTCATCCTTCATCCTTATTTTGGAGCATGTTATGACAATGGAACGAACCTCATTAGAGCAGATCGCAAACGAGATCGATCAGACACTCAATAACGACTACGCCACGCCGTCGCTAGAGACGGACATGTGGCAGGTCGCGTTGCAGAAATGTGCGCTGCTGGCCGAGAACGGGTTGCAGCATGGCGGCGGTCAGGCCGTCCAGTTTGACACGCCTGCGGAGATCAAGATCGATGCAGTCGTCGAAGACGGGACGGAGACATTGCCGCTTGATGGGTCAAAGAAGGCGGAGCCAAAAGAGAAGAAAAGTAAGCGGCTCGGTGCGCCGCGCTGATTTTATTGTTCGGCCGAAAGCAGTTTGACCACAGAGGACACAGAGGACACTGAGGGAAGAAGTGGTTTCGGTCGAACATGGAGTAGTAACGATGAATCGCAAAGAAGGCACGGTGCTTTTTTGGAAAGGGACATGGGGCATTATCGTTCCGACTGACGGCAGCGATGATCACTTTGTCCATTACACGAAGATTGAGGGGGATGGGTACAAGACGCTCAACCAAGGTGAGCGCGTCACCTTTGAGAGCGGACGTGGCGAGGATGGGTTGGCGGCGTTTGCCGTGCGGCGTGAAGGGCGACGTGCGGTGGATCGGCCGACGCTCTCTGGGCGCGTATGGAGCAATCGCCTATGAAAATTCCGCTCTCCGTCAAGCTGTTAGTCGTGTATTGGCTGTTCTTTGCCGTCATCTGGTACGGCTATCTCGCCACACGACCGCACGAAACGGTCACAACGAACACCACAAACAACCACACCACCTGCATCGGCATCTTTGTCCAGTGCGGGAATGAGTATCACCATGATGAATCACGTTAAATCGACTCGGCCGATTGTGATGATCGAGCCAGAGTTCCCGCATGGTGGCTATACGTCAGCAGATGTTAGCCGCCTGTTTCTTGATCAGCCTGTCTCTTTTGAGATAGTCGCACACAGCGGCAAGGCAATAGAAGCTGCTGACGCACAAGAGCCACTCACAACGGTCGCCGACGCAGAGCTGCGTATCTGCCCCTTCTGCAAACTCACATGGACGCAACCAATCCTCGCACGCAACACATGGTTCGTGTATTGCGTCAATTGTGGCTGCGAGGGGCCGAGTGCCGAAAGTAGGGAGGAAGCGATTGATCTGTGGAACCAGCGTTCGGCCGATGAGCAGATCGCCGATCTCACCAATCGTCTCAGCGATTTGGTTGGCGCAATTGCATTGGTTCGCAGTGAGTCGACGGAGCAGATCGACCATATCAACAACCTGATTATCAACGCAAAGACGGATATGCAGCATGTCGGGTTGGTCAGTAAGCGCAATGCGATAGAGCGTATTCTGTTGTCGCTCAACACCAAATTGGAGGCAATCGAATGAGACGCACCATCGATCTGAACGACGATTTGCCATCGGCCGATGCGGTCACTCTGTCCGCACGACTCGATCATCTGGTTGGCACGGTCGTCAAGGTAATCGACACGATCAGCTATGCGTTTGACATCCCGTATGTTGGCATCTTGCGGCAGACGGACAATGGGACGTTGTGGTTAGAGACGGCCAGCGGCGCAAGCTGCAACGTGTCGCCGCGCCATTGTATTGAGGTGGTTGAGGGCGGGGATCGGCCGATCATCACCATCCGAGCCAAACCGCCCAAAAAAGAAGAGAACTGAAAAAGCCGCCTTTTGGCGACTCTCTCATAACTGCTATGCAGCGTCTCACAAACACAGTATAGCAGCATTCGACATACTGACAAAAGTCAGTTGTGCGCGACTTTATGACAACAATTGCAGCCCATCATCAGCTAACGATGCGAACGATTGCCCGTTATCCCAATGGCTTAACGCCAGCACAGATCGCAGAGATCACGTGCGTGAATGATCGGACGGCGCGTCGGCACTGCGAGGCGTTGATCAACCCGACTGACAGAAACGGCGGTGCGTATCGTCTTGGAGAACCGCCTCTGCTGGTTGCACAGAAGGTCGGCCGAACATTCCTCTACACCATCGCCGAGAACGCCAAGCAGTTGCCGTTCGTCAAAGAGTGGCTGGAGCGGCGCGAAAATGGGCGCGATCCGGTCATCATTGAGGGTCAAGCTGACCAATTGGGCGGTCACGATGTCCAGTTAAGAGGACACAGTGACCAGTTAGACGGTCAGGAACCGGTCACGATGTCCAGTTTAGCGGTCATGCTGTCCAGTTGGATGCGTTCCGTTGAGCGTATTCTCGACCGATTGACCCGTATCGTAGATCGGCTATCTGGTCAGCGTGTCCAGTTAAACGGACATAATGACCGCTCAACTGGACAGGAAGCGGACACCGTGACCGTTTCGCGTGACGCAGCGCGTCAGAATCCACAGATGATCGATTGGCGGGAACGATGGGCGGCGGCGCGGTCGGAAATGGAGTCACGGCTGCCCAATTTAACGGTTATGACCGCCCTGCGACCACTGGGAATCGGCTGTGAGAACAATGTGGTCATTGTGTCCACTAAGTCGGATATGTTGACCGATTTATTTGAGCAAATTCGGCCGATTTTCACAGAAGTTATCCACAGACACGGCTTCGATGGTGTTGCTCATGATCATGATCTTAATGATCATAATGATGAAGATGAAGATGAAAATGATCATCATCATGACATCACCACCATCACGCAGTTCCGTCAGGCACTATTTTTCGCGGGATGCGATGAGGATCAGGTCGCAGAGTTGGCCCAGACGGACACTGCTCATCAGGGAGCGGCTATCGTATCCGCCTACGTGGACGCGATTTTGCGCGACGTGAACAACCCCAACAGCAAAATCGAAAAGTACTCACCAGGACTCTTGGCAAGTCGAATCCGCAACCCGCGTCGATTCCGTGTCGATGCGAGCGACTACTCGGCCGATCCGCGTCAAGTGCGTGAGCTGCTGGACGGCGTTTGGGCGTTGCGTAAACCAAAAAAGCGTAGGGGTCGAAGAAGGTGAGGGGGAGTGCGACTGGCGGTGACGTAGACCGCCAGTCGCGGCGATGACGTAGGCTAGTACGCCATCTGACGCATGATTGTAGCGTCGAATGGCATGGAGATCGAATATGGAATATATCGACATGAAATTCGACGAAAACAGCGCGACGTTTGTGCCGCCCGAACAGCCGCAGGCGCAGCGACCGAAGCAGGTAAGGCCCAGCTTCAACATCAATCGCATCGAGCGACCAGAACCGTCTAGCACACCGCCTCAATCCGAATTGAGCGAATACGGCGAACGCTTCCGTATCCCTGATCTAACGGCCGATGTGCTGGTTCCATTGGCGCAGGTTGCCGTTGTCGGCATATTGAGCCTGATCGTGTGGCTCTTTGTGCTGCACCACGTCGAGCAGCCCCGCTACTACGCCATTCCCATCGCTGCGATGACGATGTTGGCGCAATGGCTGGCGACATTGCGCGAAGAACGGCACAGAAACCCAGTTGTGGAGCGCGTGGAGCGTTCGGCCGAAACTGCACCGCCCGTTGTGCCAGCGTCCGCCGCGCCCCGCACGCCAGACCCCGAACCAGTGCGCGAAATCACGTTCAAAGAGGTACGCGAAAACGGCTCGCTCAAAGGGATTCGCCGTCTTGAGTTGCCAAAAAAAATTGACGAGAAGATGCCGAGAGTCGCATACCTCGTTGTGGTGATGAACGTCAACTTTTCGCGCCCCGAACTGCACAAACAGCACAAAGCTCTGTCACAAGGCGAGTTTAGAACGCTGTCGAAAATGATGCGAGAGGCAGGGTTTGCCCGTGTTAGCGCGTCGAATCAGACCGAAATCACGCCAGCGGGAAAATCGTTCTTGCGCGACTATTTGGGGCCGCAATCATGACCTGTTGGCCTGTTGACCCCCCTGTTGGCCTGTTGACCCCCCTGATTGACTTGGTTGTTGGTTGTTGTTGGTTGGTGACGTACCCTAAAAACAGCCCAGTGAACAAGTCAGGGTAGGGGAGGAGAATCAAAATGCTTAGATTTGTTCCAATTATTCTCAATGTAGTGGCTGGCCTGATATTGGCGATTCCGCAATCATTTTCGGATTCGGCCGAAACGCCCCCACCCCCATTCACCGCTGTCGCCGCGCCGACCGTTCAGCCAATCGCGCTGCAACAGCAAACGGGCGGCGCGACCGTGACGCTCGACCCCGTTGGCGACGCTGGCGTGTACCTGCTGTCATTCACCGATGACACACCGTTCATGCCGAATGAATCGGCCGAATTCACGTTCGACTTTGGCACAGAGCGCGTGACGCGAGTCGGCACGATGCAGGATGCGTTTCCGTCGTCCACGATCTTTTGCATCTTGGAGAACGCACGCGCCACATGCACCAATCGCGCTAATTCGGCTAGCAACGAAGTTGCCGATCTCCTGACAGTTCGTTTTCTGCTCAGAATTGACAGATGGCCGTTGAACGTGACCGTGACACGCTTCGTTGACGGCAAACGCATTCAGACGGTTTATACGATAGGAGGTGCATGATGTTCTGGAAGAAAAAGAAAAAGCCAAGAACAAACGTCTTCAAACGCTACACGGTTGAAGACCAAAAAGGGAATCTGGTTGCCCACATTCACGCCGCGTCGATGGAAGATGCACGCGCTATTGCAGTCGCTAAAGGGCTGTTGCGAGGTGTGAAGTGACTTACCCGCCCCCTTGCACCAGCATGACCCCGATGTTAGTTCCATTACTACTCTTGGCTTCGATCTGTGTCGCAAGCTGCCTGATGCGTTCGATCATTTTGATTCTTGCATCGTTTGGCGCGGGTGCGATTTTGTTGGGCGGCGTGCTGTCCATCGGTGGATTGCTAGTTCACTACGATATTCCACCACCGGACGGCGATCTACCCGTCTGCCCCATCAGCCCAGTCACGGCCGCACTTTTGCTTGGCCTAACACTGTTTGCGATACACGGCTCAACAACCGACAACAAAACGAGCCGCAATCTATCTGCGCTGTGCGCCATCGGAGCGATTTTCACTGATGCACTCAGCGCCGCACTTTAGGAGTTTCGATGAAAACAATCGCTATAGCCATCGGCAAAGGTGGCACAGGAAAAACATTGTGTACGGACAATATCGCCAGCGTGTTGGCGAATGACGGGGAGCGCGTGCTGGTTGTCGATCTCGATTACCAGCGCAATCTGACGCGCAATATGGGGTTCGGCCGAGACGGAGCCGCCTATCTCAGCAGCCGCGATGTGCTGATCGGGGCGTGTTCGGCCGATGATGCTATCGTTTGTGTTCGGGACGATAAACTCGCCTTGCTCCCGTCGCATCCAGATTTAACGCTGATTGAGAGCGATCTACAACGGGCGGTGATGGGTCAGCTCACGTTGCGCGGCAAGCTGCGTCCACTGGCAAGCCGCTTTGATTACTGTCTGATCGACTGCCCACCATCGAATGGCGCATTCATGCTCAATGCACTGTTTGCGGCCGATGTGGTGATCAGCCCATGCCAGCCTGATTTTAACGCTGCGTCTAACCTGATGGAGTTTATGGGCATTGTCGCCAGCGTCCAGCAGCACCACGCCGATCTCGTTTTTGGCGGCATGATTGCCAACCTGCACGACAGCCACGCCAAGCACCATGAGATGATGATTGACGAGATTAAGGGGTACGATGTGCGTGTGTTTGAGACAGTGCTGCCACGCAGCAGTAAAGCGGCCGAGGCCGCCATGCACGGCATGTCGCTGGTTGATTATCGGCCGAAAAACAAGCTGGCTCAACAGTTGACCGCGCTGGCTGGGGAGGTGGCGAGATGTTAGCAGCACCAGCGAAAGTCAGCAGCGCGACGGCTGCCATGCTCCATAAACCAGCCGATACCTACCACTATGACTACAACCGCCTGAATGACACGACGTTGCGCGACGACGTGCAGCGGCGCACAACGGCGATCAGGCAGCTCGTTAGACAGACGGCAGAAAGCCTCGTAACCATCGGACAATACCTGATCGATGTGAAGGACGTGCTGCCACACGGTGAATTTGGGGAGTGGTTATCGGCCGAATTCAACTGGTCAGACTCGGCGGCCAACAAAATGATGAACGTGGCTCGTCAGTTCAAATCCGTAAATTTTACGGATTTGAACGTCGGCACATCGGCCCTGTATCTTTTAGCCGCGCCGTCCACACCACAAGCGGCGCGAGATGAGGCGATCCAGCTTGCTGAAACTGGCGAGACAGTTACACACGCTAAAGCAAAAGAGATCGTTTCGCAAAAGTTTTCCAGCGTCTACGACCTACAGTACGATGTGGAGGTGTTCCTCAACGCGCTTGATGAGCCAGTGCATGTCAATGCGGCGGTGATGACAGTGCAGAGCAATGCACGCGGACGAAATTTACGTCAACGCTTGATGAGTCATTTGGAAGATAACGGCACGGCGTTTCGTGAGCGCGATTTGCGCCAAGCGATAAACACTGTTGCGGAACGCTTGCAGGAGATACAGCGACGACAACAGCCAGGGCCAGCCGTCGAAGAGTTCCAGCGTGCCTATGATGGCTATCAATATGAGTGCGAGAATTGTGGTCATGCAGCGAAGAAAGCGCGACGGGTCAACGGATCGCTTTACTGCATTGAATGTGGTGATGACAGCTTAATCGAGCTAGAGGCGGCAGAAGACGCATCGGCCGCCACCCCGCTCGCCAGCCGCGTCCAAATTGACCGCCACATCCGCAGCTATCTCCACAGCATGTATGGCGGCGGCGATCATACGCTATCGAAAAAGCGCAAGCTGCTTGAAGGGCTGTCCGAAGAAAGACCGTCAACGCTGATGCACTATCGCGCCATTGCAGATTTGATCGGCGAACATCTTTCACTCGATCTCTATGAGGCAATCATCGACGCGCTCGATGGTGTGCAGCAGCTATTACACGAACTGGCGGAGCGCAACCGCGAGCGCGAGGCGGAAACCAATCATTTGATCGCCGATTTGGGCGTGCAGGTTGGCGACACCCTGCATCGGCATTACTCTAGCTATGGCGGCCTGCGTTGCAGATCGCTTGTCGTTGATTCGATTCAGTCTGACGGCGTGCATGTTCTTGACGGCGGAGTGCTGACATTCATCGCTCTATCCGCAATAGGCGAGGGCGGCGAATGGCGCATGTCGGCGAACGACTCCTTGACCTCCTTCCGCAGCGAAACCGAAAGTGAAATACACGAGATGCGAACTGAGATCGAGCGATTGACAGCGCGGCTCAAGGCCGCGCAACACATTTTGAGTTTGTGCGACAAAGCATCGGCCGAATGACCCTCATTCGGCCGAAAGGAAAAATGACATGGTAAGAGACGCGATTGAAACCTACTTGACAACACAACCCCAACGCAAAGATCGGCCGAATGAGCTGTACGTCAGCGAATTGGGCTATCACCCGAACAAGTTCATGCGGCGCGTGCTACATGGCGAGACAGAGACGTTTGCCCTCCCGATCTTGGACGTGATGCAGCAAGGCAGCACGCTGGAAGATGACACGGCCGCCGCGCTGCGCTACGTCCACCCCAACGTCTTGACGCAATTTCCGCTACATAACGACATCTGGAGCGGTTATGCTGACATCGTGATCGGGCATGGAACGAATGAGGTGACGATCATCGAGCATAAATGCACGGGCGAAAAATGGTTTGATTTTAAGGAGTCGTTGCCCCGTTCTAACCACGTCTGCCAACTTTGGCTGTATGGCTGGCTGTATGAGCAGATGTTTGGGATTCAGCCGAAATTGATCCTGTACTACAAATCGTGGGGCGCGTTTGCAGAGTTCCAACTGCCAGATCAGGCGACAGCTAACGGTCAGATCGTTTTGCGGGGTGTGGTTGGTCAGAAACAGCGTGGCGCGGGGTTTGTCGTCGGCAGCGTGCTGCGTTCACGGCACATCGCCCCAAACCTGTTGCGCTTGGAAGCGGAGCATCTGTTTAACAACGTTGAGGAGCTGGCCGTCAGCACCATCGACCCAGAGACGTGGAACTATCCAGAAGAGGCATACGCCCACCTTGTCGAAAATTTGGGCGTTGAGGAGCCGATCTGGTGAGCATCCAACTGCGCGTGATCGGCACGCCCGAAGAGGTGCGACGACTGACGGAAATTTTGGAGTACGTCACCCACCTCGATCACGACAGCGGTGAGCGGCCGAGTCGCTACAACCGTGAACATCGGCTCAAATATCTGACGGTGCGTTTGCGCGGCTTCGACGTGCTGGCAGATGTGCGCGAAACATAAGGTTTGGATTCTCCTTTTCTCCTGAGATAAAAAAAGCACCGTCGGCGCGGTGCTTTTTGCTTTGTGGGGTGTTCGGCCGAACGCTAAACGGCAGCGCGGACACGCTCAGTGAGCCAATCGTTGACAAGCAGATCGGCGGTCACGCCGACATCTTTCGCATAGGATGTAATGCGACGCTCTAGCGTATCGGGCAGGTGTAGGTTGGCGGCGGAGCCGGGCGCAGGAATCGGCCGATCTGTCTCTGCCAAAATTTCCAAATAACTGGTCGCAGCATCCATGCCGTGTCGGATCGCGTCCTCGATGGTGTCGCCGCTGCTGAAGCAGTCGGGCAGATCAGGCCACGTGACGAGCCAGCCGCCGCCGTCGATGGCGGGAATGGGCTGGACGGTGAACGGGTAATCAGTTGGTTTGTGGGTCATCTTCATTTTCCTCATCAGGCAGATTGTCAATGATCTGCACCAAACGACGGACATAGACGGGCAGAATCGGCCGATGCACGGGGATGATCAACGGTCGCTCAAGCGATGGATGATCAAAGGCGACGTGACTCCCCCGCGCTTGCCGCACCGTCAGCCCTGCCCGTTCCGCAACGCGACGTAGCTGCCCAATGCGCCAATCGTCACGCGGGTTGTTTCGCATCCTATCAAGCGTTTTGCTCATGATGGATCGGTTCGGCCGAATGCGCCCGGTCGCAAGCCGCCGCGCTCGATCTCTGGCAGGTCAATTTCAACTCCATCAGATTGAAGCAGGGAAACAATAGCACGTCTAATGGCCTCACTCTTATTGATGCCATGCCGCTTGCCATAGTTTTTGATTGCAGACCGAAGATCGCGTGTGGTTTGGTAGGTGTCTTGAATCATGGCGGATAGTCCTTAGAAGTCTATTTAAGATAGTATCAAACCATGTACTTTGTGTCAAATTATTGACACAAACCATGTGGTTTGTTATAATCCTTATATCGCTTGACAACAAAAAACCCCACGCGCTATCCGCCAAGATCATCACGTGAGGTCAAAATCACAAGGATTTTATTGACATGAAAACTCTAGCACAGAAAGCAACCCAACACAACGTCATCGCCCTGACAAAACAGGCATACCGCGTCACGTCCGCCAGCAGCGGCAGCAAGTACACCGTCCGCTTCGGCCGCACCGCAACCTGCACGTGCCTTTACATGCAGTTCAACCCCAGCAAGCAGTGCAGCCACATCATGGCAGCCAAGCCAAAGTACGCTGCGGCAACCGCCACCCCCGCCCCGCAACGCAACCGCCGCGATTTCAGCGACCTGTTCGGTTTCGCATAGTATTGAGAACGCGGTTCGCAAGAGCCGCGTTCCTCTATAGTTGACATTCGGCCGAAAACCGCCTAAACTGCTGACGTATCAAAAAGCCACACCCCGAAAGGGGCGTGGCTTTTTTTGTCTATAGGAGCAAACTTATGCCAGATTGGATCGCGGAAACAGTGCGAGATTGGCAGCAGCGGCTACTGCTGCACGAATGGCAGATCGAGTTGAGCCGCTCACCACATCCAGACGGCGACGCAAGCGGCATGACAAAGGCACAGGTCAGCGTGTGGCCTGATATTCGACTTGCACAGATCGAGATGCTGGACAAGCTGCCTGATGAGTATTCGGCCGAATGGGAGCGGACGATTGTCCACGAACTGTTACACGTTCGCTTGGGCGAAATCACCGACTTTGTGCAGCGTGTTGTCTGGCCGCAATTCGCCGATGCGACGGCCGATATACTGGACAATCAGTTCAGACGCACCGTTGAGCCAACAGTTGAACTGCTCGCACGCATCATGACCGACGCAAGCTAATTTGTTCTATAATTGGAGCATGAGCGACACCATCAAACTACACTCGACTACACGCACCGTTTTGCACTTCATTTGGCGATTCAAAGAAATGAATGACGGATTGCCACCGACGCAACGCGAGATTCAAGCGAGGCTAAAGGTGAAATCCAAGAATACGGTGCGTCATCATATCGGGTTGCTGGAAGCTGCCGATCTCGTCAAGCGTCGCAAACCCGGCAATGCACGCAACCTCTCAATAACCTCGAAAGGACGCACCCTGCTAGGGGTCGCGTAGCCCATTTGGGCAATGAGGCTGTTTGACGGGGAGGGTCAGCAAGGTTTGAACAGGTTCGCATAGGTTTGCATGTTTCACAGGGGGGAACATGAAAGCATTTATTGGGGAATGGGGGGATGAGGCAGGGAGCCTCTTAAAAGCCATTCGGGGAACACATCGCAAGCGAAAAATAAATACGATCATGAGGCTGGCGATCATAACGCTAAATGATGGCACTCGCCAATCGGTTTGGCGCGATCCTGCGTGCGGCTCAGGCACGGCACACCGCAAATGGATGGAGGGTGATGAGCGGTATCGACTGGCTTATGAGTTCATCGTTGGCAATCGGCCGAGTGACCCCTACTCTGAGGGGAACGGGCTGGCGTGGAAGCGTCGCATCGCGGCCGAAGATGCCCGCCTCGATGCTGCGATTAAGAATGTCGGTGAGGCGATGTTCGAGACGATGGAAAATGCGTTATCCGCCGTGCAGGTGCAGATCGAGATCATGAATGATGTTGACATACACGCTAAAGAGCGATTGCGGGCAGCGGAGGGGGTGATCAAGGCAGCGCGGGAGACGGTGGATCGGATTGAAGGGGGCGCAAATGTTTGATGCCGCCCGCCGTCGTCGTCAGAGCCGTTCGCACGCGAACGCGAACGGCATTGCATCGGCCGATAACGCCGTCAGTCGTCGTCAGCGCAAGAACCAGCGGTCAGCGGCTGTCACAGGGGATGAAATTGCCAACTGGGAGTCGTGGCCTGTCGAACGCATCGAGGCGAACTATGAATTAGTTCAAGCATACGAAGCGTGTGAATCGGCCGAAACGTTCATCACCTCCCACTGCAAGATCGAAGACCCAAATCGGCGCGGCGAAAAGTGGTTTGGGTTTGATCTCTGGCCGATGCAGCGGGACGCGCTGCGTGACATCGAGGACGCAAATAAGGCGATCATTCTCAAGGCTCGACAACTCGGCATGTCGTGGCTTGTACTGGCGTTTGCGCTATGGCTGATGGTGATGGAGCCGGGCGCGACGATTTTGATCTTTTCCCGAACAGACACAGAAGCGACGGAGCTGCTGCGCCGCTTGAAGGGGATGTATGAGCGGTTGCCCGACTGGTTGCGACCATCGGCCGAAAAGAGCAACGACCACGCGCTGGTGCTGGCAAATGGATCATCGGTGCAAGCGTTCCGCACGACGAAAAATTCAGGGCGCACATTCACCGCCTCCCTCGTCATCATCGACGAAGCGGACTTTATCCAGTGGCTTAAACAACTGATGAATGCAGCGGAGCCAACGGCCGATGCAGGCGGTCGCGTCATCCTGATCAGCACCAGCGACAAAGAGAAACCATTGTCGAAGTTCAAATCGATCTGGAAAAAGGCGGTTGCAAAGCTGAACGGGTATCGGCCGATCTTCCTGCCATGGTCAGCTCGTCCGACCCGCACAAAAGATTGGTACAAGCAAAAAGTTCAGTCTGAAGAACAAGATGATCTTTGGCAAGAGTATCCGGCGACGGCAGAAGAGGCACTTGCAGGGCGCACGTCGGGCAAGCGGTTTATGCTGACGTGGATCAAGGACAAGTGCAAGGGTTCGGCCGAGCCACTCGATTTGAGCGACATCAAAGATGAGCCAGCGACCGCGCTGCCGGGTCTCATCGTCTACGCACTCCCAGACCGCAGTCGTCGCTACCTGATTGCGGCCGATACGAGCGAGGGCGATCCAACCAGCGACCCATCGCCCGCCGTCGTCATTGACATGGACAGTTGGGAGGAAGTGGCGCATATTTTCGGCCGATTTGAGCCTGACACTTATGCAAACTATCTTGGGCAGCTGGGTGAATGGTATGTGGGGCGTGACGGCGTAGCGATTCTTTGCGTTGAGCGTAACAATCACGGACATTCCGTGATCAACTCTCTCACTAGGGAACCAACCATCTACCCAAGACTATACAGATCACCATTTGACAAAAAACTTGGGTGGCTCACCTCGCCAAAATCAAAGCTGCTGATGATGAATAACGGCGCGGCGGTCTTGAAGGCGGGGGATTGCACCATCCACACAGAAGCGACGCGGATGGAGCTTGCTGACATCGACGCGGCAACCCTGAAAGCACCTGAAGGGAAGACGGACGATCTGGCGATGATGTGGCTGATCGCGCTTGCCGCGCTGCGGTGGCCGTCGCTGGGAGTCAAAAAGCGCAAGAAGTACCGCACGACACAGTTCAACTATTAGGAGGGTAGCGATGATTGAAAGCTACGATGACGCTGTAGAAGCGTTGAAAAAAGTGGTTACTCGTCGAATTGATCGAGCGACACAGGAATCGAATTTAGCGTTTCTTGACGGCGATCACTGGCAAAATGGCGAGACGTGGACAGGAGCCAAGCCCGGCACAGGGGCAACGGATGATTGGAAGACACGAATCGGCCGAATCTTCACCCCCGTCGATGTTGTGGGGGATGTTACACGCGCCAAACTGCACGCCTCAATTGGGCAGATTCCTGCGTGGACGGTGGAAGGAGCCAACGCAGAGGCGGCAAAAGATATATTAAAGTCATGGTTAGATTTACATGAGCCGCTTGAATTACTAGAATTAGCAGCGCGTCATAGCCAAGGAACTGGGCGCGGGGTCTTGCGATTGTATGTAGAGTCTGATACTGGTATCTTGCCGACCCAGCCCATTGACGATGTGTTAGAGTTAATTTGTATTGATGTGCCATCCCCGCTGCAAGCGGCCGTTATTGGTCGTGGTCGCCGTCGCATGGGTGTTTATGAGTACGAATCGGCCGATGGTTCCAAAACGGCCGAGGTCGCACACATAGATTCAGATGGCAACACCGTCTTGACCGTCTTCAAAGATGATGTGCAGATACAAAGCGACCCCCTTCCACTAGGCGGACAACTCCCCTTCTACGAGATTCACGACAAACCGATTCTGACAAACAGCGTGCGCCGGTTGCAGATGGCAGCAAACGTCCATTCAACGGGATTGCATGAAAGCGGCGTGGCGGCGGCGTTTCGGACGCTTATTTCATCCAATGCCGATCTGACTGAGGAGCGGATCGATCCTGTCACAAAAGAGAAAACGACTGTTTCAGTGCCAATTACGATGGGGCATGGTCAATGGATCAATCTAACAGGGGTTGAAACTGATCATATCGACGGCAAAACGACGTATGCAAACCCCTCTGTCAAGGCAATCGATCCAGTTGGTACAGATGCGTTTGAGAAACGCATCGACTTTTATCGTCGTGCCATCATGCACGAAACGGGGCAGGATTATCGTGTTTCCGTAACTGGAAACCTTGCAGCGTCCACGATCAGACGTTTGCGCGGTGACTTTGAGAACAGCGTTACGCCACTGTCGAAACGTTCGGCCGATGCGTTCAAGTGGATGTTGTCGATGGTTTTAAGCATGTCGGCCGCATTCAGTGGGGAAGGTGGCAAATTTGATGGTGTCAAGATTAGCGTTACGCCGCGCATCGACATCGGTGATGTATTGGTCGATCAACAAAAAGAGGCGCGTTCAGCCCACAAAGAGGGCTTCATCAGCCACAAAACCGCCTTGACACGCTACGGCATTGACGATCCAGATGAGGAGATTGTCCGTGTTGCAAATGCAGCAGGAGCGCAAAACGATGAATAATCAAGAGTTAGCCAAAGTACGACTGACAAACGCTGAACTGAAGTTGATCCAAACGATCCGTGCTGCCAAGCGTCGGTGCAACTATCGACCACAAGAGCGCAAGGAAGAGTCATTTGTTGTGACCATTCGGCCGAAAGCACCCGTGCTGATCGGCACAATCCAGCCCTTGACATAGCAAAACTGATCTGCTATTCTGCTGACGTGCGACAGTTTCGCACAACAATCGAAAAATTTTTGACGAAAAGCCGTCTTACTTGCGAAAGCGAGTTAAGGCGGCTTTTTTCGTTTTTTCATTCAGGGAGTGAAAAATGCCGTTGAAGACATTTGAAAAGTTTGTAGAGGAAAACGACGGGGATCACGAGGCAGCCGCAAAAGCGGTCTACGCCCAACTTCAGAAATTCGACACGGACAACTTCAGCTTGCGCGACAAGCGTCGGGAGCTAGAGGGACAGGTCAAGGATTTGTCAGATCGCGTCGTCGCTGAGGGACACGTTGCCGTCACGCAGGACGATGCTGATCTGCTGACGCGCTATAAGGGATTAGGCAGCTATGAAGATGTCAGCAAACAGCGCGGGGAGCTGCACCAGTTGCAGCGCGGCGCGATGTTGACTCAGGTTGCCACCATCGCGGGTTTTCGGCCGAATATCCTCACGCAACTCGACAAAATGAACGGCGAACTGGAATACAAAATTGAGGACGGGGAAGACGGCAAAACCGTCTCCGTCAAACAGGGCGGCAAGTATCAACCGCTCACCGCATACGCTGAGAGTGAATGGGCTGAATGGTTGCCATCGCTGAACGCTCGACCGGGGGTAGAGCAGGAGGGCGGCGACGGCAGCAAAGGGACTCGATGGCCGAGGCAGGGAAGCGGCAACAGCGGTGGTGAGACGACGGTTGATGATGTGAAAACACACAAACGACAATCACATCGGCCGATGATCTAAGGGGGAGAGATGGCAGCCATCACAAAATCTGCCTTTGCAGACATTGATGCAAACAGCGCAATGTATGCACCAAACTATCCGTACTACCGCGCCGCTGTCAACATGAGTGGCGCAACATTTGTTGAACTCGACAATGATGGTGAGCTGATCCCAGCGACAACGCAAGAGGCGTGTTTGGGTATCACCTTCAAGCCCGTCAAGGCGGGGCAAATCGTCGCCGTGTACGGAGTCGGGACACGTGGCGGATATGGCAACAGCATGACACCGGGCGCACGTCTGTACCTAGACGGCTCTGGTGGGCTGGACGATGCACCACAAGTTGGCGTTGATGAGGTGGGAGTCGCTCGCGCAATAGACGCAGAGCATATCATGGTTTTGTGTCTGTAGACGCTCAACTAACGATAGAAGTTGAAGTGGAGGGGGGTGGTAGCGAGGGGTCGCTGACACCAACGACTTCCGCCGCGTCAGACATGATGAATGATCTCATGTCTGATGGTGACAACGGTTCAGAAAATCCGGTCAATTCGGCCGAGGGGGGAAACGATATGCCAACAGGCATTTACACAATTGATCAGCTCAAGACCAACCAAACCAACGTCCTTGAATTTGGCTTGGAAAATTTGGTCGCATCATTACAGGCAGATCAAGACGCATTTAACGAAGTGGTGATGGATTCAATGAGCGATTTGATCGCTGTCACCACCGAGCGCGTGATGGGACGCGGCAACAGCAGCCGTGGCAAGATGCGAAAGATTGGAGAAGGGGGGCGCGGTATGACGCGCAAGCCAGTTAAGGCGAGCAACGTCATGTTCCCGCTGTTCAAATTTGAGTATGCAGTTGGTTGGACGTTGACCTTCTTCCAGCAAGCAACGGTTGCGGCGATGGCTCAAAAGCAGATCGATGCACAAACAGCTTACCTGCGTGCGATTCTCGATGAACTCCAACTGGCGATCTACTATCAGGAGAACTACATTGTCGAAGATGAGTTTGTGACAGATCGCGCCGAGTTGACAATCCGCCGCTTCTTGAATGCTGACGGCGATCCCATCCCGCAAAGTCGCTTCTCATTGGCGACATTTGATCCCAATACGCACACGCACTATTTTGGCGCAGAGACTGCGGGTGTTCTGGCTCGTCCCGATGTCATTAAGCTGATCGATAACGTCGCCGAGCATGGTCACAACGAAGAGCTTCGCATCTACATCTCATCGGCCGATGAGACCAACATGCGAAATGTGCAGGGGTTCAGCTCCTACGAACCCACGACGATTCTGTTGCCAGATGATTCAACCCGTGCGGCTCGCCGCATCACGCCACAGACGGCAACGCGAACAAACAATCGGCCGATTGGCACATTTGAGGGCAAGGCGGAGATTTGGACGAAGCCGTGGGCGCTGCCTTTCCGTCCGTATTGCGCTGACATCGGCGCGGACGAAGAAAACAAGTCGCTCGCCATGCGACAGTTCCCACAGGAATCGTTGCAGGGTCTCTATCTCGCATCAGAGAATCACGCCCACCCACTTTATGCGGAAAACTTTGAAGCGTATTTTGGTATCGCGGCACACACCCGTGAGAATGGAGCCGTGCTGGACTATTCGGGGACGGAGTACAACAACCCAGCATAATTAACTTTTTGGGTATTGAGGGGAGGGCTAGTGAGTTTCAGTTTTGATGAGACGCGGCTCGATATTCCGCTGAACGCGCTGCGTGCGGAAGTGGGGGACACTCAGGAGGGGGCAGGGCCACTGCCCAACGGTGACAATCTGTCCAATGAGCAGCTATTGCTCTATTTGGAACAGGAAACATCGTTGGGCGTGGCTCTGGTTCGCGCCGTTGGGGTCATTCAACGCAGGTGGGCAACTGTCGCACAATCGTTGGGAACAAAGAATCGCACAGAAGCGTACATGCAGGCACAGGAATTCGGCCGAATTTACCGCGATCTCAAAACGGAACATGGCAAGCCGACGTTCGGAGGGGCGGCTGGCTCGTCGCGCTACAAGAGCGGCAACGTCGCCATCACCGTCCAGTCAACCGTATGATCTCACCTGCCCTACGCCTACGCTGCAATCAAGATTGTCAGCTATTCACCCACTCGATAGTCGGTCAACAGCAGATCGGGATTGAGCCGTTGGCGACTGCCAAGTGCGAACGGGTTGGGCCGCGTCATGCACCGCCCCAACAGGTGTTTGGGTCAGTCGTCGATGAATGGGAAACGGTTGTGTTGTTGCCGACGGTAACGCCGCAATCGGCCGATCTGCGACTTGCCCAGTTCATCGTTGTCAACGGCACTCAGTACAACATTCGGCCGAATCCCTACCCAGACGGCGACACGCTACGTGTCATCTTGTATGAGATGCGGGTCATCGAGGCGCAACCATGAGCCGCACGCTAGTCGAATGTCGTGATGAACTGGTTGTTATCTTCCAAGCATGGTTTGATGGCAAGCCCACCGCGCCCGCCGACATTCAACCGCTGTTGACATGGAACCTAAGAGGATCGCCAGCGATCAATGTCGCCATGCCGCGTGGGTATCCAAAAGAGGATTTTGGCGGCGGTCGCTGGCTGTTTGTTGACATCATTTGCAGCGCGACGTGGGACAGGGTGAATAGTGGGGAGCTTTCGGCCGAAAACGCCGTTGTCAATCTGATGGGTGAGCTACTCAACTGGTACAACGACTGCGGCAAGTCGCAGCATCTCGGCTATTGGGAGTCGATCAAGTGGGGCAAAGTCGGCTGGATGCAGTCGCCCAACCAAAACATGAACAGAAAAATTTTGCGGATCGAGTTGAAGATCGATCTGTACTAAGGGGGAACAACCATTATGGCACGTCCAAATGGAACAATCAGTCACCGCGACGGTTACAGTCGCTTGTGGGATGACGACAACAACGTATGGTTGGATGTTTCGGAATTTATCACAAGCATCGTCCCAACGACACCAGAAAAACCGATTGGTGAAACGCCCGTTTTGTCAGGAACCATTTTGGGGGAGGGGACGGTCGGTCAATCAACACTCGATGTAACGATGGTTTTTACCGACGGCAACACGGTCGGGCCGCATGGCGATATTTACAAGGATTTCATTTATCCAAAATACAAGGCGAACTGCGGCAACATCCCTGTCGAATGGCAGAAAAAGGCAGCGTGTGCATCTGGGCAACCGTTCTCTGTGGGTGATGATGTTTGGTACACCGACCCAGCGTTCAGTCGCGTTGTCCATGCTGAGGCTCCCAAAATTGATCGCGGAGACTCGACGACAACGATTGTCAAAATGAAGATCAGCACGCAGGACATCGACGAAAAGACGCTCTAATGAAGAATTCGGCCGAACACACCTGCAATATCGCGTTTGAATCGGGGGTGCAGATCGTTGGCACGTTGAAAACGCCCACCGTCGTCACGCTCGACGACGTGCTGCAACACCAAACGATCTTACGCGAACAGCCCCATTCGGCCGAAGCGTACACGTTGCCGGCACGCTGGGCGCGGTTGCAGCATTTGGTGCATTCGGCCGAATTGAAAATTAGTGGACATCGGATCGCCGCCGCGCCACTGCCAGTCGAGACGACGCTCGACGAATGTCCTTACGAATTTGAGCATTGGCTGTTTGCAGAGGTGATCAACCCGCTGATGACGGCGGCACTCGATCCCCGTGCAATTGGTCGTGCGACGCAGGATTGGTTGAACGATCTTGCTCCTGCGCCATGGACAATTTCGCTGATACGAATTTGTCTCGATCCAGACACGGGACGTGTGACCAATCTGCCGTTTGCGAATCGGCCGATTGTTGAGCCACCGTTTGCAACTGGCGAAGTTGCCGCCCCCGACGATCCCGCTGTGCGTGAATGGTTGCGCCTCTTTATTCGGGGAGAACGCATGGACAATCGACACGCGATTGCCCTAATCAGAACGTCATGGCAGGTCATGCGGATCGATGCAAAAACACGCGCTGGAAAAGCGTTGAGCAATGAGGAGATTATTTTCCAGCTTGAACTAGATGGTCTCTAACACAAAAGCAGGCAACAACGTTGATCTGCTCGCGCTACATCCAGACGTGCGCGAGTTGCAGCGGCTTAAAGAGCTAAATCAAGCCTCAATTGCCGCGCTAGCTGAAGGGGGGGAATTTGAACAAGTTCTGTTTACGTCGCTTAACGACATTTTGTTTCCAATTGTGCAAGAGGAAATGCCCTTCGCAACGGGAACCAGTTGGGCAGCGCAACGCTCTGAGATTCGACCCGGCGAACTAGAGATTTACACTGATCCATCGGCCATCAATCCAATTTCTCTCACGCCGCCAACTGAGTATCTGCCAATTGTCTTTCGCCGACGTGGTAAATCGCCATATCCGACGGCGGTGAATCGCAGCGAGGGCGAAATGGAAGAAGTTGCTGGCGACACGATCATGCTGTTGCCCATCGTTTCAGGAAAAGCCAGCTTAATCTAATGAACGAAGTCAGCCTTTTAATTCGTGCCAAATCTGATGTGAGCGGACTGAACAAGCTCGATCAGCGTCTTGCCGCCCTAGATCGGGCGGTGCGTGTTGCGCTGGCTGGATTCAAAGAGGCGCGGACGGCCGAAGAACAGATAGAGCAGTTGCAGGCGGTCATTGGATTGCTAGAGCGTGAATTGAAGGGCGTGTCTGGTTCGGCCGATGCTGTGCGTGACGATCTGCAAAAGTACGAGCAGTTGGGCGCGTCTGAAAAACAACTCGAAGGAATTCGGCAAACGCTCGAAAAGCTAGAGAAAACGCAGGAGATTGTTTCGACTGCGACGGAAACGCTGCGAGATCGGTTGGCCTCTCTTCCCGCCAACGTCAGCACAAAATTTGAACAATCTGGTCAAGCCGACGTTCTCGATACGGTTAATCGGTTGGGATCGGTCGATGACCAAACGATTGAGACTGAATTTGAGCAGCGTGGTCAAGGCGATGTTCTCGACACAGTTAAACGGTTGGAATCGGCCGATAACCAAACTGTCGAGACCCAATTTAACCAACATGGTCAAGCTGACGTTCTCGACACAGTTGAACGGTTGGAATCGAGCGAAAACAACACCGTCACGACAGCATTTGAGCAGGTTGGCGCGGCCGACGTAAAAAGTGAAGCTGACGAGATCGCGTCCCACGATGGTCAGCAGGTAAACATCGCGGTTGGTCAATCGGGCGCGACCGATGTTCAGGCCGAGCTAGACCTCATTCTCAAAAAAGATGGTGAGAAAGTCACCATCCATGCGGCGCAGCGCGGCGCGGACGGCGTTACAACCGAGCTAAAACAGATCGCCACCTACGACGGGGAACGTATTGTCTTCCACGTCGATGAGAATGGATCGGCCGATGTCAAAGGCAAGCTAAAGCAACTAGGCGATGAAGGCGGCTTTAGCATCGACCAGCTCAAAGATGCGTTTGGCGATCTGCCCGGCCCCATTGGTGACGTGTTGGGCAAGGCAGACGATCTGCTCGGCATGGTTGGCAAGAGCGGATCGTTGGCAATCGGCGCGGCAGGGTTGGCGACAGCGTTCATCGCATTTGCCATCGACGCAGTTGCAGCGTTTGCCGAGGTTGACGCGGCGGTTGATGGGTTAGAACGCAAGCTGAACATCAGTGAAGGGGAAGCGCGTGAGCTGGGGCGCGTTGCCCAAGATGCGTTTGCCAACAACTGGTTTGAATCGGTCGGGCAAGCAGCCGATGCTGTCGGCTATCTACGCAAGCATGTGAAGGGTCTGACGGATGAGGAGATGTCAGATGTCCTCAGTAAAGCGGAGGCGATTGCCAGCACCTACGAAAAAGAATTTTCCGAAGTCGCTTCTGCTGCTGAAACGCTGTCCCGCAACTTCGACATTCCCTACCCAGAAGCTCTCGACTATATCGCCAAAGGGTTTGAACGCGGCCTAGACCGCTCTGGCGACATGCTGGAAAGCATCGAGGAGTATTCGCCGCAGTTCGCCAATGCCCAGATCGGCGCGAATGGTTTCTTCGCCACGATGGAGAGCGGCGGTCAAGGCGGCATGTTGGGCGTTGATAAGGCACTCGACGGCATTAAGGAACTGCCGCTGAAGCTGGCTGCTGGCAGCGACGCGCTGATCGAACAACTCGGCCGAATTGGGATCAACTACCATGAGCTAACCGCGCTCGTCGATAACGGGGCCATCACGCAAGGCGAGGCGATGCAGCGCATCATCGACGCACTGGCTGGTGTCGATCTGAAGGTTGCAGATAGCGTCATCAAGTCGGGCGAACTCGGTACGCCGTTCGAGGATTTGGGCGCGATTGCCGTGCGTCAGTTAAACATCGTTGACGGGGCGTTTGGCCCAGTACTTGGCACATCGGACAAGGTGCGCGACAGCGTAGACGACATTGGATCGAAAGCTGAGGAGGCTACTCGCGGATTTGCCACACTCAAGATGCAGACGGGGAAAGCATTTGCGCCCCTTGCTAGTGGTGTTCTGGATAAGGTCAATTCAGGTATAGGAAAAGTTGTCGATCTAAGTTTCGAAGTCGAGGAGGCTTTAGATGGTGCAGGCCGTGAGGGAATTACAGCTTCAGAGAGATTCCTTCGCATCGTAGATAGCGTTGCCGCCATCAACAAGTCACTTGGCGGTTTTGGCGATAGCCGCGAGATGGTCGGTTTCCTCAACGCGATTAGTGACGCAGATCGCAAGGTCACTGAATTTCTGGGATTAGAGTACAACACACCTGCATGGCTCGATTCACTTAATCAGGCAAATGATGCGCTACACGTCATCGAAGACCGCGCCGATGAGATTGAAGCGGCGCGGTCTTCTGACATCGTGATGCTGCAAAATCAGGCAACAGCAACAGCGGCACTTGCTGAAAAGCGACGCGAAGCAATTGCGGTCGAGGACGGCACGGCAGCAGCAGCAGCTCGTTCGGCCGAGGCAAACCAGCGTAATGCTGAACTACTGCGAAATCGGGCAACAGCCGAGGCAGAAAACACAGCAGCTCAACAAAGCGCGTCCGCTGCACTCGACATTCTTAACGGCGCGTTGCGAAGTGGCAACATCACCCACGAACAGTACAACGGCCTGATTGCCGACGGCATTCCTCCCCTGCATCAAATCAAGGTTGCAGTCGATGAATATGCCGAGGCGAATCGAGAATCGGCCGCACGCGAAGAAGATGCAAAAGCAGCACAAGAGTTGCTGAATACGGCACTTGCCACTGGCAAGATCACCCAAGAACAGTACAACCAGATTGTCCATGAGGGATTGCCTACACAGGATGAAGCCAAGCAGCGAATCGACGCGATCACGACTGCTAACAGGCTGGCTGCTGAAGCACAAGACGCTTACAACCAAAAATTAGTCGGCTTCTTCAATCAGGCACTCAAAACGCAAGAGGTCGATCTTTCGGCCGAATTTACCAAACAAACACAAGCTCTCGGCGGCAACATCGAGGCGATGGCGCTGATGGGTGTTGCGACTGGTGAATTTACGGAAGAACAGGCAGCAGCGGCGATCAAGGCGGCGTTGCTCAAAGCGAAAGTGCAGGAGCTGACACAGGCGTGGCTCAACGGCACGATGTCGCTATCCGACGCTATCGGCGCGGCGCAAGATTTCCAAACCGAGTTGGCAAACACCGACATCAGCATCGACACGACCAAAGAGAAGGTTGACATCGCGGGACAGTCACTCACCGATCTGACGGCAGAGCCGTACAAGGTTGAATTGACCGACAACGCAGATGAGGAGATCGGCCGAATCAACAACGTGCAGTCAACGGCCGATGCACTGGTTGATAGTCCTTACTTTCTCGATTACACCGACAACTCCGCTGGGGCAATCAGCCGGGCGGGTGCGGTCAAGCAATCGGCCGATCAAGCGGCTGGCACGCGCACCATCACCTACAACATCGTCACAAATGGGCAACCGCCGACGATGGACAATAATGCCAGCGGTGATTACGCCTACGCTGACGGCGGCCGCACACTCAATCGGCCGCACTTTGCTAGCATTGCCGAGCGTGGTGTTGAACACGTCATCGATCACGAGACGCTGATGGATTACGAGCGGGCGTTTGGGTATGGCGTATTTGACCGAATGCAGGCGATGCCACCCGAACGGTTTATCGACGAGCTTGTGCAGCCGCGCACTGTCGCGGTTGCCGCGCCGCCGCCAGCGTCTCCCGTTCGCACGCGAACGCCCAACGGGAATACGACGATCAACAATATCTACAGCAAGCGTGCCGCACAGCACATTTTTGCACGTCAACAGCGGGATCGCCGTCGTCGCCATGCGGAGGAGATGCTCTGATGGCAGCGGCGATGCGACTTTTAGAGCAGGGGGCTGATGGGACGTTTACGACCGTGCTGGACATGGTTTCGGCCGAGACCATCTACAGTGCGTGGCACGCGATTAGCGACCGTGCCACACCGCCTATTGACGAGCGCATTACAGTCGTGGTCAGAGCAGCGACAAATGCCGCGCTAAACGATGTTTTGTTGTTGCTCGATGATCTCTTTGAGGCGGCCGAGGCGCACGTCCGCGACGTGGTTGAGCCTGTGGCTTATTGGATAGAAGTCCAACAAGAGGGCGCGGGGTCTGTGCGAGCGCTGCTTTTTGGCGGCGGGTACGAATCGGCCGAAACGATCAGCGTCAACAATCTGCGAACACAGGAGAAGGGGCAGGCGATTCTGACGCTGCACTTGCAACGCGGTCACTGGGAAAGCCCGTCAGCATCTTTAATCGTCGATCAAACAGTCGGCGGCAACACCATGCGAGCCTTAAATGGGAATGGAACATTGGGTAGTCGCATTAGTCGCTTGACCTTGAAGCCGATTGCCGAAAATCAGGCGACCAACCTTGTTTGGGTGGGGATCAAGCCGCGCAGAGTGCCGGGCGAAACTGGGACGTGGTTTCAGCCCATTGTTCCGCTGGTTGACGGTGACGATTGGGACGGAACGGAGACAGCCAGCCACGTTTATTTTGATTTTGCAGCACACCCAACACCGGGCCTACATCATCGAGGGCAGATACGACTAGTCGATTACGGCAGCGTCAACGCCGACTTTCGAGATTGGATCGGCCGATACCGGCTACTTCTGCGAGGACGCAACAACAACGGGGCGACGGCCAGCCGCATCGAGGTGCGAGCGGGATTCAGCGAGCGAGACGCGGTTAGCGTCGGCTCCATTACGTTGTTTGGTGGATTAGGCGGCATCACGCGCTGGCATGAATTCTCTGGCAGTTTGCAAATCCCAACATACCACTATCGACCAGAGAGCGCGGCGTATTCGATTGAGCGTTTCGGCTTTTTTGTTTACATCGAAGATTTGACGCGCTCGTATGCGGGTGGTGTTGAGATTGAGAAGTTTGCCACACTGCCGGCAGATCATCGGATCGTTGTTAAACACGACTTCGACTCAATGATTCTTAAGTTGACGAGTTCACCACCCGTTGAGACCCACGTCCATCTATCAACGTATGCAACTGGTGCAACAGAGGCGATCATCGAGCATCAAGGTGTCGGCATAACTGGCCGTCCACAGATTCGGCCGAACAATTGGCACTTGCCACCCGATGGCGGCCACCTCGTCATCATTCCAGACAACGTTAACCAGTTAAGCACAACGGTTGAATCATACGATCAATACAGGTTGACAAAATCATGAGCTACTCACTAGAAATTTTTGGCTCACGATTGGGGCTACAAAGCGAAAACTTTGTCACCAAGTTGGCAGAACAGCCGACGGGTGTTGAGCAGTCGCGGCGGCTGATCGGCGGCGCGTGGGAGTTAACCTATGAGATTTCGACACGCTCGCAAAACTATTTGACTGGGCAAGCGTTTTCGGCCGATCAACTCCGCACGATGTTTGACACGTGGCTTGGCTATCACGTTCAGGAGCGGAGTGACGGTATCCCGTGGGATGGCTTTATCGCGGAGATGGAGCTGATCGATGGGGCTGGGCCACTGGCATTGCGCTATCGTCGCACGTTGTTGGGCAGTCGTCAAAACGTGGTTGAGCAAGAGAAGCCACGTTACTTCTCCGCCGTTCGCGTTGCCTACGGTGATCCCGCTGTTTGGACGACGTGGGCGACGGACGATTCGGCCGAATCACAATTCGGCCGCAGAGAGGTGCAGATCAGCGAGAAAGCGGAAATGCGCGATCAAGTTGCAGCGGAGCGATTGCGTGACTGGTTGCTGAAGAAATACAGCACGCCCCGTCGGTATCCGATTGGCACAGTGACCGGAACAGCGGAAACAACGCTGCTGTTCACGGCAATGGGTTATTTGCGGACGGCCGAACGCCGCTATGTTGATCACACATCGGCATCGGTTCTGACTGCTGACGCTGTGCTGGATTGGTTAATCACGAATCGTTGCGACCATTTGACGGTTGGATACCTTTCTGAGAACGACACGCCACTGACCTTGACATTCAAAGAAGATGACACCGTTTTGGCGGCGATTCAATCGGTTGCGAGTCAACCCGACAGCACGGGCAGCATTTACAGCTTGGATGTGCGCGATCAGCAAGTTTTTTATGCTGGCGTGGATTTTGCGCCGCAGCACGTCATTCGTGAAAGCGGCTTCGGCCGTAACGAGGGTGTTGAGCAGTTGCGGCCGCGTGCGCTGCGCCCGGGCGTATTTAGAGATTTGACCAGCACCGATCAATCGCTGGCTTACAACAGTCCATTTGAGCGGGTCAGCGATATTTTTGTGACACAGATTAGATCAATTGGGGATGATCCATTACCTAGCTTGGAAACGGCCGATGAAATCGTATCGCCAACATTTGTTGCGGCGGCCGACCTTGTGGAGGAGCGATGAACAAGAAATATTTTCGTAAGGGGCAAGATGTCCACATCTTTCGCGGCGCGGCGTTTGTCGTCGCCAACTTGAATACGGCCGAAGCAGAAACGAATATTGCACCAGGCGAGGTGACAGAGGCGTATTTTACCGTCTACGACGATGCCAACTTGCCTTTACTTGATGTCAACACAGCATTCGATTGGGTCAAGAGGACAATTGTTGTGGATGATACAGAGTCGGTTAAGTTGCCAGACCCCAATGATCCCGCCAACGCAAACCGTCGTTACTTCTGGGAACTTTTCATCACAGATGGCACGACCGAGTATGTGACGCAGGGCGGCAACGTCTACATCCACAACAGCCAGCACGATCAGCCGGGCGGCGCATTGGTGGCACAGGTTTCGCCCTATTTGAAGAAAACAGAGCCGTCCGACACCTTCACGACGGTTGGCGGCACGTTTTCGCAGCAGGCGGACACACAGATCATCAATCAGGCAGGTAGCCAAGCTGGGCAGTACGGCCGAATGCAGTTGTTGGAGAGCATCGGTCGCGCACTCCTAGAATCATCGAATCAGTTACAGTTACTAACGGCTGGGAAACTGTATTTGAAAACCGCTCAAACCGCCGCCGCCAGCATTGGAGACGCGGCAATTCTGATCGACCCTTCAACTGGCGAAATCGGGTATGCGACGCTGCTGAGGGGGGATGGATCACAGGCAGGTGCTACGGCGCAGGCGCAGGATTTCACGGAAGGCCTGACGGTTGGCGGCGGGAATGGGGGAATTACCGATGAAGGTATTGTAACGGCCAAGTCGCTGTCCAATTCTGGCGTACCATCAATCACGTTTGAGGGTGATTCGGATACAGGATTCAATAATCGAATCGCAAACACGATTTACGTGATTGCGAATGGGAATGACATTGGGTTGATGGATGCAAGTGCAAATCTGCGCTGGTCAGGTGCGGCGCGATTTGGCAGTCTGGGTGTCCCTGTAGCTCAGATCGAAGTCATCAATCAGAATGCGGCGCAGCCTGCGCTTCGCATACAGGCGGCGGCGGGGCAAACTGAAAATATTTTAGAATTCAAAAACAGCGGCGGCGTAACGCAGATCGCAATGAATTCAGATGGCGAGGCCGAATTTGGGCAATCCGTAATTTTTAGCGGAGGCGGCGCAGAAAATCGAGGATTAAAACGAAACAATCCAGCATTTAATCTCCCTGTTTGGGGCGGAACATCCAAGTCAGATGGGGCGCAAATTGATTTGTCGGGAAGCGACCGTGGGGGACAAAATCTGGGTGGGTACATCGACCTCATCTCTGGAGGCGCGTCAATTGCGCCAGCGGCATCAAATTTACGCACGTCGATTCATACGCAGTCCAGCGGTGGAACAACAGAGATCGCACGATTCGACGATAACGCGACGGCAGGGAATACGCGATTCATGATTTATGATGTGGATAACGGTATGCTCCAGCGTGTCAGCGTCGGTTCAGCCGATAGCGGCGGGGTCGGATTCAAAGCTTTAAGGATTCCAAACTGATGTGTGATTGCGTGTTCATCGAAACTAACATTGCACTAACTTGTATGCCACCAAAAGGCATTTTAAGCTGCAAGAAATGCAAACGCCGCATCGCAGTAACACAGAAAGAGACACCCGAAGTCCAGTATAAGCTGGTCGAGCAACCTAATGGACAGCTACTGCTTGAACCAGTAGCAATTATATTTGCGGAGAATAACAATGGCACTTGAAAAACAAATTGAAACGCAGTACGGAATCGATGCAACCTATTGGCGATTGACGCAGATTCAAATCGATTATGCTAACGAGTCGGCTGCGGCGACTCTGTCTGGCTATCCCTCGCAATCGGCGCGACAAAGGAGCGCACTACACATTAGCCACAGAAATTACCGGTTTTCCAGTGATAATTTTTCTGGGTTTGGTCATGAGGCAAACAACACCGCCGTCGCCTACCAGAAAATTCGTGAGCATGGTGACACGCGCGTTTATGATCAGGAAGGGGTGTTGATTAGTGGCAAGGCGGGTGAGTTCTCTAATGCTAAGAGCATTTAGCTTTAACAAATTCGGTTGCAATCGAAATCTGAGATTTCATGTTGGGAGGGATCATGATTGAAACAATTTGGGACACGGTGCTGGGACTTCTGGCGCAATCGGCCGAATTTGCCAACCAGTTAGGCATATTTTCGCTCGTGTTTGGCTTGCTGCTTATCGTTGCGATGGTTGTGCGCCGCGCTGTCAGAAAACTGGTGACGGTGGTTGACACCGATAACGGGCGCGGGTTGGTCAACCTGCCCGAAGAGGTCGAACGTGCGATTGTGCGTGCGGCGTGGTACGGGTCGCTGATTTTGGCAACGCTGGCTTCGCTACAAGTTGCTGGCATAGGCAGTGGCGATTTGCTGACGGCGTTTGGGTTTGCCTCGTTGGGCGCAATGTTGGCATCGGCCGAACTGTTCAAGCACCTGATCGGCGGCGTGATCGTCGCGCTACGCAACGTCAGCGGCGATCCGCTTGTCGTGCCGGGTCAATGGTTGGAGGTGGGAGGTGATTCAGGGATCGTCCTGAAATGGAACCTGCTCTACACAACTGTGTCGGAGCGCGGGGGGATTGAAAACCGCATTCTCAACGGCGCATTTCTGACCGACCACAGCATTCGCACCAGCGGTGACTTCATGAAGGCGGTTATGAAGTTCAGCGTCAACAACGGGATGGTTGAGAAGTTTGTCGAGATTGTGACGGCGAGTTCGGCCGAAAATCCCCATGTCGTTGAAAAGACTGCCCCTGTCATCCACGTTGACAGCGATAGCGTGACGAGCGGATCGGGTTGCACGCTTGTGTTTGCCAGCGAAGTAGCGGTCGCTAAACATTGGGATGCGATTGAGTGGTACACACGCAATCTGTTACCGCAACTGCAAGAGGCCAACACATTGAGCATCTTTGATGCCAACGTCTTCAACTACTATCCGGATGGGACTGCCTGATGAATGATGACTTAGCCCAGCGTGTGGCTGATTTGGAAAACGAGGTCAAGAAATTTCGACAAGTCATCTATGGAGATGACGATTTACAGTTGCCGAGTCTTGTCGTCGATGTGCGCGAACTGACAAACCAATTCAAAACATGGTCGGAACGGCTCAAGACGTTCAACTACACGCTGCGCTTTGTTATTTTGTTGTTTGGGCTGGGCTTTTTGACGTGGATCGGACAGTTGCGAGACGCACTGGAGATTCTTTTTCAGAGTTGGATGGGGGGATGATGTTTCATTGGCTCAAAAATCAGTTTCGCCGCAATATCGGTGATGCTCTCATGCTGATTTGCATTGGATTTATTGCAGCTATCTCTCTGCTGGGAATGATGCTTATTCCAATTGCACAATCGAATGTCGAGCCTGAACCACCGCCGTTTGTTTACGAGCAGATGGAAATGGCTGCCCCGCACTATAGCGGTAAGGAACTGATCGTCTGGATACACGGTCGGTCCGAGTCGGGTGAACGAATTTTCCTGATTGCAGGCGAAATTCGTTGTGACAATGGGTATACACACACCTTCATGCCGATCTATCGGCCGAGTTACACACCAATGACAAATGATTTTAAGTTTGGATTTGAACGCGACAACTTCCCTGCGATCCCGGCAGGTGTCCGTTGCACCTACATCCATGGGGCGATGGACTTGGTTGGATCGCGGGCAGACACGACAACCGTCACGTTTGAAGTCCAACCATAGGAGGAACGATGTCTAGTTTGATTGGTTTAGTTCTGGTATCGGGCTTGATTATCACCGCAATTATTGGCGGCTTGCTGCATGAGTTGAATCAAGAGCGCACACTGCGTGAGCAGATTGCAGAAGACAATCACTCGATGAGTGAGCAGATCGATGAGCTTGTTGCCGAGCGTGACGAGTTGGATAAGACGATTCAGGATGGTATCGACATTTACGAAGAGGTTGAGAAGGAAAAAGACGACATTCTGCGGCGTGTCGCTAACGCTGAAAGTCGCGCAATCGCGTTTCGAGAAGGGGATCGCGTGCGTGTCAACATGGGCAGAACAAAATTTAGCGGCCGTGTCGTTGCCATCGTGCCGCGAGGACAGTCGCCAGACGATCTGTTGCCAGAGCTAATCGACGGCAAGCCGACGGTTGAGCGTGGCAAGATATACCGCATTGATGAAACGATGCCGAGCGTAATCGTCGGCTCTGAGGCTGATGGTTGCGTTGTGTTGCGTCGTCCACCGTTGAATATGGTGTCGTTAGCCTAAAAAGAGTGGATTCCCGCCTGCGCGGGAATGACAGACGCTGGGGCGACGTTCGGCCGAACGTCGCTTTTTTGTTTCAGGGGGGGATGATGAAACGTCTCATTTGTATCGTACTCTACATTTTTTTACTTGGCTGTCAGCAGCAAGCGGTCAGCCCGACCGTCGAGCCTACGCTCTATCCAACATTTACACCACTGCCCACCTACACACCCTATCCGACGGCAACCGCAACAACGGTCGCGCCCACGTCGCCGACATCGATCATCTCCTACACATTGCCGACCGTACAGCTTGATGAGATTGAGATTGATCTGGCGGCCGACGGGCAGCGCATTCGGGGCATGGTGTCGGGGTCGTATGACATTGAGGCGGGGATCATCGACATTGTAACGGTCGTTCCGCCGCCGTCTCTCGTCGCTGCGACAATCGCCGCGCCAACCGTCACGCCATGGCTGCCCGTTGCGACCTGCGACCGCACGCGAGTGCAGCGGATCGGGGCGCAAGACATTGAACTGTGCATCGAGCGCGGGGGCGAGCAGTTGCCAGCGCGAACGTTGACGCGGGAAGAGATCGGCTTTTGGTGGGCTGAGTTGGATATTTCGGCCGAATTTCTCCCACGTGCTTACAGCATTAGCCAATGCGAATCGGGCGGGCAGTGGACGGCGTTTTGGATCGACGGTGTGGGGAATCGGATGGTGGGGCCGTTTGCGATCAACTGGCGATTCTTTGCCGACCCAGCGGCGCATGACATCGGCCGTGTTCTCGATCCGTTTAATGACCGCGATTACATGACGATGGTCAAGTGGTTGCTTGACCGCAACGGTTGGTCAATTTGGGATTGTGACGAACCGACGCGCTCCCACGCTCTGCCCACATATGGGTTTGCTGTTTCGGCCGAAACACCCACTTTTACGCCGTCACCGACACAAATTGCGCTGCGGCCGACGCGGATCGGCGCGACCGTCACGCCTGCACCGACGCAAATGCCGACGATTCGGCCGATAACGGCAACCCCATATGTGGAAGAAGAAACCTCACCCCCGACCCCTCTCCTGCAAGGAGAGGGGAGATCATGTATGTCAATCGGATCGAATCTGTGGTTTTTTGCAGAGTGGGGGGAAGCTGCGCTCGATGCGAATGGGGCGTTTTCGGCCGAATACCTCAACTCTTTAGAGCCGTACAGCGTCATTCGCTATCACGATTGGATCAACACCAATACGAATCGAGAGATCGATTGGTCAGATCGGCGCGTTGTGCCGGGTTATGTTGGCGTGGCTGATCAGGGCGTGCAGTGGGAGACGCTGTTCTCATTTGCGAACAAAACGGGTCATAATGTGTGGCTCACCGCGCCGACGTGGGCAAGCGATGATTATTTCGTCCAGCTTGCCCAGCTTGCCGCGTCGATGCTCGATCCCGATCTGCATCTCTATTTGGAATACTCCAACGAGGTGTGGAACACGGTTTTTGATCAGGCGGCTTATGTCGCCGATAACGGGGGCGCGGCGTTTCAGGCTCAACGATCAGCGGCGTTGTGGGATGCGTTTTCGGCCGAATTCGACGATAGTCGTCTCCATCGCGTCATTGCCATTCGCAACGGGGACACGCAGCGCTTGGCGCGGCTGCTGCACGCGCTGGACGGGCAGATCGATGTGGTGGCCGTCAATGCGTACGTCGGCGACGGGCATGTTTTTGACGAAGCGACGGCAGCCGATGTGTGGGCGCGTGGGATTGATGACGAAATCGCCAAATTTAACCGCACGGCGCGGCTGTTGCCCGACGGGGTGCGGATGGTGGCTTATGAAGGAGGGCAGCACTGGAAGGCGAATTCGGCCGATTTTGCGGCGTGGGAGGATTCGGCCGAACAGTACGCGCTCATGCTCGATGCGTTCGACGACTATCTCGATCTGTTCATGCACTACACTCATTCAGGTGTCAATGTGGCAAATAACGAGCAGTGGGGGGCAAGGCGCGGGGTGAATTCGGCCGATTGGAAGTATCGAGCGTTGCGGGATTATTGCTCAAATCCGTAAATTTTACGGATTTGAGCCATCTTTTAGCGATAGAGGTGCGTCACTTTTTTGGGGTTGCCGTCGTCGTTTAAGGTGTACTCGGCCGTCCAGCCGCGCAAATTTAGACCCTTGATCGGATCGATGTCGTCCACCTCGATCCCGCTGGCCGCCAACGCTTCAGGCCAGATGAATACCCCAAACTTACTAAATTCACCCCCCTTGACCTTGTAATACACCTTGCCGTCATCAATCGTGACGGAGAGCGTTTCGGCAGCAAAGCTCTGCGTCAAAGCGTTCGCACGCGAACGCCCCGACTGTTCACTGCCTACTGCTGACTGCTTACTGGGTTCCCATCCCTGTTTGATCAGCACTTCTTCAAACATCTCGATTGCTTTTAACAGTTTTTCGCCATCTTTCGGTCGAACGTTAAACGTGTGAGAAAAGTTGTTGGGGGAGGTGGCGACAATGCCGCCATGATCTACCTCCATAAAGTTAGACAACTCCATTAGCCCACCTCATCTGCATACAGGTTGAACGCGGGACTCTGCGCCGACAGCATGTCGAGTTGCCACTCAAACATCTCGATCATCTGATCCACGCTCCCATCGGCTGGCTTCGGGTCGATTGCGTACAGTGCCTCGATGCTGTCACACAACATCTCAGCGCGATCTTCTTCAGTTGGCTTCGGCTTCATTTTTAGCACCATCAGTTCACCTCCTATGCGTATCCGAACAGGTCGGAGAAGTCCATCACGTTGCGCTGTGGGGCAGCGGTCGCAATGGCGTACTTTGGCTCTGCGGCGATGATGTGGCTGCACTGCTTGCTGGGGTTGAAGCGCATGTAGCGGCAGGTGCAGGTCGTGGCGAGTCGGCCGAAGCGGACGGTGTACTGGCTGCCGCTGCTGGCGGAGGTCACGCGGTACGTTTGTTTGGTTAGGGGGGTGACGTTGTGTTGTTGGGCTTTTTGTACTAAAGTAGTCATATCTGAGTCCTCTCAGTAGAAGCCTCACACTTTCGTTTATCAGGCTACGGTGTGGGGCTTTGCGTTTGATTTAAGAGGATTATACACGCTTTGCGCTTGCATTGCAAGCGTTTAGCTTGTATTTTGCACGATCTAATGTAAAATTCGCCTATGGATTTTTCATCAACTTACGGAAAAGGAATTCGCCGACTTCGCAAAGCGCGAGGATGGACGCAAACCGATCTTGCCAAAAACATCGGTTCAACTTATCGCTACATCGGACAGATTGAGAGGGGAGAGCGATTAGGTAGCGTGGAATTTTTGGAGTCGCTGTGCAACGCTCTCAACTGCACCCCAAACGATCTGCTGCTATCGGCCGAAAGCCCCCCAACCCCAAAATAGCAAAAGCGCGTTCGGACAGGAACGCGCTTTTCTAGCATGAACGCACCCGCAACGGGTGCTTTTTTGTTGCCCGAATGAGCTAAAGCGCAGAACGTTTGAGAGTGCCGCCCCGTTGGGATTGAGTCTGTTATGACCGCCCGAATGCGATCCATCAACCGAAATACCACGCAGTTTGCCACTCTTAACCCGACTGATCGTTTTGGGGCTGTACGGCTTGTAGACCTTCTGGAAGTGATAGGAGGCTGATTTTGCTGCAACAAAGACAGGCTCCCATTCATTGCGAGCATACCGCTTGTGGTTGCCCGATGGTGGGCTGTTTAGCTTGTCCCAAGCGTAGATGTTGATCAGTCGAAAGCCGATTTCGTCCAGAAAGAATGGCAGCGACCAGAGTCGCACATCGTAGCTGCCATTGTCGCAGCGCGGAAAGTTGACGTTGAGAACCAGCACGCCGTCGGGGTGTAAATCGTCGTGCATTTTGGTGAGGACACCCCCAAACCAAATCAACCACGTCGGTACGTCCATCGGACATCCCTTGAGCAGCGGGTAGGGTGGGGATGTGACGATCAGATGGGCGGGCAGTTGAATGTTGGTTGTCAGATAGTCGCCGTGATAAATCATGTTTAACCAAAAAGCGGACGGCACGCTTTCGCATGTCATCCGCTTTTGTCTTGATGGGTTCCTTTGAGTGGGCTGGATTATAGCACAGGGGTCGGTTTCGGCCGAATATCACACGTCGCAAAATCTGGTCGCTAACGCTCCCATCGCTGGTGAGTTTATGCACAAAAATGTATGACAAAATGTCATCTTGTGCGTATGCAGGATAATTGCGATGACAGATGTTAACTGAGGTTAAATTTTAAGGATGGGCTTTTTTTCCGGCTCTTTGTTGCACGTGCCGACATCGCCGCAACGCATTAGCAAGATAACGCTCCCGCATTGTGAACACAGGTTAAATTTTAAGGTTGGGTGATTCGGCCGAACGCGAAAAAGCGTGAGTTGATGCACGCCGCACCCTCCCAACAGCGCGTTAGTAAAATAGGGGCCACCCTTTTAGAACTTTCAAAATTTTAAGGCGAGATCAGTTTCGGCCGATTTCACATCTCAATAAGGAAACTGTGTCGTTTTGTGTCGCTTCGCCTCCTTTGGCGGCTCGGATGGTTGAATGTAGACAATTGCCGCTATCCGCGCTGACATCTCTGGTTGTTTGTGTGGTGTCATTCTCACAACCTCTTTTTCAACAGCAATCACCAGCGCGTTGAGCCCCTCACCGTTTAACCCAACCGTAACCCACTTGCCTTTTCGCTCTTTTAGTAGTTCAATCATTTTTGTTCGATCATTTGGTGCTGTCATTACAGCATCTCCTTGAAACCCAAAGAGGCACTCTCCCGCTTTCGCAGTTGAGTGCCTCTTGAGGTTTCATATGGACGCGCTGCCTTCTACAGCGCGTCTTTTTTTGTTTAGGCCGAAATTGATCTGATTGGAGCAGTTTCGGCCGATTACCCTAGCACCAGTAGGTGAACTGCGTTGTTTTGGGCTTCTTTGGCTGTGGTGGTTCAGCCAATCTGATCGATGTAATGGTTTCCGCATCAACCACGCTTTGTTCACCGCGACGGTTTTTCAATGTCACGGCACTATCGTCGAATGCCAAAAGCTGAAGATAATGCTTTTGGTTTTCAAATCCCAGCACGAACCAGTTGCCGATTCCGTCTTTTAGTTGTTTCATTATTACTTGTTTCATTTTTGGGGGTCTCCACCCCAAGCAAAAAGGCACTCATCCGCTTTCGCAGTTGAGTGCCTTTTACTTTTTATATGGGCTGAAATTGATCTAATTGGATCAGTTTCAGCCGATTTCTTGCTATAATTCCATCATGTCAACTGAGAATAATCACCCCCCCGCAATCGCTCCCGTCGTTCAAGAAGTTGTTCAGATTGGTGAGTATGTCAAAGACAGGATCGGCGCACCGCATTTTAATATCGTTTTTCAAGCGGCTGTTGAAGCCCGTTTTCCGCTGCTGAACCGTCAAGCGCACTACGATCTTCGACCATCTTCCTTTGACCCGTCACTGTTGAATCGTTTGCTCACATTTGATTAGCGAGAAACGATGCAAACCTGAATTGCATCAAGCCTAATCGTGAGCGTGCGCCAATCCTCCTCAAGTTGAATCAATAAGCCGTTTAGAATTTTCAGCTTGCCCTCAAACGCAACGCCATTGACGTACAACTTGACGGTTTGACCTTCTACGCTTTCTAAGTGGTCATACATCACATTTGCTGATTCTTGCTCTATCATATTAAGTTCCTCCTTAGCGCACGATTGTGCGCTTTTTTGATCTATTTCGGCCGATTTACTTTTCAAAGGGCAGCTTAAAACCGAGTGCTGATTTAGAGGCAAAAGTCTGCTTGCCATCTAACGCCACAACCGTTTCTGCATCCGTGAATGCCGCTGCCAACTCCTCGACCAAGCTGTGCGCGAACCATCTTGCGCCGTCTTCGGGAACCAACAAACTCCCAGTTGATATTTTTACAACTATCCATCCCCGTCGAAGATTGGCGGCATCGACTATCGCAAATGGCATCTTAATATGGGAGTCATTCTTTCCCCCGTTGAAAATAGCTCTAAAACCATGCTCCGTGGCACGAAAGAATTTCACTGGGTTGACATAGACATCCAGATCAAAGTTGACCCAACCTTGAAAGTTCTGTGTGAGCCAGCTTGCGAAGCTCGCAATGTCGCTGCGAATGGGGGCGTTCCATTCCGTCTGTTTATCTGATATAGTCATCAGCACTCCTTAAAACCAAAGAGGCACTCTCCCGCTTTCGCAGTTGAGTGCCTCTTGAGGTTTCATATGGACGCGCTG